>CAKKRC010000075.1 GCA_919902495.1 Nitrospiria bacterium
GGGCCATCTCCTCCGGCTCGTGCATGAACACGGAATTCCCCGCGGCCACGCTGACGGGCAGGTCAATGGCCCCCGCGGCATACAAGATGGCATCGGCAAGGGACGTCTTCCCTGCTGCGCCGTGGGACAGGATGGCTATATTGCGTACTTCCTTCACATCAGAGCTCGGCATAAGCGACTCCTTTGTAAGAGAATTTTGTAACGGGGGACTAGAGGGACAAGCGAAGATCGTGTTCTTACCAGATGTCGGACTTGTGCTTTCCTCCCTGTTTGAGCAGGATGTCAATGACCGCCTCACTGAAGAAATTCGTGCTCTGGCGCAACGAGGGGTCCACCATGGTCTCGTAGTACTTCTTTCCCTCGGCAAGCTCTTCCGACAGGACATCAAAGAGGCTGTCCTTCTCGATGCCCTCTTTCACCTTCGCCTGGTTATACAGCAGGATGTCGGAGAGGATGGTACGCGCCAGCCTCCTTGCTTCATCATTACTGGAGATCAATCGCATAAGGATAACCGCCTTGAGATGGGGTCTGCATCAGCCGAGGATCTCGACGATCACGGGCTTGTACTCCTGTGTCTTTTCGACCTTCTGATTATAGCGCCGGAGGAAGAAAAAAGATACCACCATGAGGGTCATCCCCGAGATGAACGCCCAGAGATCAGAACTTGCCTCGCCGGAGAACTTTTGAGCAAGGTTCTTGCCGATGATGGCGGCGGCGATAAACACGGTCATGGGAATACCGTACAGGATGATCGACGCCTTCAGATATACCTGAGGCGCTACCATGACCTTCACCTTCTGTCCCTTTTTCGCTCCCAGGGGATTGGACGCCTCCATGTAGGAGTCTTCTCCCTGCGGATGACAGACCTCTGACGAGGCGCACTTTTCACAGGCGCTCTTGGCGAGAATGGATACCTTGGCCAGGCCGCCGGTCGTTTCTACCACAATGCCCTCTTCTTCGATCATGAGAAAACCTCAATGCCGCCGCGAAGACACGAAGGCACAAAGGCTTTGTTCTCTTCGAGTCTTTGTGTCTTTGCGGCAAGACCTATGTCCTGCGTTTTTTTGACTTCGCCGTTCTCAGCAGTTTGTACTCGATGCTGTCCACCAGCGCCTGCCAGCTTGCCTCGATCACGTTCTCGGAAACGCCGACCGTGCCCCACTTCGATTTCCCGTCGCCCGATTCAATGAGAACGCGCACGCGGGCAGCGGTACCCTCGGCCGCGGTCAGGACCCGGACCTTGTAGTCCAGCAGCTTGACAGTGTCCAGGCCCCTGCCCGGAAAATACTTCGGCAGGACCTTGCGGAGCGCCTTGTCGAGCGCGTTCACCGGGCCGTTCCCCCAGGCAGCCGTATGCTCGACCTGGCCTCCGACCTCGACCGTCACGGTCGCTTCGCTCACCGGATGGGGGTCCACCTTCCGCTTTTCCGTCAGGATGCGGTAATCGATGCGATCGAACATGGTGAAGACCGATCGGTAGCTGTGGCGCGCCCGGAGCATGAGCAGCTCAAGCGACCCCTCAGCCCCCTCGAACTCGTAGCCTTCGTTCTCCAGCTGCTTGATCTTCTTAAGGATCTCCGCGAGCTCGGGGTTGTCCTTCTTTATCGTGATGCCGAGCTCTGCCGCCTTCTGGATGATGTTGCTCTTCCCCGCGAGGTCGGAGACAAGGATCCGGCGCCGGTTGCCCACCTGTTCGGGGATGATATGTTCGTAGGTCCGGGGCATCTTGGAGACGGCGTCCACATGCACGCCCGCCTTGTGAGCGAAGGCGCTGTCCCCCACGAAGGGAGACCACTTCCGATGCGGCAGGTTGGCAAGCTCGTCGACGTACCGCGACAGCTCGCGAAGTTTCCGGAGGGTCGCATCGGTGACGCAGTCGATCCCCATCTTGAGCTTGAGGTCGGGGATGATGGCGCAGAGGTTAGCGTTGCCGCACCGTTCGCCGTAGCCGTTGATCGTGCCGTGGACCATCGCCGCACCAAGCCTGACCGCCGCCAGTGAGTTGGCGACCGCAACCTCCCCGTCATTGTGGGCGTGGATCCCGAAGGGCGTCCCGATGATCGCCCGCACCCGGACGATGATCTCCTCCACCTCGTGGGGCAGGGCGCCGCCGTTGGTATCGCACAGCACCAGACAGTCGGCGCCGGCCGCTTCGGCCGCGAGCAGCGTCTCGATCGCGTAGTCGGGATTGGCCTTGAACCCGTCGAAGAAGTGCTCGGCATCATAGACCACCTCGTCCAAATGATCCTTCAAGAACGCCACCGAATCCTCGATCATCGCGAGGTTCTCGTTCAGCGTGGTCTTGAGCGCCTTGAGCACATGCAGGTCCCAGGTCTTGCCGAAGATCGTCGCGACCGGAGCCCCCGAGGTTGCCAGCGACTTGAGACTGGGGTCCTCGGAAGCCTTGAGACGGGCGCGCCGCGTCGCGCCGAAGGCCGCGAGCTTCGCCTTTTTGAGCTTCACGCGCCGCATCTCCTTGAAGAATTCAACGTCCCGGGGATTGGATCCAGGCCAGCCGCCTTCGATGTAATGGACGCCGAAGGCATCAAGCTTCCGGGCAACGCGGATCTTGTCCTCCACCGAGAAGTTCAGGTCTTCCGCCTGCGCCCCGTCACGGAGCGTGGTATCGTATATAAGTACTTTCTGCTTCATAAAGTTTCGTGGGATGTTCTTTTGTATTTAAGTTCTACTTACTTATTGCGGATTTCGGATTGCGGATTGCGGATTAACGGCGGAACTTCAGCGGGTTTTCAATCCGCAATCCGCAATCTACAATCCGCAATCGCTACGCCGCCTTGTCCATCTCGAAGGTCTCGTGCAGCACCCGGACGGCAAGTTCCGTGTACTTGGCTTCGATCACAATGGAGATCTTGATCTCCGACGTGCTGATCATCATGATGTTGATGCCCTCTTTGGCCATGGCGGAGAACATCTTCGCCGCCACACCGGAATGGGACCGCATACCCACACCGACGATGGAAACCTTGGCAATGTCCTCCTTCACGCTCACGCCCTTGGCGCTGATCTCGGCCACCACCTTTTTCATGACCTCGAGGATCTTCTTGGCATCGGTCTTCGGCACGGTAAAGGACATGTCGGTGAGGCCGCCCTCGCCGATGTTCTGGATGATCATATCCACCACGACATTATTCTCCGAAATGGTATTGAAGATCTTCGCCGCGACCCCCGGTTTGTCCGGCACGCCCTGCACCGTCACCTTCACCTGGTTTTTATCGTATGCCACGCCGGACACCACAACCTTTTCCATGTCTGCATCCTCCTTGGTCACCAGGGTGCCGGGATTATCGTTGAAGCTGGAGAGCACCCTGATGGGAACATTGTATTTTTTCGCGAACTCGACCGAGCGGGTCTGGAGCACCTTGGCCCCCAAGCTCGCCAGTTCAAGCATCTCATCATAGGATATTTTATCCAGCTTCCGCGCCTGCGGCACCATGTTCGGGTCCGTGGTGTAAACACCGTCCACGTCCGTATAGATATCGCAGACATCGGCCTTTAGCGCTGCGGCGACCGCCACGGCCGACAGGTCCGAACCGCCGCGTCCCAGCGTGGTCACGTCATCGGTCACCGTTATGCCCTGAAAACCCGCCACGACCGCGATCTTGCCGTCCTTCAGCGCCTGCCGGACCCGTTCGCCCGAGATCTTTTCGATCCGTGCCTTTGTGTGAACGCAGTCCGAGATGATCCCCGCCTGTCTGCCGGTAAAGGACTGCGCCTTGTGCCCGAGCGCCTGGATGGCCATCGCAAGCAGAGCGATGGTCACCCGTTCGCCCGTGGAGAGAAGCATATCCATCTCGCGCGGGTCGGGGTTCTCGTTGACCTGCGAAGAAAGATTGATGAGCTTGTCCGTTTCTCCGCTCATGGCGGAGACGACCACGACCACGTCGTGTCCCTGTTCCCTGGTCCGGACGACCCGTTTTGCCACGTTCTTGATCCGCTCGGGATTCCCGACGGACGTTCCGCCGTATTTCTGTACTATCAGCACCCTAACCCTCCATATGTTTCGATATGTTTCGATAAAATCATTTCACCGCAGAGAACGCAGAGAGCGCTGAGACAATACCTTGAATCTTGTTTTTCAATCTTGAATGTCTTTCTCTGCGGCCTCCGCGATCTCTGCGGTAAAAAAGCTGTTACTTTTTCAAAAAGTAATCCATCAGTTTATAGCCTTCTTTGAACACGATGGCATCGCTTCGGTCCGCGATCCGCTCATCATAGGTCACCAGCCCGCCCTTCCGCTCCGACCTGCTGTCGTAGATCACAAAGGGGACCGGCTCCGCCGAGTGCGTCCGGATCTCGAGTGGCGTGGGGTGGTCCGGCAGCGCGAGGATGCGGTATTCGTCGAACTGCTTCATGCCGTGCATGACATTGCCCACGATGAATTCATCAAAATCCTCGATGGCCTTGATCTTGTTCTTCACGTCGCCGGTGTGGCCTGCTTCATCCGGCGCCTCGACGTGCAGGTACACGATGTCCTTGGATTTGAGCGCAAAGAGCGCGTGCTCCGCCTTGCCCACGTAATTGGTGTCTATCCAGCCCGTGGCACCCGGCACCGTGATGACCTCGAACCCCGCATAGACCCCCAGGCCCTTGGTCAGGTCCACGGCGGATATCACCGCCCCCTCAAGCCCGTATTTCTCGCGGAAGGTAGGCATGCTCGGCCGCTTCCCCTGCCCCCAGAGCCAGATGCTGTTGGCCGCTCGCTTGCCGGCCTCGAGCCTGCCCTTGTTCACCGGGTGGTTCGTGAGTATCTCGAAGGACGCCTCCATCAGCTCGTTGATTACATCGTCCCCCTCACCGCGGGGCAGATAGTCCTGGATATCCTTGTCCTGAATGTCATGGGGCGGCGTGCAGTCGATGCGGTCCTTCCCGCCCTTCCAGACCATGAGGTGGCGATAGCTCACGCCGGGGTAAAAACGTATGTGCTCGGTCCCCAGTTTGCCGCCGATCTCCTCGATGAGCGTGCGCGCCTCGCTCGTGGATATATGGCCGGCGCTGAAGTCCTCCATCAAGAATGTTCTGCGGTGCTCCGCCGCCGGCCCGCCGCCGGCGACCTTGAGCGTCACCAGATTGCAGCGGAACGCTACATCGTCGGGGCCGAGGGAAACCCCGATGCTCGCGGCCTCAAGCGGAGACCGGCCCGTATAGTACTTCCGCGGATCATATCCCAATACGGACAGGTTGGCCACATCGCTCCCGGGGGCATACCCATCAGGAACCGTGCTGACCATGCCGACGTGACCCGCGGATGCCAGCTGATCGAGGTTCGGGGTCTTCGCCGCCTGCAAGCAGGTCCTGCCGCCGAGATCAGCACGCGGCCGGTCAGCCATTCCATCTCCAAGTAAAATGATGTATTTCATGATCACCTGCGGTCGGTCAGTCAATGGTCGGCAGTCGACTGATGACTGTCGACTATTCCTGACTATTCCGCGTCATCACCCTCCACGGGTTCAACCTTGACGCCCCGTTCCCTTAAATACGCGATGCCCTCATCAAGCTTTTTCTCGGTACCTTCAAGCTCAAGCACAACTTCTCCGATGCTCTCGGCAACCTTGGCACGCCTGATGTTCGGCATGACATCGAACTTCTTGGCCATCGTGAAGATAATGGGCTCTTTGATCAGTTCTTGCGGGAATGTCAGCTTGATCCTCTTCGTAGCCATGTGACCTCCTCGGGTAACGGCTGAAGCTGTGACGATGGGAAGTTGAGAAGATACAAATTCAAACCGAGCAAGATGATCGTATGGACTTTCTCAACTTCCTACGTTCCCAACCTCTCAACTTCGTTCTTTAACCTGCCGCCCGCGATAGCGGGCACGATCGAGATATTATCGCCGTCCTTCAGCACGGTCTCTTCCTTGTTGACAAAACGGATATCCTCATCGTTCACATAGATATTGATGAAACGGCGGACCTTGCCGCCTTCGGACAAACGCTCCTTGATGCCGGGATAGTCCTTCTCCAGGGCATCCACCAGTTCCGCGATGTTCTTGGCGCTGCATTCCACCTCCGCCTTTCCATTCGTCAGTTTCTGCAGCGGCGTCGGTATCCTCACTTTCACACCCATGGGCCTTCTCCTCCTGAATTATAAGAAATCACAAAACCATCAACGAATCAATGCGTAGTGGTAGGGTCATCAAGCTGTTCAGTGACGGCAAGCGATATCTCGCTTACCGTGCCCTCATCGATCCGGTAACCCCTGACTGCCGGATTGGCGCGGTCCAGGAGGGAAACGATGACATACACAGCGCTGGGATAGTTCGGCAGCCGGGTGCCCGGCCAGTACGCCCTTTCCACATCCACGCTTGAGGGATAGGCATGGCCGCCCGGGTGGGAATGGTACATGCCCACCATTGCGAGATCTGCTTCCCGAATGTCCTTCATCACCCGGAACTGCTCCTCCGGGTCCATTTCATAGGTGGTCGGGCCCGGTCTCGCATTCGTCATGCGGTATACCTTTTCCACCATGCCGTCACGACCGCCCAGGATGCCGCATGCTTCGTTGGGATACCCGGCGAGGCAATGGTCAAGAATTCTTGCGAGATCGCTCTTGGTTATCGTCAACATGCTGAATTATTTCCTGTCCCCGCGTCTCCCCTTCCCCGTGTCACCGTGTCAGTTTTTCTCAGTGGCTCATCGAGCAGAAGTGCTCGTAGTCGATAAGTTCCTTGATCGTCGGATGTTCCCCGCACACCGGGCATTCGCGGTTCTTCGGCACTTTTACGGTCCGGAAGCTCATGTCGAGAGCGTTCCAGAGAAGCAGTTTTCCCTTCAGGGGCTCGCCGATGCCGAGGATCGCCTTGATGACCTCGGTGGCCTGGAGCGTTCCGATGACGCCGGTCACCGCTCCGAGAATGCCTGCCTCCTGGCACGAAGGGACCATTCCCGGCGGCGGCGGTATCTCGAACAGGCACCGGTAACAGGGTCCGTCACCCGGGTAGATGGACATCAGCTGCCCTTCGAACCGGAACACCGCGGCGCTGATGAGCGTTTTCTTGAGCATGACGCAGGCATCGTTCACCAGGTACCGCGTCGGGAAATTGTCGCTCCCGTCAACAACAATATCGTAGTCCTTGATGATGTTCTTGATGTTCGCCGACGTAAGCCGCTCCTTGTGCGTCACGACGTTCACGTCGTGGTTCAGGGTCTCATAGGTCTCTTTCGCGGAGTCGGCCTTGAGCACGCCGATACGGCTTGAATTGTGGGCGATCTGGCGCTGGAGGTTCGATATTTCCACGCGGTCGTTGTCGATCACGCCGATGGTCCCCACACCGGCGGCGGCAAGGTAGTACCCCACCGGTGAACCGAGGCCGCCGGCGCCCACGAGCACGACCTTCGCGTTCAGCAGCCGCTCCTGCCCTTCGCCGCCGACCTCGGGCAGAAGGATATGACGGCTGTATCGCAGTATCTGGTCTTCGGTAAATTCCATAGGTCTTCTCCCGGATTTCAGATCACTAAATGCTTGTCTCTCCAGAATCCGCAATCCGCAATCCGCAATTCTATTTTTTAACTTTCTCCCTGTCCTTGCGGACAACAATGCGCCATTCTTTTTCACTGGTCTGTTCCACGAGCAGGACCTTTTGCCCTTCGTTCTCCATGCTCTTGGGAACGTTCTCGACGGCTGCCTTGTGGTCAAGGATGATCTCAAGCACCTCTCCCACGTTCATCTTCTCGATCGCCAGTTTGGAGCGCACGAATGTATACGGACATACCTGACCCCTGATGTCGATCGTCCTGTCGACTTTTATGTCATCGGACATCTTTTTCTCCATTGCGCATCAATGATCGCGGATCACTTCTGCCCTTCTTCCACCCGTATCACCATGGTGGGACCGGCAACGCAGTCCATCGTGTTGATCTCGGCCAAAGCGCTCCGCACATTGCGCTCCACCGCTTCGTGGGTCATCATGACCAGGGGAACAGCCTCCGCGGCGCCGCGTCCCTTCTGGATCACCGACTCGATGCTGATGTTGTTCTTTCCGAGCACTCCCGAGATCCGCGAAAGGACGCCCGGCTTGTCCAGGGCGGTGAACCGCAAATAGTAGCACGACGTAATATCGTCCATTTTCCGGATCTTCAGGGCCTCGCGTTCCTTGAACGCGGCAACGGGCATTCTGCCCGCGCAGCCCGCCACCATGTCCCTGCCGATGTCCATGATGTCGCTGACCACGGCGCTCCCCGTGGGCATGTCGCCGGCGCCCCTGCCGGAGAACATCGTTGAACCAACGGCATTGCCGACGACGTTCAGTGCGTTGAAGACCCCATCCACCGTGGCGATGGAAAAATCCCCGGGAAGCATGGTGGGATGCACCCGCGCCTCGACCTCGCGGCCGGACCGTTTGGTGATGGCAAGAAGCTTGATCTTGTAGCCGAGGTCTCGGGCGAATTCGATGTCCAGGGGAGTGATCTTCGAAATGCCCTCGGTATAGATGTCATCGAACTTCACCGGCGTGCCGAAGGCCAGCATGGTCAGGATCGCGAGCTTATGCGCTGAGTCGATCCCCTCGATGTCGAATGTCGGGTCGGCCTCGGCATACCCTTTCGCCTGTGCCTCCTTCAGCACCTCGTCGAACTTCCTCCCTTCATTCGTCATGAGGGTCAGGATATAATTGCACGTACCGTTCACGATCCCGTAGATGGATTCGATCTGGTTCGCCGCGAGTCCGTCCCTGAGCGCTCTGAGGATGGGAATGCCACCGGCCACGGACGCCTCGAAGCCCACGGTCACTCCGGACTTTTCCGCGGCGGCATAGATCTCCTCGCCGTGGACGGCAAGGAGCGCCTTGTTCGCCGTCACCACGTGCTTCTTGTTCTTGATCGCTTCAAGGATGAACTCTTTGGCGGGTTTGTAACCGCCGATAAGCTCCACCACGATGTCGATGCCGGGATCGGTGATGAGCCCTTTCGCGTCGTTCGTAAGCTGCACATCGCCGAGTTTGACACCCCGGTCGCGCTTGATGTCCAGGTCGGCGATCTTTTTGAGCTTCACCGGGATGCCCAGCCTGCGCTTGATGATGTCCGCGTTCTCGATAAGGATGCCCGCAGTGCCCGCGCCTACCGTGCCGAAACCGATGATGCCGACGTTGATGGATTTCTTCGAAGTCATTTCAACTCTTCCTCTCTGAATATCTTAGATCCCCCCAAAAAAAAAACGAAATGATCTTCACCTGCCGACGATCGGCCAGAGAACTGTGTGAGCTCTTGCATGCCGATATTTTTACGTTTATTTGTCGGTTGATGCTTGTGATCCGGGGTCCGCCATGGTAAGCGCGAAATGGGAAAGGCCTTCCTTATATCCTCTTGTTTCTAAAGAAATTATTATGCTTGTCGGTGTTGAGAAGAGAACAAGGCTGATAATAAAACACCTTGGAACGTTTGTCAATATAAAATCCAGAATGCAGGAGGGAATTCCATCGGGAAATTGAATGGTTATCTTATTTGCTGATGGCGAGGCGACGCGAGCGACGGGCATAGCTGTAACGCGGTCCGCGATAACGAAACGCTGAGGATCAGAACCTCTTTTCCTTCATCAGGTCTTCTTTGAACTTCTCCACCCGCCGGTCCTGCTCGGCTGAATTCCATCCAAGCTCCCGAGCCATGGTCCCGGCGATCTGCCGTGCCTGCGGCTCGCCGCGGGAAGCAGTGATGCCCGTATGCATTCTCCGAAGAAGGACATCGGAGATGGTCTTCGCGCCTTCTTCACGGATACTGTACAGGATCTGGGCGTAGATGTCCATGCTATCCGGCGATATCGGCTCAGCGAGACGCGGGTCGTCCTTCGTGTAGAGCAATATCCTTTCCACACGCGCTCCGTAGAAATGAATAAGATGCCGCACGATCCCGGGTTCGACGCCAAAGCGTTCTGCCAGCTGCGGCACGGTCTCTCTCACGTACTCGTTCAGTTCCGCCGGAAGGCTTCCGGCAAGTGGTTCCCTCTGTGTCACGCACAGGGTCTTCTTCCCCAATTTTTTGCATGCTTCATCCACGACGTCCTCCGCCATATTGCGATAGGTCGTGAACTTGCCGCCGGCAATGGTGATGATGCGCCCCGTCCGCCCCTCCGGGATCACCCGGTGCTTGCGCGAGATCCTGCTCTCCCGCTCGCCCTCGAACGCCAGCGGACGTATGCCCGCGTAGGTGTAGAGGATCGAGCTCCTTGTGAGGTTCAGTCCGGGCAGGACGCGTCTGCTCTCGTTCAGGAGATAGTCGACATCGCCGGTATCGGCATGCACCTCGTCCAGGTCGCCGTCGTACTTCGTATCGGTCGTGCCGATAAGGGACCATCGGTCCATCGGGATGATGAAGAACATCCTGCCGTCCTTCGACGCCACGAAGAGCGACTGCTCGGACAACTTCGGCACGATCAGGTGAATGCCCTTGGTCGGACAGATGATCTTTTTCCTGTCGATCCCGCCGGCTTTGCGGACCTGATCGACCCAGGGCCCGCCCGCGTTGATAAGCACCCGGGAACGGAAGGTCAAGGTAGATCCCGATAGCGTATCGCGGGCTTTCACGATAACGCCGCCGTCGATCTCCTCAATCTTCTCGGCCCCTGTGTAGTTCATCACCGTTGCGCCCGCCTCCCGCGCGGCCACGATGTTCTCGATCACCAGCCGCTCCGGCAGGATGATCTGGTGGTCGTAGAACAGCGCGCTCCCCGTGAGCCCCGTACGGTTCAGATGGGGCTCCAGGGAAAGGGTCTTTTCCGTTCCGGACGTGAAGTAATGAGGGATGTCCTTCTCACGGGACAAGAGTTCATAGAGGTGGATGCCGACGGAGATGGCGGCCCTTCCGTGAGGATCGCCCTGGTAGATGGGGATCAGGATCGGCATGGGCGTTATGAGGTACGGCGCCTGCCTGCGGAGGATGGCCCGTTCCCGGAGCGCCTCGGCAACGAGGTCCACCTCGAAGTTCGCAAGATACCGCAGCCCGCCGTGCACGAGGCGCGTGGTCTTCGAGCTCACCCCGGACGCGTAATCGCGCTTTTCCAGAAGCAGCGTCGAAAGCCCGCGCAGCGCGGCGTCCCGCGCCACCCCCGCGCCGGTTATCCCGCCGCCGATGACGATGAGGTCGAATATCTTCTGAAGAGGGTTCATTCTGCCCTGCCTTGCTGTGCCGGATACGCGACCCGGTACTGAAGCCTGCCGGTCCGGTCATGATCGAAATAGCCGAACGTTCCCAGGTCCCCGTAGGATTCGAGGGACCCGAGCAGCTTCCCGTCTGCGCCGAACATCCGCTGAAAACGATAGGTTGCCCCTTCTCGGGGAGTCGAGACGTAGTCGATGACCTGTACCCGCTCCACCTTGCCGCCCTGTTCCCGGTCCTCCTTCTTCTCGCCGACGAGATTGATGAACGACGAATTGGTGTCGGTCGACGACCAGCCCATGCGCAGATACTCCCCCTTCTCCGTCTTGATCGAGTGAATGTAATACCCCATGATCTCATGCACGAGCCAGGGCAGGGCATCGGGCCGGAAAGGCCCCTTCACCCGGGAGACCACCGCGCCGTTGAAATCATAGGTGGCGAACACCGGACCCGGCTCATTCGGCAGCAGAGCCGCATCGTTCCGCACCCTGGCGAGCGTGTCTGCGGAATAGCCTTTTCCGTCCACCCGGGCAAGTCGCACGGAGGAAGCGATCCGTTCTTTGAAGAGCAGAAGCTGCTTGACCAGTTCGTTCACGAACGGCTGGGGGACCTGGACAGCGTTATCACGCGGGCGCTGGTCCTTCGGGTCGCTTCTACGCGGACGCTTGCCCTTCTGCTCGCTGTCACGCCGGCCTCCGTCCTTCTGCTCAAACAGGTCGGCGCCCTGGAACAGGATGATGCAGCGTCCCGACCCTGCCGCCGACAGGAATTCCTGCTCCGACAACAGGGGAAGATCCTTCTCCGCTGCGTAGATCGTCCCGTTATACTGTCCTTGGAGAACGAACGGGATTGCGATAAGAAATATGAACGGTCTGACGAAGTTCTTCATGATATTCTGATCAAAGCTCCTTCCAATAATACAATTACCTGCTATTGGCGAATTTGCATAACCATGGAAAACCCACTTTCATCATATTTTTTAGGCATAACGCAAAACGATATCCCACTTATACATATAATACTCATAATTACATCACAATCTATCCCACTATTGATCTTAGCATTGCCGGTTCATTACTATAGATCCCATCGGCGCCCCAAGAGATAAGCCGTTCTGCTTCCTCCCTGGTATCGATGGTCCAAACATAGACTTCGATCTTCTTGCTATGCAAAGAATCTATGAGTTCCTGCGAAACGGTCTTCCTGTTCAAGCTGATGACAGGATATCCCTTTGCCCGGTATGCGGTCACATCCGATGGTGCGAAGGCGTCAAAGATCCCTGCCGCCCGTACGTTCGGCATCACCCGTTTCGCATCGATGACCTCCCGTTCTTTGAACGATGAGATCATCAGTTTCCCCTGGTAATCCGTTCCGACGATGTGAGCGGCCGTCAGCGCACCGGCACCATCGCTTTTTATCTCAATGTTCAGCCCGACCTTGCCCGCGACAAGGGCAAGCACATCGTTCAGGCTCGGAATAGGCTCGCCGTTCTTCAGCCTGACCCTGGCAATATCGTCCGCCAGGGACCGTTCGATATCGATGTTGTTGTCCGCGGTCCTCCCGGTCTCCTTATCGTGCATCACGTAGAGGCAGTTATCGCGGCTTTTCCGGATGTCGAACTCGATCATATCCACCGGAATGGAAAGGGCAAGGCGGAAGGCCTCGAGGGAATTCTCGAGAGCGCGGGAGGAGTCTCCCCGATGGGCGATGACGAGGGATTTGGGCATGGCTGGATTATATCAGACGGGCAGGCTCCCTGTCACCATGTACCTGGATCATCGAATAACCTGTTTTCATCCTGAGGTGAACCTTATTCCGACGGGAGCGAAAGAGCGTTCCTGTGCTTCGGACAGGCAGGCGGTCAAATAAACCGTTGACAGGAAAAAAGGATATACGGTAAACTGCAAAAACGGGTACCACCTTGATCTTGATCGTGCCCGTACGCATGCTGTGCTGTCTGCCTCCCGCTGCGGGCTTGCGCCTGCTCGTTCACTCGATATCCAGGAGCGTTTTGTGTCCTTTTCCCACGGCCCGGACAAGTCACTATACAAGTCACTATACCAGACGATCATCCCCTACCAGGTGCCGTTCATTGCATTGGCACTCCTCCTCCTTGCGACATCCCTGTACGATCTCACTTCAGCGCAGTTCAGCGCACCGACGATCATGCGTCAGGCCCAGACCGCCATGCTGTCTGAGAATTTCGCTCGTGAAGGGTTCAGGCTGCAGGGGCTGTATCTGAATATTCACGGCCACGACCGGCCAGTCATGGCCTATGAGTTCCCTGTCTACAATGCTATCGTCGGCATTCTGTTCCTCGCGATCAATTTCAGCCCGATCTGGGGCAAGTTGATAAGCGTACTGGCTTCCGTGCTGGCGCTGTATTTCTTTGCGACCCTTGTATCGCGACGATATGGTCAGCAGGTGACCCTGTTCGCCGGAGTGTTCTTCCTGCTGTCACCGCTGACCATCATGATGCAGTCAGCGTTCCAGCCTGATGCGCTGGCAGTCATGTTCACCCTGTCTGCGCTGCTGGTTTTAGACCGCTGGCACCGGGACAACTCGTATCCATCGCTGGTCCTGTTCAGTCTCCTGCTGCTCCTCGGCGGGCTTACGAAATATCCGGCGCTGGTACCTTTTGGGCCCGTCATGATCCTTGCCTTTTTTTCGAAGAACGGGCGTTTTCGGACACCTCGCCTGCTCGAGTTGTTCATCATCATTGTCCTGTTCGCAGTACCGCTGGTGCTCTGGTACACCTATCGCGCGCAGATCACCCATAGCGATTTTGGAACGACCGGGATGAACTCGATGTTCCTGTTCGGGGATTTAAAACGTTTTTTATCCCCTGCCTACTACATTACCCCTCTCTATATCATCAGTGTCCTGGCGTGCTCCGGCATGGGCGCTCTCTTTCTCCTTTTCGGACTGTTCACCAGATCGCCGCTCAACATTGCCATGGCGCTCGGCATCCCGCTTTTTTTTCTCGTCATCCCGACGGCCAGTGAACAGCATTACTATTTCTTCCCCTGCATCCCCCTGGTGGCGCTGATCATGGCACGGGGCGCTGTTCGGTTCAATGAGCTATGCGGGCAGAGAGATATTGTCTTGTTGAAATACGCAACCTATTCCCTCTACGCGCTTGCATGTTTCAGCCTTGCATTGTATATTATGGTCTTACGTCAGGATAACGTGATGTATGATGCTGCCAAGACCGTCAATAGGGTATCGGCGCCGCAGGACCTCATCTTCGTCATGAACATGCACAATCGGACGAATGGCTTTGGAGGAAACAACCCGACGCTGTTCTACCTGTCGGGAAGAAAAGGCTGGAACATAACGAACACCTTCACGCTCGAGACCAGCCTGGCGCAGATCGAGAAACGGAGGGAGCAGGGCGCGAAGTGGGTCGTCATAACCTGGTATACTCCCGATCTCGAAACCGTCTTAGAACCATATATCCCGAAAAGCGCGCACACCAGGATCGATCCCGGCATTGACGGGAAACACTATTATCAGGAACTGAAAAAGCGCTATACGATCGAGTTCGAATCAAAGAACTACGCGGTGCTCAAATTATTTTGACCTGCTCCGTATTCCGCGTGTAACGGATCGAAACGCACCGTGAGCGCATGTCCCGGAAAGGACCCCCTTGAAATCCATCCTTATAACAGGATCGTCAGGCCTGATCGGCTCGGAAGTTACGACATTTTTCCATAATCTCGGCCATGCGGTCCATGGGCTCGACAACAACCAGCGCGCCGTTTTTTTTGGCCCCCCGGGTGATACGCGCTGGAGCCAACAACGCCTCACCGCCTCGCTCCCGAACTTCCGGCATCACGAGCTCGACATCCGCGACCGGCAGGGCATCCTTGCGCTGGTGCAGGAACTGCGGCCCGTCGCTATCATCCACACGGCGGCCCAGCCCTCCCACGACCGTGCGGCCGCTATCCCCTTTGATGATTTCGACACCAATGCGGTCGGCACCCTGAACCTTCTTGAGGCTGCACGGCAGTTTTGTCCCGAATCGCCGTTCATACATATGTCCACGAACAAGGTGTATGGGGACAGGCCGAATACTATCGCGCTGCGGGAACTGGACACTCGCTGGGACTACGACGACCCCCGGTACAGCAACGGGATCGCCGAGGATTTCCCGATCGACCAGTCCAAGCACTCACTGTTCGGCGCCTCCAAGGTGGCTTCGGATGTCATGGTCCAGGAGTATGGCCGCTACTTCAACATGCCGACCTGTTGCCTCCGCGGGGGGTGCCTCACCGGTCCCAACCATTCCGGCGTCGAGCTCCACGGTTTCCTGAGCTACCTCGTCAGGTGCAATCTCACGGGCAAGGAATACTCGGTCTTCGGCTACAAGGGCAAGCAGGTCAGGGACAATATCCACTCCGAGGATGTGGCCCGCTTCATTCATGCGTTCTATCAGACGCCACGGTCCGGCGAAGTCTACAATCTGGGCGGAGGCAAGAATAACTCGTGCTCGATCCTGGAAGCTTTTTCCCTCGTTGAGGAGTTCAGCGGGAAAAAACAGGTTTATACCTATGTCGAACAGAACCGCATCGGCGACCACATCTGCTACTACAGCGACCTTCGGAAGATGAAAGAGCACTACCCGCAATGGGACATTACGAAGACCTTGCGCCAGACGATCGGAGAGATCGTCGGCTCCTGGCAGAAAAGGATCACCATCTGATGGACCCGCTGTCGAAGACCCTGCAGGGACTCTATGCCGCGAGGTTCGCCGGCACGGCCGACTATCGCAACAGCGTCTGGAGGGTCCTCTGTACCGATTTTTTCTCTGCCTTCATCACGGAACGCTCGACGGTGCTGGACCTGGGCGCAGGCTGGGGTGAGTTCATCAACAACATCCCCGCTGATCACAAGATCGCCATGGACCTGAACCCGGACACCGGGGCCCTGCTTGCGCCCGGCATTCGGCTCATCCAGCAGGATTGCTCGGTCAGATGGCCGGTCAATGATAATGCACTTGACGTGGTTTTCACGAGCAATTTTCTCGAACATCT
Organism: Nitrospiria bacterium; assembly: GCA_919902495.1. Lineage (GTDB taxonomy): Bacteria > Nitrospirota > UBA9217 > UBA9217 > UBA9217 > JAAXXJ01. Next base: position 16,139 of record CAKKRC010000075.1, read on the forward strand.
GACGGACAAGGCGAGCATACAGCGGACCATTGCAGAAGCATACCGATGCCTGAAGGACAACGGCGCCATTATCTGCCTCGGCCCGAACATCAAATATCTCCCTGGGGAATACTGGGACTTCTGGGACCACCAGGTCCCCCTGACCGACAAGTCGTGCTGCGAACTTTTGCAGATTGAGGGCTTCCACATCGAGCGATCGATACCCAGGTTCCTTCCCTACTCGATGTCATCGTCCGGCAGACCGCCGCTCTTTCTCGTCAAATGGTACTGCAATCTTCCTGTCCTGTGGCCGCTCTTTGGCAAGCAGTTCCTGATCGTTGCAAAGAAAGGTCCTGCGGCCGAACGGAGCATACGATCATGAGGATCCTCATCACCGGCATCTGCGGGTTCGCGGGCAGCACGATCGCCAAGGCGTGGATCGAAGCCAAGCCGGACCTTGCCGTTCTCGGTCTGGATAATTTCATTCGTCCGGGAAGCGAGCTCAACCGGTCCGCCCTGCGCAAGCTCGGCGTTACGCTCGTGCATGGCGACATCCGGTCCGCATCGGACCTTGACGCGCTGCCTGCTGTGGACTGGGTGATCGATGCCGCAGCCAACGCAAGCGTGCTGGCCGGCATTGACGGCCAGATGAGCAGCCGACAGTTGGTAGAACACAACCTGCTCGGCACGGTCAATCTCCTGGAATACTGCAAAAGGACCGGAGCGGGATTCATTCTCCTCAGCACCAGCAGGGTCTACAGCATCGAACAACTGGCCGGCATTCCCGTTGAAGCCGGCGGCGAGGCGTTTCGCCTCAAACCCGGCCAGGACCTGCCGCCGGGCCTCAGCAGCAGGGGGATCGGCGAGGCGTTCAGCACCCGCTCGCCCATTTCGCTCTATGGCAGCACCAAACTGGCATCAGAGGCGCTCGCCCTGGAGTATGGCGACACCTTCGGTTTTCCTGTCTGGATCGATCGCTGCGGCGTCCTTGCCGGCGCAGGCCAGTTCGGCCGTCCCGACCAGGGAATCTTCGCGTTCTGGATCAACGCCTGGAGACGGCGCCGTCCGCTCACGTATATCGGCTTTGGAGGCAAAGGCTACCAGGTGCGGGACTGCCTCCATCCGCGCGATCTGATGCCTCTCCTGATCAAGCAGACATCTCCGGGTAGCGCGGCACCGACCCGGGTGATCAATCTCGGAGGCGGCGTGGAGAATGCCATGTCACTGGCCGAGTTGAGCGCCTGGTGCAGAAACAGATTCGGAGAACATGTCGTGGCCGGAAAACCGGAAATGCGCCGATTCGATATTCCCTGGATGGTCATGGACTCTTCCCTTGCCCGGGAGATCTGGGGATGGTGTCCCGCTACTTCCCTGCACGGCATCCTGGATGAGATCGCACTCCATGCCGAACAACATCCCCATTGGCTGGAATGGTCAGGGACCCCATGAAATCCATGTCTGAGAGCAAACGACCGTTGAGAAGCATCTCCATCGTCATCCCCGCCCGCGATGAGGAAGGTTGCATTTGCGCCACGGTCGAACATCTGCACGTGGAGTTGCGGCTCCACAACATCGAGCATGAGATCGTCGTCGTTGATGACGGCAGCACGGACCGCACCTGGAGCCTGCTCCAGGGTCTGCATGAGCGCATCCCTCAGTTGAAACCGGTCCAGAATCCCGGCCCCCACGGGTTCGGACGGGCGATCATCTACGGATTGGAGCGGATCTCGGGCGATGCCGTGGTCATCATGATGGCCGATGAGTCCGACGATCACCGGGACGTGGTGAGATATTGGGACGAGCTCAATAAGGGATTCGACTGCGTTTTCGGAAGCCGGTTCGTGAAAGGCGGCGGTGTTATCGATTATCCGTGGCTGAAGCTGCGCATCAATCGCCTGGCGAACACATTTCTTCGGTTGTTGTTCAGAATGAAATTGAACGATACGACCAATGCGTTCAAAGCGTACCGCCGCGAGGTGATCGAAGGCTGCAAGCCTCTCATCGCCCAGCACTTCAACCTGACCGTCGAGATCCCTCTCAAGGCGATCGTCCGCGGATACAGCTGGACCGTGATCCCTATCACGTGGCGCAATCGACGCTCGGGCGAAGCAAAGCTCAAAATAAAGGAAATGGGAAGCCGATATCTCTTTATCTGCCTCTATATCTGGCTCGAAAAATACCTCTCCCGCGGCGATTATCAGATGCGCCGCTCCCACTAGCCATCCTCAGGAACGCCTCATGCGGGTGGATGCTTTCGATACCATGGTCTGCTGTGCTGGTCCTGCCGGACAACGTGAGGATTACTGCCTGAGGCGGTGATCGGGTGGGCGTTTTTTCTGCCTCCGGTTACTTCGGCCCTACGACCTTCTCCAGAATAATGTCCTTGATGACCTTGATCTGGTCCACAAGCTTTCTCGGCGGGACCGCGGCACGATGGATGGCGCTCCGGATGGCCACCATGCGTTCGAGCGTGGCAAGTTCCCCCTGCCGGATGAGCTCGCCGGGCTCGCTGAAGTCCGCCCAGTGAATATGGCCCACGGCCGGATGGATCGCAACATCAGCCTCTTCGAGGAGAAGCTCGTTCAGGTACACGCGGGTGACCGCGTCGGCCCTGAGCACAATGTCCAGGCCCGACGTATCGCTGAACTTGGCGATCTCGCTCGAGACATCTACCGCGATGACCACGTCGGCACCCATGTTCTGAGCGCAAATAACGGGGACGCGCTCCACCCATCCCCCGTCGACCAGCATCATATCGCCATCCTTCACCGGCGGAAAGATACCCGGCAGAGCGCAGCTCGCCCGGACCGCTGTCCTCAGCGAGCCGCTCGTATAGACAACGCGTCTGCCGTTGCGGATATCCGTGGCAACGCACCCGAATGGGATCTTGGTGTCCTCTATATTGATATCGGGGATCAGAGGGTTCAGGAACTCCTCATACTCCTCTTCCGATATGAAGGCGGGCTTGGTGGCGGTAACTCCCCAGAAATACCCCTTCCGGATAAGGTTCGCCATGTCGGCAAAAAAACCGTGATTATTGCTGGGCTGTTCCAAACGGCGGATGAACTCAAGGCGGGTCTTGCGGGAGCGGAAACTTCGAAGATACTGGTCCACCCTGCCGATCCAGTACTCTGCATCCGGCTGGGACGCATACAAGCCCCCCACGAGGGCGCCGAGACTGGTTCCCGCGATCATATCAACGGGGAGTTTGGCATCCTCGAACACCTTGAGCACGCCGAGATGCGCCAGCCCCCGAGCAGCCCCGCCGCCCAATGCCAGACATACCTTCGGTTCCATCAATGGTTCCTGACCTTTAGGGGATTTTGCCTCATCGATCGACAAATCATAACATCGGTTGCGGAAAGAGTAAAGAAGATTCCTAGGCAACGGACCTAGGCGGGAGACCCGACGGTTTTCGTAATGGCACTGACCGGAATGGATCACCTCCCGATAAACCGCTCTCCTGTTCAACCCCGCAGGGAGCAGGTCTGAAGCAAAGCATCCCCGCCCTAGGGTTTGATGATCAGGCGGCGGATTCTCAGCAAGGAACACGAGATGACCATCCAGTTTCATTTTATGAACATGAAAAAGTCATAATTTTCCTTGACATGAAATAAAACTCGTGGTAGTGTTCACATTATGAACAATGCATTGCCCAGTTCCTCTCCATCGGAAACAGGTCGCTATCGGGACCTTCAGATCCTTGACGAGCTCTCGAACAATGACGCCCTGACGCAACGCGACCTGAGCAAACGGATGGGCATCGCTCTCGGTCTCGTAAACTCGTATCTTAAGAACCTCATCGCCAAAGGCTATATCACCGTCAAGAACATCCCGTCGAAGCGCTACGCATACTATCTCACGCCGACCGGCTTCGCGGAGAAATCCCGACTCGCCTACGACCTTCTGCACGACTACACCCGCATCTATCGCGAGGCCAAGAACAACTATCGGCAGCTCTTCTTCGAACTTGAACGATCGGGGGCGAAGCGCATCGTCTTCGCCGGGGCCGACGAAGTGGCGGAGTTCGCGTATATCACGCTGCAGGAGACCGGCCTCGAACTTGCGGGCATCGTTGACGGGGACCGGGCGGGTGAGCAGTTCTTCCGGATGGAGATCCAGCCGGTCGAACACATCGGGAATATTCCGCACGATTACATCGTCATCACATCCTATCTGAAGAGCGAACTAATGACCAAAACGCTGCTCCAGAACGGGATCGACGAAAAGAGCATCAAGATCGTCTTCACCAAGCCCCGGGCATGACCGCCCGCCGGCAGCGAACAAAGGAGTCGAGACCATGTTGAACGGCAGATCCATCCTTGTCACCGGCGGTACCGGTTCGTTCGGGAAGAAGTTCATCGACACCATCCTGCGTAAATATCCGCAGCTCCAGCGGGTCGTGGTCTACTCCCGCGACGAGCTCAAGCAGTATGAGATGGCGCAGCAGTATCCGGACCCCCCGTTCCCCCAGCTGCGTTTCTTCATCGGGGACGTCAGGGACCGGGATCGGCTCGCCCGGGCGCTCGAAGGCATTGACATCGTGGTGCATGCCGCCGCGTTGAAGCAGGTCCCGTCGTGCGAATACAACCCCTTCGAAGCGGTCAAGACCAACATCCTGGGCGCTCAGAACGTGATCGAAGCATCGATCGACAAGGGCATCAAACGCGTCGTGGCGCTGAGCACGGACAAGGCTGCGGCGCCGATCAATCTCTACGGCGCCACCAAACTTTGTTCGGACAAGCTCTTCGTCGCTGCCAACAACTTTCGCGGAGGTCATGACATCAAGTTCTCCGTGGTCCGCTACGGAAATGTCATGGGAAGCAGGGGAAGCGTGATCCCCTACTTTCTCGCCAAGAGAAAGGACGGCGTGCTGCCCATCACGGATGAGCGGATGACGCGTTTCAATATCAGTCTTGAAGAGGGTGTGGACCTGGTCCTGTACGCCCTCGAGAACATGTGGGGCGGCGAGACCTTCGTACCGAGGATCCCCAGCTACCGGATCGTCGATGTTGCCGCGGCCGTGGCGCCGAAGGCGCGGCGCGAGATCGTGGGCATCCGGCCCGGCGAGAAGCTGCACGAGGAGATGATCACCGAGACCGATGCGCTCAACTCGCTGGAGTTCGACCGGTATTATGTGATCCTGCCCTCCACGCCGACCTGGGACGTGAAGAAGTTCCGGGAAGCCTTTAACGGACGGCCCTGTCCGGTCGGATTCCGCTACAACAGCGGGGACAATACCGAATGGCTTTCGGTGGCGCAAATCCGGCAATTGATCAGACAGCACGTGGACCCCGCATTCACCGCGTAACGGGAGAGGTACATGAACAGAAAGCCGATACCCTATGCCCGCCAGTCGATCTCCGAGGCCGATATCCAGGCGGTCGTCGAGGTCCTGCGGTCCGACTGGCTGACCCAGGGGCCGGTCATCGAGCGGTTCGAAAGGGCCGTTGCCGGGCATTGCGGCGCCACCTACGCCGTAGCGGTCAACAGCGGCACCTCGGCGCTCCACATCGCCTGCCTGGCCGCCGGGCTCGGCCCCGGCGACACCCTCTGGACCACTCCCAACACCTTCGTTGCATCGGCGAACTGCGGGCTTTACTGCGGCGCGTCCATCGATTTCGTTGACATAGATCCCGGAACATACAATCTGAGTCCCGACGAACTGGAGCGGAAGCTGGACCATGCGGCGAAGGACGGAACCCTGCCGAAGGTCCTGATACCGGTCCATTTTTCCGGTCAATCCTGCACCATGGATCGGATCACGGAGCTGGCAGGCCGTTACGGCATCGCGGTTATCGAGGATGCCTGCCATGCGACGGGCGGGAGCTACCAGGGCTCGCGTATCGGGTCCTGCGCCTTCTCTGCCATGACCGTGTTCAGTTTCCATCCTGTCAAGATCATCACGACCGGCGAAGGCGGCATGGTCCTGACGAACCGGAAGGACCTGTACGAAAAGCTTATCCGCCTGCGCTCCCACGGCATCATCCGCGACCCCGCGCACATGGAAGGCGAAAGCCACGGGCCGTGGTACTACCAGCAGCAGGACCTGGGATTCAACTACCGGATCACCGACATGCAGGCGGCCCTTGGCATGAGCCAGATGAAGCGCATCGACGAGTTCGTCAGGCGGCGCAGCGTGCTTGCACGCCAATATGATGAAGGGCTCCGGGGGCTTCCCCTCACGCTTCCCTCCCGGCATCCAGACGCCGGGTCGGCACATCACCTCTATGTGGTCCGGGTGCCTGCGGTCTCGGGCAGGACCCGCGCCGAGCTCTTTACCGGCCTGCGGGAAGCGGGCATCCTGGCGAACGTGCATTACATCCCGGTCCACCTGCAGCCGCTGTACCAGCGGCGCGGGTTCCATGCCGGCGATTTCCCGCATGCCGAGCAGTATTACCGTGAAGCGATCAGCCTGCCGATGTATTTCGGGCTGACCGATGACGAGCAGGCCTATGTGATCGGGACGCTCAGGAAGCTCCTGTCATGAAGCTCGGCCTGGGAACGGTTCAGTTCGGCCTCGACTACGGCATCAGCAATCAAGGCGGACAGACAACGGAAAACGAGGCGGCAGGGATCCTCGCCTTGGCGGCATCGAAGGGGGTCCAGATCATCGATACGGCGGTCCTGTACGGATCGAGCGAACAGGTCCTGGGACGGGTGCTCCCCGCGAACCACCGCTTCCAGATCGTGACCAAGACACCGCGTTTTGCGAACGACCGGGCGGACGGACAGGTCCTCGAGGATGCGTGCCTGAGGTCCCTGAACTATCTGAAGCAGGACTCGCTCTACGGACTGCTGGTCCATCATGCGGACGACCTGCTCGCACCAGGCGGCAATGTTCTGATGGAACGCATGGTGGAATTGAAACGACGGGGGCTGGTCCGGAAAATAGGAGCTTCTGTGTACACAGCGTCACAGATCGATGGCATCATGGACCGCTTCGCTATCGACCTGGTCCAGCTTCCGGTGAACGTCCTGGACCAGCGCCTGATCCGGAGCGGTCATCTGGCAAAGCTGAAGAAGGCAGGCGTCGAGATCCATGCCCGATCGGTCTTCCTGCAAGGCCTGCTCCTGATGGAAGCCCGCGACCTGCCGCCTTATTTCACGCCGGTCCGTGGGCATCTGGAAGACTACCATGTTTATTTGCGGGAGCGCGGCATTTCTCCGCTCCGGGCGGCGCTCGGGTTTGCGGCAGGCATACCGGAAATCGACGTGATCGTCTGCGGGGTGAACGATCGTATGCAACTGAACGAGATCATCGCGAACGCCGCGGCCCTCGACCCGGCTGACTTTGCCCGGTTCGCGGTCACAGATGAGGCCATGGTGGACCCATCACGATGGCAGACCGGGGACCGGGGAGGAGGCAGATGATCCTTGCCATCCTGCAGGCACGGGTCTCCTCCACACGGTTGCCGGGAAAGGTCCTCACGCCCATCCTCGGCAAACCGATGCTGCTGCTGCAGATCGAACGGGTGCGGCGCGCGAAGGGATTCGACAAGCTCCTGGTCGCCACAAGCACCGATCCGTCCGATGACGCCATCGAGGCGCTCTGCCGGAAGAACACCATCGACTGTTCCCGCGGCAGCCTCCGGGATGTGCTGGACCGGTTCTACCATGCGGCGCTTCCCTTCATGCCGGAGCATGTGGTACGGCTCACCGGCGACTGCCCGCTCGCTGATCCTGAGGTCATCGACCGGGTGATCGACGTGCATCTGAAAGGGTCGTTCGACTATACGAGCAACGCGTTGGAACCGACGTATCCCGATGGCCTCGATGCGGAGGTCGTACGCTTTGCCAGCCTCGAGCAGGCATGGCGTGAGGCAACGCTCCCGTCCCACCGTGAGCATGTGACGCTCTATGTGTATCAGCACCCGGAGCGGTTCCAGACCGCGAACGTAAGAAGTGAACAGGACCTCTCCGCCCTTCGCTGGACCGTGGATGAGCCGGCAGATCTCGAAGTGGTCAGAGGTATCTACGAAGGTCTCTATCCGGAGAACCCGGCATTCACGACCCGGGATATTTTATCGTTCCTGGACACCCATGGGGACCTCAAGGTCCTGAACACAGCGCACCGCCGGAACGAGGGCCTTGCCCGATCGATCGCCAGGGACCCCCGCACAACGCAGGGGCGGTCGTAGAAAGAGGAGCCATGTCAGAACGCTACCGTCGTTCCGAAGAACTGCTCGAACGGGCCCAGCGCACCATCCCCCTGGGGTCCCAGACCTTCAGCAAGAGCAAGACCCAGTATCCCTTCGGCGTCTCTCCCTACTTCATCACCCGGGGCAAGGGCAGCCGCGTCTGGGACGCCGACGGCAACGAGTACATCGACTTCGTCAGTTCTCTCTGCGCCGTCACCCTGGGCTACAACGACCCTGACGTGACAGCGGCGGTGCGGGCCCAGCTCGACGACGGCGTCATCTTCTCCCTCCCCCACCCCCTCGAGATGGAGGTCGCTGAAAAGATCGTCGAGATGGTCCCCTGCGCCGAAATGGTGCGGTTCGGCAAGAACGGCTCCGACGCAACGACCGGCGCCGTGCGGCTTGCGCGGGCGTACACCGGCCGGGACCATGTGGCGGTCTGCGGATACCACGGCTGGCAGGACTGGTACATCGGCTCTACGGCGCGCAACAAAGGGGTGCCGCAGGCGACGCGCGACTTGACCCACGCTTTCATCTATAACGATATCGATTCGCTCCAGAACATATTTTCGGACCATCGTGACAACGTCGCCGCCGTGATCATGGAACCCATGAACGCCGTGGAGCCCCGCGACGGGTTCCTCGAGAAGGTAAAGGACCTGGCGCACAGGAACGGCGCGGTATTCATTTTTGATGAGACCATCACCGGCTTCCGCTTCGCGAACGGCGGGGCCCAGGAACTGTTCGGCGTCATCCCCGATCTCGCCACCTTCGGCAAAGGCCTGGCGAACGGATACCCGGTCTCGGCCGTCGTGGGCAGGGCGGAGATCATGCGCCAGGCGGAAGAGGTCTTCTTCTCGTTCACCTTCGGCGGAGAGACCCTGTCGCTGGCGGCTGCCATGGCAAGCCTGACCAAGATGCAGACGCTGCCGGTCGTGCGGACGCTCTGGGAGCAGGGCGCCAAGGTGTTCGACGGCACGCAAGCGCTCATCAGCAAGCACGGCATCGGTCATGCGATGACCACGGGCGGCAAGCCCTGCTGGTCGTTCCTGCTGTTCCAGGACACACCGAAGTGCTCGCAGTGGGAGCTCAAGACACTGTTCCTGCAGGAAGTGTTCGCACGCGGGATGCTTACCATCGGGACCCACAATATGAGCTATGCCCATTCCGATGACGACATAGCAGCGCTGCTGCGGGCCTACGATGAGGTGTTCGGCATCCTCCGGGGCGCGCTCGATCGCGGAGATATCTCTGCCCGGCTGAGGACCGCTCCGCTGGTCCCGCTGTTCCGCGTCCGATGAAGGTCCTGTTCCGCGCAGATGCCTCCGCGGGCATCGGGACCGGCCACGTGATGCGGTGCCTCGCATTCGGCCAGGCGGTCAACGAGGCCGGCGGTGACTGTTCGTTCGTTGTACGGTCGGACCAGGCGGGGATCGTCGACCGCATCCGGCGCGAAGGATTCGGAGTGCGGGAGCTTACGGACGGAGGTGACCCTGCGGAGACCCTTTCCCTGCTTTCGCAGGAACACCCGGACTGGGTGGTCCTGGACGGCTACGCATTTGGAATTGCCCTGCAGCAGGCGGTCGTCAGCGCAGGGTACCGTCTGCTGGTGATCGATGATCTGGCGCATCTGGACCGCTATCACGCTGACGCGGTCCTGAACCAGAATGCCGGCGCCGAGCGGCTCACCTACCGGACACCGCGCGGAACGCGGCTGCTGCTTGGTCCGCAGTACGCGGTCCTCCGCAGGGAATTCCGCCGCTTCCGGGATGCAGGCAGGGAGTTCCCCTCCCGCGGGCGCAACCTGCTGGTGACGATGGGTGGCTCGGACCCGGCGAACGCAACCCGGTCGGTGCTTGCAGCGCTCGACGGGCTGAACGCACCGATGTATGTTCGCGCCGTGGTGGGCGCAGCTAATCCCCACCTGGCATCGCTGCACAGCGCCGTGGAGCAAAGCCGTCACCGGATCGAGGTCCTGACCGGCGTGGAGGAAATGGCGCCGCTCATGGCATGGGCGGACCTGGCGATATCGGCCGGAGGATCAACGGTGTGGGAGCTTGCATGCCTGGGCGTGCCCTCGCTCCTGTGCATCATCGCGCAGAACCAGGAGCCGTCAGTGCAGGAGATGGAACGGCAGGGCCTGTGCCATTCACTCGGATGGCTGAAAGACCGCTCGGCCCGGGATATCGCGTCTGCGATCGAGGCTCTCGCTTGTGACCAGGAACTGCGACGGACACTGAGCGCGCGGTCGCGTGCCTTCGTAGACGGACAGGGAGTAGGGCGGATCATTTCCGCCCTGCAGGAGCTCTCGGCAGCGCCCCGAACGTGGCTGCTCAAGGCAGACCTGCAGCTCGATGAGGTCACCTTCACGAACTTTATCAACTTAGACGAAGCACAGCGGGAACTGGTGCGCACCTGGCGCAACCGCGATGAGATCAGGAAATGGATGTTCACCGAACGCATCATTGCTCCCGAAGAACACCGGCAGTTCATCGACCGGCTCAAGGACGGGACCGCGAGCGCGTACTGGATGGCAGCGGTAAACAGCAGGCCCTCGGGGGTCGTAAGCTTCCAGCGTATCGACCTCGCGAACAGGAGCGGCTACCTCGGGATCTACACGGTCGAACAAGGCATGGGCAGAAGCATCATGAGACAGTTCGTTCGACTCTGGTTCGACCTTCTCGGTATGCAGACGCTGCGATGTGAAGTGCGTGAAGGGAATGACCGGGCATATGCCTTCTACACGTCCGCAGGATTCCGGGAGACCGGACGCGCGGTACATGCTTTGGAAGGAACGGACAAGCCGGCAAGGATACTTGAGCTCGTGAGGCCCTCATCATGAACGTTCATCAATCGAGACGGAACGAGGTGACAGCTCATCATGGATAAACTTGCTCTTCTCGGCGGCAAACCCGTGCTTGACCAGCCCCTCCCCCGCTACCAGTCGGTCGGGAAGGAAGAGGCCGAAGCAGTGGCCCGGGTGATCGAGTCCGGTTGTCTTTCCGCGTTCTACGGGAGCTGGGGGGACGAGTTCCTCGGCGGACCCCAGGTCAAGGCCTTTGAACAGGCGTGGCGCGACCGGTTCAGGGTCAAGCATGCCGTGTCGGTGAACTCCGCCACATCGGGTCTGTTCGCGGCGATGGGCGCCATCGGCATCGGCCCGGGGGACGAAGTGATCGTCTCGCCCTACACCATGTCCGCGACCGCTATGGCGCCGCTGGCCTATGGCGGCATCCCGGTCTTCGCCGATATCGAACCGGACACGTTCTGCCTCGACCCAGACGCGGTCAGAAAGGCCATCACCCCCCGGACCAGGGCCATCGTGGTGACCAATCTCTTTGGCCACCCCGCCGCGCTCACCGAGCTCATGTCCATCGCCCGGGAGCGCGGCATCAAGCTCGTGGAGGACAACGCGCAGGGGCCGCTTGCCATGGAACAGGGCCGCTATGCCGGGACCATCGGCCACATCGGCGTCTTCAGCCTGAACTATCACAAGCATATCCATACGGGCGAAGGCGGCATGTGCGTCACGAACGATGACGAACTTGCGCTCAGGATGCAGCTCATCCGGAACCACGGCGAGAACTGCACCGAGGCGTCGGGGGTCGCAAGCCTCGCTAACCTCGTGGGATGCAACTACCGGATGACGGAACTGAGCGCTGCCGTCGGGATCGAGCAGCTCCGAAGGAGCGACCTCCACGTGGGCATGCGCGAACGCATCGGTCAGCGGCTTGCCGACGGACTGCAGGGCCTCGAAGGCCTGGTCCCGCCGATGACCCGCGCCGGCTGCCGTCACGTCTATTATGTCTGGGCCGCGCGGCTGGAGGAGGACAAGGCGGGCGTCCCGCGCAGCCTCTTCAGCAAGGCGCTGTCCGCGGAAGGGTTCCCGCACTTCACGGCCTATGTTCGGCCGCTCTACCTGCTCCCGCTCTTCCAGAAGCGGATCGCGCTCGGAGCATCAGGGTTCCCCTTTACCCTCACTGATATAAAATATGAGAAAGGGATGTGCCCGGTCGTCGAACGGATATGGGAAAAAGAGCTCATCGGTTTCGAGACCTGCATGCATGCAGCCGATGACCGCCAGGTGGACCTCCTGATAGAGGCCGTGCGCAAAGTGCACGGGCAGCGGCAGGAGCTTGCCCGGTCAGCGGCATCGTAGAGCGAAAGGGAACCATGACACGAGTCATCGCCAGCATAGAAGCGAGAATGGGATCGACCCGGCTGCCGGGCAAGGTCCTGGCCGACGTCTGCGGACAGCCGGCGCTGACGCGCCTCGTCCGCAGGCTCAGGCGGTCCCGGGCTATCAACGGCATCATCCTGGCGACCACCGCGTCGCCCAAGGACGATCAGCTGGAGCAGTGGGCGAGGAACGAAGGCATCCCCTGCCACCGCGGCAGCGAGGAAGACGTACTGCAGCGCGTGGTGGACGCCCATCGGAGCATGCAGGCCGACGTGATCGTCGAAGTGACCGGAGACTGCACCCTGCTCGATCCGGAGATCATCGATATGGGGATCGAGACCTTTCTGCAGAACGACTGCGATGTGGTGACGACGGTCCGCAGGGAGACGTTCCCCCAGGGCATGGACGTGCAGGTGTTCCGGTTCCGGGACCTCGATGCCGTGGCACGGACCGTGACCGATCCGGCGGTCCGCGAACACGTGTCCCTCTATTTTTACGAACATCCCGAGCGCTACCGCATCATCCATCTCTTCGCGCCGGAACGATGGCAGGCCCCGGAGCTTAGGCTGATGCTCGATTACCCCGAGGACCTGAAGCTGATCACCGAGATCTACCGGCGTCTGGAACCCGTGCATGGCGATGCCTTCGGCCTGGAGGAGATCATGAGTTTGCTTCGAAAGGAGCCGTCGCTTGCCGAGATCAACCGGCACTGCACGGCAAAACCTGTCAGATGAACGGACGGACGAAATTACGAACGATCGTCATCGGCTTCGGCAAGATCGGCGCAGGCTATGCCGATGACCCGCTCATGGCGAAGTACTACCCCTATGCATCCCACGCGCAAGTTCTGGCACAGCACCCGGACTATGCCTGGGACGCCGTCGTGGACCTGTCGGATGATGCGCTTGCAGTTGCACGGACCAAATGGAACATCCCGATAACCTGCCGCTCGATCGAGGAGCTCCCGAAAGGGTTTGCGCCTGATGTCGCGGTGCTTGCCACACCTCCGGACTCGAGGATCGGGCTGCTCGAGCAACTGCCGTCGGTGCGCGCCGTCCTCGCGGAGAAGCCCCTGGGCAGCACGCTGGACGCATCACGCCGCTTCCTCGACTGGTGCGAGGGCAAGGGCATCATCGTCCAGGTGAACTACTGGCGCAGGGCCGACGAGCAGTTCCGCCGGTTTGCAGAGGGCGGGCTGGAAGAGCAGGTGGGACGTCCCCAGGTGATCTTCGGCCTGTACGGCGGCGGGCTTTTGAACAACGGCAGTCATATTGTCGATCTCATTCGCATGCTCTGCGGAGAGGCAACTTCGGCCCGGGCGCTGCCGGGTTTCCCGCCCTACCCCGCCGGACCGATCCCGGGCGACAAGAACGTGGCGTTCAGCATGCTGCTTCAGCAGGGAGGCACCGCGATGGTCCACCCCCTGCGATTCGAGCACTACCGGGAGAACGGTATCGACATCTGGGGAGACCGCGGTCGGCTCTCCATACTGGTCTCGGGCCTCGGCATCTCGCGGTATCCGGTCTTACAGAACCGCGCCATGCAGGACCAGCGCGAAGTGGCCTCGGACCAGCCGGAGCGGGTCGCCTCGACCGTGGGAACTGCGCTATACCGGATGTACGACAATCTTGCTGCCGCGCTCCGGAGCGGACAGAAGCTCTGGAGCCCCGGAGAGTCCGCTCTCAGGACAGCTGAAACGGTCCAGGCGATCATTGATTCCTCCTCGGGCGGCAACGGGACGGACACTCATGCCTGACAGGAAAGCATTGGATATTGCTCATCGCGATCTCGACGTTCTGATATTCGTCGAGGACCCGGGTGCCGCTAACTTCATCGCAACGCTTCCGCGAACGATGGGCGAACAAGGTTTTCGGGTAAAAATACTTGCCGCCGGCAGCGCGCGGCAGTACCTGCGGGAGCGGAACGTACTATGGGAGGAGATGCCTGCTGATGCCGCATCGGTCATCGAAGCGGCGAGGCCACGCCTCCTGGTGACCGGGACTTCGGCGAATCCCAACACAGCCGCATTCGCCCTGACCACTGCGGCCCGGTCCGCCGGCGTGACCAGCGTAGGGATCGTCGATGCACGGTCCAATGCAGGGTTCCGGTTCCGGGGCAGGTCGAACGATCCCCTTGCCTTCGCGCCGGATCGCATCATCATGCCCGATGAACATACGCGGAAAGCGTTCGCCGCTCTCGGCATGGCGAATGAAAGGATGAGCATCTGCACACATCCGCAGCACGAACAGGTGCGGTCCGAGGCTCAGCGGCTCGCTATGGTGACCCGCCATGAGTTGAGGCAGTCCCTGTTCCCCGATGCGCAGGGAAGGAAGATCTTGTTGTTCATCGCCGAGCCCAAGGGTGGGCCGGATCCCGATATCGATCGTCGCTCGGCAGAATATACGCTCACGGGCCGCGGCGGAAGCGATGACCGAACCGACATCGTTCTGGAAGAGGTCCTCGATGCCGTCAGAGAGATCGAGCCCAGGCCTTTCATGGTCCTGCGGCTGCATCCGCGTAACAAGGAAGAAGATTTTGCGCCCTACCTGAAGGAGATCGCAATGGTCAGCAAGGGCGGTTCCCCGTTGGAGGCGGCATATGCAGCGGACCTTGTTGTGGGCATGACCTCGCTGCTCATGGAAGAGGCCGCGCTGCTGGGAACGCAGGTGCTGTCGGTCCTTCCGCGCACGCGGGAGAAGACATGGCTGCCGGCCATCGAGGATGGCTCCATTCCCTGCGTCACGACCCGGGAGGATTTGCAGCGAAGGCTCGCGGAGCTGCTGAGCGGCAGGCAACCGGCAATGGCGAACAGGAACATGTCCGCGGCAGCGCCGACCCCGCGGGTCCAGGACATCCTGTTCGAGATGCTCGCCACGGGCTGCGTCCGAACTACAGCAAAGGAGCGATGAACACGACACTATGGCACGATCACCGGTCCTCGAAACAAAGAATGTACGAATTATACCGTTCTCCGATGAATTCCTCACGGAGCGGTACGTTGGCTGGCTGAACGATCCCGAGATCGTGCGCTTCAGCCGGCAGCGTGAACGAACCCATACCCTTGCGTCGTGCCGCGACTATATGAAGACCTTCGACGGCACGCCGAACCACTTTTGGGCGATCGTCTCCCGGGACCCTGGCCAGGGGCACATCGGCAACATGAGCGCCTATGTGGACACAACGCACCAGGTGGCGGACCTTGGCATCCTGATCGGGGAACGGTCCGTCCGGGGACGCGGGTACGGCACCGAGGCATGGATCGCGGTCTGCGACTACCTGTTCCGCTCCACGCGGATCAGGAAGATCACCGCAGGCGCACTGGCGGTGAACAGCGCCATGGCCGCACTTGCCCGGAACGCAGGCATGATCGAGGACGGGCGGCGGATACGTCAGTATCTGTTCGAAGGCGCGGAAACGGATGTGGTGCACTGGGCGCTGTTCCGGAAGGACTGGCTTGAACGCAGCGCAGGAGGGAGCCGATGACGATGCAGGACCCGCGGGACATCACCATTGCCGGCAGGACGATCGGTGCCGGCCACCCTCCCTTCATCATCGCCGAGATGTCGGGCAATCACAATCATTCGCTGGAACGGGCCCTTGCCATCGTGGAGGCGGCATCCCGCGCCGGCGCCCATGCCGTGAAGCTCCAGACCTACACCGCCGACACGCTCACGATCGATGTGGACCGCGATGAGTTCATCATCCGTGACGAGAAAAGCCTGTGGAAGAACAGGTCCCTGTACGAACTGTACCAGGAAGCGCACACGCCCTGGGAGTGGCACCGTCCGATCATGGACCGCTGCCGCGAACTCGGGATCATCTGCTTCAGCACGCCCTTCGACGAAACGGCCGTGGACTTCCTGGAGGAGCTTAACGTACCGGCCCATAAAATCGCTTCCTTCGAGAACACCCATCTTCCCCTGATCCGGAAAGTCGCGGCAACGGGAAAACCGCTGTTTATCTCCACCGGCATGGCGACGGAAGAAGAGATCGACGAAGCGTTGAGCACGGCGATCGATGCCGGCGGGAACGACATCATTCTCCTCAAGTGCACGAGCACCTACCCTGCTGCGCCGGAGAGCACAAACATCCTGACCATTCCGCACATGAGCGACCACTTCGGCGTACCTGTCGGGCTCTCGGACCACACCCTGGGCATCGGCGTCGCGGTCGCGAGCGTGGCGCTCGGCGCTGTAGCCGTGGAGAAGCACTTCACCCTGCGACGCGCCGACGGCGGGGTGGATGCTTCCTTCTCGATGGAGCCTGAGGAGCTGCGGGCGCTGGTGGTAGAAACGGAACAAGCATGGAAGGCGCTGGGACGCGTGAGCTACGGTCCGACGGCGAACGAGAAGGCCTCCCTGAAGTTCCGGCGCTCCCTTTATGTGGTGCGAGACATGACCGTTGGAGAGACATTCACAAAAGAGAACATCCGGGTGATCAGACCGGGATCTGGTCTGGCCCCGAAGCATCTGGACGCTGTGCTGGGAAAACGGGCAGCGCGGGACATCAAGCGCGGCACACCGCTGACCTGGGAGGCAGTCGAATAAGATGAAGTTCCTTCCGACAAGCTTACTGGGAACGGCGGCGTGGGACGAGTTCTGCCGCCAGAGCGACGATGCAGGGTTCCGCCATACGAGCACGTGGATCGACTATACCCTGCACATGCGCGGCCCGGGCGGGTCCACCGACCTCTCGTTCGGCGTCATGGATGAAGGGAAACTCGTCGCTGTGGCGCCTCTTATCAAGGAGCGCATCCATCAGCGGCCGGAGCTCTTCGAGTTCGGGTTCGCGGGATGGAACATCCCCTATCCCGCCCTGATCAACGGTCTCGGGGACAGGCACCGCGAGAAGATGACCAAGGAGATATTTCAGGAGATCGACCGTCTGGCCCGCCAAGAGGTGATTGCCTATGCCGCAGTCGAGGTGAACCCGCTCCTGTCCCTGCGGGACGATCCGCCGCATCTGTGCAATCCGCTTCCTTTCCTCGGATTCCATGCTACGGAGATCGCGACGCATATCATAGGCCTTGACCGGGATGAGGATTCCCTTCTGCGGGACATGCGCAAAGGCCATAAGAGCGATATCACGGCCGCCCGGAACAATGGCCTGTCCGGCCGTGTGTTCGATGCCGCATCCATCACCGATGACGCCTTCGCCGCCTACCGCCGGCTTCATCTCCGGGCGGCAGGCAGGCAGACCCGGCCTGACCGTACGTGGGAGCTTATGCACGAATGGATCAAGAGCGGCTTCGCTGTCCTCGGCATCGTGAGTGGACGCTCCGGCGCTCCCCTTGCCGCTGCGCTGTGCCTTACGTACAAGCATGCGGCCTACTACGGCTCGAGCTGTGTGGACCCGGAGTTCGCGAACGAGCGGGGGGCAATGCACCTGCTGTTGTGGGAGGTCATGGTGCATCTAAAAGCAGCGGGACTGCAGTGGTTCGAGACCGGCTGGCAGCACACCCCCACGATGTCCCAGGAGGTCCCTTCGAAGAAGGAGGTAGCGATCTCCCATTTCAAGCGCGGGTTCGGCGGACGCAATGTCCCCTATTTCCGGGGCGAGCGGTTCTATGATCCAGAATATCTCAGGGAGATCTCCGGGCATCGTGTGCAGAAATGGATCGAGGAGTGGGGCGTTGAGTGATCCATCGGGGAACAGCGCCCCGCTCGCGGGGACGCAGCGCGGATTCCTGAAGTCCATGCTCTCTGCCACCGGCGTCAGCATTGCCGCGCAGCTGCTCGCCTTCCTCCGCCAGATCATGACGGCAGCCTATTTCGGCGTTGCCCGGGAGCTCGATATCTACTTCATGACCTACGCCATCGCCACCATCATGGTCCTGTCGTTCGGCGCCATCCTCGACTCGGTCGGCATCCCGCACCTTGTCCGGACCCGGGAGGAGCAGGGAGAAGCGACCTTCCGGGAGCTGGCCGGATCGCTCGTGGCGTTCTCGGTCGTCCTTGCACTTGTACTGAGCGCCCTGTTCATTGCGGCCACCCCCCTGGTCGCACGGTTCATGGCAGCGGGCTTCCCCGAGGCCGACCGGCAGGAGATCCGTTCCATGGCCGTGTCCTTTCTTCCCTGGACATGCATCGCCTTGCCCTATTATGCCCTCTGCTCCGTGTTCAAGAGCGTCCACCGGTTCTCCCTTGTGTTCACCGGCGAGGTCGTGATCGCCCTTGGTTCGGTCCTTTTCCTGGCCCTTCATCACTCATCGGTCACGGCGCTTCCGCTCTCCTATTTCGCGGGGTATGTGTTCGCGTCCGTTCTGCTCCTTGCCTATGCAGCAGGACGTTTCAGGCTCTGGGGTTCGCTCAGGACCGATGCCATGAAGGGCGTGACCCGGAACTTCTTCGAACTCTTTGGCGCGAACCAGCTGGCGTCGCTTGCGACGGTCATCGAACGCTTCTTCCAGTCCTTTCTGCCGGCAGGCGGCATCTCTGCGCTCAACTATTCTTCCCAGATGACCGTGGCCGCGACGAGCGTGCTCACCTTCCGGGAGATCTTCATTGTTCCGCTGTCGTCGGCTGACCGCAGGGCAGAAAAGCTCGAACGGCTCGTCATCGCCATCACGGTCGTCGTCGTGCCGGTGATGATCTTCATCGCAGCCTACGCGGGCGACATCGTGGCGGTCCTGTTCGAGCGCGGGCGGTTCGACCAGAGCGCAAAGGCCGTCACCGCCGCGACCCTGTCGGTGTACGCGCTGGTCCTCCTGCCTTCGACAGCCGGCCTGCCCGTCTTCCGCATGTTCCAGGTGATCGACCGCATCAGGATGACCGCGGTGGTGTATCTCCTCGGGGCCCTCAACTTCGCCGTCTTCGGAAGCATCTTCCTGTTCGGGGCGCGGATGGGCACCCCCGGCATGGCGCTGACCGTTGTCGTGAACAGCTATCTCTCCGTGCTTGTCTCGCTGGTGCTTTTGAGAAAGTGCGGGGTCATGACCAATTGGGTCCGCATGTCGGCCTATGGTGTCTACACAGCATTCATCAGTCTCGCGGCGCTCGGTCTGATCAGGGTGCTGCCGCTTGCAGCACCGCACAACCCGTTCGTCGCATTGCTCGTGTCAGGATGTCTGTTCAGCATGCTCGTGCTTCTGGGATATCTGCCGTTATGGAGAAGGCTCAAACAGGTCATTTACAATGTCTAAGAAAGCAAACCTTCTCATCGTTTCCTACCATCTTCCTCCCTACCTGGAGCCCCAGGCGATCCAGGTAGGCCGGCTACTCGCGCACTTGCCGGACTCGTTCCAGCAGTACATCGTGACCGCCGACGACTCAGGCTCGCACCGCGACCATGAGCTTTACCCGGATTTACCGAAGCGATTTGCTGACCAGATCCGGATCCCCCATGCCGGGACCCTCGTCTGGCTGGTCATGAGGAAACTGCTGTTCCCCTTCTTCCGGACCCCCGACGACCGTCTGTGGTGGCATGTCCGGGCATACCGGCGCATCGTCAGGAAATGGGCCTCCGTGGACCTTGACGCGCTCGTCACGTTCTCGTATCCCCTCAGTTCAAACGTGCTGGGGCTCTGGCTGAAGCGGCACTTTCGCATCCCCTGGGTGGCCTTCTTCAGCGATCCCTGGGTCGACAGCCCCTATACCCGCTACCGGCTGATCTTTAAGACGGTCAACTCCTGGCTCGAGCGCCGGACACTTGTTCATGCCGACCGGATCGTCTTTGCCTCTCAAGAGATGCATGACGCCTATGTCAGGAAATACCCCTTCATCAGGGACAAGGCGGCAACGCTGGAGCATTCCTTTGATCCGGTCTTGTATCCAACGGCTCCCATGCGTGACAACCGGAGGCTCATCGTAAGATATCTCGGCACGCTCAACCGCGTGCGGACCCCCACCGCGATGCTGACCGCCCTTGGAGAGCTCATCGGGAAGAAGGCCATTACCGGCCAGGACGTGCTGTTCGAGCTCTATGGAGGCGCGGACAACCTGAGCCGCCTCCTCCTGTCGCAGCTCACAACCAAATACGGGCTCGAAGGCATAGTCGTCAGAAAGGGATCGGTCCCCTACCGCGACAGCCTTGCGGTCATGGAAGGCGCTGATGTGCTTCTGGTCATCGATGCCGATATCGCCGGAAGCGTGTTCCTGCCATCCAAACTGATCGATTACATCGGAGCGGGCAGACCGGTCCTCGGCATCACGCCTCCCGACAGCGCCACGGCCCGGGTCATCAGGAGCGCGGGCGGCTGGGTCGTGTCCCCGCGTGATCATGCTGCGTTCGCCGGGACGCTGCTGTCCATCATCGACCATCACCGGAAGGGAACGCTGGACCGGTTCGAACCTCCGGCAGCGGTAAAGGAACGATACTCCATCGATCACCATGCGGCCATGGCTACGGGGATCCTGCGCACAGCCATCGAGAGCACCGGACGGACCATTCCCGCAGAAAGGCATGAATAACATATGAGACTCCGTTCCAGCGGACAGATAACGGCAGACGAAAGCAGGAAGAAACGCATGCATCCGCGGATCTGGCACTGGGATTATCTCGGGCTGCGCCCCCTGCTGCGTGAGGTGAAAGGCTTCTCCCGTACCCTTCGGGAGGAGCAGGCCATGCGCATCCTGGACCTTGGCTGCGGGGTGAAGCCCTACACGGACCTGTTCTCCTTCGCAGCGCAGTACACCGGTTTCGATGTAGCCCTGCATGAGCATGTCGATGTCGTCGGCGTGAACTGGGACCTTCCCTTCGCGGACGACTCCTATGACGCGCTGCTCTCCACGCAGGTCCTGGAGCACACGGAGAAGCTCCCTGAGACCATCGCCGAGATCAGGCGGGTCGTGAAGGACAAGGGACTGATCCTCATCTCGGCGCCCATGACCTTCCCGGAGCATGACATCCCCCACGACTTCTGGAGGTTCACCCGCTACGGCCTCCGCTCGCTCTTTCAGGACTTCGAGATCCTGGCCGTAAAGCCCCAGACCGGGTACCTCAGCACGCTGCTGCTGCTCTGGAACGTGTTCCTGTGCTACATCCCGGGCTCGCAGTACTTCCTCTGGCCTTTTTTTATAATGCACAATCTTCTGGCCCTGGGCCTGGACCGGCTCGCGAGCATGGCCGGCACGAGCGGTTCTGCAGCACTGAAGGACGGATATGACCGCGGGTACCTTGCGCTGCCGGAAAGCTATGTCATTCTTTTGCGGAACAGAAAGGGACCGAAGGGGTGAGTTCATCGATGCTGCAACAGCTCTTCACCCTGCTCAGGAACGCCGATGAGCTGTTCGTCGCCCTCAGGGCGATGCGCGGGACGAACACGCACGAGGACAGCTGGCATCTCAAGCTTGCCGGCGACTGGCTTGTTCGTGCGCAGACCGTTCACCACGACGGCGGGTACGCGCACTCCTACGCGCTCCACGCGGGCTGGCAGCCGTCCTATCCTGAAACGACCGGCTACATCATCCCCACCATGCTGCGCCTGAGCGATCATCTGGGCGATGCCCGGTATGCCGACTCCGCAGTGAATGCAGGCAACTGGCTGCTCGGCATCCAGCAGCCGGATGGCGCCTTCCCGGATATTGCAGGCCAGAAGCAGGTCTTCGATACCGGGCAGATCATCGAAGGGCTGCTTGAGCTCCATCGCAGGACCGGCCAGGTTGGCTTCCTTGATGCAGCGATCCGTGCCGGCGACTTTCTCACGGGATGCCAGGATCCCGGGGGATGCTGGACCGCCTTTTCGTATAACGGTCTCCCGCATACCTATTACACGCGGGTCGCTGCCAACCTGCTCCATCTTCACGCAGCGACCGGGGACGGGAAGTACCGGACCGCCGCTCTGCGGAACCTTGACTGGACGCTCTCGCAGCAGGGGGCGAACGGTTATTTTGCTTCCATGTCATTCGAACCCGGCTCTCTTCCGCTGCTGCATACCATCATCTACGTCCTTGAAGGGCTGCTCGACAGCTACCGCATCACGGGCGATGAGAAGCTCATGACCGCGGTCCGCATCACCGCGGGGAAACTGGTTGCAATCAATAACGGGAGAGATTATATTCTACAAGCTCGGTATAACAGCGCATGGGGATCGCCTTGCCGTGAGCACTGCACCACGGGCCTCGCCCAATGGGCGGGCCTGCTGCTTGACATCTATTCCCTCGATCATGTCGCCGAACATCGTTTGCTCGCAGAACGAACGCTCAGGTTCCTCAAGACCCGACAGCTTCGCCATGCGGATCCGGATATCAGCGGAGCGATCTCCGGCAGCATCCCCCTCTGGGGGAGCTACTTCCGCTTTGCGTTCAACAACTGGACGATAAAGTTCTTCATCGATGCCCTGCTCCGCTGGGAGCAGATCACCTCCGAAAGGACAACAGGGAACTGACATGAGAATTCTCCTCGTTCTTCCGCCAACCGCGGAACGGCCGACCTACCCCGAACCTCCGGCCGGCCTGCTGTACGTGGCAAGCGCCCTTCAGCGGGCAGGCCATGAACCCACGGTGCTCGATGCTTACCGGAACACCATATCGCCCGCGCAGCTCGTTGCTACGGTCCGCGAAGGTTCGTACGACATCGTCGGTTTCGGCGGCATCACCACGTGCTACGCCTATGTCAAACTGGCTTCACGGCTCATCCGCGAGACGCTCCCTTCGGTCCACCTGATCGCCGGCGGCGTGCTCAGTTCCGCCCTTGACCTGCTCCTCACCCACACACCGATCGATGTCGTCTGCCTCCGGGAAGGAGAG
Source organism: Nitrospiria bacterium (assembly GCA_919902495.1). Lineage (GTDB taxonomy): Bacteria > Nitrospirota > UBA9217 > UBA9217 > UBA9217 > JAAXXJ01. Next base: position 39,124 of record CAKKRC010000075.1, read on the forward strand.
GTCACCGCGGTCAACATCGTGAACCGTCTTGCCGAAGGAAAGCGGGATTTCGACGATATCAAGGGTGTCGCCTTCACAAGGAACGGCGAGACCGTAAAGACCCCGGCGCAGCCTATGATCGCCAACCTCGATGAGATCCCCTTCCCGAACTACGATCTGATCGATATGGAGATCTACGCCCTGGACGCCATGCGGGACCCCATTTTCAGCGTCGAGCCTTCCAGCAGGACCTTCTACCGGCCCGGGATGCGTGTATTCAACCTTAAGACGGCGCGCGGCTGCACCAATGCCTGCACGTTCTGCTACCGCCACCTGCTCGGATACCGGCAGCACTCGCTGGACTATGTCATCGGCCATATCAAGCATCTCCGCGACCGGTACAACATACACTTCCTCAGGTTCGGTGACGAGCTTTTCACGAGGAACAAGCAGTGGGTCATCGACCTTGCCCGGCGGCTCCGTGACGAGCGGATCGACATCCGCTACGTGGTCCATGGCGTCCGCACCGACAACGTGGACCGGGAACTGATGGACGCGATCAAGGCGTCAGGCGGCGTCACCGCCTTCATCGGCTTTGAATCCGGCAGCCAGACCATCCTGGACGTAATGCGGAAGAACGTTACGGTCGAGCAGAACATCTCCGCGATCAGGACCATCAGGGAGAGTGGACTGGATGTGCTGGCCCAGACGGTCATCGCCATGCCGGGAGAAACGACCCGGACCATCGACGAGACCATTGACTCCCTGGTCCGGTCCGAGATCGATGTGGAATGGGTCTCGATCAACTATGCGCAGGCCTATCCGGGCACCTGGCTCTGGGATTACGCCGTCTCGCACAACATGATCACGGACAAGGAGCGGTACCTGCTCGGCCTGGGGAGCTCCAACAGCCTGCTGCTCAATTACACGACCGTCCCGCAGATGGAGACGGCGCGATGGGAGTGGCGCATCCGGAAGGCCCTGCTCCTAGCCCGCTATCGCAGGCACGGCAGGATCATCGATCGGATCAAATCATGGGACCCGCGGTTGTACTCCTTTCTCGTCGCCGTTCAGCGGGAAGGATTTGTGAGCGCCGTGAAAAGCGGTTTCCAGTATGTTCTGAGTAAGTATCACGGTTAGCGGAGAGCGATGCACTACCTCGTCTGGGGATATTATGGTTTCGACAACCTGGGTGACGAGCTCATGCTCGGGGTCATTGCTGCGCGCATCAGGGAGCGCGACCCCGGCGCTACAGTCTCGGTGCGGTGCCTCGAGGCGCCCGACATCCGGGGCATTGACCCGTTCCCGGTGGAGCAAATGATAGCCGGACGCAGCCCCCTGATGCTGATTCCCTATATGCTCCGCATCATGAAGAAACTGATGGAGATCGATGTGCTTGTTATCGGCGGGGGTACGCTCTTCCTGGACAAGGGACGCCACAACGCTTCCATGCTTGTGCTCGCGGTCATCTGCCAGGCTGCGCGCCTGTTCGGCAAGCGCATCGTCATCATCGGCGCCGGGATCGATACCCTCGCGCTGGGGATCAACCGATTGTATCTCAAGTTGATCCTTTCGGCCAGCTGGTATGCCTGTTTCCGTGATGATCACTCGTACAACATCGCACGATCCCTGGGAACACGGACACAGATACAGCGCGGATCCGACATTCTTTTCGACCCGTCGTTCATGGGCCGTTTTGACACGTCGCATCTGGGAACGCATGACCGCGTCGTCCTCTCCTTCTCGGACCATTTCCGCACCTGGCACTCGCCCGAGCGCCGCGAACAGCTCTCCGCTCGCATCCGTACCCTGCTCGGGACCGTCAGGGAACGCTTTCCCGGTAAACAGATCATTCTCTGCGCCTTCCAGCAGCGATACGGAGAACAGGACCTTGAATACCTTCGCTCGATCATGACCGGCCTTCCGGGCAAAGATCCCGCATCTGAAAAGTCTGTGGAACTCCTCGTTCCCCGATCGGATAAGGATATCCAGGACCTGTTCGGCAATGCCGCGTTCGTGATCGGCATGCGTTTTCACGCCCTCGTGCTGAGCGCCATCTTCGGCCGTCCGTTCCTGGGTATCGATATCGAAACGAAGATCCGTGAGCTGTGTAAGGATTTTTCCATGCCATCGATTGGAATCGATGAGTTCCTTGCCCGCGGCATTGACGCCGAAGACCTTGACCGGCTGATGTCCAGTGACCCGTCCCGCGAGCACCTTGACCGTCAGTGCAGGCTCACTGCGGCGAACTTCTCCTGGCTGGAGCACGCATGAACATCCTGCTTCATTGTATTCCCGGCTACATGCCCTTTTTTCTCGAGGTCATCCGGCGCTCACAGATGCAAAAGCTGCCTGTCGACTGGAGCATCCTGAACTACTCCAACGGCGAAGGCCTGCTCGCTGAAGCGAGAACGCTGGTCGGCAATGACCGCGTCCTCGATCTGCAGGAGAAGCTTACTGCGTTCATGCAGCAGGACCGGGTCGAGCTTGACCTGCTCAAGGACCTCCCGACGCCGGTCTATCAGTGCATCGCGACATCAAAAGTGATCAAGGGCCATCATTCCATCCCGACAAAGGACCGCCGGTATCAGTTGCAGCTCATCATCGGCACCTACGTGGCCTACAAGGATTTCCTGCTCGCCCACCGTCCCGACTTCGTCTTCTTCCCGATCATTGAATCGTACGATTCCATGGTCCTCTACCATCTTTGCAGTGAACTGGGCATCCAGCGGGTCATCTACGGACATGCGAGGAACCTCGGTGTATCCTACTTCACCGATGCCATCGGCGAGCCGCTTCCCCCCTATACCCTGCATGAGCCGTTGAGCGAGAGTGACCGGCTGCGAGCCGGGGAGTTCCTCCAGGCGTTCAGGACCGACTATCGTCCGCCGTTCGAGATCAAGCTGCACCCGAGCGAAGAGGAGGTCATCAACACATCACGCCTGGACCTGAACCTGTTCCAGAAGGCGGTCAAATTCCTCAGGATCCGTCTGGGCGGCTTCGAACCCCACGTGGTCGACCGGTATACGCTCCTGCACAATCTGAAGATCCATTTCCATCCCCTGACCATGGCGTATCGCCGGATGAAGGGAGAGCTGCTCTACCGCCGTCTCTTTGACATCACCACCGTCGACGAACTGCCGAACAGGTTCATCTACCTGCCGCTCCAGTACACCCCGGAGACATCGATCAACACGCCCGCTCCGTTCTTCATCGATCAATCGCGCGTTATCGACCTCGTTCTGAGCGCAATGCCGCCCGACCATGTCCTGGTCGTAAAAGAACATCCTGCGATGCGCGGCGAGCGGGCGCTCTCCTTCTACCGGGAACAGAAACGGAAAGCGGGTGTTGTCCTCGCTGACTATGCGATATCCAATATCGAGGTCGTGAAGCGTGCCGCCTTGACGGTCTCGGTGACGGGCACGTCCTGTCTCGAGGCCTTTCTCCTGGGCAGGCCATCGCTTCATATCTCCCGCGCGTTCTTCAGCGACTGGATACATACGTTCGACTCCTTCTGGAACTTCGGCGCTCAGATGCGCGAGGCGCTCCGTTCCGGGAACGTGCCGGAGGAGAAGATCATTGATTTCGTCGGCAGGACCCTGAGGATCGGCGCACATTTCTACGTCTACTCGGCGGGAGGCGGCCCCTATGGCCGGCGCGACCTCCTGATGAACACGAAAAACATCGACGCGTTCCTTGCGGCGCTTGTCCGTCATCTCGAGCGTCTGGACGGAAGCGCTGCATCCCGGGAGGTCTCATGAAGGTCCTGTTCGTCTATCCGGAACACTATCTCAACATCGGGATCCCCGGCGGCATATCGTTCCTGGGCGCTGTCTTGAAGCAGCATGGACACGAGGTCAAGGTCTTCGACACCGCGTTCCTGAAGGTCGATCCCGACTTCGACCAGCGCTACCTCCACAGCGAGAGCCATGGCGGCAGCAGGGAGATGGACAAGGCCGGCCTCCAGATATTCAAGAAGACGGCCTACACCATCGAGGACCTGGTCAAGAACGACCCGGTCGTTACGTATCAGGCTGAGTTCCAGCGAACGATCGATTCGTTCTCGCCCGACCTGATCGCGATCTCATCGATGACCTCGACCTTCGATTTCGCCATGAGCCTCGTGCGAAGCGTCAGGCATCACGCGCTGGTCGCCGTCGGAGGCGTCCATGCCACCATCGCCACCGACGATGTCCTTTCCCAGAAAGAGGTCGACATTGCGTGCATCGGCGAGGCCGATGACGTTTTCGCCGAGCTCTGCGACCTGATGCAGGCGGGCAAGGACCATACAGCGGTCCGTTCAATGTGTTTCCGGATGCCGGACGGCAGCATCAAGCGGAACCCGCTGGCGCCGCGCGTCGACCTGGACCGGCTCCCCTGCCCTGACTGGGGGCTGTTCGACGTACGTCACCTGTACCGGCCGTTCGTCGGGCACATCTATAAGGGCTCCTTCTACGTCCAGTCGCGCGGTTGCCCCCAGCAATGCACCTACTGCATCAATTCCACGGTGGCAAAGATGACGAGCGGAAGCAGGGACTACTTCCGTCTCCAGCGTCCGGCGGTCACCATCGCCCATCTCACGGAACTCAAGGAACGCCACAGCGCGACCTGGTACAAGTTCGCCGATGACAGTTTCCTGCTGCCGCCCCTCAGCCACCTTGAGGAACTCGCCGCCGGATTAAAACCGCTCGGCATCCAGTTCGGCTGTTCCGTCATGCCGAACACGATCACTGAAGAGAAGGTCCGCATGGCGAAGGACATGGGATGCGTAGCCATGAGCGTCGGCGTCGAGAGCGGCAACGCCGGCATCCGGCGCATGATCAAGCGGAACTACAACGACGAGCAGCTCGTGAAGAACCTGCACATGATCCAGGACCATGGCATCCGGCTTTCGACGTTCAACATCATCGGATTCCCCGGGGAGACGCGGGAGAACGTCTTCGAGACCATCGAGCTGAACCGCCGGATCGGCACCACCGCGTCGAACGTCTACATCCTGTATCCCTATCCCGGGACCCCCATCCAGATCGAGCACAACATTCCGGTCAGGGGCAAGGATGGCAAGATCCCGCCGGTCTCGCGGGCCAAGGAGCTCCGCCTGTCGAAGATGGGACCCGATGAGCTTGACGGCCTCCAGCAGACGTTCAACCTCTATCTGAACCTGCCCAAGTCGCTCTGGCCGGTGGTACGCATGGCGGAGCGTTCCACGGATATCGGCCGTTCCCTGTTCGTCATATTGGGAAGCTATTCCACAGCGGTCATGTCGGAAGAGACACTAGATGCTGTCGTCATCGATCAGGTATCGTCATCGCAAGGACAGGCGATCCGCTTTGAAAAGGCGTTCACGCTGCCGGCTCAGCTCGCCGGAATCCTTGCGTTGCCCCTTGATGCCGATGATCTCAAGACGGTGATCGCGTCATTGCGTGATTACGAAGAGAAGGACATGGCGCACATCAAACTGCTTTACTAGGGATGGCCAGCAGATGCCTCCCTGCATTTCGCCGTACCGGGGGAATGGACATGCCAAACAAGGTTCTCACCATATTCGGCACCCGGCCCGAAGCCATCAAGCTGGCGCCGGTCATCAAGGCCCTCGAAGCAGAGCCGTCGGTCACGTCCGTCGTGTGCATCACGGCCCAGCACCGGCAGATGCTCGACCAGGTGCTGCGCACCTTCAGCATTGTTCCAAAGCACGATCTGAACATCATGGCGGCGGGCCAGGACCTGTTCGATATCACGGTCCGGTCCCTGGAAGGATTGAAGGCTGTCATGGAGCAGGAACGGCCGGACCTCGTGCTTGTCCAGGGCGACACGACGACAGCGTTCACCGCGGGACTTGCCGCCTACTACAGCAGGGTCCCTCTCGGGCATGTGGAAGCAGGCCTGCGCACCTACCTGAAATACAGCCCCTTTCCCGAGGAGATCAACCGGCGCCTCGTGAGCGCCATGGCGGACCTCCATTTCGCCCCGACGGAGTGGGCAAAGTCGAACCTGCTGGCCGAACGGATACCGGCCGACCGCATCTCGGTCACCGGCAATACGGTCGTTGACGCCTTGCTCTGGACCGTGAAGCAGCAGACGCCCGCGGAGCGTGCTGCCTTGCAGCGCCTCTTCCGCGACACCTGGGGCATCGCGGTGCCTCCGGCACCGGGCCGGCGGCTGATCCTGGTGACCGGTCACCGTCGCGAGAACTTCGGCAAGCCCTTCGAGGAAATATGCCGGGCGCTCCGGAAACTGGCGGAGAGGAAGGATGTGGAGATCGTCTATCCGGTCCACCTGAATCCCAACGTCCAGGGGCCGGTCCGCGCCATCCTGAGCGGCTTGCCGAACATCCGCCTCATCGAGCCGCTGGACTATTCCCCGTTCGTGTTCCTGATGAACAGCGCCTATCTTATTCTTACCGATTCCGGCGGCATCCAGGAGGAGGCACCCTCTCTCGGCAAGCCGGTCCTCGTCATGCGGGACACCACAGAGCGGCCGGAAGGTATTCAGGCAGGGACCGTCAAGCTGGTGGGAACGAACGAAGCAACCATCGTCCGCGAAGCCGGGGAACTGCTCGATGACCCCGGCACGTATGAAGCGATGTCCCGGGCGGCCAATCCCTACGGCGACGGCCGGGCGGCGGAGCGCATCGCCTCGGTCATCCTGAAGAACCTGGGGAATCCATCGCCCCTTCGCTCACCCGTGACCGACCTATGACCGGAAAATTGAACATCGCGGAGGTGGTCGCCACCTTTCCTCCCTATCACGGGGGCATGGGATATGTATGCTACCATAACGCCCGCGAACTGGCGCGCCGGGGCCATTCAGTAACGGTCTTCACCCTGGAGCACGGCAGGCTCTCCTACGACGCTGATCCACGCGAGTTCGCCATCGTACGTCTCAGGACGCCGCTCCTCATGGGCGACGGCGGTATCGTCCCGCAGCTCTGCTGCCTCCTCAGGAAGTTCGATGTTGTCCATCTGCATTATCCTTTCTACGGCGGCGCCGAGTATACCGCTTTTGCATCGTTCCTTTCCAAGGTTCCTCTCCTGCTCACCTACCACATGGACGTCTTCGGGAACACCCTGCTCAAACGGCTGCTGATCGGCATGTACGAGACGCTGTTCATGAAAGCGACCATTCACCGGGCGGACCGCATCGGCGCCCTTACCCGGGAACATCTGAACAGCAGCAAGATCGCGGGATTCATGGACCGGAGCAGGATCGTGGAGATCCCGAATGGCGTGGACGAAGAACGGTTCAGGCCGCGGGAAAAGGACCGGGCGCTCGTTGAACGCCATGGGCTTCAGGGGAAGACCGTTATCCTGTTTGTCGGAAATCTCCAGCCGTTCAAGGGACTGCATCTGCTGATCGAGGCCCTGGCAGGGATACGGGACGGCACGCTCATGCTGCTGGTGGTGGGGGGGGGCTACCGGGAGGATGAATATCGCAGACAGGTACGCGAACTGAATATGACCGACCGTGTCATCTTCGCCGGCCCGCAGTCGCCTGATGAGAACCTGCCGGCCTACTACAACCTCGGAGACGTCCTCGTTCTTCCTTCAACGCATTCCGAGGCCTTCCCGCTGGTCGTGCTCGAGGCATTTTCGTCGGGGATCCCCGTCATCGTATCGTCGCTGCCAGGTCCTTCGGGGATCGTTGATGACGGCAGGGACGGCCTGATCGCACAGGCCGGCAGTGTGAATGACCTGAGGGATAAGATCCTGTATCTTGTATCTCACCGCGAGGAACGAAGGGCCTGGGGGGATGCCGGACGGGGAAAGGTCCTGAGCAGGTACAGCTGGTCCAGGGTCGGCGGCGTGCTGGAACAGCACCTGCTGGACCTGTGCGCGCGGCCCGCTGACCCCTTGCGTTGATCGTCCTATCGTGTTTCCTGACCGGCAAGAGCAACCGGCGCCTTCCGCTTCTCCCACCACGCGAACAGTTCCTCGTATGCAACGACAAAGACGATGAAGAACCCGATCGAAGGCATGTAGACGCGGTGCTCGAAGATAACGTCGATGATCGGCACCACGCTCTGGGTCGGCGAAAGGCCGATATAGAACCATGCGACGCCGAACGGTATCAGGAGCAACGTTCTTCTGCGGTACAGCATAAAGGCGCCGATCGTGACGACAAGATGGCCCAGGAACGATATGATCGTAGGCAGTTCGAAGAGCGTCTTTGCGACCGGATATTCGTAATCGAGGTTCTGGTTGATCGGCAGGAACAGCAGCCGGACATAGGTCCAGATAACGTTCATTGAGGTCAGGAAATAGGTCTGGGCGTTGAGCCCGCCCGGTGACTGGATCGAAAAGCCGATGCCGGCCGACCCCCCCGGCGTGAACAGGTTCAGGCTCTTCAGCACGATGTACCAGGGGACCGTGACCACGGCGTACATCAGCCATCTCCCGAGGACAGGGCGTACCTTGCCTTCAGCGATGAACAGGATATCATAGACCAGCAGGACCGCCGGCAGCGTGACCGCCCATTCCTTGGACCCCATCGAAAGGACCGCGGTAATGAACATCCCGATCGTATATCCAAATTTGCCTGACCGCGCCCCCTTGATAAAGAGCAGGAACGTTGCGAGATAGAAGCAGGTCGCCAGAAGCTCTGTCCGGCTGATGATGTAGGTCACCGATTCCGTTTGGATCGGGTGGACACCGAACAGCAATGCCGCGAACAGGGCCATGCGTTTCGCGCGGTCCTCGTATTTCCCTCCCAGCACCGGCATCGACAGCGTCCACAGGAGCAGAAAATACACGAAGACGCTGTTGACGATATGGATCCCTATGTTGAACATGTGCCAGCCAACGACATTGAGGCCGCTGACAGCGTAGTTCAGCATGAGCGACAGATAGACGACGGGCCGCAGCCCCTGAATGAGCTCTCCGATATTTTCAACGGTGATGTGCCTGATCGTGGCATTTTCGATGATCGCGGGATTATCGTCAAAGTGGAAGCTGGCGGTAAATGTGTTGGAATAGGCGATGAGGACCATTGCAGCGATGACGCCGGCGGCTAGCAGGTTGAAGCGCTTATGATTAAACAGGCTGTTCACTCTGTCTATAAGGCTTTGCATGGACACGTTACCCCTTCCCGCTTCCCGTCGAATTATTTTCTTACGTTCGGTGACGGATTTTACCATGGATGACCGACATTGTAAAGTTCGTTATGGAGACGCCTCTCCTGCTGTCACGGCCCGTCCTGCGCGGAGCCATGCCGTCGGCTGAGCTCATCCAGGGAGTGACGCAGAAGCGCGACCTCCTGGGCCAGCCGTTTGTTCTTGTCGGAAAGGCCCGATATGACCGCCGAGAAATGGAGCGTAATGAGCAGCAGGAAGATAAAGGCGATCAGAAAGAGCAGTGAGGGCGGATAGTATATCCCGATAAGTTTGGAAAAGAACTCCAGCAGGCTCCGTGACAGGGACAGAATGAGCAGCACGACGCTCGAGAAAAGCCAAAGAAGGGAATATCGCTCCTTTAGTCTCCCTCTCCGTATAAGTTCGAGGACAAGGAACAACAATGTTGCACTTCCCGCTATCGCCAGTATCTTGACTATATCCATGGGTTCACCTCACTTCTTCAGAAGATCTATGAACACGGCAAGCAAGACCTTGACCATGTAATATGCTGATCGTATGGGCGTGATGGAAGAACGCCCGCCGGTCCGGTCCCGCATCACGACCGGCACCTCCCCGATGTTCATTCCAGCGCGGTGGAGCAAAACAAGACTTTCCACTTCAGGATAATCCTCCGGATAGTTCCGCGCGAAGAACTCGATCACCCGGCGGTTTGCAGCGCGAAATCCCGACGTCGTATCCGTAACACGCATCCCGAGGATCGCGGAGAGTACTGTGGAAAATATCCAGATCCCGAGCATCCGGAAAAAGGACGGCCGGTACTCTCCCGGTCTCAAGAAGCGTGATCCCACGATGATATCGGCACTGCCTTGCTGCAGGCCCTCGCAAAGCGCCTTGATCTCTGATGCTACATGCTGGCCATCGCCATCGAACTGTATCGCGCTATCATAGCCCTTCTGCTCGGCATAACGGTATCCCGTCTGCATCGCCCCGCCGATCCCCAGGTTGAACGGCAGCCCGAGGACCATGACGCCCAGATCACGGGCGACCGTTTCGGTCCTGTCCTTCGATCCATCGTTGACCACAAGAATGTCCGCTTGGGGAACATGGTCCTGAAGGTCACGGATGACGCCGGGAAGGCTTTTTTCTTCGTTGTATGCAGGGATAATGACCAGAATGTTCATTTTTAATCTTTCAGTGCGATCTCTGCAGTGGACAGTGAGAATCGCCGGTGAAGTTGATAGAAGGCTTGCCGCCCAAGTCGTTTTTTGGTTGTGAATCCCCTTCTCCACCGTATGATCCTGGGCAGGGCATGCGCGGCCGCACACCATGCCTTCAACAGTATCAGTCCTGCCCTGGCCAGAGAGTTCTGTGTGGTAAACTTGCCGCTCGCTCCCCTGCCGGTCAGCGCACCGTACAAGGACAGAACAAGGCGTTTGAACGTAAAATACGGGCTCAGCAGCACCAGTTCGACCGGATAATATTTAAGGAGCACCCAGATCCGGTTCCGTTCGACCAGAAATGCCTTCATCGGAGAATACGCCGATGTGGACGAGGAATATTTGTGGTAAACGACGGCATCCGGTACATAGACGCAATCCCATCCGGCGAGCCTGCCGCGCAATCCCAGATCGACGTCATCTGCATACGCAAAGAACTCGTCGTCGAACGATCCTATCTCATCGAGCATGACCTTGCGATAAAGAGCGGCGCAGCCGCTTGGGAACAGGATATCCTGTTGATGATCGAACTGCCCACGATCGACCTCCAGCCGTCCCCTTCCCCGCGCAAGACCATCCCAGTACAAAAGAAGTCCGGTATTGTCGATCACCTTCGGTGATTGATAGGACAGGATCTTAGATGCCCACATTCCCACGCGCGGTCCATGGTCCGCTGCGTCCACAAGGGCGGACAACCAGTGAGGGTCCGCTTTCGTATCATTGTTCAGCAGAGCTACATATTGCGCTGACGACACCTGTATGCCGGCATTGTTGCCGCCCGCGAAACCCCGATTTTCCTGCAGGACCACGACATGAACTTCCGGGAACTGCGTTCGCACATGCTCTGCGGACCCATCAGTAGAACCATTATCGACAAGAATTATCTCAAAATCCCGAAAGGTCTGCATTCGGAGGGATTCGAGGCATTCGGTCAAAAGATGCTTGCCGTTCCAATTTACAATAATAACAGAAACAGTAGGATAGAGCAGTGTATCCCCCTCACCGCATCCCGCATATCAGGCTGCTTATAATAATCTATCCTCATCGGCCAGTCAATAGCCCTGCCGGTGAGCAAATTCGCCTGTTGACACAGACAAGTATTTTTGGTATTTTATAAATAATATCAGCTGGTTATTAGATCCGACCGGGAAGATGAACATGACAGGAATACATCGATGGTCCATTGCGGTAGGCGTTCTGTTGCTGGCAGGGGTCATAACGACAGCAAACGCAGATATCTACCAGTTCGTTGACGAGAACGGCGTGGTCCATATGACCAATGTCCCGGGCGGACGGGTTAAAAAACCAACGAAGATCCTGATGGAGAACAGAAAAACGGCCTCATCATCGGCATCCCCTTCCCGCAGGACCGATAACCGCAGCCAACTGGCGGACAGCATTCCTGTCTCCTATATAAACATCATCAATGCCGCCTGCAGTCGGTTCGGTGTTGACCCGTCATTGGTCCATGCCATCGTGAAGGTAGAGTCGGATTTCAATCCCTATGCCATATCGCGAAAGGGCGCGATGGGGCTCATGCAGCTCATGCCCCAGACCGCCAATACTATGAACGTCCGCAACACCTTCAGCCCCGATGAGAACATCGAGGGCGGCGTGAAATACCTCCGCTACCTGCTTGACCGGTACGAGGGCAACATATCGCTTGCCCTGGCTGCTTACAACGCCGGCGAAACAGCGGTAAAAAAATGGGGTACGATCCCGCCATTTAAAGAGACTCAGGACTATGTGAAAAAGATCCTGCAGATCTACAACTGGACCGGCAAGACCTTCGTGCCCCGTTACACAATCTATGTCGGTGCCGGCGCTGATGGAACGATCCTGCTCACCGATAATCCGTCTAACCACCCGGACAAGACGCTCCGGCGCAAGATGGGACAGAGCCTCTGATATTGTTGATCTAACACTGTGTCCTCGCTTAGAAGCGCCTACTTTTGGCTGCGTGATCTGCGAGAGACGACTTTTGGTTCAGCCTTTCCCGATTCAGGATATTCTCCTCATCACCCCCACGACCTTGCCAATGATGCGCAGATCTCCGCCGTCAAAATAAAGCGGCTCCATGGTCCGGTTCTCCGGCTGCAGCCGCACACGGCCGTTCTCCAGATAGAACCGCTTGACCGTTGCTTCGCCATCGACCAGGGCAACGACGATGTCACCGTTGGCCGCTGTGGATTGTTCCTGGACCACGACCGTGTCCCCGTCAAGGATGTGTGCATCCATCATGCTGTCGCCCCGGACACCCAGGGCAAAGACCTGTTGTGATGATCTGAGATCGAAGAGAGAACGGTCCACCGTAAGATCGCCGTCCTTGTTCTCCGGCGACAGCACCGGCATGCCGGCGGCGACCCGTCCGAGGAGCGGGACGAGACTGGCCGGCCGCGAGCCGCCTATCACGGCTATGCCGCGAGATCTGCCGCGCTCACGGCTGATATAGCCGCCCCGTTCGAGGACCAACAGGTGCTTCTCAACACCGTTCGTTGAACGTATGCCGAACTTCGCGCCGATCTCCCGCAGGGTCGGCGGCATGCCGCGGCTCGCAGTCGTATCCCGGATAAATTCAAGTATTGCTTGCTGACGTTCGGATATTTTGTATTTCATATCAGATCCTTAAAATCCTTTTTCACCGCAGAGGGCGCAGAGTTTAGTACTAAGATGAGACGGTAAGTTTAGGTCTTTATTTCGAGTTTTATTCTATTCTCCGCGAGCTCAGCGATCTCGCTTAGAAGCGCCTACTTTTGGCTGCGGTAAAAAAGTGCCGTTCAGTACTCCCGGTCCCCTCCCGGCCGCCATGCCGGTGAGATCACCCGCTCATGCTGATATCGTTCGGCAAGCGTGCCCCAGGTGACCGTGAAGTCACCATACCGGTCATTGATATCATCCATGGCCTCCGTCGTAAACTTGCGTTTGCGTTCGTCCGAAAACAGCGGGACCTGCGACATATGCCTTTCAAGGCTTGACACGCTCACTCCGACGAGACGGACCGGCTGGTCGAGGGAGATCCTTGCCAGAATCGCCGAGGCCGTCGCAAAGATGTCCAGCCCGTGCTCCACGGGACGCGGAAGCCGCTGCTGCCTCGAAAAGGTCTGGAAATCCGCATACCGGAGGGTCAGAGATACTGTACGACCGGTGTACCCCCCGCGCCGCAGCCTGCGTCCCACCTTTTCGCAAAGCTGCAGCAGATGCCGCTGGATCATCTCGAGTTCCCCGCAATCCTGGTCAAGCGTCATACTGTGGCCCACGGACTTGGAATCCTCTTCGTCCTGCTCGGCCCGCGAGACAACGGGGTCGTCGTCGATGCCCCGCCCCATGTCCCGCAGCCGTTCGCCGAGAATGCCGAACGGCGCGGTCAGCTTCGCGAGCGGCGCCCGCCCCAGTTCCCCGCAGGTCCTGATACCCATGGCAGCGAGCTGGTGCGTCAGGCTGGGGCCGATGCCGCACAGTTCCTTGACGGGCAGGTCCTCGAGCACCTCCTGTTCGTCGCCGGGGGAAATGAGCACGATGCCGTCGGGCTTCAACATGTCGCTGCCCAGTTTGGCGAGCAGCTTGTTCCGCGCGATGCCGACCGAGCAGGTGAGCCCCATGATCTCCCAGATCTCATTTTTCAGGCGAACCGCGATCTGCACCGGATCGCCCATAAGCGACTCGCAGCCTGTAACATCGAGGAACGCCTCATCGATGGAGAACAGCTCGACGAGCGGCGTGAACCGCTCCCAGATCGTGATGAGCTGCTTGCAGGCCGAGGAATACTTTCCCGGCGAGGCAGGGACCAGCACGATGTCCGGGCAAAGATTCCGCGCCTCGTGGTATTGCATCCCGGTCTTGACGCCGAAAGCGCGCGCCTCATAGGACGGTGAGAGGATGACGCCGCGGCGCTCGGATCCGACCACTGCAATGGGCTTTCCGCGAAGCGCGGGATCCGACCGTTGCTCGACCGAAGCGAAGAACGCATTCATGTCGATATGGAGAATGGAACGCATTGCGGATTGCGGATTTCTGATTGCGGATTGTAGCGTCGATAGATCAAGGCTCATGATCTTCGTCCTTTTCTGGCCGTGTTGATAGAGCAAACCATGATCGCCAATATTTCATTTGCTTCCGTTACGATATCCTTAAGCCGCTGCCTTTCTAATATCCCGCTCTCGATAAGAAGTTCCATCCAGTATATGGACTCATCAGCCTCTTCCTCGACTATCGTCATTTTGCTGATAAAATCCGCGGAAGATCGCGCCCGACATGCAGACCGATAGTTCGCACCCACTGACGTCCCTGACCTTATCAGTTGCCGACCTATTACCTCTCCTGTTTTACCCTTAGGCAGCGACTCCACCAACCTGATGATCCTTAATGCAAAATCCTTGGTCCTCTTTTTCAATTCCTCAGGAGTCATACCTCGTCCTTTTGATTTTCAAATCCGCAATCCGCAATCCGAAATCCGCAATTTAAGATTCTTCCGCCCGCGCCAGCCGCCAGTGCAGGCTGTCGCTCTGAAAACAGATCTCGTACAGCCCCTTCCCGTCACTCACGGAAAAATGATGGATCGTGGAACTCCCCTCGAAGGTCGTCCAGATAAAGGTCGTCTCCTTGATCCTGACCTGTCTGCCGTTCCAGGCAAACCAGACGGGGCGGATCGTTCCCCTGCTGAATACTGCGCCGACCTTGACCGGTTCATCTATGACGATTGCCATGATGCCAATATAGTGAACATTTGTTCACCTGTCAAGTTTTATTGTATATGACATGAAAAAAAACATATTATATACATTATTTCATATAGATACATTAGCACTGCAATATTTTTCAAAGTATTACTTTACATTTCATCGAAATTACTGTAGTTTTTTCATATGATCCAGTGCTATCAAAAAAGGAGCGTCCTGGAAACGCCATTCCTCCTATGACTTCCATTACCCAGCAAGAGATCGAGATAATCCTGAACTCCACCCATGACGGAATGATCGCCGTCAACGAAACAGGCATCGTGACCCTCTTCAACAAAGCGGCGGAACGCATTACCGGCCTGAAAGCCGACAATGTTCTCGGGCGCGAGGCGGTCCAGGTCATTCCTAATACCAGGCTTCATATTATTCTTGCCAAAGGCATCGAAGACCTGAACAAGCAGCAGGACCTTGCTTCCACCACCAGCATCACGAACCGCGTCCCCCTCCGGAACGACACAGGCCAGGTCGTCGGCGCTGTTGCCGTGTTCCGCGATATCACCGAGGTCAGGATGCTTACCGACCAGGTTTCAGACCTCTGGAAGTCGCGCAACCTGCTTGAAGCAGTGATCGATGCGACGGAAGACGCCATTTCCGTTGCCGACGAAAAGGGAAACACGATCATCGTGAACTCGGCGTACACCAGGATCACGGGGCTTCCGCCCGAGGCGGTGTTGAACAAGCCGGTGACCGTGGACATTGCCGAGGGCGAAAGCATGCACCTTCAGATCCTCAGGACCGGCAAGCCCGTCCGGAACGTCAGGATGAAGGTAGGGCCGGCCAAGAAAGAGGTCATCGTCAATGTCGCGCCCATCTTCATCGACGGCGCGATCCACGGCAGCGTGGGAACGATCCATGACATTTCCGAGATCATGGCACTTACCGATGAGCTCGCCAAGGCAAAAAAACTGATCCGCCACCTCCATGCCCGGTATACGTGGGGCGATATCATCGGCATCAGCCCGGCCATGGTCGCGGCAAAGGACCAGGCCCGCCGGGCCGCGGAAACGCCCGCCACGGTGCTGCTGCGGGGAGAGAGCGGGACCGGCAAGGAACTCTTTGCCCATGCCATTCACAACGCGAGCACCCGCCAGAAAGGGCAGTTCGTTCGGGTCAACTGCGCTGCCCTGTCCGAGAACCTTCTGGAGAGCGAGCTCTTCGGATACGTGGAAGGCGCCTTTACCGGCGCCCTGAAAGGCGGCAAGAAAGGCCTCTTCGAGGAGGCGAACAACGGCACCATCTTTCTCGATGAGATCGGCGAGATCAGCCTGTCACTCCAGAGGAAACTGCTTCGGGTCCTGCAGGAGCGGGAGATCGTCCGCGTCGGCAGCACCGTGCCTGTCCCCGTCGACGTGCGGGTGATAACCGCCACCAACATCAATCTTGAGCAGAAGGTGAAGGACGGCACCTTCAAAGGCGACCTCTACTACCGCCTGAACGTCCTTCCGATCGCCATCCCGCCGCTCCGGACACGCGAGGAGGATGTCCCGCGGCTCGTCGAACATATCATCTTCCGGCTGAACCAGGAATTCGGCAGGCAGGTGATGGGCATGGCCCCTGAAGCCGTTGCGGAACTGATGAAATATCCATGGCCCGGCAATGTAAGGGAACTCGAGAACGTGCTCGGCAGGGCAATGATCAACATGCGGCCCCAGGAACGCGTGATCGACACGCAGCATCTGCCGCTCCTGGAGTGCGAGAAGATCAACGAGGCATTCCTTGCCCTGGAACAGACAGCGGTCGTGCGCCCCCTCGCGGACGTTGTTGCCGATGCGGAGCGCGCGGCGATCACGCGGGCCCTCACGGGATCAGGAGGAAATCGGGAAAAGGCAGCCAAGCTTCTGGATGTTGCCCTAAGGAATTTCTATTACAAGATCAAGAAGTACGGAATCGTGGCATCGAAGTAATGCAGCATCCTGCCTGCAATATTTTTCATTTATTGCTAAATTTTGCGCTATAATAATCAGCATATAGCTCAAGCATAAGCACCTATCTATTTTATTTCTTGCAATAACAACTGCTTACATAATTCCAGAACAATATAATAAATCATTGGACATTGGCGCGGGTTTTGCTCTTATAGTGTAAGTGTAAGGCTGAGGTGGAACTCTCTGATCGTTCCGAGGAGGATTTCGTATGACAAGACCGATCTCGCCAGGCGCCCGATTCCGGGCTGCTGTGCGTGAAGAAAAGCCGCTCCAGGTCGTAGGCGCGATCAATGCCTATGCAGCGCGCCTGGCTGAACGCTCGGGATTCAAAGCGCTCTACGTATCCGGAGGCGGTGTTGCAGCCGGTTCGCTTGGCGTTCCCGACCTGGGCATCACCACGCTGGAGGATGTTCTGACCGATGTCCGCCGTATCACCGATATTACCGATCTGCCGGTGCTGGTTGACATCGATACCGGATGGGGCGGTGCTTTCAACATCGCCCGCGCGATCAGGTCCATGATCAAGCACGGAGCAGCAGCGGTTCATATCGAGGACCAGGTCCAGGCCAAGCGGTGCGGCCACCGTCCCGGCAAGGCCATTGTCAGCAAGGAAGAGTTGGTGGACCGGATCAAGGCAGCCGTCGACGCGAAGACCGATTCCGACTTCGTCATCATGGCGCGGACCGACGCCCTCGCCGTCGAGGGACTTGACGCCGCGATCGACCGGGCCTGCGCCTGCGTTGAAGCCGGCGCGGACATGATCTTTCCCGAGGCGATCACCGATCTCTCGATGTATAAGAAATTCGCCCAGGCAGTGAAGGTCCCCATCCTCGCCAATATCACCGAGTTCGGCTCAACTCCCCTCTATACCGTGGAAGAACTTCGCGGCGCCGACGTTTCCCTCATCCTCTACCCTCTTTCCGCGTTCAGGGCCATGAGCAAGGCAGCGCTCTCCGTGTATGGCACGATCCGCAAGGAGGAATCACAGAAGAATGTGATCGGCCTGATGCAGACCCGCGCGGAACTCTACGATTATCTTGACTACCATGCTTTCGAGCAGAAGCTTGACGCGATCTTTTCTAAGGAGGAAAAATCATGAGCGCAGAGACAGAGGTGATATCGACCAAAGTAAAGAAATCCGTCGCACTTTCCGGCGTTATGGCGGGCAACACCGCCGTATGCACGGTGGGAAGGACCGGGAACGACCTTCATTACCGGGGCTATGACATTGTTGAGCTCGCGCGGCAGTCGACGTTCGAAGAAGTGGCCTTTCTGCTCATTCACGGCGACCTGCCGTCCGAGTCGGACCTGAAGGACTACCGCAAGAAACTGAAGAGCCTGCGGGGCCTGCCGGTACAGGTGAAAACGGTGTTGGAGCACATCCCGGCAGCGGCCCATCCCATGGACGTGCTGCGGACCGGCTGTTCCATCCTCGGCACCGTGCTTCCCGAAAAGGAGGACCGCAATATCCAGGGCACGCGGGACGTCATCGACCGGCTGGTGGCTTCGTTCGGATCGATGCTCATCTATTGGTGGCACTACAGCCAGAGCGGCAACCGGATCGACGTCGAAACGGACGACGAGACCGTGGCCGGACATTTCCTGCACCTCCTGCATGGCAGGAAGCCTTCGACCCTTCATGAGAAAGCGCTCGATCAGTCACTGATCCTCTACGCGGAGCATGAGTTCACCGCGTCGACCTTTGCCGCGCGCGTGATCACCGGAACGCTTTCCGATGTGCACTCCGCCATCACCGGCGCCATCGGGGCACTCCGGGGACCGAAGCACGGCGGCGCCAACGAAGCGGCCCACGAGATCCAGAGGCGCTACCGCAACGCCGACGAAGCGGAAGCCGACATCAAGACCCGCGTGGCGAACAAGGAGATCATCATCGGCTTCGGACACCCCGTCTACACGGTGAGCGATCCGCGAAATCCCATCATCAAAGAGCTGGCGAAGAATCTCTGCAGCGACGGCGGCAATATGAAGCTCTTCTCCGTCGCCGACCGTATCGAGGCGGTCATGAAACGGGAGAAGAACATGTTCGCCAATCTGGACTGGTATTCCGCGGTATCGTATCACATGATGGGTGTGCCCACCCCCATGTTCACGCCCATCTTCGTCATATCACGGACCACCGGCTGGGGCGCGCACATTATCGAACAACGCCTCGACAACAAGATCATCAGACCCTCGGCAAACTATATCGGCGAAGAGGACCGGAAGTACGTGCCGATAAAAGACCGAAAGTAAGAAGGTAAGAGGGAAAGAAGGAAAGATGACGCCTGTTCCAACAGGCAGTTTGCTTACCTTCCTACTTTCCTACCCTCTTACCTTCTGATTTAATCCGCATCCATGGCAATGCCATCTCATTACCTGAAATGATGAAAGGATAATTGAACAATGAGTTCTCACATTTCCAACGTCCGACCCGATCCGGACAAGGTCCTCACCGATATCGCAGACTATGTCTGCAATTACACGGTCGCCTCGCAGGAGGCCTACGATACCGCCCGGCATTGTCTGATCGACACCCTGGGCTGCGGTCTTGAGGCGCTCGGGTATCCCGCTTGCACGAAGCTCCTGGGACCGATCGTCCCGGGCACGGTCGTCCCGCATGGCGCGAAGGTCCCCGGCACCCAGTTCCAGCTCGATCCGGTCCAGGCGGCCTTCAATATCGGCGCCATGATCCGCTGGCTTGACTTCAACGATACCTGGCTTGCCGCGGAATGGGGCCATCCTTCCGACAACCTGGGCGGCATCCTCGCGGCTGCCGACTATATCTCCCGCAAGGCGGTGCCCGAAGGCAGAAAACCGCTGACCATGAAGGACGTTCTGACCGCCATGATCAAGGCCCACGAGATCCAGGGCGTGCTCGCACTGGAGAACTCCTATAACCGCGTCGGCCTCGACCACGTCGTCCTGGTGAAAGTGGCCACGACCGCCGTGGTGACCCAAATGCTCGGCGGCAGCCGCGAGGAGGTCATCAACGCGGTATCCAATGCCTGGATCGACGGCCAGTCCCTCAGGACCTACCGCCATTCCCCCAATACGGGCTCGCGGAAATCCTGGGCGGCCGGCGACGCTACGGCCCGCGGGGTTCGGCTCAGCCTCATGGCCTTGAAGGGTGAAATGGGCTATCCTTCCGCTTTGACGGCAAAGACCTGGGGCTTTTATGATGTACTGTTCAAGGGGAATGAGTTCAAGTTCCAGCGGCCCTATGGGTCCTACGTCATGGAGCACGTGCTTTTCAAGATATCCTTCCCCGCGGAATTCCATTCCCAGACAGCCGTGGAATGCGCCATGACCCTCCACGGAAAACTGAAGGCGATCGGCAAGACCGCGGACGACATCAAAAAGATATCCATTCGCACCCATGAGGCGGCCATCCGCATCATCGACAAGAAAGGACCGCTCAACAATCCCGCCGACCGGGACCACTGCAT
This sequence comes from Nitrospiria bacterium, assembly GCA_919902495.1. Taxonomy (GTDB): domain Bacteria; phylum Nitrospirota; class UBA9217; order UBA9217; family UBA9217; genus JAAXXJ01. The sequence goes on from CAKKRC010000075.1 coordinate 59,497, forward strand.
CCAGTACATGGTCGCCGTGCCGCTCCTCTTCGGACGGCTCACCGCCGCCGATTACGAGGACAGCGTTGCGAACGATCCCCGCATCGATGCGCTGCGCGACAAGATCGAATGCAGCGAGGACAAGCAGTTCACGAAGGACTATCATGACCCCGAGAAGCGCTCCATCGCCAACGGTCTGACCGTGGAGCTGAAGGACGGCACCAAAATGCCGGAAGTGATGGTAGAATACCCCATCGGCCACCGCCGCCGCCGCAAGGAAGGCATGCCGGTCCTGGTCGAGAAGTTCAAGACCAACCTCGCACGCCGGTTCCCCTCGAAGCAGCAGAAGTCGATCCTCGATGTCAGTCTCGATCATGCCGCGCTGGGGGCGATGCCGGTGAACGAGTATGTGGATCTGTTCGTGATATAAGGATTAAGATACGAACGGATTAAATCCAGACCTTTTTCTCGCAAAGCCGCAAAGACGCAAAGGTTTAAGACAAGACATTGCCTTCTTTGCGAGCTTAGCGTCTTTGCGAGAGACGCCTTTCGCTTTGGGTGTGAGGTCTAAAGGTATCTAATTTGAACAGCGATCCCTTCAACACTCTTCGTGAATTCGATCCCGGCACGGGCAAGAAAGGAAAGTTCTACTCCCTTCCTGCGCTTCAGCAGGTGGGCTATGACCGGATATCCCGCCTCCCCGTCTCGGTCCGGATCGTGCTTGAATCGGTCCTTCGCAATTGCGACGGCAAGAAGGTAACCGAAGCACACGTCCGTCAGCTCGCGGCCTGGATGCCCACAGCCCATCGCACCGAGGAGGTCCCTTTTGTCGTCAGCCGCATCCTGCTCCAGGACTTTACCGGCGTTCCGCTGTTATGCGACCTCGCCGCCATGCGCGGCGCTGCCAGCAGGATGGGCAAAGACCCGCGCATCATCGAACCCCTCGTTCCCGTCGACCTGGTCGTCGATCACTCGGTCCAGGTCGACAGCTACGGCAGACCCGATTCCCTCAGGACGAACATGGAAAAGGAATTCTCCCGCAACCGGGAGCGCTATGAGTTCCTGAAATGGGGCATGAACGCCTTCAAGACCTTCCGGGTGATCCCGCCAGGCATCGGCATCGTCCACCAGGTCAACCTGGAATACCTGGCGCGGGGCGTCCATCACAGCGATGACCTCTATTACCCCGATACCCTCGTCGGCACCGACAGCCATACCACCATGATCAACGGCATCGGCGTCGTCGGCTGGGGCGTGGGCGGGATCGAGGCCGAGGCCGGAATGCTCGGCCAGCCCCTCTATTTTCTCACCCCCGATGTCGTGGGCGTGAACCTCATGGGAAAACTGAACAAAGGCGTAACTGCCACGGACCTCGTGCTGACGATCACCGAACTGCTGCGGAAGCAGAAGGTCGTCGGCTCCTTCGTGGAGTTCTTCGGGACCGGGGCTTCAGGCCTCAGCGTGCCGGACCGCGCAACGATCGCGAACATGGCGCCCGAGTACGGCGCGACCATGGGCTTCTTCCCCGTTGATGATGTGACGATTGAGTATTTCCGCAGAACCGGACGTACTGACGACGAGATCGCGGCATTGGCCGCTTATTTCAAGGCACAGGACCTCTTCGGCATGCCGAAGGTCGGCGACATCGATTATTCGCGCGTCCTTGATTTTGATCTTTCCTCGGTCGTCCCCTCGGTTGCCGGTCCCCGGCGTCCCCAGGACCGCATTGAACTTCCCCGGTTGAAAGACAGGTTTGCCGAATTGTACAGCAAGCCCGCTGCTGAGGGCGGCTTCGCGAAAAAAGCTTCCGACCTGGGCAAGCGTTTCAAAATACGCGAAGGTCTTGACGCAGGCTCGGGAGACGTCATTATCGCGGCAATCACGTCCTGCACCAACACCTCCAATCCGTCGGTGCTGATTGCAGCCGGTCTGCTCGCGAAGAAGGCCGTCGAAAAAGGGCTTGCCGTAAAAAAGGGCATCAAGACGTCGCTTGCGCCGGGTTCCCGCGTCGTGACTGCGTATCTAGACAAAGCCGGCCTGCTCCCCTTCCTGGAACAGCTGGGGTTCACGGTCGCCGCCTATGGCTGTACCACCTGCATCGGCAACTCCGGCCCGCTCGACGAAGAGACCGAGCGGACCATCGTTCAGAACGATCTCGTCTGCGCGGCCGTGCTTTCGGGCAACCGGAACTTCGAGGCGAGGATCCATCCAAACTTACGCGCCAACTTCCTGATGAGCCCGCCGCTCGTCGTTGCCTTCGCCCTTGCCGGTACAGTGCTCCGGGACCCTGACCACGAACCCCTCGGTACGGCAAAGGACGGCAGCAAGGTCTACCTTCGCGATATCTGGCCGAGCAGCGCTGAGGTGAATGCGGTGCTCCGGAATGCCACGGACCCGGAAACGTACCGGCGGCTTTACGCCGATCCCACCAAGGACCACGAACTATGGAACAGGGTATCGTCGGTGACGGAACAAGTCTACGCCTGGCCCGTCTCCACGTATATCGCCGAGCCGCCCTTCTTCAATGATTTTTCCATGAGCCCCGCTGTGACCGGCGCCATCACCGGTGCTCGCTGCCTCGGCATCTTCGGCGACTCGCTCACGACTGATCACATCAGCCCCGCCGGCTCCATCAAGGAGACCACGCCGGCAGGAAAGTACCTGCTCGAAAAAGGCGTAGCGAAGGCCGACTTCCAGAGCTACGGCACCCGGCGGGGCAATCACGATGTCATGGTACGGGGTACCTTCGCCAACGTGCGCATCAAAAATCTAATGATGCCATCAAACGCAGATGGGACGGCCGTTGAAGGAGGCGTCACGCTCTATCATCCGTCCGGAGAACAGATGTCGATCTTTGATGCCGCGGAGCGGTACCGGGCGCAGGGTACGCCGACGATCGTGTTCGGCGGCGAGGAATACGGCACCGGTTCTTCGAGGGACTGGGCGGCCAAGGGAGCGCTGCTTCTGGGCGTCCGGGCAGTGATCGCGAGGAGCTTCGAACGCATCCACCGTTCCAACCTCGTGGGCATGGGCATTCTCCCCCTGCAGTTCAAGGGCGAGGATTCCGTTCAATCGCTCCTTATCCGCGGCGATGATGAGTTCGACATCCTCGGGGCCGATGACCTCAGGCCGCAGCAGGACATCACGCTGGTGATACGCCGCAGGGACGGAAGCCGGCAAGACGTAGTCCTCCTTTCACGGATCGATACGCCGATCGAGGTCGATTATTATCTCCATGGAGGGATTCTTCCCTATGTGCTCAGGGAATTGATGAACACGAAATATCACCCCACCTGACCTCCCCTCGCCTAGAGGCGCCTACTTTTGGTAGCAAGGGGAGGACTCTTTGGTACCCCTCGATGGTAAAGCCCCCTCTCCCTTTTTCCCTCTCCCACGAGGGGAGAGGGGCAGGGGTGAGGGGAGATGTTAAAGGGGCTGGGGAGGTAGTTAGAATCTTTTCACTAGTTTCAATTTGAGGCGTCCAAATCAGCCCTTGACAGGGGCACAGGCTGCTCATTATAGTACTGCACATTGCTGCAGAAATTCAGTCCTTTCAGAACACAGCGGACAGGGATCTTTCAGGGAGGCCCCGGTCCTGCTTACACATATTGCTACAGGGGAGGAACAGCATGGGAAAGTACGAGGACGTTTTTCAAAGAAGCATCCAGGACCCCGCGGGATTCTGGGGAGAAGCCGCGCAGGCCATCACCTGGGACAAGAAGTGGGACAAGGTACTCGATGATTCCAAGAAGCCTTTCTACCGCTGGTTCACCGGCGGTGAGATGAACACCTGCTTCAACGCCGTCGACCGTCATGTGAACAGCGGCAGAGGCGACCAGACGGCGATCATCTACGACAGCCCGGTGACCAATACGGTCCAGAAGTTCACCTACAAGGAACTCCTTGACCAGGTCTCCCGGTTCGCCGGCGTCTTAAAAGACTCGGGCGTCACGAAGGGTACGACCGTCATCATCTACATGCCCATGATCCCGCAGGCCGCCATCGCCATGCTTGCCTGCGCGCGGCTGGGCGCTGTCCACTCAGTTGTCTTCGGCGGGTTCGCGCCCCACGAGCTCGCCATCAGGATCAATGACGCAAAACCGAGGGTCATGATCACCGCGTCGGGCGCGCTCGAAGGGAAGAAGCTCCTTGAATACAAGCCCCTGCTCGACAAGGCCATCCAGGAGGCAGAGCACAAACCGGAGAAATGCATCATCTTCCAGCGGCAGATCGTCAAAGCCCCCTTGATCGCCGGCCGCGACTTTGACTGGGACGAGCTCATGGCCAAGGCGAAGCCGGTCGGCTGCACGCCCGTCAAGGCGACCGATCCTCTGTACATCCTCTATACCTCGGGCACCACCGGCAAGCCCAAGGGCGTGGTGCGGGACAACGGCGGTCACGCCGTAGCGCTCTGCTGGAGCATGGAGAACATCTACGGCGTAAAACCGGGCGACGTCTACTGGGCCGCGTCCGACGTGGGATGGGTCGTGGGCCACTCCTATATCGTCTACGCCCCGCTGCTTGCGGGTTGCACAACGGTCCTGTACGAGGGCAAGCCCGTCGGGACGCCTGACGCCGGCGCTTTCTGGAGGGTCATTTCCCAGCACGGCGTCAAGGTCATGTTCACCGCGCCCACGGCGTTCCGCGCGATCAAGAAGGAAGACCCCAACGGGGAGTTCATCAAGAAATATGACCTTTCGGGGTTCAAGTACCTCTTCCTCGCCGGTGAGCGCCTCGACCCCGACACGTACCACTGGGCGTCCAAGCTTTTGAAAAAGCCGGTCATCGACCACTGGTGGCAGACCGAGACAGGATGGCCGATCACCGCTAACTGCATGGGCATCGAGGCGTTCCCCATCAAGCCGGGCTCGTCCACCAAGCCGGTGCCGGGGTACAATGTTCAGATCCTGGACACGAACGGCAAGCAGGCCGGCCCGAAAGAGACGGGCCTGGTCACCATCAAGCTACCCCTTCCGCCCGGAACGCTCCCGACCCTCTGGCAGGCGGACGATCGCTTCCTTGAATCGTACCTCAAGGTGTACCCCGGTTATTACTTCACCAGCGACGGCGGCTATGTCGATGAGGACGGCTACGTCTATATTATGGGACGCGTGGACGACGTGATCAACGTTGCCGGCCACCGACTCTCAACGGGCGAGATGGAAGAGGTCGTGTCCACGCACCAGGATGTCGCGGAGTGCGCGGTCATCGGGGTCCACGACATCCTTAAAGGACAGGTCCCCCTGGGACTTTGCGTCCTGAAGGCAGGCGTTACCAAGAGCGAGGAGGAAATCAGGAAAGAGCTTTCTTCAATGATCAGGAACACCATCGGCGCCATCGCCTCCTACAAGGAGACCTGCGTGGTGAAGCGCCTGCCGAAGACGCGCTCCGGCAAGATCCTGCGCGGCACCATGCGAAAGATCGCCGACAGCGAGCCCTACGTCGCGCCGTCCACTATCGATGATCCGGTCACCCTTGGCGAGATCGAGGACGCTTTGAAGAAGGTCGGATACGCGAAGTAAGGAGCAACAAGCTGGAAGTTGGGAGGTTGGGAACGTGTGAAGGTGGGAAGGTAAAGCAAGGATGTTCTTTTACTCAACTTCTCAACCTCTCAACTTCTCATTTTCTCAACTTCTCATCTTCGCAACTTCCATCGTTGTAAAACATGCGGCCATCGGGCCGCTTTCTTTTTCTGGAGGCACGATGAAGACCGGCTTCAAGATCGGCGATTTCGAGCTTACCTGGTTGAACGGCGGCACGTTCGAACTGGACGGCGGCGCCATGTTCGGCGTCGTGCCGAAGGTGCTGTGGCAGAAGAAATATCCCCCTGCCGAGGACAACTACATCCCCCTGGCCGCCTGGCCCATCCTGGTGAAGACACCGCAGGCGCTCGTGCTCATCGAATCCGGGCTCGGCAACAAACTTACGGACAAGCAGAAAAAGATCTACCGGGTCAAGGAAGGCTGGTCGGTCATCGAGGAGCTCAAACAACTTGGGATCAGCCGTGAGGACATCGATCTCGTCGTACTGACCCACTACGATTTCGACCACGCCGGCGGGGTCGTCATGCAGGACGATGCGGGGAACCTTTCGCTCACCTTCCCGAAGGCAAAACACATCATCCAGCAGAAGGAATGGGAGGACGTTCTGAAGCCGAATATCCGGTCCGTCAACACGTACTGGCAAGTTAATATCGAGACATTGAAGGACAGCGGCCGCCTCCAGCTGGTCAACGGTGCGGCAGAGGTTGTTCCCGGCATCTCGGTGGTCCACACGGGCGGGCACAACGGAGGTCATCAGATCGTCACCATAGAATCAAAGGGAGAGAAAGCCCTGCACCTGGGAGATCTCCTGCCGACCCATGCACATGCCAACCCCCTCTGGATCATGGCCTACGACAATTTTCCCATGGACTCCATTGCGCTCAAAGAACAATGGATCAAGCAAGGCGTGTCAGAAGGTGTGTGGTTCACCTTCTATCATGATGCGTTCATGACGGCGTGTAAATACGATGACGGGGGGAAGGTTACTGAGAAATGGCCAAAGGAGCAGTTTTGAGTGAGGAGCGTTAGCGACGAAGCAATCCCGCAGTGTTTGAAATTACAAGAGACGAGATTGCTTCGCTTCGCTCGCAACGACGCCGAATATCGTTTTTCAACAGCCTGTTAGATCTAAATTGTAGTAAACAGTATATGTATAAAAAGAGGCTGTAAACGAAATTCGTATCTATGCTTCACCTACTTGATTGCATGGGACGATTTTTCAACAGAGGTGCGGTTTCTGGATTCAACTTACATATGAACGCCGCCGTAAGGGGCGCGTTTTTCAGCGACCCTCTCGACGGCGTGGTTGGGCTATTTTAGCCGCCCTTTGCGTTTAAGCTCGATGAGAAACTTGGCCTTCTCCCAATCGCAACGCACGAACTCCTTTAGGTCCTTGGATCTTCTTAAATCCTGACTTGCTCGCAACCGCTTGAGCCAGCCCCTGGGTTGTTGCTTG
>CAKKRC010000076.1 GCA_919902495.1 Nitrospiria bacterium
GGGCACCGAGGTGGCGCCCCACAGGTCGGTCTTGACGCCGCCCATGATGTAATGCGCCGCCGGACAGACCGGTATCGGCACCCGGGAGATGTCGATGCCGAGCTCCTTGCAGGTTCGGTAAATGCGCGGGAAACGCCACATCAGGTATTTATCGAACATATGGGTGACGTCGAGGTACACGTGGTCGGCGCCCGTTGCCAGCATCTCTGCGTGGATGGCGCGGGTGACCACGTCCCGCGGTGCCAGCTCGCGGGCCGGATGGTAGCGGTCCATGAACCGGAGGCCGTGGATGTTCCGGAGCATGCCGCCCTCGCCGCGCATTGCCTCGGACAGGAGGAACTGGGGCGAGCCTGGCCGGTAGAGCGCCGTGGGATGGAACTGGACGAACTCGAGGTCCACGAGCTCCGCGCCCGCGCGCCATGCCATGGCGATGCCGTCGCCCGTGGCGACCGGGGGATTGGTGGTCCGCTCGAAGAGCCTGCCGGCGCCGCCTGTGGCGAGCAGGACGGCGCGGGCGCGGATGATGAGTTCCTTGCCCTGCTTCTGCTGAATGATCACCGCGCCGGTGCAGCGGCCCTGCTCGACGATGAGGTCCGTGGTGAAGGCGAAGTCGATCTTTGTCGCCCTGCCGGTGGTGCGCACCTTGTCGATGAGCACGCGTAGGATCTCTCTGCCCGTGGAATCTCCCTGGGCATGCAGGATTCGGCGCTTGGTATGGGCCGCTTCCTGCGTAAAGGCGAGTTTTGTCCCCTCGCGGTCGAACTCGGCCCCCCAGACGATGAGCTCGCGAATGCGCATGGGCCCTTCCTCGACCAGGGTACCGACCGCCTTCCGGTTGCAGAGGCCGTCGCCCGCCTTGATGGTGTCATCGAAGTGGATGGAGATCTCGTCCTCGTCGGACAACGCCACTGCCACGCCGCCCTGGGCATATTCGGTGCTGCTCTCCGAGGGCGCGTCCTTGGTGACCACGAGGACATCGCCGTTCCGCGCCAGTTCCACGGCGGCGCGGAGGCCTGCGACGCCGCCGCCGATGATGAGAAAGTCGGTCGAGATATGTTCGGTGGTAAAGTCCATAACGATTGCGGATTGCGGATTGCGAATTGCGGAATGTGGAATGAAGATTTTAAGAGTCGTTCAATCCGAAATTCGCAATCCGCAATCCGCAATATGAATTATTGCCTTGCCGGCGCCGGGCTATCTGACGGGATGAACATGTTCTTGCCGTCGATGGCAAGCAGTTTATAGGTGCCGGGGTCGAAGACCAGGGTGACCCGGGCGCCGTCTTTCACGATCTTGCCTCCCGTGGTCTTCCATTCCCCCTCCCAGGTGAACGTTGCCTTGATGTTCCCCTTGTCCTGGACCATGACGAGGATCTTGGTGAAGTGCAGCTTGAGACCGATGGTCTGATAGGTGGAGAAGATCTTTTCCACAGACTTCCCGAATCCTTCCCGGTCGGGATAGGCGAGCGATATCTTGTCCATGAACGAGTCAAGGTCGCGTTTTTCATAGGCGCCGGTCAGGTCACGTACAGCGGCAAGAGTGCCCTCGCCCTGGAGTCCGGCTTTTCCGAGGGGGACCGTGCCGCAGGAGGAAATCATTAGTGCGAGTAAGAAGACGATGACAGCGTTGAACGAATGTTTTTTCATAGAAGCTCCTTGATTTTCAAATCGTAACATCAAAATCTTTTTTACCGCAGAGGACGCAGAGGACGTCAAAACAAAAACTCTTTTTTGTATTATTTCAAGAACAGTAAGAACTGCAAGATTTCCTTCGCGACCTTCGCGCCTTCGCGGTTCCAAGCATTTGCAGGATCACGGGACCTTATCAAATTCCTCACAGTACCTTCTTCAGGAACTGCCCCGTATAAGACGCCTTCACCCGCGCCACCTCATCGGGCGGTCCCTCCGCCACGATCTCGCCGCCCCGGTCGCCTCCCTCGGGCCCCAGGTCGATGATCCAGTCGGCGGTCTTGATGACGTCGAGGTTGTGTTCGATCACCACCACGGTGTTGCCGGAGTCCACGAGCCGTGCCAGCATGTCGAGGAGCTTCTGGGTGTCGGCAAAGTGGAGGCCGGTGGTGGGCTCGTCGAGGATATAGAGCGTCCGCCCGGTCGCGCGGCGGGAGAGCTCTTTCGAGAGCTTCACCCGCTGGGATTCGCCGCCCGAGAGCGTCGTGGCGGACTGTCCCAGGGTGATGTAGCCGAGACCGACATCGAGGAGTGTCTGGAGCTTGGAGCGCACCGGCGGTATGTTCTGGAAGAAGTCGAAGGCCTGTTCCACGGTCATGGCCAGGACCTCGGCGATGCTCTTTCCTTTGTACTTGATATCGAGTGTCTCGCGGTTGTACCGGGAGCCGTGGCAGACGTCGCAGGTCACGTACACGTCGGGCAGGAAATGCATCTCGATCTTGATGAGGCCGTCGCCTTCGCAGGCCTCGCAGCGTCCGCCTTTGACGTTGAAGCTGTACCGGCCGACCTTGTATCCGCGGACCCGCGACTCGGGAAGTTGCGAGAAAATATCCCGGATGGGGCCGAAGGCGCCGGTATAGGTTGCCGGGTTCGAACGCGGCGTCCTGCCGATGGGCGACTGATCGATGTCGATGACCTTGTCGATGTGTTCGAGTCCCTTGATATCGCCGTGCTTGCCCGCCCGTTCGGTGGAGCGGTAGAGCCGCTGGGCAAGCGCGCGGTACAGGATGTCCACGACGAGCGTGCTTTTTCCCGAGCCCGAGACGCCGGTGACGCAGGTGAGCACGCCGAGCGGGAACTTGACCGATAGGTCCTTCAGGTTGTTTTCGGTGGCGCTCACGACGGTGATATGCTTCTCCGGCTTTCTCCGAACTTTAGGCACGGCGATGGAGAGCTCTCCGGACAGGTACTTGCCGGTGAGCGAGCGGGGGTTCCGCTCGATCTCCGCAGGCGTCCCCTCGGCGATGACCTCGCCGCCGTGGATGCCGGCCCCGGGCCCCATGTCGATGACGCGGTCCGCCATGCGGATCGTCTCTTCGTCATGTTCCACGACGAGCACCGTGTTCCCGAGGTCCCGCAGCCGGATCAACGTATCCAGGAGCCTGCGGTTGTCCCGCTGGTGCAGGCCGATGGAGGGCTCGTCGAGGATGTACAGCACGCCCACGAGGGACGAGCCGATCTGCGTGGCGAGCCGGATGCGCTGGCCTTCGCCGCCGGAGAGGGTGGCCGCGCCGCGGTCCAGCGTCAGGTAGTCGAGCCCCACATGCACCATGAACCCGAGGCGCTCCCGGATCTCCTTCAGGATGCGCTTCGCGATGACCGATTCCTTCTCGGTGAGCGACAGGTCCGTGAAGAATTCCAGGGACCGCTTCACGCTCATCTTCGTGATCTCGGCGATGTTCAGCCCCGCCACCCGGATCGCGAGCGATTCCTTCCGGAGGCGGCTCCCGCCGCAGTCCGGGCAGGCCTGGTAGTTCATGTACTGCTCCATCTCCCACTGGGTGACGAACGAGTCGGTCTCGTCGTATCGCCGTTTCAAATTGGGGATGATGCCTTCGAAGGACTTGCAGGTTGCGCGGGAGGACGACCTCGGGAAGATCGCCCGGGCGTCTTCCTCGCCGATGCCGAAGAGCAGGGCCTTGAGCTGCGACGGCTTCAGTTCCTTGACCGGCACGTTCATGTCGAAGCCGCAGCTTTCGGCGATGGAATGAAGCTGCTCGTAATGGTGGACCGATGTGCGCTTTGCCCAGGGCTTGATGGCCCCCTCCCGGATGGACATGTTCTTGTTGGGGATGATGAGCTCCGGGTCGAACTCGAGCAGCCCGCCCAGGCCGTCGCAGGTGGGGCAGGCGCCCTGGGGGCTGTTGAAGGAGAAGGTGTTGGGGGCGATCTCGGGGTAGCTGATGCCGTCCACGATGCACGAGAGCTTCTCGCTGTACAGCAGGTCCTGCTTCTTGTCGACCAGGTTGATGAGCACGAGGCCGTCGGCCTGCTTCAGCGCCGCCTCGACGCTTTCCGCGAGCCGGCGCTCGATGCCGGGTTTGACCACGAGGCGGTCGATGATGATCTCGATGCTGTGCTTCTTCTTCTTGTCCATGGGCACGGGCTCGGCAAGTTCTTTGAGCTCCCCGTCCACCCGCGCCCGGACATAACCCGAGGCCGCCGCGGCCATCAGCTCCTTCCGGTACTCGCCCTTGCGGCCGCGCACGATCGGCGCGAGCACCTGGATGCGCGTGTCAGCGGGCAGCGCCATCACGGCGTCGGTGATCTGCTGTACCGTCTGGGCGGCGATCTCCCGGCCGCAGATATAGCAATACGGCTTCCCGATGCGGGCGAAAAGGAGGCGGAGGTAATCGTAGATCTCCGTTACCGTGCCGACGGTGGAGCGGGGATTCTTGCTGGTGGTCTTCTGCTCGATGGCGATGGCCGGGGAAAGGCCGTCGATGGAATCAACGTCGGGCTTGTCCATCTGGCCCAGGAACTGGCGGGCGTAGGCCGACAGGCTCTCGACGTACCGTCGCTGTCCCTCGGCGTAGATGGTGTCGAAGGCGAGCGACGACTTGCCGGACCCCGACAGGCCCGTGATGACGACGAGCTTGTCCCGCGGGATCTCGAGGTCGATGTTCTTGAGATTGTGCTGGCGGCAGCCTTTGAGTATGATCTTGTCCATAGCGTTCCTGAGCGGTTTCAGGCGGAAATAAAATTATACTCCCAGGAGGGCGGCCGAGTAAAGCATTTTGTCGAAAGTCTATCGCTGCCATGGGCATCGGATCAATACGCCGGTTCCAACCGTTGCAAAGATCACCAACCCTGAACATGGGGTAGAAACGGGGGATGGACAAGGTCTGGTTTTTATGTAATAATCTTGCCACTTTTCGTGGTTTTTGCCGGATGAGCGGTCGGCCGGCGATGATTTGTCTTCTTATTCAGGGAGTTGAACACGCGAGGGCATTTGAAATTGCCGGGGACCTGAGGGCATAACGTGAAAAAAAAATGCATGACAGAACTTTTTTTGTCTGCGCTGGCGGTCGTGATCCTTCAGGGAACCTCTTCGGCCCAGGAGCCGACCCCAGTCTTCGCCGCCGCCGATGAGACGCTGCTGTTCCAGGAGATCCCTTCGGTGGTCGGCGCGTCCAAGTACGAGCAGAAGGTCACCGAGGCCCCCTCGGCGGTCAGCATCATCACGTCGGTGGACATAAAAAAATTCGGGTATCGCACACTCGCCGACCTTCTCCGGAGCGTACGAAGTTTCTACGTCACCTATGACCGGAACTACAGCTACGTCGGTGCTCGCGGTTTCGGCCGGCCCGCTGATTACAATACGAGGGTCCTGGTCCTCATCGACGGGCACCGGGCGAACGACAATGTCTACGACGGGGCGTATCTCGGCACGGAATCCATTGTCGACCTCGACCTGGTGGACCGGGTCGAGGTCATCCGCGGTCCGGGCTCGTCCCTCTACGGCAGCAACGCCTTCTTCGCCGTGGTGAACGTGATCACCAAGCGCGGCCGCGACCTGAAGGGCGGCGAGGTATCGGCCGAGGCGGGGAGCTTCGATACGTACAAGGGAAGGGCCACGTACGGCGACCGGTTCAAGAACGGCATGGAAGCCCTCGTATCAGCGACGGGATATGACAGCAAGGGGCAGCGGCTGTACTATACCGAATACGACGCGCCGGCCACGAACAACGGCGCGACGAACAACACGGACTACGACCGGTTCCAGAGCTTCTTCGCCAAGCTGTCCCACCACGATATGACATTGTCGGGCGCCTACCTGTCCCGCACCAAGGGCATCCCCACGGGCGCATTCGGCACGGACTTCAACGATCCGGGCAATAGAACAGGGGATGAGCGTGCATATCTTGACCTGAAATACGAACGGAGCCTGAGCGCGCGGACGGATGTTGCGGTGAGACTTTATTACGACCGTTATCGGTATGAGGGCGATTATCTCTACTATCAGGATGGCGATCCGACGACCGGTCTCAACAAGGACATAGGGGCCGGCGATTGGTGGGGCGCCGAGGTCCGCGTCGTGAGGAACTATTTTGACAGTCACCGGATCATTGTGGGGGCCGAATACCAGGGGAACCTGCGCCAGGACCAGGAAAACTATTCTCTGGATCCCTACACGGTGGACATGCCGAAGGACGAGCGGCGCTCCCGCAACGCGGCGGCCTATCTGCAGGACGAGATCGCCATTTCCCGAAGCATGATGCTCACGGCGGGAGTTCGCTATGATCATTACTCCACCTTTGGAGGGACAACAAATCCCCGGCTGGCCTTTATCTATAACGCCGAGAACCGGAGTACGGTCAAGGTCATCTATGGAAGCGCTTTCAGAACGCCGAACTCTTTTGAGCTCTATTGGCATTCACCAGATACGGATGCGAATCCCGACCTCAAGCCGGAGAGGATCAAGACCTATGAGGTCGTCTACGAGACGTTTCTGACGGAAAGACTTCATGCGAGCGTGGCGGGCTACTATTACCGGATAAGCGACCTCATCAGCCAGACCACGACAGGGACCGGGAACACCATTTTCGAGAACATGGGGAACGTCTCTGCGAAGGGATCCGAAGTGGAGCTCGGCAACAAGTGGAAGAACGGGGTTGAAGGAAGGGTAAGCTATACGGTCCAGCGGGCAGAGGACAAGGCGACCGGTGAGCCGCTCACGAACTCTCCCGCACAGATGGCGAAGCTCAATGTCGCGGTGCCGGTGATGACGGATAAGATGTTCGTCGGGCTCGAGGAACAGTATATGGGCCGGAGAAGGACCGAGAACGGCGGCTTCACAAGTGACTTTGCCGTCACGAACCTGACGCTGTACACCCAGAATATCCTCAAGCGGTTCGAGGTCTCGGCGAGCGTCTATAACCTTTTCGACCGGCAGTTCGGGGACCCCGTGTCCCTGGATTTTGTCCAGAACACGATACTTCAGGACGGCCGGAGCTACCGGCTGAAACTTGTCTATGCCTTCTAAGATCATCATGATGATGCCGACCGCCGTAAGGATCGCCATCCGTGCTGCTTTCCTGCTCCTGCTGCTCGTGCTTGTGCCGGTTTCGAGCCGCGCCGGGGACGAGAAGATCGCCGTGCTGATCAGCGCGAACGACGCGCCGTTCAAAGAGGCGGTCACGGGCTTCAATGACTTCCTTGCGAGGCAGGGATACAAGGCGGGGTACGAGGTCTTCCAGCTCGACGGTAGTGCCGGCAAGGCGGTCCCGGCGATCCAGAAGATCAAGGCGGGCGGCGCCAGGCTGGTCTTTACGGTGGGTTCCCTGGCAACGGACGCGGCCGTGAAGGGGATCAGCGATATCCCGATCGTTGCCTGCCTTGTCCTGCGGACCGACCTCCTCAAACGCCACGAGAATGCCACCGGCGTGGGTCTCGAGTTCCCGGTGGAGACGCAGATCGAATGGATGCAGCGGATGCTGCCGCGGGCCAGGACCGTGGGGATCATCTATAACGCGGCGGAGAACCAGGCGAAGGTGGATGAGGCCGCCGCGGCCGCGAAGCGCGCGGGACTGCGGCTGGAGGTTGAGCAGGTCCGTTCTCCCCAGGACGTCCCCGCGGCCTTGAACAACCTGTCCCGGCGGGTCGACATCCTGTGGGGTCTGCCGGACAGCATCATGCTGTCCCCGCTCATCGCGAAGAACGTGCTCCTTTTCTCGCTCAGGAACAGCATCCCGGTCGTCGGGCCGTCGGCCGCGTGGGTGAAGGCAGGCGCCCTCTATTCCCTCGACGGCGACTATGCCGACCTCGGGGCGCAGTGCGGCGAGATGGCGGCCCGGGTCCTCGAGGGAGCGCGACCCGCGTCCATACCCGCGTCGGCCCCCCGCAAGGTGCAGTACACGCTCAACCTGTACACGGCGAAGCAGATGAGGCTCTCTCTGTCCGACCAGTTGCTCAGCGGCGCGCACCAGACCTATTAAGAAGAAGAATATGGGAACACGGAGCACAACAAAACGGTTCAGCCTGGCGGCCAAGTTCAGCGCCCTGGCCATTTCGCTTATCATGGTGACGGCGGTGGGGATCTGTCTCTTCACGGTCCGCATGGAGGTGGCGAACTATTATCAGGACCTCCTGAACCACGGCATAACCATCGCCGATGCGACATCGCGGAACTGCGAATACGGCGTGTATACGGGGGACGAAGGCACGCTTAACCTCGCTATCCAGGGGCTGTCAACGGACGCGGAGATCGTCTACGCGTCCGTGCTGAACGCCGACGGCAGCGTCCTCGCCCGGAAAGTGTTCCGGAGCGCCATGGAGCTCCCCGGTGACCTGCACGGCAAGGTAACATCGGTGAGCCAGGTCCGGCACGCGGATTATGTGAGCCGCGGAGACGGGGAGCGGTACCTGGAGATCCTGTATCCGATCGCGACCAGTCAGGAGGGGATCACGGACCCCCTGCTGCAGCCGGCGTCGGTCATGGAGCCGAAGATCATCGGCTACCTCCGGCTGGGGCTCACCCAGGAAGGCCTGCGCAAGAAGATCCGGCAGCTCGTCATCTCCACCGTGCTCTTCACGTCGTTCCTCGTGGTCCTGGGAAGCGCTCTGTCCATCTATCTTTCCCGGAAGATAACTTCCCCCGTTGCGCGCCTCAAGGCCGCCACGCAGGAGATCGCGAAGGGGAACTTCGATACGCCGATCGAGATCAAAACGACCGATGAGATAGCCGATCTCGCCAGCGCGTTCGACTACATGCGCCACAGCCTGAGGACCTACCGGGACCAGCTGGTCCATGACGCGTTCCATGACGTGCTGACCGGCCTGCCGAACCGGGCGCTGTTCATCGACCGGCTTTCCCATGCCATCACGACCGCCAAGCGGCGCTCCGATTTCCTGTATGCCGTGCTGTTCATCGACCTCGACAGCTTCAAGGTGATCAACGACAGCATGGGCCATACGGTGGGCGACCAGCTGCTGATCGATTTCAGCAAGAAGCTCATGACCTGTACCCGTCCGGACGATACGGTGGCGCGTCTCGGCGGAGACGAGTTCGCGGTCCTTATTGAGGACATAAGCGGTCAGGGGAACGCCCTCTACGTCGCCTCGCGCGTCAAAGGCGAACTGCAGCGGCCCTTCACCGTCGCCGGCCAGGACGTGTTCATCACGGGCAGCATGGGGATCGCACTGAGTTCGGCAGGATATGAATCCCCGGAGCAGGTCCTTCGGGACGCCGATACCGCCCTGTATCAGTCAAAGGCGCACAGCCGGTCGAACTTCACGATCTTTGAATCTTCCATGCACACCAATGCCGTCGAACGGCTCCATCTGGAGACCGATCTGCGGCGGGCCATCGATCGCCGGGAGTTCGTCACCCATTATCAGCCGATCCTGTCGGTAGGGTCCAAGTGCATCGTCGGCTTCGAAGCGTTGGCGCGGTGGCACCACCCGGAGCGGGGCCTTATCGCGCCGGGTGAGTTCATCCCCATGGCGGAGGAGACGGGCCTGATCGTTGCGATCGAGCGGCAGATCCTGCGGCAGGCGTGCATGCAGATGAAGCGGTGGCTGGAGCTGTTCGCGGGGAACCACCTGAACTTCGTGAGCGTGAACCTTGCCCACAAACAGATCCGTCAACCCGATCTCATCGAATATGTCGCGCGCACACTGCAGGAGACCGGCCTGAACCCGGAGAACCTGAAGCTCGAGATCACGGAGAACGTGCTGTTCGAGAACCCGGAATCGGCGACGTCCCTCCTGTGGCGGCTGCGGGACCTCGGGGTAAAGCTGTACATCGATGATTTCGGCACGGGGTATTCTTCCCTGAGCTATCTCCATCAGCTCCCGATCAACGGTCTGAAGATCGACCGCTCCTTCATCAAACGGATCGGCGACGGCAAGGACAACCAGGCGATCATCAGGACCATCCTGACCCTTGCCCGGGACATGAACATCGAGACGGTGGCCGAGGGCGTGGAAACACAGAAACAGCTGGCTCACATTGAATCGCTGGACTGTTCCTACTGGCAGGGGTTCCTGTGTTCGAAACCCGTGAAGAGCGACGAAGCGCAGGCGCTGATCGTGGTATAGAGAAAGGTCCGGGGGTGAGAGCGGGTGGCGGGATACTGAAGCGATCCGTTGGTTGTGCCGCCCGATCCCCGGCGCAGGATAGCCGCCGGGGACCAGACGTCGGATCTATTTTTTCTTTGCTGCGTCGATCATATACTGTACCGCGGCGCGGATCTCGTTATCGCTGCAATCGGTGCATCCGCCCTTCGGCGGCATGGCGCGCTCGCCCTTGATGGCGTCCTTGACCAGCTCCTTGAGGCCCTCTTTCTTTTCCCGCTCGACCCAGGCCGTATCGCCGAACTTCGGCGCTCCTGCCGCTCCGGTGCCATGGCAGGCGATGCAGACCGATTCGTACACCTGTTTTCCGGTCCGGGCAGCCTTGGCGGCATCGGCGGCCGCTGCCATGCTTACGACGATCCCCAGAGCTATGACCAGCAATAACGCTTTCCGCATCATACGATCCTCCCTGAACGAGTAATGGCCGGCCCGTGGACCGGATGCAGGTGTATTCTATCCGGTCCCCTGCCGGAGGACAAGAGGAAAGGGGGCTGACCCTGACAGGTTTTCCTGCGCTCCCTGCCTCGCGTCAGGAACCTTATCCCGCCTTCGTCACCTCCCGCTTGACAGAGGTGATGCTTTCTTCTACTATAACGTAACGCTGCTTTTCTTGTTTCTTTCGCAAGGCGATGCTTGCCTGCATCTTTCTGCAATTGCGTTCGAATGATACTGATGCGGCTGACACACCGCGCGACCGGGCTTGATCTCAGCGCGACCGGTGTCAATATAACGACAGAATGGGTCCGGTTCCGGGCAGTACGTATCGGGGCGGGCCGGATCGATAGGGAGCCTCTATGAAAAGCACTATAGTAATAGCATGCATGTTGCTGGCATTTGCCACACCGGCTTTTTCCGCCGATAAGCCGCTGACCGAGGACACGGGGCGGCAGATATTGAAGGAGCTCCGGGAGATCAGGCAGGTCCTCGAGAAACAGCAGAGGCCTTCTCCGCCCCAGCAGCCTGCCGCTCCCGCGAAGCCGGAGATCGTGACGCTCAAGGACGGCGGGCCCCATGTGCTCGGCAGGAGCGACGCGCCGCTCACGCTGATCGAATACACGGACTACCAGTGCCCCTACTGCAAACGCTTCTACGAAAGCACCTTTGCGGACCTCAAAAAGAACTATTTCGACACGGGCAAGGTGAAGTTCATCAGCCGGAACCTGCCGCTTGCCTTTCATCCGCACGCGCAGAAGGCCGCACAGGCCGCGCTCTGCGCCGGAGAGCAGGGGAAATACTGGGAGATGCGGGACGCGCTGTTCAGGAACCAGAACAAGCTGGACGTCGAGGCGGTCATCGGCTACGCGAACGGGCTTTCGCTCAAGGCCGATGCGTTCAAGGGCTGCCTGGACAGCGGGAAGTTCGCAAAAGAGATCGGCGACGAGGCCGCTTATGCCGGGACGCTCGGCATCACGGGGACGCCGACATTTGTTCTCGGCACCGCGAAGGGGGATGCCATCGTAGGCAGGAAGATCGTCGGGGCGCAGCCCTATGCCGCGTTCGAGATGCAGATCAATGAACTGCTGAAGGATGCTGCGAAACAATAGGCAGGCTGTTTGGTTCCCGGCAGCGAGGGTGATCTCCTGGCCGGCAACGATGAGCGAAAAGAGCACCTGACACAAGCCCCGCCTCCAGCATACAGAGCGCGGGGCTTTTTATATCCAACTACCCCGCCTCCGTCATCTCCCGCTTGAACTCCGACGTGTAATGGAACCGTATGTCCGGGAAGTCGGCCTGCAGGCTTTTGATGATCCAGGCGGTCTCGGCGAGGTACACGAGGTTCTGGTCCTTGTCCATGGCGATGCGGTCCCAGCGGTACTGGCAGAACTTCTCGATCACCTTGGGGTCCTCGGCGGTGAACCAGCATGCCTTGTGGATGTCCATGCGCATGAAGCGGCACTTGGCGTTGTACTCGTGCTCCAGCCGGTACTGGATCACGTCGAACTGGAGCTCTCCCACGGTGCCTACAATTCGTCTATTACCCTGCTGCTGGGTAAAGAGCTGTGCCACGCCCTCGTCGGTGAGCTGCTCGATGCCCTTGGCAAGCTGCTTGGACTTTCCCGGGTCCAGGTTCACCAGCTCCTTGAAGATCTCGGGCGAGAAGGCCGGAATGCCCTGGAACTGGAGGTTCTCGCCCTCGGTCAGGGTGTCGCCGATCTTGAAGTTCCCCGTGTCGTACAGGCCGATGACATCGCCGGGGAACGCCTCGTCGATGATGCTCTTCCGCTGGCCCAGGAAGCTCGCCGGGCTGTTGAACCGGATGTTCTTGTCCAGCCGGACGTGGTGGAACATCTTGTTCCGCTCGAAGCGGCCCGAGCAGATCCGCAGGAAGGCGATGCGGTCGCGGTGGCGGGGGTCGAGGTTCGCGTGGATCTTGAAGACGAACCCGGTGAAGTTCTTCTCATCGGGGGTCACCGTCCGGACGTCCGACGGCCTGCCGAGGGGCGGCGGAGCGATGCGGGTGAAGGTGTCGAGAAGCTCTTTCACGCCGAAGTTGTTGATGGCGCTGCCGAAGAAGACCGGCGCCAGCTTGCCGTCGAGGTACTTCTGCACATTGAAGGGTTCGTACGCGCCCTCGATGAGCGATGCGTCCTCGCGCAGCTTCACGGCGTAGTCGACGAGCTGCTGGTCCAGGACCGGGTCGTCAAGTCCCTTGATGGCGAGCACGTCCTCGGCCACGGTGACGCCGCCGGGCCGGAACAGGCGGAGGCTCTTGTTAAAGAGGTTGTACACGCCTTTGAAGGACATGCCCATGCTGATGGGCCAGGACAGTGGCTGCACCCGGATGCTCAGCTTCATCTCCAGTTCGTCCAAAAGCTCGAAGGGGTCCTTGCCCTCGCGGTCCAGCTTGTTCACGAAGACGATGACCGGCGTGTTCCGCATTCGGCAGACGTTCATGAGCTTCTCGGTCTGCTCTTCGACGCCCTTGACGCAGTCCACCACGAGGATGACGCTGTCCACGGCGGTGAGGGTGCGGTAGGTATCCTCGGCGAAGTCCTTGTGGCCGGGCGTGTCGAGCAGGTTGATCTTCAGGTCGTTGTACTCGAACCCCATGACCGACGTGGCAACGGAGATGCCGCGCTGGCGCTCGATGTCCATGAAATCCGACGACGTGCTCTTCCGTATCTTGTTGGACTTCACCGCTCCGGCCGTCTGGATGGCGCCGCCGAAGAGCAGGAGCTTCTCGGTGAGCGTCGTCTTTCCCGCGTCGGGATGGCTGATGATGGCGAAGGTCCGCCGTTTGATTGTTTCTTCCGCGTAGCTCATTGTCTTTTCTTTAACCCTTGACCCTTGACCCTTGACCCCTGACCCCTGACCCCGGATTCTTGTTCTTGTGTTAAAGGCCACGTAACATAACAACTAAAACTTGCTCTGTCAAGGAGAGAATTGTCCGGACAGGGAGGGCGTTGCTGGTCTATAAAAGCGCTCTGAAAGCGGTTGTTCTCAAGTTGCAGCATTCGATTTTCTATAATCGGAAACTACGGTGCCATTTATATTATTTATAGGCAAAATTCTTGACATTGCCGGGGGGGTGTGTTAGTTTTTTTGAGCTTAAACAGGAAAACCCTGTGTTTTGTCTTCGCGAGGCAGCCACGCATGATCGATATCAACGTTGCATTCTTTTATCAGCTCATCAACTTCGCCGTCCTTCTTGTTGCGCTGAACTACATTCTCTTCAAACCCATGCGCGCCATCATGCGGGAGCGCGAGCAGGGGATCAGCGGCGCGTTCTCCGATTCCAAGACCGCCCAGGACCGGGCGCAGGCCCTTCTCGAACAATATAATGTTTCCCTGGCCGAGGCCAAGCAGAAAGCGGCCGCGGCATATAATACCCTCTATCAGCAGGGGCTGGACGCCCAGCGCGACATGATCGCCGCCGAGCGCGCCAAGGCAGGCGAACTCCTGGACAAGGCCCGGAAAGAGATCGCTGAAGCCGCAGCAGCCGCGCGCGGCGACCTCCGGAAGGAAGCGGACAAGCTGTCCCAGGACATCTCAACGAAGCTGCTCGGCAGGGCAGTGTAGGGAACCAGTAGCAGACAACAGATAACAACCTAAACACCATGATGAAGAACAAGACATATATTATAATGCTGCAAGGTATGCTGACCGTGATGGTCGCGGCGACAGCCCTAGCTTCAAGCGGCGGACATGGCGCTGAAGAATATACCTTCATGGGCGACTGGCTCCCCCGGCTGATCAACTTCGCCATCATCGTGGGGGTGCTGGTGTTCTTCCTGCGGAAGCCGGTTCGGGACATGTTCAAGAACCGCACTGCCGAGATCGCGAAGGCCATGGAGGAGTCAAAGGACGCCCGCGAACGCGCGCTCGCAGCGCTCGCCGAGATGGAGCGAAAGGCCCGGGAGATGGATGCCGAGACCCGCGCCATGATCGCCGACGCGCAGGTCCGCGGAGAGAAGGACAAGCAGGCCCTTGTCGAAGAGGGCAGGAAGATCGTTCGGGACATCCATGAACAGGTGAAGATCGGCGTCGATATCGAGGTGCAGAAGGCCAAGGCCGACCTCGCCATTGAAGCATCACGCCTTGCCGTCGATCTTGCCGAGGGGAAGATCAAGGACAAGATCACCAGCCAGGACCATGAACGGATCGTGAAGGATTATATCGCCAGTGTGGGAGGCCGGGGTTGATCACCATTGTCGGGAAGCGATACGCCAAGGCCCTGGTGGAACTGAGCCACGAGAAGAACATCGTGGACAAGACCCGCGCCGACCTCGCCGCTTTCGCGGCCGTGGTGGACGGGCAGGCATCGCTCCAAAAGCTGTTCTCCAGCCCCGCGTTCACGCCCGTGGCCAAGAAGGCCGTGATCGGAGAGCTCGCCGCGAAACTGGGCCTCCAGCAGACCACGACGCGTTTCCTTTCGCACCTGGCCGAGACCGGCAGGATCCGGAACTTCAGCGACGTGCAGCAGGCCTTTGAGGAGCTCTTGGCGGACCGCCAGAACCGCGCCAGGGCGCGGGTCACGACCGCGGCGCCCCTTGCTGCCGGCGAAATCGCCGACATCAAGAAAAAGCTCGAGGCGGTGACGGGCAAACAGGTGGAGATCGACGCGAAGGTGGACCCGTCCGTCATTGGCGGCGCGCGGGCCCAGATCGGAAGCGTCATCTACGACGGGACGATAAAGAACCAGCTTGGCAAGATGCGCGAGAGGCTGGCGAAGTAGTAACAAGCAGACAGCAGACAGCAGACGGATAGACAACAGACAATATCTTCTATAGATTCAGTCTGTCGTCTGAGAGTCTGAAAATCTGTCATCTGATCTATAAGGAGTTTACCGATGCAGATCAAGGCACAGGAAATCAGCGAGATCATCAAAAAGAAGATATCCGATTTTGAGAAGACCGTTGAGGTCGCCGA
>CAKKRC010000077.1 GCA_919902495.1 Nitrospiria bacterium
TCCTTGAAGGTCCTGCCGATGGACATGGCCTCGCCCACGGACTTCATCTGCGTGGTGAGCGTTGCATCGGCCTGGGGGAACTTCTCGAAGGCGAACCGGGGGAACTTGGTGACGACATAGTCGATCGTCGGTTCGAAGGAGGCCGGTGTGGCCTTGGTGATGTCGTTCAGGATCTCATCGAGCGTATAGCCCACGGCGAGCTTTGCCGCGAACTTGGCAATGGGAAATCCCGTGGCCTTGGACGCCAGGGCCGAGCTCCGGGAAACGCGCGGGTTCATCTCGATCACGATCATCCTGCCGTTCTTCGGATCGACGGCGAACTGGATATTGGAGCCGCCCGTGTCCACGCCGATCTCCCGAATGATCTTGAGGGACGCGTCCCGCATGATCTGGTATTCCTTGTCGGAAAGCGTCTGGGCCGGGGCCACCGTGATGCTGTCTCCCGTATGGATGCCCATGGGATCAAGGTTCTCGATGGAGCAGACGATCACCACGTTGTCCTTGGCGTCGCGCATCACTTCGAGCTCATATTCTTTCCAGCCGACCGCTGACTCCTCGACCAGCACCTGGCGGACCGGGCTCGCGTCCAGGCCCCGGGTGATCAGCTCGGTGAACTCCTCGCGGTTGTAGGCGATGCCGCCGCCCGTGCCGCCCAGGGTGAAGGCGGGCCGGAGGATGGCCGGGAAGCCGACCATCTCGAGGATCTCGTAGGCCGATTCCATGGTCGTCGCGAACCCGCTCTTGGGAACCGAGAGGCCGATGTCCTCCATTGCCTTCTTGAACAGTTCCCGGTCCTCGGCCTTCTTGATGGCCGGAAGCTTCGCGCCGATGAGCTCGACCTTGTATTTCTCCAGTACACCCGTTTCCGCGAGGGCCACCGCGGTGTTCAGCGCGGTCTGGCCTCCCATGGTCGGGAGCAGCGCATCCGGCCGCTCGCGCTCGATGATCTTCTCGACGAAGGCAGGAGTGATGGGCTCGATGTAGGTCCGGTGCGCCATCTCCGGGTCCGTCATGATCGTCGCCGGGTTCGAATTTACCAGGACGACCTGGTAGCCCTCTTCCCTGAGCGCCTTGCACGCCTGCACGCCCGAGTAGTCGAACTCGCAGGCCTGCCCGATCACGATCGGCCCCGCGCCGATGATCAGGATCTTCTTGATGTCGGTTCTTTTCGGCATATACCTTCCTTCGATCATTGTAGGGGCGGCCCTGTGTGGCCGCCCGGATCAGGGCAACCACGCAGGGTTGCCCCTACCAGCAATCAACCTCTCTGTGTCTTGTGTTTAGACTACTCGAACTCCTGTACCCAGCCGTTCTTCAATCCGTACCGCATCTTGCTCTCGTACGCTTCATCGTATTCCTGTTCATGTATTCTGCGGTTGATCTCCGGGAACTCACCCGTCTTGTACGCCGGGAAGTACTGGGACATGAGACTGATATATACGTCCCGGGATATCTCCTCTGCCAGGAACTTCATCACACCCTCGGTCCCTGCGAGACCACCGGGAAGGACAAGATGACGGACTATGAGCCCCCGCTTTGCGAACCCCTCTTCATCTATGACGAGGTTCCCGACTTGGCGATACATCTCTTTTATCGCCGCCCGGTTGATCTCGACATAATGCGGTGCAACGGAGTACCGCAGTGCGACCGCGTTGTCGTTGTACCGCATGTCAGGCAGGTAGATGTCCACGATGCCGTCGAGGAGCCTGAGCGTCTCCAGGGATTCGTACCCGCTGGTGTTGTACACGATGGGCAGATCGAATCCCCGCTCCCGGGCTATCCCGATCGCCCTCAGGATCTGCGGCACAAAGTGCGTCGGCGTCACCAGGTTAAGGTTGTGGCAGCCCGCATCTTGTAACGACATCATCTGGCAGGCAAGCTCACCGACCGTCCGTTCAACGCCGTTCCCCATCTGGCTGATGGGGTAGTTCTGGCAATAGACGCAGTGAAGATTGCAGTTCGTGAAAAAGATCGTGCCGGAACCCTTCGTCCCTGAAAGCGGCGGTTCCTCGCCATGGTGCGGACTGACGCTCGAGACCACCGGGTTGAGCCCTGAACGGCAGAAACCCAGCTTGTCGTCCTTCAGCCGGTTCACCCCGCACTCGCGGGGGCAGACGCGGCATGCTTCGAGGAGCTTGCAGGCTTCCTCGATGCGATGTTCTAATTCAACCTGAGATACCATCAAAACCTTTTCGCCACGGAGACACGGAGGCACGGAGAAAACCGCACAATTTCAGATTAGGCAAATAGCGTCTCATGTAAATACTATTTGCCGTACTTTGACTTGAACTTGCTGAACAGTACATAATAGACAATGGATAATATTCCGAAAATGATCCACCCAATGAAACTAAAGTGAGAAATCCAGACAGCCCCGCCCTCCAGATTAGACAAACCACTTCGTAACATTACATAAACTATTCCAAACCACGTTGCTAGACCAGCAGCTACAGAGATAAGCGCGAGTATAGATTTTATGAATATATTTTTCATCGCGTCTTTGTTTTTCCTCCGTGTCCCCGTGTCTCCGCGTCCCCGCGTCAGCCCTTATGTTTCTCCATCATATCCACGAACCGCTGGAACAGATACCGGCTGTCGTGGGGCCCCGGCGACGATTCGGGATGGTACTGGACGGCGAAGGCCGGAAGCGTCTTGTGCTGGATCCCCTCGCAGGTCTTGTCGTTCAGGTTCACGTGCGTCATCACCACGTGGTCCTTCACCGATTCCAAATCTACGGCGAAGCCGTGGTTCTCAGCCGCGATCTCGACCTTCCGCGTCGTCAGGTCCATGATGGGCTGGTTCGCGCCTCGGTGGCCGAACTTCAGCTTGTAGGTCCTGCCGCCAAGCGCGAGCCCGAGCAGCTGCTGGCCAAGGCAGATGCCGAAGATAGGCTTCTTGCCCAGGATCTTCTTTATGTTCTCGATACCATAGGTAACCGGCTCCGGGTCACCGGGGCCGTTCGACAGGAACACGCCGTCCGGCTTCATGGCGAGCACCTCGTCCGCGGGCATCGTCGCCGGGACAACGGTCACGTCGCACCCCGCGCTGGTGAGCAGCCGCAGGATGTTCCGCTTGATCCCGTAGTCATAGGCCACGACCTTGTAGCGGGAGGCAGGTTTCTTCCCGAAACCCGTTTCAAGTTCCCAAAGCCCTTCGTCCCAGGCATAGGGTTTCGCGCAGGTGACTTCCTTTGCCAGGTCGAGCCCGTTCATCTTCGGCAGTTTCTTTGCCCTGGCGAAAAGGCTCGCGGGATCCAAATCCTTCGTCGAGATGATGCCCGGCTGTGCGCCGACATCGCGGATGTGGCGCGTCAGCGCCCGCGTGTCGATGCCCTGGATGCCGGCGATGTTGTGCGCCTTCAGATATGCGTCGAGGGAGCGTTTCATCCGCCAGTTGCTCGGGAAATCAAGATATTCCTTCACGATGAACCCCTCGACCTGCGGCCTGCCGGACTCCACGTCCTCATCGTTCGTGCCGTAGTTCCCGATCTGGGGATAGGTCATGGTGACGATCTGGCCCTTGTACGACGGGTCGGTCATGATCTCCTGGTACCCCGTCATGCTCGTATTGAACACGACCTCGCCCGTCGCCTCCCCTTCCGCCCCGAAGGAGGTCCCTTCGAATATCATTCCGTCAGCTAACGCCAATATCGCTTTTTTCATATCCTACCTTCCTGCCTACCCCCCTGTCATCCCCCCTTGGCAAGGGGGGAACGAGGGGGGTGCAATCCGCAATTAGAACCTGTCTCTCACCTTTCCGCTCACATCCACCACTTCCCCGCTCACCTTGTCCCCGTCCACGGTAACCAGGACATAGTGATGAAATCCGCCGTCCTCGTCCTTCGCGTACAGCGGCGCGCCGCCGCCGCCGGCGATGACATGGGGAATGCCGTCGACGGTCTTCCGGAGATACAGATGCTCGTGTCCGAGAAATACCATGGTCACTTTATACTTCACGAACAAGGCCTGCAGCCGGTCGCGCTCCTCCTTATACCGGTCGAGGCTGTTGCCGTGGTGCTTCCCCTTACCCGGCTCAGGATAGAGTGGATGGTGAACAAAGACGAACTTGTGTTTCTGCTTCGATGCCGCGAGGACCTGTTCCAGCCATTTGTACTGTTCGCCGGTGATCCTCTTGTCCTCACCCCTGATGTAGGAATCGAGCACGATAAAGAGCGAGTTCCCGGCGACGAAGGAGTAATAGAGCTCGTTCCCCGGAAGGTTCACCTGCTCCTTGTAGGTCTCCTCGCTTCCCGCTACTTCGGGATGTATATCATGGTTGCCGACGGTGAAGAAGTACGGCACGGTCACGGCCTTCGACATCTCCCAGAAGTTCGCCCACATCTCGCGGTTGCCCGGCTTTTCGATCTGGTCGCCGGTGTTCACGATGAAGGCGGGCTTCCGCTCCAAGACCTGGCCGATGACCTTCCTGTAGATATCATCGCCCGTCCGGTTGTCGCCGATCACGGCGAAGGTGAACTTCCCCGTTATTTTTTCCAGTGCCGCGAGCTTCTGCTGAAGCGGCCGGTCTTGGGCGGCAAAGCCATTCGTGATCGACGCAAAAAAGATCAGAAGCGATACTACCGGTGTTCCAATCCGCAATCCGAAATCCGCAATCCGCAATTAGAGCCTTCCCCCCACGATCGTCTGCACCGCTCTTCCCTTCAGCTTCCATCCACCGAATGGCGTGTTCTTCGAGCGTGACTTGAACTGGGATGCATCGACCGTCCATTCAACGTCCGGGTCGATGATCGTGATGTCCGCCACAGCGCCCGCGGATAACGTCCCGCCTGCGGACTTGATGATCCGGGCCGGCGCAGCACTCATGCGCTCGATCAGCTGGGACATCGTAAGGACCCCTTCCTGCACCAGTTTGAGCGACAGGCCCACTGCCGTCTCGAGCCCGACGATCCCGAAAGGGGCCGCGTCGAACTCTCCTGATTTCTCATCAAGCGCGTGCGGGGCGTGGTCCGTGGCGATCACATCGAGCGTCCCGTCCTTGAGGCCTTGCTTGATGGCGGCAACATCCTCAAACGTCCGAAGCGGCGGGTTCATCTTTGCCATGGTGTTGTATCCCCGCACCGCGTCCTCGGTCAGCGTGAAGTAGTGCGGGCAGGTCTCGGCGGTCACCTTGACGCCCCGCTGCTTCGCCTCGCGGATGAGCCGGACCGATCCCGCTGTGCTCACGTGGCAGATGTGGAGCCTCGCGCCCGTCAGTTCCGCGAGCAGGATGTCACGGCCGGTCATAACATCTTCGGCTGCGTTCGGGATGCCGCGGAGACCCAGCTCGGTTGAAACGAAGCCCTCGTTCATCACGCCCTTGTCCGCCAGGCTCGCTTCCTCGCAGTGGGATATCACCGCGATGTCGAATATCTTCGAATATTCCATTGCGCGCCGCATGACGGCCGCGCTCATCACCGGTCTTCCGTCGTCGGAAATTCCTACACAGCCCGCGTCGTGAAGCTCTCCCATCTCTGCAAGCTCCTCGCCCTTCGAACCCTTGGTGATGGCGCCGATGGGGAGGACCCTTGCCGCACCGTCCTTCGCGGCCTGGGACAGGATGAATTCGGTCACCGACCTGCTGTCGTTCACCGGGTTCGTGTTCGGCATGCA
This sequence comes from Nitrospiria bacterium, assembly GCA_919902495.1. Classification (GTDB taxonomy): domain Bacteria; phylum Nitrospirota; class UBA9217; order UBA9217; family UBA9217; genus JAAXXJ01. The sequence continues at coordinate 5,610 of CAKKRC010000077.1, forward strand.
GCAGACCGCGGTGAACCCGCCCGCCCTTGCCGCGGCAGTACCGGTGGCGATGGTCTCCTTATATTCGTAACCAGGCTCGCGCAGATGCACGTGCATGTCGATCAGGCCCGGAACAATGAGCTTGCCCGCCGCGTCGATGACCTCTGCTCCGTTCGAGGGAAGTGAGCCCGGCTTGCCGAGCTTCGCGATCTTCCCGTCGGCGACAAGGAGGTCGAACTTCCCGTCCACCTTGTTCGCGGGATCGATGATGTGGCCGTTCTTGATGAGAATGTTCATTGTCACACCTTTTTCAATGCAGGATGGGAAGACGTATTTCAATCCGCAATCCGCAATCCGAAATCCGCAATTGTCACGCTTCCGGTTTCGCTCCCCCCGACAGCAGGAACATCACCGCCATGCGGACCGCCACGCCGTTCGTAACCTGGTCGAGGATCACCGAAGAGTTGTCCGCCACGTCGGACGCGATCTCCACTCCCCGGTTCATGGGGCCCGGGTGCATGACGATCGCATTTTTTCCGACCCGGTCCAGCCGCGCACGGTTGAGGCCGAACAGCCGCGCGTACTCCCGGACGCCCGGGAAGAGCCCTGCCGCCTGCCGCTCGAGCTGGAGGCGGAGCATCATGACGACATCGGCGCCCTGCACCGCCTCATCCATGTCGGAATAGACCTTCGCCCCCATCTTCTCGATGCCCGGAGGGACCATGGTGGGCGGACCGCAGACGCGGACCGTCGCGCCCATGGTCGCAAGCCCGTAGATGTTCGAGCGGGCGACCCGGCTGTGCAGGATGTCTCCCACAATGGCCACGGTGACGCCGTCGAGCCGGCCGAGCTTCTCGCGGATGGTGAACATGTCCAGCAGGGCCTGGGTCGGGTGTTCGTGAAAACCGTCTCCCGCGTTGATCACCGAGCTCTTGAGCCGATGGGCAAGGAACTCCGGCGCGCCCGAGCATGCGTGGCGGACGATGATGATATCGCTCTTCATGGCCTCGATGTTCTGGGCCGTGTCCAGGAGCGTCTCGCCCTTTGTCACGCTGCTCGTGGAAGTGGAAATATTGATCACGTCGGCGGAAAGCCGTTTGCCGGCAAGCTCGAAAGATGTGCGCGTCCTCGTGCTCGCCTCGTAGAAGAGGTTGATGACCGTCTTGCCGCGAAGGGTGGGGACCTTCTTGATGTCCCGCTCCGACACGTCCTTGAACGTCGCGGCGGTGTCAAGGATGAGCTTGATCTCGTCCGCCGCCATTCCTTTGATGCCAAGCAGGTCTTTTGTGCTTAGTGCCATGGTTTAAACCTCTGGAATCAGGGTACAGGGTACAGGGGTCAGAATTTTCATTCCTGGACCCTGGCTACTGAACCCTGGCCCCTGAATTATTCTTCAAAAATGACGACCTTCTCCTCCACGCCGTCCTCGGCAAGGGACACCTCCACCTTTTCCCTGGCCGACGTGGGAAGGTTCTTGCCAACGAAGTCGGCGCGGATCGGAAGCTCCCGGTGGCCCCGGTCAACCAGCACCGCGAGCTGGATGCGCTTCGGCCTCCCGTAGTCCATGATGCTGTTCAGCGCCGCCCGGATCGTCCTGCCGGTGAAGATCACATCGTCCACGAGCACGATGGCCTTTTCCTTGATATCGAAGGTAATGTCCGTTGCCTGCGGGACCGGCTGGGATTTCCTGGTGTTCAGGTCGTCCCGGTACATGGTGATGTCCAGGCTGCCGACGGGAACCTCGACGCCCTCGATCGCCTTGATCTTTTCCGCCAGGCGCTTCGCCAGATGCACGCCTCCCCGCTGGATGCCGATGAGGCCGATGTCCTTTGCACCTTTGTTCTTTTCCAGGATCTCATGGGCAACCCGTGTCATGGCCCGGTCGATGGCTGCCTTGTCCAGGATCAGAGCCTTTTCCTTGCTGTTGGTCACTAGTAACTCCTTAAAAGGTCACAAAAAAACCTTCTCCCCGGAATACCGGGAAGAAGGTTCGTGTGCGTGCTTTCAGACGTGATCGTCTCGTTGAACTTTTTCATGTCCTGCCCTTTCTGGCCTCACGGGACCAGACTTAAAGAGGAAATCTGATGCGGATTCACAATACTCCAGGAGCCGGTTCCTGTCAAGAATTTTTTTGGGCCGGGGGCTGTAAGCAGTGTGAGCCTGCTGTGCTATAATGAATGAAAGATATGGTTGCAGTAACCAAGGAATTGAATTCCACTCATAATTAATGGCAATGATATTTTGCCACAAAGGCACTAAGACACGAAGTAAGGCCATAATCTAAACAGTAAAACAGTATCTTGAACGGTTTTTGTAATTCTTCGTGACTTTGAGTCTTCGTGGCAAATTTTGCTCCCGCATTATCCGGGTTAGGTCTTCCCGTTGCGTGTAACAAAGGATGCTCACCATGTTGAACAATTCAATGGACCCGGACCTGCCGCTGATCCAGGACGCCGACCTCGCCGGGAAGGTCGTCCTCGTCCGTTTCGATCACAATGTTGTCAAGGGCGGCGCGATCAAGGACCCCTTCCGCATCGATCGCACCATCGGGACGCTCTTTCACATCGTTGAGCGGGGCGGGAGGCCCATCCTGATGACCCATGTGGGCAGGCCCCGGGACAAGAAGACGGGCGACATCACGTGCCGGCCCGACGAGTCCGTTGAACCGGTGGTGCGCTATCTCGAGCAGAAGCTCCACACAAAGCTGTATGTCCCCAAACTCCCCATTGACCCGAAGCAGGGGATCACCGGGATCGACACCTCCATCAACCTTGCGGTCAGGGACCTGCGGGAACGGAAGATCGGCGGCATCTATCTTCCGAACACACGGTGGTTCCAGGGAGAGGAGACCCGTGGAGAGCTCCGGGACCGTTTCGCGCTGCAGCTTGCCGGCCTGGCAGATATCTACGTGAACGATGCCTTCGGCTCGTGGCAGCCCCACGCCTCCACGGTCAACATCACCGGACTGCTCCCCTCCTACGCGGGCTTCCTGCTCCAGCAGGAGATCGCGCACCTTGACGGCGTCATGAGCCCGGAGCGGCCCTTCCTTGCCGTTGTCGCCGGCTCGAAGTACGACACCAAGATCAAGCCCCTCAATGCCATCTATGACAAGGTGGACCGGCTGGTGCTCGGCGGGGTCATCTACAATACCTATCTCTGCGCGAAATACGGGATACGGATCAAGGGGGTGACCGACGAGGACCGCGAACTTGCGCGGGCACTGGTGGAAAAGGACCGGGCCAACAGCAAGATCGTCGAACTCCCCTTCATTGTCGAATCGGACATCCCGGACGATAGAATTGCGGGCAGATACCGGACCATCTCCATAAAGGACTTCAAACCCGGCAATTCCTATGGGTACGTTCTGGACATCGACCCCCGGTCATTCGAGGAGCGCGAAGTTGCCGGGGCCATCGGTACGGCGAAGACCATCTTCGTGAACGCGGTCATGGGTTTCACCCCCCATTTCTCCGCGGGATCGCAGGCGCTGGACAACACCATCGATCTGAACCGGAACGCCATGAAGATGTACGGCGGCGGGGACACCCTCCAGGAGTTCAAGAACCTCCTGCCCGGCCTGTACCTTTCGGTCATGGATGACGCGAGCTACTATTTCTTTACCGGCGGAGGCACGGTGCTCACCGCCATCGAGCACGGCAGCCCCTACAGCCTCGAACCGGTGCAGGCGTTGATGAGATCGAAGAGGCCATAGGGACCTGCCCGGCGCCGACGCCGGCATAGAGGGACCTCGTCCATCGGAAGGGTGATTATCGAAAAATAAATGCGTTATGGTTTGGTAGCCGCAGGCTTTAGCCTGCGTAATTAGTTCTTTAGAAACCTGCTAAGGAGAAAAATGACAGAACCCGCTGCGATGCAGAGAAAGAAGTTCGCCGTGCAGTTATCGTCAGGCATGAAGGATGTCGGCAAGATCAAATCGGCGATCATGTTCGCCACCATTGCCCAGTGTTCCGGCTGCGATGCGGTCGTCTATTGCGTGCAGGACGGGGCCGACGCGGTCATCAAAGGGAAGATCAAGGAAGAGGGAACGCTTCCGCCCGGCATCGCGACGTTCGAACAACGCCTCGCCGATGCCCTTGCGGTCGGCGTCAAGTTCCAGCTGTGCCAGCAGGTAGCGGTAAACCGGGGCCTCAAGAAAGAGGACCTGGTCGAAGGGACCCAGATCCTCGGCGGGATACATCTGATCAACTACGCGTTGGAGTACGATGGGATGCTCTTCTTTTGATCGTACTGCGAACGCATGTATAGATCTCTTTGAATGACTAGCTATGACCGGCCATGCTCGATTGAACATGCACCGTCCTTTTGCTTCACCTGCCACCCTCCCGGCAATTTCCCGTTCCCTCAGCGAATAATAACGTTCATTACCCATATGAGCAATACCCCCTCTCTTTCCTGTTCGTTATTAGCTCATAAGTCATTGATTTTTATAATATCGCACAATGGAACAGATATTGCACTTATTTTTGTGATTGGCTATTATTATCTGCCTATTATGGACCAGAAACGTACTCACATAGGTATCCCGCTCCTTGCCGCCGTTGTCCTCTGGACGGGTTATGCGGCCGTAGAGGCATACGCCTTTCAGCACGGAGCTTTTACTGACCTCCTTTTCTTCGGAGGTCCGCCAAATGAGCTTCATTTCCGTCTCTTAATCATCGCCGTTCTCTTCACCATCGGCGTCTTTCTTTTCCGGGCCATGAGGAAACGCAATCTTGCCCTCGAGGCCTTCCGGGAAAGCAACGAGACCCTGCACACCATTACCGCGGCGGAAAAGGATGCCATCGTCATGATGGACCATCAGGGGATCATATCTTTCTGGAATCCCGCCGCGGAAATGATCTTCGGACACGCGGCGCACGAGGCGATCGGCAAGGATCTGCATGCGCTGCTTGCCCCCCCGCGTCACCTCGAGCAGTACCGGAACGGCATCAGCCGTTTCCGGGAGAGCGGCGAGGGCCCGAGCGTCGGCAGGACGCTTGAGCTGACCGCAGTGAGAAAGGACAGCACCGAGTTCTCTCTTGAGCTTTCCCTTTCGTCCTTGCAGCTGAAGGGGAAATGGCATGCCGTCGGCGTGCTGCGCGACATCAGCCAGCGAAAGCGGTCAGAGGAAGAATTGCGAACGCACCGTGAGCAGCTTGAACAGAAGGTCGCGGAGCGTACCGAGGAGTTGAACGCCCTCAATGATCTCCTGCGCAAGGAGATCCTGGACCGCATGCGGACCGAGGAGGAGCTCTACCGGTCCGAAAGCTTCCTGAACACGATCTTCGACAGCTTCCACGATCCTTTCAGCATCGTGGACCGCGAATTCCGCTTCGTCCGCTTCAATGACACCTATGCCCGTACGCGGAACAAGCTGTCCAAGGACCTTTTCGGAAAGAAGTGCTACGAGGTCCTCCACAACAGGACCGGGGTCTGCGATGACTGCGTCGTCGATGCAACGTTCCGTTCCAAGGACCCCTGCGCGAAGGAGAAATTGATGACGCTGCCCGACGGGTCGGAGGCATGGTTCGAGATCTCGACCTATCCCATCTTCGATCAGCAGAAGAACGTGTCGCATGTAGTGGAATATACGCGGGACATCACCTTCCGGAAAAAAGAGGAGGAAGAGAAGGAAGAGCTCATCAAGACCCTGAACCACCTGTCGACCACCGACAGCCTGACCGGCCTGCTCAACAGACGGGCGCTCAACGATAAGCTGGGCCATGAGATCGAGCGCGCAGGCAGATACAACAACGACCTGTCGCTGATCATCTGCGATGTGGACCTCTTCAAGCACATCAATGATACTTACGGACATACAGCCGGAGACCGGGCGCTCACGGCCGTGTCCGGGGTGCTCAGGCGGACGCTGCGCAAAGCCGATATCCTGGGGAGGTACGGCGGCGACGAGTTCATGATCATCCTGCCCGAGACATCGCATGCCGGGGCGCTCAGCCTCGCGGAGAAGGTCCGCGACGCCGTCGAAGGACTGGAGCTTGACCTTCCCGGCAACAAGCGGACCAGGCTCACGCTCAGTATCGGCGTGGCCAGCTGCTGCATGCCCGAAGACAACCTGGACACCCTCGTGTCGCTCGCCGACGCCGCCCTTTACAGGTCCAAGGAAGCGGGCAGGAACAAGATATCCTCGGCAAAGCGATGATCTTCACAGCTCACATATCTCCCGCTCGGACCTGCCGGTAGAAGTCGCAGACCGTACAGCTGCCGAGCTTTTTCGCGTTCGCTCCCCGCGCGTTGCCCTCGCACAGCGTCCCGGCAACGCTCCAGCAGGACCGGCCCGCTTCCTGCTGGAAGGCCGGGCAGACCATCTGCCTCTCTTTGGGGCAGTGGTAAAAATCCCAGCAGTTCACCAATGCCTTGCTCTTTCCGTTCTTCCCGCGCGGTCGTACGGCCATAGCAACGCTCCTAAATAATTCCAGCGGCAAATGCATTGTTCGTCATCTTTTTGCGTGCGCTGTACTATGGAATAGTCGACGGCAGAATGCAAGCAATACGATGGGGTATTTTCAGGGTATGTGGAAAAAACGGTTCTCCGGGTGGTAACGAAGCTGCGGTGAACGTTCGAGAGGACGATGTCCCCTTGACAGGGGCCTCACGGCATCGGTTCAGCCGGATTGAAGAAAAGAATGAGGATGATTTTCTCTGATAGGAGGCTACGACTTTACGACCAGCACCGGACAGGGCGCGTGGCCGATGACCTTCTCGGTGACGCTTCCCATGAGCAGACGTCTGAGGCCGGTCCTGCCGTGGGAACCCACAACGATCATGTTGACATTCTGGTCCTGGGCAAGCTTCACGATGGCCTCCCAGGCCTCTGCCTCGCCCACGTAGCTCTCTGCTTTGACGCCGGCAGCCTCGGCCTGTTTCTTCACCGCCGCCGTATATTCCCTGGCCTTGTGGATCATGTCCTCGACCGCCTTCGGCGCCTCGGCGTAGAACTCCATAGGAACGTCGACAACAGATAATACCACGAGCGAGCCGCCGTAGGCCTTCGCGAAATCGACGGCCTTGTTGATCGCGATGCCGCTGTACTTCGACCCGTCCGTGGCGACCAGGACCTTTTTCCACCCCAACGTCGTTCCACCGGGAACCACGAGCACATCCCGCTGGGTATGGCCGATGACGCGGGCCGTGACGCTTCCCACGAGGGTGCGATCGATCTTTTTAAGACCCCGTCGGCCCATGACGATGACGTCGCAGTTCGCGGCATCGGCCAGGTCAACGATCCGCTCGTAGGTCTCGCCTTCTTCGCGCACGGTCTTGATGAGGACCCGCTCTTCGCGGGCAAGTTTCTCAGCATCGCGGAGCGCGTCCTCGTAGGGCTTCGCGAGCGAAGCCAGCACATCACCCCGGACACCGGTGAGCTCAAGGTCTCCGGTGAACGGAGGGACCACCGATGTTACGGTGATCCAGCACTTCTCTTCAACAGCAAGCCGGAACGCCTGCAAAAGCGCGTTCCGGCTCGATTCCGATCCATCAACAGCAACAAGTACCTTTTTATATCTTCCCATGCTCCAGGGCTCCTGAGGCGTGCTGCAGTCTCTCCGCCTTCCGGCCCTGCCACATGGCGCGCAGAACGATGAAAGCGCCAAGCAGCAACGCAAATATCATTATAGCAAAGCTTGCGGTCTTGAGCAACTTCACCGTGCCTTCGCCGAGCGTTTCGATAAGCCCAAGCTGGGACAGATAGACAGGCACCATCAGTCCGCGGCTGAACAGCACGATCACCATGATCACGCCCATGACGACCTTGATCATGAACGGCTTCACGTAGGTCGTTCCGATGGCGCCGAGCTGGATGCCGAAGAGCGAGCCCGCCAGGATGATCATGGCCAGCCGGATGTCGACCATGCCGGACAGTGCATACTTGAGCGAACCGCCAAGACCCATGACGAAAGCGATCACGAGCTCCGTGGCAGACGCCATAAGGCTCGGCGCGCCGAGGACGTAGATCATCGCGGGGACGCCGACAAAACCGCCGACCGCTATCGTCGCGGCCATCATGCCGGTGGCAAAACCGAGGGGGATTGTGAACAGGATGGACACCCGCGCATTGATGCTCTTGAAGTAGACCATGGTGCCCGGAATGTTGATGGACTGGATCCACATCGCGAGCTTGCCGGCCTTCTCTTCCGTATTGGCATTCCCGGACCGGTAGGTCTTCCATGCGTCGTAGAGGACAAAGCCTCCGACCGTCGCAAGGATCACGACAAAGGCCACGCTCACATACAGGTTGGAGCCGGCGTCGCCGAAGGTCGCCTTGATCTTTTCCTGGATGCCCGCGCCGTACAGCACCCCTGCCTCGGCAGACACGCCGAGAACGAGGCCGAGCTTCACGTCCACCTGGCCGTACTTGAAGCGCTTCATGGCGCCCACAAGCGCCTTGGGGAACTTGTGGCACATGTTGCTCGCCACGGCCATAAGGCCCGGAACGCCAAGGCTCATCATGCCGGGCGTCAGCACAAAGGCGCCGCCGGACCCGATGAAGCCGCTGACCAGACCGCCCACGAAACCTACACCGAACAGATACAAGATCGTTATCGCATCGAGATTGATGAAATTGGTCGCAATGTCATGCATGTTACTTTACCTCCTTTTTCTTCCTTGCAGCCTCGACGCCGAGGACGGTCCAGAAATCACCGGTGAACGAACCATGGAAGAACGAAAACACGAACGCCGTGATGATGGGCAGGAACGCGTACCATCCGCCTCGCGCGAAGATGCTGTTCACGTCGTCCTGCTTGGCCAGCAGAAGCGCGTACAGGGCAATGGAGATGAGCCCCATGATGAGCATTTTGCCGACCGGTTTCTTCTTTACATTGCTTTGTGCCACGATAAACCTCCTCAAATAATAAATTATTCCAGAATATATCCGGATACGATCACTAAATGGTCTATGCGGTGCAGCAGGCCTGACGGGTCATAGTCACGATCGGCCGGGACGCGGTCCGGACAAGCCGGTTCAGGTCCTTGGCAGAGACATTGTTGTCGCTCGTCACCGCGGGGCTCAGGACAACCTTGTCGATGCCGCTATGGTCCCTGAGATATGACTTGATGCCCGCAACCGCTTCCTGCTTCGAGTCCTCGACCCTGACAGCGATCCCGTCCTTCCGGCAGAGCGCCGTCAAATGATCGAGCTTCTCTTTAAAATTTTTACGGATGTCCTCGGTGCTTTCCGCTGCGTACCGGCGCGCTGAATCCTGCTCGCCTGCCTCAGCGAAGGTCACGGCGGTCATCAGGTTGGCAACCCTGTCAACGCGATGTTTTTCGCGCACGGCGCCCTGGCTGAGGATCTCGCGCGCCGTCTCCTGTTCGCCGGATTCGGCGAAGCTTGCGGCGGTCATCATGTTCCCCAGCTTGCTGATCAGGCTGTCCTTCTTCTCGACCAGCAGAAGCGTGATGTCTTCATACATCGCTTTTGCGAGCTCGATGGCATACATTCCGCCCTCTTCGATGTTCTCGTCACGGTACGTGACGAACAGCAGCTGTCTTTTTCCCATTTTCGTATCCTCCTTTATCGTTCTCTGCTTGCTTGTTCACTGATGTATAGAGCAATGCAGATGCCATAGCTCAACATGCTGTTTTTATGAAGTAATGTATGAACATGACGGGTTAATAGTGTTTCATATATGAACAGCGATGAACGGTAGGTATGGACGAGGGTGTCCTTGAGCGAACGCCTTCTGTGAAAAAGTCGCATAAAGTCCTTTGTTTACAGGCCTGAAATGAGATTATTGCGAGAGAGCGCTGAAGAAGAACACCGCGAGATGAGGTTCAGGGCAGAGAAAATAGTGTTTCATATTGGAACTACATGGATCCGGAGTCATTCTTCCTTGATTCAGGAGAAGGCGATGGATTTGACACCTGCGCCCTTGTCGTCTATCTTTACCCCATACACCTTTTCGGGAGTTGTGTCGAAGGGGGGCCAATCGTTCGAACAGGAGCAAGCGGGCGACAACGTCTTGCACTCCGCTTGTGAACAGAAGGACCGTCCGAGGCAGGAAGACCTCATGATCCCTGTCCTGGCCTGTCCGGAAAGGAGGCACGGGTATTTTTGCTTCATTCCCCCGAAGACAGGAATTTACGAGATCCTCGAATATCTCACATTCCAAAGGAGGTAATAGATCATGATGAAGAAGCGTTGGATACTCGCAGTATTGGTCTTGTGTATCGTGTTGTCCCTGGCCGCCTGCAGAGATAAATCGTCCCCGATGCCATTAGGGAACCGTACGATCAGCGGCGTGGTGAGCGGCCTTACCGTAACAGGTATGGTGCTCCAGAGCAACGGTGCTGATGATCTGTTGATAACGTCGGGCAGCACCACGTTCACCTTCGCGACAAAGATTGCAGACCTCTCCACCTATAACGTCACCGTCTTGTCCCAGCCCACCACCTCAGTTGACTATGAGGCCTGCGTGGTGGCGAACAGTAGCGGAACGGTCTCCGGCGCGGATATTACGAACGTGTTGGTAACCTGCACGACGAGCACCTGGGAGACGCTGGCGGCCAACCCCGAAAGCGGTAATACAGTCGCGTTCAGTGACTTCACCCCGGCGGGTAAGCAAGCCCTCTACTCCCTGCAAAGCGGCACGCTGCAAGTCTTTTCGTTCCCGACAACTTCCGACCCCCAGGGCGTTTTTACCGCTCTCACGGGCACCACGAGCTCCGACGGTTACATCGGCCTCGCCTGGGTAGGGAACCGTCTCTTTACGGTCGACGGCAATTCGGTGTACGTCTACGACATCAACGGCGATAGCTGGACAACGGCGATGACCGGCACGCTTACCTACTCTCACGGTCATGCACAGACTACCGCAGACGACAGCGGTTTTATATACTCCGTGGCCTCTACGACCGCCTTGTTGAAGTTCAACACCGCGAACTCGACCTTTGAATACATCACTACCCCGGCCGACGTTACCCATAGTGAGCCTCGCACTGTCTGGGACAGCAAAACCAAGCGTGTATACATAGCCGACTACAATTCTCAGACCGGCTTCTATGCCTTCAACCCGGCCGATGGAACCTTCACCGCTCTGGCGTCATTACCGGACGCAGCGGGAATGAGAGACGCTTTCTGCACGGACCGCCGCGGCCACATCTACACCGCAGACACGAACGTTACGATGTGGATGTACACAGCGGCGACCGACACCTGGGAGAACATCCCGGAACTCCCATTTGTGCTCGGGGATAGCCCCTCCTGCACCGTCTCAGCCGACGGATGGCTCTTCTTCGGAAGCGACTCCGGTGACTTCGCGCGGATCAAGATATTCTAAAGTCCCGTTCGAGGTCGATCTGTTCTTCACGTCCCAACACTCCTGCGGCAGGATATCTCCTGCCGCAGTTTATTTCTCCAACAGGCCCCTGCATCCCCCCCTTCAAAACTCCCCGCTTGCCTCGTTCCTCAGCTTCGATTAGAATCATGACCATGAGCGTTGACCCCGCTGACATGCAACTGGCCCTTCCCTTCACACCGACCGAGAGCGCACTCAAGCGAACCCTCGAGGAGCGCCTCGGAAGGCCTGTCTCGCTCATACTCACGGACAATTCGACGAGCATGCTTTCCTGCGCGGTCAGGGACGGCGTTCTCGCTGTCCGGCTTCACCGGATGTTCCTTACCGCGAACCACGCGGTGCTGGACGAGATCGTCTCTTATCTGAGGGATTGCAAACGCGCCATGCCGCATTTCCAGAGCTTCCTTCGGGCGAACAGGGAGGACTTGAGGCGGAAGCGCGTAAAGAAGGTCGTCGTAAGGACAAAAGGCAAGCATCACGACCTTTCCGAACTGTACGAGGAGATCAACCGGGCGTACTTCGGCAACAAGGTGACCGCAGCGATCACCTGGGGCAGCCGCAGCCCGCGCTCCGCAGTAAGGAAAAGGACCGTCGGGAGCTACAGCGAACGGTCGAACACGATCCGGATTAACCCGCTCCTGGACCGGAAGGGTGTGCCGGCCTGCTATGTCGCGTTCGTCGTCTATCACGAGATGCTGCACGCCGACATGGGGACCGCCATGCGGGGGACGCGAAGAAGCGTGCATCCGCGGGAATTCAGGAGAAGGGAAAAGCTCTTTCAGGAGTATGAGAAGGCGATGGCGTGGGAGGGGCGGAAGGAGCAATAACGAGAGGATGTCAAGATGTGAGGAAATCACAGGCTGTTGAAAAACTAATTGCGCAGGCTAAAGCAGCTCGACTGAGCTCGCCGAAGTCCTGCGGCTACCAAATCGTAACGCATTGATATTGTAATTGGTAGCCGCACCCTTTAGGGTGCGTTTTGACATTCGATGTCTTTTTCAACGATCCCATCATGTCAGACCCGCTGCAAACCCCAAATATACCTACCCCGAGGTCTTCGTCTTTCAAAAAAACACCTTGTCGTATTGTTGCGCATATTGTAATATATGCCCCAGCTTATACAGTCCGCCCGGGAGGGCCAACCAAGGAGGGTTATGATGGATCCAAAGAAATTCTTGTTCGTGCTGTCCCATGCGAAGTCAAATCTCAAGGAAGTGATCGTCATGCTGAAGATCATTTCCAATATGAAGGCATTCGAAGACGATGTAGAGATAGCGATGTTCCTGGTCGGTGAAGGCGTCGAGCTTGCAAAAAAGGGAGTGGGAAAGACCATGACCATGGAGTTGGAAGGCAATCAGGTCAACGTCGGCGAGCTGCTGGACATGATGCCCGACTTCAACGTGAAGTTCTACGTCTGCCACGCCTTCATGCCGTTGCATAACGTTCTCAAGGAAGACCTCATCGAAGGGGCCGAGATGAAAGGAAGTTCCTACCTCGGCGAGCTGCTCCTGGCCGGCTACACTCCTTTTCCGATGGCGATGTAGCGGCAACGCGGCTTCAGGCTGGGCATATCGAAATACAGGCAAAAGGCCGGAGAGTTCATTCTCTCCGGCCGATTTTCTTTCCAAATATTAAAGGCTGTCAATCTACCATCCGGTCTTCAACACGCAGATGTCAAGCCGCAAGACTTGACCCTAAGGTACTTACCGCGAGCCATCTTGGGGCTGGTTAACAACCATAAGACTTGTACATACTCCTGGACACGGCATGGAACCGAAGATTTTCTGGTCCGCTAAAAAGGCGGAAAGGGTCATGGATAAAGAGCTTCACCAATGACCTTAATCCCGATGGGTGACTGGTGCAGTGAAGACTGACGCCGAAACCGAATGAAACTGCGGCAATGGTAAGGATGAAGATAACGACAAGGCTCGACGAGAAACGTACCGTTTCTCGCCACAAGATAGCTTTTTTCGCTTGACGGTGCCCTTTAAATGGGTGACCCTATTGTTTTCTGTTGGGTTATGTAGATTATAGCTTTTTCTATTTTGGGATAGGAAACTTGCGACCTTTTTTTGATAATTTTAGGTAAAATGGTTCTTCTACTTCAGGCTTAACATGATAATATTTTAATAATGCCGCTTTAACAATAGAGTTGGCGGGATGATTTTTTAATACAGTTAAGTATTCAAAAAGATTCTTTTCTGATAATGCAATTTTTCCACTATCAGTACGAATCGCCTTTTTGATGTCATCAACCTTTACACCTATTTCGCTTAATTTATTTATATCCGACATGAATTCTTTGAAGGCGAATCCAGCAAATAGCGAAGTCGTAATCCAGTTAAATCGATAATATCCATCGAATATATTATTGCCATATCTTGATCGATACGACTGCAAAGCCTTATATTTCCCAAATTTGCGTATAAAAACATCTAAGAGTTCAAAGCGAGTGTCTTTATCTTGAAGTTTCATATAGTTTATCAAAATAAACAGATATGGATCATTTTCTAGGTTTTGTCTAAACATATCATCTGTATATATTTTATTGTAGCTAGCTGAATTGACAATATTTTCTAATATAAATATATAGAATATTTTAGACTCATCTGGACTTGATAGATTAGATTCGATAAGACTTATAGCTGTACGTATCACTTCTTCAAACCGAGCGTGTTTTGATAGTTGTACTAGATGACCATTAATAGCTCTTATAATATCCGTATTCTTAGTTAAGTTATCTTTCACGCATACAGTGAGGGCCGTTTCAACTATTTTCTGCATCATAGCGGGGCTCATATTTTTTAGATACTTCATGATTTGTAAAAAAAAGTTTACGGCCTCATTTCTACTATATGCTAATTGTGATGTAATTATAGAATCTATCACCTCGTAATCTGCTTGCTCTTTGTCTATCCGGCAAATCAATAATTCGAGAACAACTAACCAAGCAGACTGACCAATATATTGCTTTATTATTTTATCTCGTTCCGCAAATTTACCTTTTGATTGATAATTCGAAAATATATAATAAGAAGTAAAATATTCCAAAAATGTTTTATGTGTGAAACTATTTTCGACAAATATTGACCTTGTTTTCGAAAATTCCATGAATTCCTCAGCAGCTTGTTCTGCTTCATCATCAGATGTAAATTCACCCTTATCTAACAAATAATCCTTAATATGTTTTATAATCATATTGAAACTGAGCGATTTAACCTTTTCACCTGCAAAATTAACGTATTGCCAATATGCGATTGATGAATAAACTGCCGTTTTGTTTTTTATTTTTAAATTCAAGTCCAATTTCTTTTCTTTTGCATCACGAGTCTCTACCAATGTTTTTGTGCAACCCTCGTAGACGTCTAGTTTTGATGTCGGTAGTTCTAATTCGTTGCGATATAAAATCAAGATTAAGGATAGCAATAGTGGGTTTCTTTTTAGCTCGTCTTCTACCTTACCAAGTTCGATTAGACAATCCGTAACTTCCTTCTTACGCGTTGCATTATCTTCCTCTTCAATCAAATACCATTTGTTTACATATTCTTCTATTTGGGAATCATTGAAATTCTGGACTTCGTAAACAGTAAATTCATTTTCCTTAAAATATACTTCTTCATATGATTCATATCGACTCGTTACAATAGCGCGCACCTTGGAATGGATTTTAATAAAATTTTCTATGTCATTACGTATGTTAAGCCTCTCTTGTATATCTAATATTTCATCAAGTGCGTCAAAAAATATAAGGGTAAGATAATTTTCAAATACTTTTTCAACGCTTGTCTTACTAATAAATTGTAGCTGATAATCTGATTCCATCTGATGTGCTAAATAATCAGCTATCCCACCTTTGTATGTATTCTTATATCGGCTATATTTATATAGCTCAATTCTAAATGGTATCCTTTCGTAAACTTTTATATTTTCAAAGGCAACTTTGTCTTGCTCAATTAATTTACAAATTGCATATTTTGTTAATAGCGACTTGCCTGCTCCTGGCCTACCCAATATTACAGCGTTATGTTCTGAATTAAAGAGTTTGCTGAGTGGTTTTAGAGATAGATCGGCCGTATCTTTCTGCGTTAGATTTGCATCTTCGCGTTCAATATGGATAAAATCAAGAAGACTGGCCATAGAAAACTTCTTACCACCGGGCATCGCATTTAATAAATAGCTTGTATCTATAAAATTAACATTGGGAATGCTTTTAAAGAATGCAAAATCGCCTAACCTACCTCCTCTATGTTTTAATATTGGCCGCACAAATAGTGAGTATAGTTGAACTTCGCGAGGCTTATTAGGCAAAGCTAACCCAAAGAAATTTACGCGTGAGTAATTGTTTAAAATACCCTGTTTATAGTAGTCGATTAACTTACTTACATCCAGGTTGTTGCCATTAATGATTTCTTCGAACGCTTTCTTGTCTACAATTTTATCTACTTCGAAAAACACAGTAACGATCGATGCGTTATTATTAATTAATCTGGTAAGATCACTCGGAAGGATGGCTTTAACTTTTAACCGACTTAATGTATCTTTCAGAGCAGCTTCTATCTTATTATAGTCTAAGCCTATTTTTATATATTGTTTAAGAAGGCTTCTTGACCAAGCCTCCAAGTTACTATCCGTAGTTATGGCATCATTAAAATTGCTAAGCAACGTCGTTGCTTCATTGCTCAAGCCTGTTGATGTTGTTAAATAGTAGGTAAAATTATTGATATCTGGAATGAGTGAACTATCTTTTAAATAATGCAATACAAACTTGATGATTTCCTTGGCCACTTCAGTTTTATCTAAATTGTCTTTATATTTTTTGCACTGGATCACGGAAACTGTATTGTCTTTATAAGATAATATTACGTCACGACCCTTCTCACCAATACCGGCCATAAGGCTGCACTTATCATACTGCAGGTCAATGTTACGTGCTCCCATATTTACTTGATATATTTGGTACAATAATAACTCAAATGCTCTATCGCTCAGATCATTATAGGGGTAATTAGTTTGAATTTTATATTTCGATGGTTTAACTGATAGAGAGATCTGACTAAGCTCTTTAGTAATTTCGAGTTGAGAATAAATCATATATCACCTTTATAATTACGGATCATGTACAGTTTGAGTGGGTGAAAATGAGAGGATAAACTCACATTACCCGCCCTGGCTAAGTGTTTTATTCTTGTTTTCGTTTGGGAAAACGTGTTATGAATCGTGCATGAGAAAGAAGACCCTCAGCGATTCATACCGGTTCCCTGGTTTTGCTCCACAGCGGACCGTTGTTGGTATCTTCGGTGATTCCTACGCTCGAGTGATACGGCTCACTCGGCGGGGAAAAAAACAGTTTGTGGCGTCTGCAGCACGGTTCATCGGACCTTTTACGATCATAAGATCAAACGAGTCCGTGATCTTTCTAATGGCGATACCCGCATCTATCTGGAACTACCGGTACGACGAGTTCAGTGCCAGAGGTGCGGTAAGATGAAACAAGAGAAACTGTCGTTTCTGGCAGACAGTCCTTTTTATACCAAGCGCTTTGCCTTCTATATTGGCAAGCGGTGCAGCACTTCAACGATCAAGGATGTTGCCAAAGAGTTTCACCTTGATCGAAGGGCCGTCAAAGAGCTCGAAACGCAGTACATGCGGGAGAAGCTTCGTCGGGCCGGAAACCCCGGGCCTAAAGTTATCGGTATCGACGAGATCTCGATCCGCAAGGGCCACACTTACCGGATCGAAAGACCCATGAGGGTCAAGTCTTGCGATTTGACATTACCTACGCCGCAACCTTATGCGCTTCCACGCGGAGCTTCACCCGCTCGTTTGTTTGAAGAATTTTGATGATCTCCAGAATGTTGTCCGCACGTGGATTGCCACGCGGTCCCAGCATGCGGTGAACGCTCTTGTCAGTCTTTTTGAGCTTCTTTGCCAGCTGCTGGAAAGTGATGGTCGCGTTGATGTAGTCACGGAGCATGGCCTTGCCCGCATCGAGGTCTCCTGCCAGCAGTTCGTTCACGGCCTCGATCAGCATCTGTCTTCTGAATGCCGGATCGCTTACTGCACGGTCCAGGATGGTTGTTCTGAATTTTCGCGTAATGGGCATGTTGCCACCTCACTTCAGGAATCTTTAGGGTCTTTACCCTTGACATTCACCAACTCCGACGAATCTCAAAATCTCGAGGCAACAAAGTAGGCCTGGCCCTACAATGTTCCAAAAGACCCTAGAAAGTCCCAAGCTAGTACGCTGTAAACTTAATTTATAATAGTATCGTAGTGTCGGCTTAATTTGTT
>CAKKRC010000078.1 GCA_919902495.1 Nitrospiria bacterium
GTCAGGTGGCCTGCACGGATTGCCATGCCGTGGCCGCGCTGAACGACGCGGGCCATATGGACGGCACGGCAACGATGACCTGGAGCAACCTTGCCCAGAACATCGGCACCACGCCGTACAATGGGGACAAGGGCCCGATCGTGCCGAGTTACACCGGCGGCGTCTGCGCCACGAACTACTGCCACGGCGGCGGCTTCGCGGCGGCGGTGGTAGGCACCGATCCGACGCCGACCTGGACGAGCGGGACGCTGCTTGCCAACCCGGCCTCAACCATGGACAACGCGGATTGCAACAAGTGCCATGTGTCTCCTCCGCTCGCCTCGGCGAAGTATAACCACAGCGGGGTCACGCTCGGCGCCGGCAACTGCCAGGCCTGCCACAACCACGACGGGTCCGGCGACAGCCGCCATATCAATGGTACCCTCGAGGGCGTGGGCGGCGCCTGCGACAGCTGCCATGACTACGACACCACCAACAGCGGCTCGGATTGGGGCAAGAACGCGAAGGCGATCGAAGGCTGGGGCGCCCATGCGCTCCATATCCAGCACCTGAAGACACTGTCGGGCACGGTCCTGACCGCGACGACGGACACCTTCGGCAACACCAACTTCAACGCGATCTGCGGCGTTTGCCACTCCCAGAGCGATACGGACCACGCGATGGGCGGCAGCCCGATCCGTTCGATCAACTTCGGCGGCAGCACGATCAACCGCTTCGCATCTGCCGGCACACCGACGTACACCGGTCTCGTGAACGTATCCTCGGCCACGAGGGCGAAGACCTGCTCCAACATCAATTGCCACTTCCAGGTAACCCCGGTGTGGCAGGGATACTAGCAGAGCGAGCAGAGGTGTTGATTTAGCATAGAACAGATAGTATAATATGTTCTTGTTCCGCAGAATCGGGGCATGAACGGCAAGTGATAACTCCTCACCCTGTACGCTCTACTCCACGGAGAGGGCAGGGTGAGGGGCAATGTATAGGTGAAATTTCTTCTATAGGGTGAGGTCAGTATGAGAATGAAAACGACAAGAACTCAAATATCCTCAGGTTGGCTGGCCAAGGTCAGTCGACTACTGATCTTCACTGCTACTCTCGGTGTCCTGCTTGCCGCAGGATTGGCCGGCCCTCAGGATGCAACGGCGACAGTAACAGTGGGCGCCGAATTCAGCGCGCCGACAGCGAGCGTTGCGACAGGTATTGGAAGCATGGCCGCTATCACCGGCACGTTCGCGGTGGGAGCCGGGCAAAACCGGCTTTTGGTCGTCGTCGCTCAGTGGGAGGCCGCGGCTGCTGCTAATACCTCCTCGTTCACCTCGGGAACCTGGGGCGGACAGAACCTGACCTCTCTGTTCAATACGTTCAACTCCGGCGTTTCCCGCAACCGGCAGTGGATCGGCTACCTGAGAGAAACACAGATCAGGGCGGCAGTCGGCACAACGCTCAACCTGAATATCACGAACTCTGTCGCTCCTGCAGGATGGCAGGTCAAGGCTGCCTGGTACACCGGTGTTAACCAGACGACGCCGATCAACCATTTTGTGAATAATAACCTTGAGACCGCGCCAACGGTGACGCATAACTTTGGCGCAACGCCTTTGAACGTTATAAATGGAGGCCGGGCCTACTATTTCGAGACGTCGAACGGCGGCGTCACCTATACACCTATGCCGGGATGGACCGAGATGTATGACGGCAACGATCCTTCAGCAAATATGTCTCGTACCTGCGGCGGCGTGCTGATCAGCACCACGACAACGACCAATCCGCTCCTTACGCAGAGCGCGGCAACTCGAAACACAATCTCGGGCATTTCCCTGAATCCCGCGATCACGAATGTCGGCAATGGCACGGGTTTCCCTGCGAACAAGACCGTCTTCGCGAACGACACGAATCAGGCGGTCGACAGCTTCACGCTGTTCACGACGGGCTTCACGGACACGCTCTCCCAGGTCGTGGTGGTCGGCACCAACACGGCAAACGTCACCGCAAGCGGCGTGAAGATCTACCGTGACAGCGGAGGAACAGCGAACGAGTGGGATGCCACGGACACGCTTATGGCGACCTCGACGTTCTCTGCCGGGACTGCCACCTTCACCACCTTCAGCACCCCGATCGCGGCAACGACCACGACGACGCAGTACATCGTCACCTATAATATCATCGGAAGCCCCACAGTCAGCCAGACCCTGACCGGCCTGGTGACCAGCGCGACCGGCTCGAACACAACGCTGCTGAACGACACCACCAGCGCGACGCTGACGATCGGTTCGTCAGATTCCACGGCGCCCACGCCAGGGACGGTGACGGTGACGCCCGACACGGGCACGTATATCAACGCCAATCCCACGATAACCACGACCTTTACCGACAACGAATCCTCAGTGACGAACTGCTGGTACACGACCGATGGCACGTGGCCGGGAACTGCGGGCGCCCTTTCGGGATCGTCCCCGACCTGGACCTGTACGGCGAATCCCGCCGCTTTGGCCGGCGCGGTGACGCTGAACATGCGCGCGCTCTCAACGGGCGGCACGGGGACCGCCTCGGCCCTCTCCCGGACCGTGGACAGCACGGTCCCGACGGACGGAACGCTCACCGTGACGCCTGGCGACACGCTGAACGATCTGAGCTGGCCCGGCTTTGCCGACGCTGCCAGCGGCCTGCGGTCCGCGAACACCTACACGATCCGGTTCCTGACGGGCGCTTCCGCTCCCGCGAACTGCGGGACAGGTTCCGTGGTGACCGGCTACGGCGGCACGGCCACAGTGTTCTCGCATACGGGCCTGGTGAACGGCACCCAGTACTCCTACCGGATCTGCGCCTATGATAATGTGAACAACGGCCCGTCCGCGGGTGCGACCGGATCGGGAACTCCGGCTTCGAGCCCGCCCGACCAATTGACCGCGTCGGGCAATACGCCGCTCGCGACAACGCCCAAAACCGACACCGCGGCCTTCGTGTTGATGCAGCGGTTCGCCATGAACAGCAACAATACGGGCAACGGCAGCGTCCGTCTCACCGGGCTCGGCATCGACGATATCGGCACGGCGGGGACCATCGCGGCGGTCAGGATCTACACGTCCCTGACCCTCTCGACGGGGATCCCGTCGGACGCGGCCCTGATCGGAAGGATATCGAATTGGCCCGGGACCCCGCAGGTCATCAACCTGAACACCGGCACGGTGGCCGACCGTACCGTGGTGACCGGTCCCACTTCGACGAAGTACGGATATGTGGTCTATGACATGTTCGACGGGACGACGGGCCTCACGACGAGGGCAAGCGTCACCGCGCTCTACGCCGCCTCGCCTGACACGGTGAACGCTTTCGCGTCGTTCCTGTCCAATACGATAACGCTCACGACCGGGATCAAGGCGACGGTAACGGCCTGCACCGACTGCCACGGGAACCCGCCGGTCGACGGCCCGCGTTCCGCTACCACCGGCAGCTTCCTGGGCTCCCATACGCAACATGCGAACTCCCAGCCGGCGAACCTCGGGCTCGCCTGCACGATCTGCCACCGGGACAACGGCACGAATACCGGCCATCGCGACGGCAGCATCGATATGCTCAAAACCTTCGCGACCTTCAGCGGGTCGTACAGCAAAGGCACGATCTCGGCCGGTACGCTCAAGTCCTTCCCGCAGGTCGACAACCCGGCCTTCACCACCTGCACCACGGTCTATTGCCACAGCACTGTCCAGGGCGCGGGCGGTTCGGGAGCCGGAACGGACAAGCCACAGACCTGGGGAGCGGCGGGACCGCTTGCCTGCGGGGCCTGCCATCTGAATATGAGAACCGATCCGACAGCTCCGGGCAGCCACGTGGCGCACGCGCAGACGGCAGTCATTGCCTGTAATAGTTGCCACACCGGCTACACGGAAAATTCCGTCACCATGTCAACGCACGCGAACTACACGATCGAAGTGAACTCCGGCCTTACGTACACCAACAGCGGCGTGCCCGGCAACGGGTACGGCGCCTGCGCAACTGCGGTCGGATGTCATACCAGCGCCTACAGCAGCGGCACGGTGACGACACCGCTCTGGGGCATCACCTCAGGCTGCGACGCATGCCACAGGACTCCGGGCGCATTCGCGACCTACGGCTCCCCGAGTTGGGGCAGCCACGGCAAACACGTTGACTCTCAGGGGTACCTGTGCAATGCCTGCCACGTCGGCGCGGTCAAGGATGTTTCCGGCGGCGCGAACCACGTTGACGGCAACATCGATGTGACCAACGGCTATCCGGTCACGGCAAAACACTCCCCGGGTTCCGGATATTCCGCCTGTACCAACGCGTCCTGTCACGGAAGTCCGTACAGCCCAGCGACAGCAGTGACCCCGGTCTGGGGTGTTGCCGGCGCGGGTTGCGGTTCCTGCCACGGCGCTCCGGGCGCCTTTGCGTCCTACGGATCGCCGACCTGGGGCAGCCACGGCAAGCACGTTGATTCTCAGGGATATGGGTGCAACGAATGCCACACCAGTACCGCACTGAAGGATGTGAGCGGCGGCGCTGAGCATGGGGACGGCAATATCGATGTGTACGCGGTGACCCCGTACGATCTCAAGTATGGATCGGGACCGACCATAACCAAGCATTCTCCCGGCAGCGGATATACGAGATGCTTCAATGCCTCGTGTCATGCAAGCCCCTATGGCGCGGTAACCGCAGTTACCCCGAGTTGGGGTGTTGCCGGCCCCGGATGTACTATGTGCCATATTGCGCCGGGTGCCTTCGCGTCCTACGGATCGCCGACCTGGGGCGCCCATGGCAAGCATCTGAACACCTATAACTTTGTGTGCGGCGACTGCCACACCGGCGCAGTGGACGGCGTGAGCGGCGGCGTACAGCACGGAGACAACAACATAGACGTTGCAAACGGCTATCCGCCTGACGTGGCGAAGCACTCACCCGGGACCTATACCGGAAACTGCAGCAACTTCTACTGCCATTCCAAGGGCGTGTCGATCGCTTCGACCCTGGTCCCGACGTTCACGATGGCACAGAACTGGGGCGGCACGACGGCATGCAACAGCTGCCACGGGAACGAGCCGGGCAATGACGGCAGCGGCAGACCGCTGTATCCCAGCCCGAAGCATTATCCGAGCACCGTTTCGGTCGTGACCGGCTGGACCAGCACGATGGTCACTCGCTCGACCTATACGTACAGCACTATTCTGCGGGAAGACGGCACGAACATCACCTACACCGGCACGACGTTGCAGCCGCTGGTCGTCACGAATTTCACCTTCTCGACCAGCGAGTTGGCGGATGCCGATGTGATAACGGGCTACTCCGTCATTGTCAAGGGCTTGAGCACCGGCGTCGGGTCGATCAGCGCCCAGTTGACCGATAACGCCACTGCGACTCCGACCGGAATCGCCGGCGCGGCCAAGCTGTTCACGCTCCCGACCACGACGGACGAGGTAGTGGTGAACACCGCTGTCAATGACACCTGGGGGGCCACGATGACTCCGGCCCAGGTCCGCAATGCGAACTTTGGTGTTATCATCAAGGATAACGATGCGACCAACTCCAATATTCAAATTGATGCCATCAAGGTCGTGGTCCACACGAACCGGACCAAGATGAACAGCCATTTGAGCCATGACATTTACAACTGCAACATCTGCCATTACAATGTCACCACAACGAGCACCAGCATTACCAATACCTCGCTTCACGTCAACCAGGCGTATAACCTTGCGCAGGGCCCCGCTACCACGATCAACTATGCCTATTCACCGACCGGCGGCGCCTGTTCGACGTCAAGCTGCCACCAGAATGCCGTGCCGGCCAAATGGGGAGTGGATGACTTGGATTGCGTTGGCTGCCACCTGATCGTGCAGACTGCTCCGACAGCGTCGCTTCTGACCGGCGGCACGGTGACCCAGCGACGCGCGGTGTCCGCGGAGTTCCAAAACAATTGGTCCCACAAGCGTTCGGCTCAGGGTAATGTCACGAAGTGGGACTGCATCGTCTGCCACCTGGAGGGCAGCCCGACGAGCAGCGGACGCGAGGACCAGACGCTCCATCAGAACGGATACATCAACCTGCGCGATCCCGATACCGGGACGGGCATGCTGGGCGTGACCTCCTTCACCGCTCCGTCAGGGACCACCTACCCCGGGGGCTATGTTGATTCGGCGTCGAGCACGTCGTTCACCATTTTCACCCGCAACCTGAATACCCGGCTTGAAAATGATCCGAAATGGCTTACGATCGCGGCCATCCAGAAGAACTTCTGCCTGAAGTGCCACGATTCGAACGGAGCGACCAGCACCCTGGCGCAGGTGCCGGTATCCTACGGCAGCTCGACCTCAAAGCCGTTCGGCACGACCATTTCGGGCGCGACCTATTCCAGCTTCCTGACGGCGAATAATGTGCTGGGCGGCGTGACGAACATCAGTTCTCATTTCAGCACGTCGAACTCCTCGTACCATCCGGTCCTGGGCAAGCAGAACAACAGCTACGCGACCGCCACCAGGATGACCGCAACCTATAATCCCGTAACGCTCAAGACCGCGAGCACGCTGACCGGCTGGGGCGCCCTGATGTCCTGCTGGGACTGCCATGCGATGAACGGGGCCTCCGGCACCATTAGAAGCATGGTGACCTCGCACGGGTCCCCGACCACGGTGCGCGGCAGCTATTATGTCGCCAGTCCGACACTGTGCCTCCTGTGCCATATCGGCGGTTATACAAATGCTTCGCAGCATGGTGCCGGTTCGGCGGTGACAACCGCAGCAAGCAACATGAATGCAACCACGTTCTCATCCTGCCACAATTGCCACCTCAGCAATACTACCAGACCAGCGAGGCCTGTTCCGGCGCAGGATGCCCACGGATTCAACGGCCTTCTGGCTGCGGGACAACCGGCCTGGACGTGGGGTAACGGTAACGGTATGAGGCCGATCGCGTTCATACGTAATACCGCCAGATTTACCACGGTCTCCCCAAGACCGCGTGCAGCGCCGGGCATTACGACAGGCACAGCTACCTGCGGCGGTGCTTCGCCCACCGGCTGCAGTGATGACATGAGCCAGTACACACCAGGCGGCAGATACTAATAACCGCAAGGAAACTTCAATATCAACGAGCCTCGCCCTTTTGGGCGAGGCTTTTTTTCCTTATGGCACATTCACTACAACGCTCTATTTGAATGAAGCATCTTGCAAACGTGGAGTAATATGAGATCGAAGTATCCATCAATACTGTTCCTGGTCGTGGTCGTACTTGCTGTTGTACCGGCTGTTACCGGATGCGATAGAGAGCCGCAGACAACCAGATCGTCGCCGTCCCGCATGCCGATCGGGGTACTGGCGGAAACAACGCTGCTGGCGACCATCGGTGACCAGGAAGAACCGGACAGCACGGACCCCGCTCTTGGAGACAAACCTGCGTTCCAGATATTCTTCAATGAACGCGGAAGAGGCGTCGCATATATCGCGAAAACGGCCGGCGGCGTTCATGTTGTTCATAACGGAATGGGGGGGAGACCCTACGAGAAGTTCTTTAACCTTTCAATGAGCCCCGATGGTCAACGGATAGCCTACAGCGTCCTGTCGAAGGACGGAATGCAGCGACTGGTGCTGGATAGGAGGGAGGGGCAGTCATTCGATGACATCGGTCGCATTATATTCAGTCCTGATGGCAAGCATGTAGCATATAAGGTCATCGAAAAAGAGAAACTTTATGTCGTCGTTGACGACAACATAAGCAACGGGTATTCGACCTATAACGGCAATCCGGTATTCAGCGCTGATTCCACAAAAGTGGCATATGCTGAAGGCGTTGATGGAGACCGCAGGCCTCGCCTGGTCATCAGCGATCTTATGTTCAGAAAATATGTCATCAAGGAAGCAAGCGGCGATCTCATGGTTGTGAACGATGCGCGAACCAGGATAGCGACGGTAAATATAATTCAGAACAAGCAAAGGGTGATCGAGTTCAGTTTTGACCAGCCGGATGTCGTCAAGGAAGGACCACTCTATGATACCATCAGTCAACCGACCTTCGGGTCGGATGGTGTTTCGGTGTCCTATGCCGCGGTAAGGGGAAAAACTCGCCTGCTGGTGCTGAACGGCAGGGAGGTGCCACTTCCGGACGATCCGATGGTAGCCATGCCGGTCGTTGCCAGGGATCAGCGAGGTGCTGCTGCCATCATGGCCAACGTAGAAGTGATGTTGGCGCCCCAGGCCTTGTATTACGACGGCAAAACAGGGAAGCAATACAATGAGATATCGCATCTTGTGCATACGCGGGACGGCAGCCGCCATGCTTATGGTGCAATGAAAGGACAGCATTGGTTAGTTGTTGTGAACGGCAAAGAGGGACCGATGTTCGATATTATTGTTTCTCCGATGTTCAGCCCTGATGGAAAACGGCTTGTTTACCGGGTGCGGAAGGATGGCAAGCGGTTCGTCGTCGTTGCCGACGCCACGGGAAGGATCCTTCGCCGGCATCCCGCATATGAGATGGTGTTCGAAACGGTATTTACCGATGATGGAACGTCCATAGCCTATGGGGTGAAGGATGGACAGAAGCTCATCTGGAAAGTGGAAAAACTGCTGAATTAAGAAACGATCTCGGGCCGATACTTTGGGGCCGAGAGTATATCAGTCCCGCCGCTACCTATCGGTGAAACATCTGTGATCAGTGCCGTCATTCCCGCATACAACGAGGAAGCCATACTGGAGGGATCTGCGCGGGCAGTGTCCAGGGTCCTTGCTCAGCTTTCCCCTGGGGGCTGGGAGATCGTGCTTGTGGACGACGGAAGCCGTGACCAGACCGCGCAGGTCGCTGCCCGGCTGGCAGAGGATCCCCGCTTCCGTCTGGTCAGATTTGAACGGAATCGGGGTAAAGGCGCTGCTGTACGTGCAGGAGTGCTCATCACCCGGGGGGACAGGGTGTTGATCCTGGACGCAGATATGTCAACTCCTCCCGAAATGCTGGCATCATTCCTTCCCGAACTTGACCGGGGAGCCGACATCGTTATCGGAGATCGCCGAAGCCCCGGGGCACGCATTGAGCGCCCCCAGTCTCTCCTCCGGCGCCTCATGGGAGCAGCATATGCGACGCTTGCCCGGCGGATCAGCGGCATTTCGCTTCGTGATTTCAACTGCGGATTCAAACTGTTTCGCGGCGAAGCGGCACGTTCACTGCTGGCACACTGCCGGTCCGATCGATGGACGTGGGATGTGGAGATCATCGCTTTGGCAATGCACCGTGGAATGAACGTACGGTCTCACCCCGTGACCTGGCGTCAGGGAGGCCAGTCCTCCGTACGCCCTTTTCGTGCTGCAGCGAGCAGCCTTATTGATCTTGCCCGGCTCTGGACCCGCCTTCGAAGGATGTGATCCTGACGCGATCCAAGAGACTGCGCGCACAGTGATGCGTAAAAACGACAATATACTTGAAAAGGTCAGCCGCCTGGTTTACAATCCAACGTTACAAAAAAATCAGGACTTGCGACCTTGATGGAAATACCGGGGATCTATGTTTATGTATAAGAACAGAATGTCCTACTCATTGGCAGCTATGTTATGGTTCATTCTGGTGATACTGGTTGTGAGCTATCATGGATACCATAGCCGGATATTTGCTTCAGCCAATACCACGCATATTGTTGATTCGCCTGAAAAGGCATATTTGATCTGGAAGGAAAAGAATGTAAAAGGAAGGGTGCTGCTGCTGTTTGACAACTACCCGCATATGAGGGGACTCAATAGTTATAACGGCTCTCCACATCTGCATCAGGGAAATATTGTTGAGTTCAGCATATTTCAGAACATCATACGCAAAGTCTACTTTATTATCCCTGACAATGCATGGGAAGAATTTCGCCTGTTGGAGATAATGCATCCGCTCCGGGCGGTTCCGAACCTGGAAAGGGGCTTGTTCCTGTACAATTTAAGCGGCATCCCCATCATTGCCACGACACCAACATCTCTCCCGAAAATCTCAGAGACAGCGCTGGTATATATAAACAAAGGCGTTTATAACGATACACAGGCACAGGACCTGCTTTCTATGAAGCATATTACTGCTGACATCACTGTAGTGTACCAGGGTCGCCATTGATGAAAAGAATCGATATCGCCCTGCTTGGTATTATATTTCTCGTGGCCGGTGGTCTGAGGTTTTACGATATCACCTCCCCCCCCAACAGATACATGGATGAGACCGGTCACGTTCCGGCGGCAACGAATTACTGGAGCAACGGACAGTTCGAGCCCGACAGCTGGGAGCATCCTCCTCTGCGTCCCATCCTTCTGTACGGATTCCTGCAGATCTTCGGGGACAATCCCTATGGCTGGCGCATGAGGAATGTCCTGTTCGGATCGGCCACTGCCGTTCTCATCTATCTCTTTGCCTTTAAGATCAGCGGTAGCAGGAAAACGGCCTTCATGGCAGGGCTCCTGCTTGCAACAGATCCCCTCCACGTGGTCCTTTCAAGGCATACGTTCTGCGAGGTCTACGGCACCGCACTCTGTCTTCTCGCTGTCCTCCTCTACGTGAACCACAACGGACGAACGCCATGGCTCATGCTCTCGGCCCTCATCATGGGATCCGCCCTGGCTACGAAATGGAACTATGCTCCCGTCTGGCTCGCTGTGTATATGCTGGCGCTCTACGAGAACGATAACTACCGGACCATCGGGAATGCATTGTTTATAACATGCACGTATGTCCTGATACCGATCAGCGTCTACATTCTTTCGTTCTATCAGTGGTTTGGCCGGGGCTATTCTTTCAATGAGTTCATTGAATTCGTCGCCAATATCTATTATTCTTTTCAGTTATACAAGCCGGAAAGCTATGAACCTGAGTTGGTCTTTCTCAGCCATACAAAGGCGGTGGAATGGTTCATTCGTCCTATTGTCGTCGGACACGGGACATATCTGGGGAACGGCCTGGGGGAATTCCGACTTTATATGAACAATCTGCCGATCTGGATCCTTACCATACCGTCCATGATCGGCATGGCGATACTGGCAATGCGAAGACGAGCAGTGACACTTGCACTGCCGGTGATGTTCTTTTGCGGATCATACGTGCTTTTCTTGTTCATCAAGCGACCTGCATTTCTCTATTCGGTTACTCCGCTGCTTCCTTTTGTATTTACCGCCATAGCATACTCGATATGGCGTATCGCTGAAAGATTCGGCAGCAAGCTATATTACGTGGCACTGGTGGTGATGGTGTCCTGGAACATCTATTTGTACCCGCTTGTCACTGCCAAACAGGTGCCGGTTTCCCTTTACCGGTACATGATAGACAACAATGCGGACGTGAAAATTCGCTAGGCAAAACGAACGTTCAGGCCGGCAAGAGCCCCGTGAAGTAAACGGTTGCTGATATTACTAATATGCGGAAGAAGAGGGATGATACTCATTATCCTGTATACCAATGACCATGATGAACATGCCCACAAGTAAATCTGAACTCGATACAGGAAGTACCGTCGTTAAGCAAGTCAAACGTCGCTCCCTGTTCATGGAACGATTATTTGAGTTCCTGTCCTCCGTGAAGCTCGCTTTGGCTCTGTTGATCGCCATTCTGGTGAGTTGCGTCATCGGGGTCACGCTCGTCCGCGGGGAGCGGGCTGGTGAACTGATATTCGGAGCGCTCTGGTTCAATGGATTGCTGGTCCTGCTTGTGGTGAATGTCGCGTTCTGCTTCTTCGGCAGGATATGGGGCAGGAGGATAACGCTCATTTCCCTCGGCATGATCCTGTTCCATCTGAGCTTTGTCGCCATGCTCGGAGGCATCATATACAACAGCATGTTCTATTTCAGGGGCTTCATCAGGCTTACAGAGGGAGAGACCCTCCCCAGCGGGGACCGGCAGAGCTATGATGCAATAGACCATGGCAGATTCTTTGATTTTGAGAAACTGAAGGGTGAGACGACGCTCATCAAGATGCACACCGGCTACCAGGTCGAAGAGACCGACAAGCGGGCAGCATATGAGATCGCCGTGGGTGAAGGAGCTGCAAAAAAGCAGGGCGTCGTTTATATCACCAAGAATTTAGAACATGACGGCTTCAGGTATTTTAATGACCGTGAGGGTTATTCTGTCGCGATCTTCCTCTACGATAAAAAGGGAGCGGAGCTGTATGGAGCCTTTGTCCCGCTCCAGAGCTTCAAACAGAAGGACGATAAGGGCAACGACGTCTATCTGTATACGACGGGGACAAAGGAAAGCCCGGGAAGTTTCCCCTACCCGCAGGAGCCGCAGAAACCGCTGTTCTCGCTCCAGGTGACCTACCGACCATCCGCGCTCAAATTTAAGGAGCGGAATGGCGAGGCATTTCTTCAGGTATGGCCTCTTGCTACGCCCGAGTCAGTCCAGGGAGACAAGACCCTTGCATACGGCAAACTGCCGATCGGGGGCAAATTAGAGGCAGGAGATCATTACCTTATGGCTACCGAGGTCCGCTACTGGGTCGCCATGAGCGTTCGCCATGAGCCTGGTTTGCCGATCGTGCTGACCAGCCTTTGGGTAGGGCTGACAGGGATGACTATCACGTTCATCGGTCGCCTGAGAAAGGGAAAAGAATAGGCATGTTCATCAGTGAAAAAGGAATTCGGCGGGACTTTTGTGTCTTCGCGGTTCATTGAATTGATGTTATAATACCAATGAGTTGTGCCGTGGTGCTCAATACTTCATAGTTGCTATTTACGGAGGCCGTATGAAACCTGAATTCCTTTACTTCTGGACAGCAGTCGCCCTGTACGGCGTAAGCGCATCTGGCTATATATTCGGCCTCATGTCAAGGCACGACAAGCCCTTTCAGATCGGTCTGTACAGCGCTGTCGCGGGATTTATACCTCATGTGCTCGTTATTGCCCTCCGCTGGACCGCGACCGGGATCAGCCCATTCTTCACCATCTCCGAATCGATCACGTTCGGCATCTTTTGCGCGGTCCTCATCTTTCTGGTATTTGAGTTTGCGAACAAAGCAGTCCGGCCCCTGGGCGTTCTGGTCATGCCGGTCTCCTTCGTGCTCATGGGATGGGCAGGCACGCTTATCAAGGACGCAGCAGTACAGATCGCGCCGGCGCTGCAGAGCGGCTGGATCTGGGTGCACATCATCGGCGCTGCAACCGGTTTCGGCGCGGTGCTGACCGCCGCGGGGATGGGATTGATGTACCTGCTCAAGGAAAAGAATCTCAAGGGGATCTATGAAAAACTGCCTGATTCGCGGGTGCTTGACAATCTTGGCTACCGGTTCGTTGCAGGCGGCTTTATCATGTACGGACTCATGATCGTTTCAGGCGCGTTCTGGGCGAACCAGGTCAAAGGGACCTATTGGAACTGGGACCCCGTCGAGGTCTGGTCGCTCATATCGTGGCTTACCTACGGGATCTACCTGCATTTGAGGATCACGTTCGGCTGGCGCGGGAGAAAGCTCGCCTGGTACGCGCTGATAGCGCTGGTTGCGATGATCATCAGTTACTGGGGAATTCCTTTTTCCATGGAAACGTTCCATAAAGGCTTCCGCATAGAACATTGAGAGGCAGCGGAGAAGATACGATCAGCGCCGAGTTGGCAGCTGGTCTCTGATGGCCGTCTTTCGTCACTCGCCAATGGAATAGTATCGCTTGCTGATGAAAGCCGACACCATGAAGACTATTTGCTGATAGCTGCTATTACCCCATGAAACTCTGTATCATATTCCCCCCCCTCCCGTTCGGCTGGACGCCGGTGGCGCCGCCGAGCCTTGAGTATCTCGCCGCGCTTACCCGCAGGGCGGATCCCTCGATCGAGATCGAACTGATCAGCGCCAGCGCCGATCCGCAGGCGATCGAAGAGGTACAGTGTGATCTTGCAGCCATCAGCATCCTGACCCCTACCGCGGTGCCGGGGTATCAGATAGCCGCGAAGCTGCGTGCGCGGGGCATCAAGATCGTCTTCGGGAACATGCATGCTTCGGCCATGCCGGAAGAGGCTAAGCAGCATGGCGACGCTGTGGTGATCGGCGAGGCGGAATCGGTCTGGCCGCAGGTGCTGAAGGACTTCCAGGCAGGCCGGCTCCAGCCCTTTTACCGGGGCGAACAGATCGAATTGGACGACCTCCCCACACCGCTCTACGGACTTCTCCAGGGAAAACGCAAACACCAGTTCCGCATTGTGAACACCTCGCGAGGCTGCCCATACAACTGTTCGTTCTGCTCGGTGAAGCCGTTCTGGGGCTCAAAGATCCGATTCCGGCCCATCGAGCACGTGGTGCGCGACGTGGCCGCGATTCCGGAGAAGATGTACATCAATGGCGACGAGAACATCTGGTGGACCGGGCAGGCACAACGGGCCGTCGACCTGTTCAACGCGCTCAAGGGAAGCGGAAAGAAGTGGATGGGATTCGGCAGCCTGCGGCCGGTCCTTGCTCCGGAAGGGAAGCGCATGCTGGATGCTGCGCGGGAGAGCGGCATGCGGACCGTCTGGGTCGGATGGGACGCCATATCCGACGAAAGCCTGAAGGCATACGGCGCTGACGGAAAGATCGGCGTGGACCGGGAGCGCGCAGTGCGCACGATCAGGGACCATGGGATCGACGTATCGTTGTTCTATATGCTCGGGAGCCGAGAGGATTCGATGGATGATTTCAAGAGGTCCGTGGAGCTTGCTGACCGGCTGGGGGTGAGCATGCATCCGTCCCTGGTGGTTCCCTACCCGGGGACGCGGCTTCGGGAGCAGTATGAACCCTATCTGTACAAGGACATGGGCTGGGAGTACTATACGGGAGCCTACGCGTTGTTCGACCATCCGGACCCGGCCATGACCCCTGAGGCGCGGGAGGAGCAGTTCTACGAAACGTCGTTGGAAGTTCTGCGCCTCGGAAGGGTGTTGCGGCACATGTTCAAGATCCCGCGGGCGGGCTTTCCCGAAGCGCACATACTTTCACTCATGAACCAGATACCGGTCCGGCAGGGTTATAAGATCGCCTATGAAAAATGGAAGATCGAGAGGACGATGATCGGTGAAAAAAGGCGCGGAAATGGTATTCGAGATGAATGATAAATGGGACATTGAAGACGTGCGGACGGATCACGCACAGGTCAGGTCCCTGGGATCCGGATCACGGGACGTCGGATAATGCTGCCGCAGATCGCGAACCATATTCAGAACAGGCTTAATCGCAGATATGCGCCCTTAAGTCTTGTCCATTTTGTGACGAACCGCTGCAATGCCCGTTGCAGCCATTGCTTCATTGATTTTGCGCCGGAGCGCACACATGCCGATGAACTGACCCTTGACGATATCGGCCGTGTGGCCCGATCATTGGGCAGCGGCCTTTACAATGTCAATCTGACCGGCGGGGAACCGTTCCTTCGCGAGGACATGCCCGACATTGTAGCGTGTTACGCATCTGCGACGAAGGCGCAATCCATCGTCATAACGACCAACGGCTGGTTCACTGACGCAATCAGGCGCAGCGCAGAGCGCTATCGCCATTGTTCGTCCACATGCCGCATTACCTATTCGATCTCTCTTGACGATATTCGGGAACGCCACGATGGCAGCAGGAACCTTACCGGATTGTATGACCGAGCGCTGGAGAGCTATCGGTTGATGAGCTCATGGTCTGATCCCCGCATATCGGCAACAGTCGCCCTCACCGTAACACCGGAAAATGCATCACAAATCGAGAACATTTACCGTTCGCTCAAAGCTGCAGGTGTCACATCTGTATTCCCGGTATTGCTCAGAGAAGAAGGTGTCCTGCGCACTATTGCAGATCGTGAATCGCTGTGTCAGGCCTATGGTCGCCTGACCCGCCTGATCGACAGGTCCCGGGAACCATTCAAGCACGGCAGACGCATTGCGGAGGCAGCGCACCGGGCCAAGAACCGCATTGTTCACCAGATCCTAGGAAATAACGAAACCACAGGGCGCTTCCACATTCCCTGCGCAGCCGGGGCTTCGTTTGCTACCATCATGGCGGATGGCTCCGTCGCCCCGTGCGAGCTGCTGGCGTTACGCCATCCTATGGGAAATTTGCGTGAAAACGACATGAAGTTCAGCGGAATCTGGAACAGTGTCCGGGCTCATCAGGTGAGGCGTTCAATTCGAGAGAACCGTTGCCATTGTACATTCGAATGTGCATGGACCGTTAATGTACTTGCCCGACCTGTCTTTTGGCCGCGGCTTGCCTTTACGACCCTGCGGGAATTGTTATGAACGCAACGTGTATTATTATTATCCCGTGCATCGACCTGAATGATTACGTAGTGGAATCGATCAGAGGCTGTTTGGCGCTTGACTACGGATCGTATCGGGTGGTCGTCCTGCCTGACGTACCGATCTCTCCTCCCGCTGATCTTGTCGATCATCCGAGGATCCGCATCGTTGTGACGGGTGATCTGACGATCGCCGCGAAGCGCAACCTGGCCATTCGCAGATACCGGGATGCGGATTATTATGCTCTGATAGATTCCGATGCTTATCCCGATGCCAAGTGGCTCGCGAACGGGATATCCTTCCTGGAAAAGAAACGTGACATATGGGCCCTGGGCGGCCCCAATATCACGCCGCCCGGGGAACCGTTCCTGCAGCGGATCGTTGGAAACGCCCGACGATCATTTCTGGTATCCGGTCCGCTCCATTTTGCCAGGAATCGGTCGTCAAGCCGGGACTGCACAAATCTCCATTCATGTAACCTGATCCTCCCACGGATCGTATTTGAGACTGTGGGCGGATTCGATGAATCCCTGTATTCCGGAGAGGACCGCGATCTGTGCCACCGAATTCTGGCTGCGGGCAAAAGGATCTATTTCAATCAGGATGTGGTGGTCTATCATCACAACAGGCGCTTCGGAAAACCGTTCAACAACCAATGCCTGGCATACGGGCACGGTTCCATAAGCATCAACCGGAAGACCCGCAACCGTTCTAACTATATGCTGTATGTACCGGTGATCTGGGGAGGGATATGCCTGACGGCGATACTGGCAGCGATCAGCGGCACCGGAAGCGCGCTTCTGCCGATATTATTCATAAGTGCCGGTCTTGGTGCTGCGGTAGTTGAGTCTGTGCGATGCAGTGACACCTGGCAGGAGGTTCCTTATACTCTGGGTGCGATACTCAGTTGCTATACATCCACTACAGCAGGTCAACTCCTGGCCCTGATGGGCAGTGAACTGGATCTTAAACGGATATATACAAACTATCCTGACGTGGGGAAGAGTGTGAAGCAAAAGAGCTCCCCCTCAATGAACTGGAAAATGATTCGCATCATAGACCGCTGGGCAGGCATCCCGCTTCTTCATCTAATGAGACTGCTGCCGCGAAAGCACTCACGGAATCAGGACCTGGCCGCAATGGCGCCCCGCCAGGTGCTGTTCATTAAATTCTGGGGCATCGGCAACATCTTCATGATCCTTCCTGCCATTCAGGCAGTCAGGATGCGCTGGCCACATATCGAGGTGGATTTCCTGACGCTGGAGAGCAATCGTGAAGCGCTTGAGGCAACCGGAGCCGTACGCGATGTCGCAATGATATCAACACGCGATGTCCGTCGATTTATTGCGACGTGGCGGGCCGCCGTTGCAACGCTGCGAAAACGCCGATACGATGTCATTATCGACTGCGAGCAGTTTTCGCGTTATTCCGCCATCATGACGATGCAGGTCGGTGCGCCTGTATCGATAGGATTCGACACGCGCGGACAATATCGCCATAGCCTTTACAGCCGACCGGTCGCCTATGACAATACTATCCATATCACGCAGTCGTTCCATTCCCTTGTTCGCGCCGCCGGGATCGAGTTAGCAGAACCTCCGCGATTGCAGCTTACGACATTGTCCGCACTTCGGAAACAAGGCCGTCAGTTACTGGCGCGCCTCGATCAGGATACGTGCCGACCGGTCGTGCTCATGCACATCGGAACCAGTGCAAACTTTCAGGAACGGCGATGGCTGCCTGATCGCTATGCGGCCCTTGCCGACCGGCTTGTCGAGCGCTGGAATGCAACGATCATATTTACCGGCCTCCCTGATGAGTGCCGGCTGATCGCGGAAACAGTGAGCCACCTGAGTCGTACCGAGCACACGATCAACCTTGGCGGTCAGCTGGCGTTCATTGATTACTTTGGTTTGATCGCAGCGTCGCATTTGGTCATTTCCGCGGACACGGCTGCGGTGCATCTGGCATCTGCCGTCAATACGCCCGTGGTTGGGCTTTACGGCCCGAATACGCCAAGGCTCTATGGGCCCTGGGGGGATCGCGGGCTCGCCCTCTATGAGCCCCCGCCGTGCAGCCCCTGCATCACCAATTTCAATGCCAAGCTCCATACCTGCCGTCATACCGACGGCCGCGGAGCATGCATGGCGGCCATCCGTACCGATGCTGTTCTTGACGAGCTGCAGTACAAGTTTCCCGATCTCGCGGTGGCGGCATGCCATGGGGAGAAAGAGGTACTGCGATCATGAACCTGGCTCCTCTTGCCCGACTGGCCTATCGTGCGGTCCGAAGCAACATTACTGAACCGGACGTTCCCTATCGCCTGACAATCTCGCTGACAAACAGGTGTCAGGCTCGGTGTACGATGTGCGACATTTGGCAGAAGCCGGAAGGGAATGAACTTACCCTGAAGGAGATCGCAGCGCTCTTCAGGAATGCAAAACGGTTTTCCTGGATCAATCTGACCGGCGGAGAGATCTTTCTGCGCTCCGACATCCGCAATATCATGCATGCCATAATCACGGAGAGTCCTGACCTGTACCTCATGAACTTTCCGACCAACGGATTGCTTACGAGGGACATCGTTGATACCGTAGATTCTATTCTTGAGACAACGAGAATTCCACGACTCATCGTGACCATCAGCCTCGACGGACCGCGTGATGTGCATGACCTGATCCGGGGAGTTCCAGGTATATTTGACAGCGCTGTCGCAACGTTCGAGGCTCTGCGCAAGCGAAGATCCCGGCGATTTTCAGTTTTTTTCGGCTACACGCTGCAGATGGCAAACATTACCTCCTTCGACGATACCCTTCTGTCCGTTCGGGAAAAACTGGGCGATTGCTCAATCGATGATTTTCATATGAACATGGCACATGTTTCTGAACACTATTATGGCAATGCCCGGTTCGAAGGCATCCCCGATGCTTCTGCTGCAGTGGATATCCTCCAGCGAATCAGTCGTTTACGCAATAATAATACCTTGGATCCGGTAGCGTTCCTCGAACATCGTTATCAGAGAATAGCAGAAACCTACCTAATGACTGGAAGTGTCCCCTTGGTCTGTGAGGCCGCATCCGCGTCCTGCTTTATTGATCCCGGCGGGACGGTCTATCCATGTATAGGGTTGGGAACCGCCATGGGGTCGCTTCGTGATATTGAGTACGACCTGTACGGTCTGTGGCGAACATCAATCCGGTCGCGAATACGGCAGGCGGCCCGCTCAGGAGACTGCCCCGGGTGCTGGACACCCTGTGAGGCCTACCAGACCCTCCTGGCAAATCTGGTCCTCTTTCCCGGGAGGCAGGTTTGATGCGCAAAGTGTACCGGGACATGATGCTGCGCAAAGTATCGGAACAAGGGCTCCGATGGCTTGCCAAACGAGGATGGCAGTATCTCATGCTGCAACTCTCATCGCTCGTGAAACGACCGTTCTGCGGACCGGCGCTCGGTACGCTGATGGTAACCTACCGATGCAACTATCATTGTGTGATGTGCGACATGCCTTTAATGGCAGGGGAGTACTCGCGCAAGGGGCTTCGGGAGTTCAGCACAGAACGCTTCCGGCAGATCATCGGCGAGTTTGCCAGTTTGGGAGTGCCAGGGATAGGATTCACGGGCGGTGAACCGCTTCTCCGGGAAGATATCTACGATCTGCTTGCGTTCACCCGTGATCGCGGCATGATCGCCCATCTCAACACCAACGGCTGGCTGCTCGATGACGAAGCCGCAAAACGCATTATTACGATCGGAGTGGACTCGGTTAATGTATCCCTTGATGGAGCAACTGCAGCGACACACGATCGCATCAGAAATCGTCCCGGTGCATTCGATCGGGCAACTGATGCTGTGGCGCGCCTCCATTATCATCGCCGGAAAAGCGGCGCGGCGGTCCGCATTAAGACCGTCGCTGTTTTGGACACATCCAACCTGGACGAGGTGCCGGAGATGGTAAGCCTGGGAAAAGAGCTTGGATCCGACGTGATCGAGTTCATCCCTCGTCAGCCGTTTCGTACCCCTGATCACGAGCCCGCAAAAGGAACAGATGAACTCCTGCTGAACAAAGTTGATACTACGGTCAGCTATCTGCTCGAGCAGAGAAGATCAGGGCGTATCGAAAACTCTGCAGCGCATCTACGGCTTTTTCCCGGATCATTTTCCGGCCGTCCATGTTCGGTGCGATGCAGGGCAGCGTATAATTCACTGGCTGTGGATTGTTATGGCAACGTATTTCCATGCGTTCCCCGGATCAACTGGGGCAGATCGGCGGGAAATATAGGAAATACGTCCCTTGGTGAGTTCTGGCGCACGGCGAAATATCAGCAGGAGCGTTCCGCCATCGGATCCTGCCGGAAGTGCTATCTTAACTGTCAGACAGAACTGAACCTGCTGTTTGATATGAAAAGCATGCTGCTCAGAAATACGCAATAACGGATTCCGAAGATGACCTTGAAAAAAGTGCATATCTTAAACATGATGCTGCTGATAAGCTCGATCGTGATCTCGATCCTTATCGCCGAAGTATTGCTGCAGCTCGCTGGAATTCCCGATCCTGTCGTTTCCGGATGGCGGAACAAACGCAGCGATGAAGAGACGAATCAGGCGGGTTTCCGCGGGCAAAAGTTCGACTACACGGATAATGACTATGTGATCGTTCTTGTGGGAGATTCCCAGGTTGCAGCTGCGGCATTATCGTTTGATGGTCTGCCGGAGCGCAGGCTTGAGTATTACCTTAACCGGAGAGTCGGCAAAAAGAGCATCAAGGTATTTTCCATTGGCGGGGTCGGATATGGACAGGACCAGGAGCTGCTCATTTTGCATAAATATTACCAGGAGCATCGTGCCGATCTGGTTGTTCTGTGGCTGACCCCGTTCAATGACGTCTGGAACAACGTGTTTCCTACTCACTGGCCGAGAAACGGCCGGCCAAAACCGACCTTTTGGATCGAACAGGGCAGATTGCAGGGGCCGAATGAAAAAATGGGCGAAGAGCTTGGTTGGTCAAAGTTCAGACTCTTTGCATTGGCGAACAGGCTGTTCGAATTCATTGACAGGGACGGAGAATGGGAAAAACATCTTCCCGAGGCATATAAGCCGATATCTCTATATGAAGGCAAGATCTGCAATGACTGGCAATCGAAATGGGACAGTAATGTATCGTTGATCCGGGACGAAAATCTCGCCACGGAAAAAAGCCATTACGCGATGTCATTGGCGCCGGTGAGCCCGAGAACACGATACGGCATGGACCTGACGAGGCTTCTCTTGAGCGAAATTAGTGATCTGGCAGCGAAAAATAACAGCGGATTCGCCATATTCGACGTGCAGTTACCGGAACAAGCGGAAAATATCTGCCCCGAGGATGAAGTAGTTCACCTTCTGAATGGAAAGTACTACAAGACGTCGAAAAAGCAAGAGCAGGATAATTGGCAATATATTATGACCGGATTCAGATACTTCACGATTCCGGTAGCCATTCCGCAGTGGCAAATTGACCGCTGGGACAAAAGACATCTGAATGAACGGGCGAACGATCAGGTGATGAGCGATCTTGCTAAACACTTGCAGCCATTCGTGAAATAAAGACCATTCATGGCAGGTGGACAGTGTCCTGTGCCAGTTCGTTTGGCATGCCCACGTGAAGAGTATCTGCGTTTGTTGCTCGGTTAAATAGCGTCGGTTCGCAGGATTGAACGGGCCTTATGACAACATATATTCTTGGAATATCCGCCTATTATCATGACAGCGCAGCAGCACTGGTGCAAGACGGCGTAATACTGGCCGCTGCTCAGGAGGAGCGTTTTACCAGAAAAAAACATGATCACTGCTTTCCACGCCAGGCGGTCTCGTATTGTCTTGAGGCTGCGGAGATATCGTTGACCGAGGTCGACCATGTTGTTTATTCCGAGAAACCCCTCGTCAAGTTCGAACGGCTGCTGGAAACGTACTTGAGCTACGCGCCCCGCGGTCTTCGTTCGTTTGTTGCCGCCATGCCGGTCTGGATGAAGGAAAAGTTGTACCTGAAAAGGCTGCTGAAGACGGAACTGGCGGCACTGGGGCAGTGCAGTGCAGCGGACCTTCCGCAGCTGCTGTTCAGCGAGCACCATCAGGCTCATGCAGCTTCCGCATTTTTCCCGAGCCCGTTCAAGCGGGCTGCTGTTTTGTGCCTGGACGGGGTGGGGGAGTGGGCCACTACCTCTGTATGGCTGGGTGAAGGAAATGCGCTGACGCCGCAGTGGCAGATGGATTTTCCCCATTCACTCGGCTTGCTGTACTCAGCGTTTACCTATTATACCGGCTTCAAGGTCAATTCGGGCGAATACAAGCTCATGGGACTGGCGCCCTATGGCGAACCGCGCTATGTACAGACCATCAGGGATAATTTGCTGGATCTGAAAGAAGATGGAACGTTCCGGTTGAACATGAAATATTTTGATTATGCCGCGGGTCTGACCATGACCAATCGTCAATTTGATGTGCTGTTCGGCGGACCGCCCCGGACGCCGGAATCCCCGTTGACCCGGCGGGTTATGGATATAGCTCGCTCGATACAGGATGTTACTGAGGAAATCATTCTGCGACTTGCTCGCGCGGTCTATTGCGATATGAAGACCGACGCGCTTTGCCTGGCAGGCGGTGTGGCGCTGAATTGCGTTGCCAATGGACGCCTGCTGCGGGAAGGGCCCTTTCACGACATCTGGATACAGCCGGCTGCAGGTGATGCGGGAGGAGCGGTAGGCGCGGCTCTTGCGGTCTGGCACCAGCATTTGAACAAGCAGCGTGAGACGTACGGCGGCGATTCAATGCGCGGGGCGTATCTAGGTCCATCGTATCCGCAGGATAAGATATGCTCGTATCTCGAATCCATTGATGCCCCGTATCAGAAGATGCCGGAGGGCGAGCTCCTTGAAAATGTGGCTGAATTATTGGAGCAAGAGAAGATCATCGGCTGGTTCCAGGGACGCATGGAATACGGTCCCCGTGCGCTCGGCAATCGTTCCATCCTGGGAGACGCTCGCAGCGTCAGGATGCAATCGATGATGAACCAGAAGATCAAATACCGGGAATCCTTTCGACCGTTTGCGCCGTCCGTATTGGAGGAAGATGCAGCGGATTATTTCGAACTGGACCGGCCCAGTCCCTACATGCTGCTGGTGGCCGCCGTGAAACCGGCCATCCGGAAACCCGCGGTGAAGGCCCGGGATCAATCATTCGACATTGAAAAGCTCGCCGAGCCTCGATCCGACATACCCGCTGTCACTCATGTGGACTATACCGCCCGGGTCCATACGGTGAACGAAGCGGCAAATCCGCTCTATTATCGGCTGCTGAGGGCGTTCAAGGCGCGCACCGGATGCGGTATGCTCGTGAACACGTCGTTCAACGTCCGCGGCGAGCCGATCGTCTGCCGGCCGGAAGAGGCGTACCGCTGCTTCATGCGCACGGAAATGGATTACCTGGTGCTGGAGAACCTGCTGCTGGATAAACGAGATCAACCTGTATGGCGGGAAAAGGATGGAGGGAAAAAGGAATTCGCCCCGGATTGATCATGGATACGACCATCGTCGAATTGGTTCCTAAAGACCTGAGAAAACTTGCCTTTACCACGGCCGGGCTGCTGGCTGGCCTGTTTGGCGTTATTTTGCCGTGGTCGGTCGGCTATGCATGGCCTCTCTGGCCCTGGATGCTTGCCTCAGCGCTGGCGCTCTGGGGCCTGCTCTGGCCTGCGAGCCTCCGTCCGGTGTACCGTGGCTGGATGGGTCTTGCGCTTGCCCTCGGCAAACTGAACAGCACTCTTTTATTAGGCATTGTTTTCCTGTTCCTATTTACACCTGCCGGCGTTATTATGCGTCTATTCGGGTATGATCCGCTGCTGCGAAGATACGCGGCACATGCGCGGAGCTATCGAAAACCGAGTGTGGCTCCATCCCGTAGCAATATGGAGAGACCGTACTGATGATCGATCTATTGAGAGACCTCTGGGGTTTCATGAGAGAACGCAAGAAGTTCTGGCTCCTGCCCTTCATTATCATCATGGCACTGCTGGGCATCCTCATCGTTCTGACGCAGGGAAGTGCCGTAGGCCCATTCATTTACACGCTATTTTGACGGGGAGAAAGCATGGCGGGCCGTCCCGAGCAATCTGTGCATAAGGCTGAAGACGGACAGGAAAGCCTGATCCCCAATCCGCTTCGCGCGTGGAAGGGGGATCTCCTATTCGGCTTGCTCATTTCAGCAATTGCCTTTCTCGTCTATGCTAACTCGATGGGAAACGGCTTTGTGTGGGATGACGCCAATGTAATCACCGCAAATCCGGTTCTCCGGGGAGCCGCTCGTTCTCTGTTCCACACCCTCGATACAGCCGGTGGTAAAAACATACCTTATTACCGTCCGCTGACCCTACTATCATTCCTGATTGAAGAGCGCTTGCACGGCCTGATGCCGATCCTGATGCATCTGGCTAATATCTTGTTGCACGCTGCAAATGCCTTTCTGGTCTATCTCCTTGCACAGTATCTTATTAAGGACCACACTGCATCACTTCTGGCAGGACTCCTTTTTGCCGTTCATCCGCTCAACGCAGAGAGCGTGAACTTCATCTCGGGCGGTCGCAACACGATGCTCGCTTGCTTGTTCGTGCTCCTGGCATTCCTGTCCCATGTCAAAGGCCTGACGCTCAAGACGAACTCCGCCGTTATAACAGGTTCCGTGTTCTTTACGGCGGGGCTCTTTTCCAAGGAGACCGCGGTCATGCTCCTGCCGTTCATCGCTGCGCTTGAGTTCCCGAACTATCGTTCGAGCATCCCTGGAGCAAAACTGCAGGCGATCGGACGCTTGGCCCCCTATGCGGGCGGAATGGGCTTCTACGTTGTCATGCGCTGGATGACACTCGCCGATCACGGCATTCATATGAACATCCTGTCCGGTCTCGGAGCACGGCTCCTGGACAACCTGTATATCATTCCACGATATCTATTATCCGTAAGCGTGCCGACCACTCTCAGCGCGCGGTACGTCGTTCCTGAGGGACATCTGATGCCGACCGTGATGCTGATCGTTGCGTGGTTCTGCATGATCGCGATGATCGGATGGATGCTGTCCAGGGGGCGCAGCAGGGCAACGCTCTTCGGAATTGCATGGCTCACGGCTTTTTGGCTGCCGGTGAGCGGCATCATCCCGTTCCCCAGTGTTCCTCTTGCCGACCGGTATCTCTATCTCCCGGCAATAGGACTCTGGATCATTGTTGCGGACCAGGCAGTGCGGCTGTTCCCAACAGGACCCAGCGCGCGCAGGTACGGTGTGATCGCTATAGCGCTTGCTCTCCTCGTGCTGACGATGGTAACAGTCAGACGCAATCTTGAGTGGAACGGCAATATAGCCTTGTTCTCAAAACTTGTTGAGCAGTATCCGGAAAGTGCCTATGGACACGCCGGTCTCGGAGCCGCCTACCTTGATAGACAAGACGCGTCCGATCTCGAGCGTGCGGAGCAGG
Source organism: Nitrospiria bacterium (assembly GCA_919902495.1). Classification (GTDB taxonomy): domain Bacteria; phylum Nitrospirota; class UBA9217; order UBA9217; family UBA9217; genus JAAXXJ01. The sequence goes on from CAKKRC010000078.1 coordinate 25,688, forward strand.
AATTGACGAAGGCGCTGACGCTGGAGCCGTCCCTGCAAGAGGTGTTTGTTCCCCTTGGGCATGTCCGGCTGATACGAGGTGATTTTGAAGGGGCGCTGTATTTCTACTCACAGGCACTGAGAAAGGATCCTGCAGACACGGAAGCGCGATTGAACCGGGGAATAGCGCTCGAGAGGCTCGGGAGGACCAAAGATGCGATAGCGGACTATCAAGAATTCCTTGCCCTTCCTGACGATACCGCCATGCAAGGGTCTCGCCAGTTTGCAGAAGAGAAGGTGCGTGAACTATCCCGGCGGACCGGGATATAGCGGTATGCAGTACCGGCGGCTTCTTGGGCAGCCATTCCCTCGGGCGGACATCGCCGACGTTCCGCCTGACCCCGCAGGGATCATCTGCCGGGATCAGCCATCTTAAAATCCTCATTCGCGAGATCAGGCCTGCCGATATCCAGGTAGAGTTTCCCCCGTTCACGATAATACAGGGACCGGGATGGTGAAGTGTCAGATGAGAGGGCGCGGGTATAATCAGCTATCGCTCCATCAAGATCGCCCAAATTCCGTAATATTCGCGCTCGCTCTCTGTACAGGTTGAACATCTCCCGAAGCTTCTTCTGTGCGGCAATAGCAATAGCTTCGTTTATGTCGGTCAGCGCATTCCGATAGTCTCCCTTCAACGCATATCCCTTCGCACGCTGATAATAGGCCCTTCCCGAGGAATGCGGCTTGGCATCTATCGCCCTGCTCCAGAGCGTAACATCGTCTTTCCAGTGGGATATTTGCCTCACGGTGAGATAGGACGCGGTCAGCAGCAGGAGCGCTGTCGCGGCGGAGATAATAATAACAGCAGTTCGTGATGCTGACAGTTTAGCAATGATGGTTGTTATGCCGAGAGCTGTCAGGAGCGCGAGGGGCAGCCCTGGAACATAGGTGAACCTGTCCGCAATGTCCGTCAGCCCTCCCTGGACGAGACCCAGCACCGGGAATAGAGTAATAACATAGATCAGCCACGATGCCATTAGTACCGGCAGGCGTTTCACCGACAGGGCACAGCAAACAGAGATCGTCATGAACAAGAGAAGAGGCATGCCGTATTCAAGCCCCATGCCTTGTATGACGCCGGGATGCAGGGAAAAAGGATTCAAGTTTGCCGGCCACATGGTCAGCCGAAGATAGGAAATGACGGCCTTGCCCGCGACCAGGACCCGTGTTGAAATGGGCGACAGTTCTACCGGCACGAGGGTAGACGAATGCACAAGCGTGGTAATTACCGATGCCATACCGGAGAGCAGCAGGAACGGAGCTTTTTCCAGTAGAACACCCTTATGAGCATGCAATTGAAGTCTTTTGAGAGGAAACCAGTCCAGGACCAGAAGAACGATCGGTAGCGTGACAAACATGGGCTTGCTGAGCAGGGAAAGTCCCAGGGACGCTGCCGAAAGCCAATAGTACTTGGACGACATGAACGCAGGGTTGTTCCCGCTGGATATCGATCGCGCTTCTGCGTCTTCGGTATACCTTACATACAAAAGGACAGCAGCAATGCCGAAGAAGAAGCTGAGGACGTCTTTCCGCTCGGACAGCCAGGCAACCGACTCGACGCGCAGAGGATGAATGGCAAAAAAAAGCGCTGCCAGAAAGGCGCAATATATCGGTCTATCGTTGATCAGGACCGTTGACGTCGTATCCGCCACGGGATGGACAGAAAGGTATCTCTTGAACAGCGACAAACAAAGAAGAAAGAACAATCCTGCATTCATTGCATGCAGAAGAGTATTGGTAAGATGATATCCGGCGGGGTTCAGACCCCAGACCGCTCGGTCCATCGCCAACGAGAGCCAGGTAAGCGGCGCCCAATAATCCGCATAAAAGGTGGAAAAGGCCCAACGGACCAATTCGAGGGGCGATTTGCTTAAATTATCATTATAGACGATATAGACGCCGTCATCCCATGTATAGAGGAATCCGTTGTTGAGCGTCGGGAGAAAGCAGAGGAATGAGGCGGCCGCAACAAGAAAGAACAGCGATATGTTCTTTGCATCGGGTATGCATGACGCAAGTTTATTTTCGGACGACATGGAGGTCCTCATTCGCGGATTATCCCGATGGATTGTGCATTCGATCCTGCGGGTCCCGCCGGCCATGCATGGTTTCGGGGCCGGGTGTTCTCGTGTTGTTCGGCAAGAATACCACCCGGAATGACGCTGCGTCAATCGGATTTATTACAAGTTCCGTTGGCAATAAACGGGCATCATTGCGCACCCGGCGAGTGGACCCCGTGGCCGGTTTTTTTCTTCCATGAATACCAAGGGGTCTGGTATAATGCTCAGGTTCGTCGTTGCTGGCGGACTGTTGCTTTCTTCAGACGACAATATCCGGTGGGACGATTCTCTTCCTTAATGGCTTCGGGGATAAGGGCTGCCTCGAATTTGAGCAGTTGCCCTTTATTTGTACGTGACGACAGCCGGATAAACAGAAAACATTCGTGAACATGTCTGTAAGATGTTGATAAATAATGTGATATTGAAGTTTCGTGTTTTTTTATCGCAGGCGCATTATTTGCAACATTAATACCGGATACATATCAGAATATCATGTACCGGGAGGCCATAACTTATGTCTACAACATCATTCACCCCCATGAGTGCTGCCGACGCTGAATCCGAGCGCCATCGCCTGACCGAGGATGTCCTGCGCTTCATCGCGGCCGGCGTCGATTCCGAGGTCCCGGATTTCAACAACTACTGCATCAGGATGTTCAATCTGCACTATCAGGTGAACACCATCTTCCGGGAGTTCTGCGATGCCAAGAAGGTGAAGCCAGGCGACATCACGCGGTGGCAGGACATCCCCCTGGTGTACAATGACGTCTTCAAGACCCATCTCGTTGCTTCCTTCCCGTTGGAAAAGTCGGTCATGGCCTGTCTCACCGGCGGGACCACCAGCCTGACCCAGCGGGGCCGCATTTTCCGCGACGAGGACGGAAAGCGTCTCGTGTTCTCGGCCAACCGTCAGATGACCGGGTCCTATCTATTCCCGGACTTTACGGACGGCAAACGCTGCCGCATCCTGATCCTTGCTCCCAGCCCGGAGATGGCGCCCTCCATGGGCATGGCGATCGGAATGGAGCAGACTAAACAGCATTTCGGCACGCCGGACAGCATGTTCCTGCTCGGCAAGTCCGGCATCGACGTCAACGCCCTGATCAAGGCCTTGCGCGAGTCCGAGGCGAGTGGTGTCCCGGTGGCGCTCATCGGAGCGACATCAGCGTATGTCTATTTTTTCCAGGCTTGCCGCCGCAAGAAGATGAAGTTCCGCCTGCCTCCCGGAAGCCGCATTTGCGATGGAGGAGGCTACCGGGGAAGGTTCGGTATCTTGACCCGCGATGACTATTACGCCATGGTGCAGGAGATACTCGGTATTCCCGGGTCGCATTGTGTCAATGTGCTCGGCGAGGCCGAGACGGCAACCAACCTGTTCGACGATTCACTGCGCCGCTGCGTGAAAGGACTGCCATTGAGGAAACGCACGCGTCCCGTACCGCCATGGTCTCGCGTGCTGGCCATGGGCATCGATGACCTCAAACCGCTTCCGGACGGTGAGGTGGGACTGTTGGCGCACTGGGACCTGGCGAACGTGCCGACGGTCCTGGCGGTAATCACCGACAATCTGGGCTATACGACCGACAACGGGACCGGCTGCGAGATGGTGGGCCGAGCCAAGATCGAGAACGGCAAAGTCTCGCCTTTGCCCGACGAGGAGAAGACCGCGGGCGCCATGGGAGACACGGCGATCTTCCGCATGCTCGAGCGGTACGTGAACTTCTCGATCGAGCTCAAAATGCTGACCGCCAAGGACCCGAAGATCGAGCCGAGCATCCGCGAGGAGATCGAGGCCCGGCCGGGCTCGGTAGCCTCCTGCCCGCAGGTCGTGGATGAGATCCTCGTCGCCCAGGCCGATGCCGAGGCCGCGAAGCTGCGGGATGACGCCCTGAACACGTTCAAGGACCAGACCGAGCGGCCGTTGGACTGGTACAAGAAAAAGGCGGACGAGCAGGTGCTGGCCGACCACCCGGCGGGGCTCAAGTCGGAGAAGCCGGGGCCGAAGAAAGCGAAGAAGGGGAAGAAAAAATGACGAGAATTGATCGCGGGCCGGTGAATCTAACCTTGATCGCTTCGCGGTACCCTTTCTCCGGGCGCGTGCCTCTGGTGCCCCCCATCCTTGAATATCTTGCCGCGCTGACCTTGCGTGAATTTCCTGATGCTGCTATTACCCAAGTGGATGCGAATCAGCAGAACATATCTCCTGAAGATATTAGAACGGAGATCGTGGCGATCAGCGCAATGACCGCAACGATCACCTGGGCGTATCGTTTTGCCGATGCCTGCAGGAAGCGGGGCGTACATGTTGTTCTGGGAGGCATCCATCCTACAGCCCTGCCTGAAGAGGCCGCCCTGCATGCGGATACCGTGGTCATCGGCGAGGCCGAGTCGGTCTGGGGCGAGGTGCTTCGAGACATCCGATCGGGGAAATCGAAAAAGCTATACCGCGGGGAACGCTTGCCCCTCGTGAACCTGCCGAAACCGATCGACGGAAAACTGAAAGGGAATTACCGGTTCCGGGCGTTCTTCACGATGCGCGGCTGCCCCTATCGCTGCACCTTTTGCTCGGTCCGGAGGTTCTTCGGGGACACGATCCGGTACCGGCCGATCCCTGACGTAGTGGCAGAGATAGAATCGTGCGCGGGGAACATATGGTTCAACGGAGATGATAATATCTGGGGCGGGGACGTCCGGCGCAGCACCGATCTGTTCAACGAACTGGCGAAGGGGACAAAACGCAGCTGGTACGGATTCGGCGATCTCAGGTCTGTCCAGAGCGGCCAGGGCGCCCGTATGCTTGCCGCTGCCCGTGAGAGCGGGCTTTTTTCCGTATGGGCGGGATGGGAGAGCGACGATGTACATCTCCGGGCATTCAATGCTTCGGGGAAACAGGGAGCGGACCGCGTTGCAGCGGTAAAGATGCTGCAGGACGCGGGGATCGACGTAACGCTTTTTGTCGTTCTGGGAGGCAGGCAGGATTCGCTGGATAGCTTCAAGCGGACGCTGGACCTATCTGAGAAGATGAACGTGGGCATACACCCCGTCCTGCTCACACCGCTGCCGGGTACCGAATTATATGAGGAGTATAAGGAATTTCTTCTGCCGGACCAGGGCTGGGACTCCTTTATCGGCGTAAAGTCCGTATTCGACCATCCAGCGCCGGACATGTCCCCGGTCCGGCGGGAACTGGAATATCACCATCTCAACCAGGAACTGTTCCGCTTCAGCAGCATTGTACGAAGGATCGGATCCCTGCCACGGTCAGGATTTCCCAAGAGCCATCTGCTGTCGTTCATGACGCAAATGCCGATGAAGCTTGCCTTTAGCAAGGCCTATGACGACTGGAAATCCAATCTACAGTCCGAGGTTCAGGAAACGGAAGCAGCAGCCGCCCGGATGAGGTCGCTGTCAGAGATAAACGATGAAAAGAGTGTTTCATCACTATGGAAGAAGATCAATAAGAAGGCAAGGCCTGTTCGCGGCCAGAAGCTGCGTGGCTTCACCTTGAAGATCTATGGACTGTCCCTTGTTGCCATTACCATCCTTCATATTCTCCATGGGATAGAGCCGGGGATATACGCTACTCTTGATCGTGCGAGTGTCGCGCTCCATTTTGCAGAGGAGTTCGCCTTCTGGGCATTGGTCCCGGCTTCCGTCATCACCATCATCATGCGGGAAATCGGCATGGTCCAAGAGATCAAGACCATCAGGCGTATTGCCGGCGACAAGATCGATCGCTGTATGATATCGCTGAAAGAACTCGCGTATTCATCGATGATCGGCGCCGGAGGGTACTGGGCCTATGCCTGCATGGTTGAAGTGTTGTGAACTGTTGATGACCGCCTGCCATGGCGACTAACGGGAGTGACCGTCGATGAAAAAAGCTTTCACCATCTTTATCGGGTTCCTGCACGACTTCGCTGCGGGCTGCTGGGCGGCTTCGGTCCTTGCGGTGTACTGGGTGGACCGCATCGCGGCACTGCGGCCCGAGTTGAAGATCACACTGGACGCGCTTGAGCAGCAGTTCTTCTGGGCCGGGGTGGGATGCACCGTGGTCGTCCTCCTGGCAGGCATGGGACGGACTTTCACCTACGCCTACATCGGCAGTGTCTACGGCGAGCAGTCTGAGCAGCTTCGCCGGAAGATGCTGATCATCAAACATGTCGTACTGTTCACGGTATTCGGTCTGGGGACGTGGTGGCAGTACGGAATGGCCTATTCCTCGTTGTGAGCCGCCGGTTAGCTACAAAATTCTTTTGACTTCCCAAGGCTTATTGTTTAGTATATGCAGACTGTCATGAGCACGCCAATTAACAAGCCCAAAAAGGTCCTTCTTATAACCCCGCCCTACCACGCCGGCGTCGTCGAATCGGCCGGCGTATGGCTGAACGTCGCCTTTGTCTATCTCGCGGGCAGTCTCCGGCAGGCGGGCCACGAACCCGTGATCTACGACGCCATGAGCGCCTGGCACACCTACGACGACATCCGGAAGCGGATCGAAGCGGAGAAACCCGATGTGGTAGGTACAACGGCCTTCACCGCCGGGATCGTGGACGCCCTCAAGGTCCTGAAGCTCGCCAAGGAAGTAGATCCCCGCATCACCACTATCATCGGGAACGTCCATCCCACTTACTGCTACGACGAGATCCTGACCACGCCGGACAATCCTGTGGATTACATCGTCATGGGTGAGGGCGAGCATACTCTGGTCGAGCTCATGGACTGCCTTTCAAGCGGCGGTGATCCCTCGAAGGTGCGTTCGATCGCCTATTCCCGAGAAGGCATGGTGCAGGTCACGCCGCCCCGTCCGTTCATCCACGACCTGGACAGCCTGCCCCTGGCCTGGGACTTGGTGGATTGGAAGCTCTATACCTACAAACCGATGAAGGATTCGGTCCTCGCCATTGTCAGCACGTCACGGGGTTGCAACCAGAAGTGCAGCTTCTGCTCGCAGCAGCTGTTCTGGAAACGGAACTGGCGCGGACGAAGCGCGGAGAACGTGGTGGCCGAGCTGGAGCATTTGCGGGACGCCTACGGGGTGGACGTTGTCATGTTCGCCGATGAGACGCCGACGCTGGACGGGAAGCGTTGGGAGCGGCTGCTGGACCTGCTGATCGAGCGGAAGGTGGGAACAAAGATCCTGATGGAAACGCGGGTGGACGACATCATCCGGGACGAGCACATCATGGACAAATACCGCCTGGCCAATGTGGACCACATCTACCTGGGTGTCGAGGCGACGACGCAGGCTACACTGGATTCGTTCAATAAGAACATCAAGGTCGAGGACTCCAAACGCGCCCTGGACCTGATCAACGCGCAGGATATTGTGACCGAGACCTCGTTCGTCCTCGGCATGCCAGATGACACGCCCGAAAGCATGGCGAAGACGCTTGAACTGTCAAAGTTTTACAATCCCGACATGGCGTTCTTCCTTGCCATCGCACCGTGGCCCTATTCCGAGATATATCCGCAGCTGAAGGACTATATCGAAGTAAAGGATTACAGCCGGTACAATCTCGTCGAACCGGTCATCAAACCGAAGAACATGACCCTTCAGGAGGTGCAGGACTGGCTGGGCAAGGCCTCGCGGGAGTTCTACACCCACAAGATGCATACCCTTGACACGATGACCCCGAAGAAGAGGGACTTCATGATCAAGGTCATCCATATCATCGCCACCAGCTCCTACCTTGCCAAGACGATGAAGGGCACCATGCCCGAGGACATCAAGAAACTGCTCCACGAACTGAATCTCTCCCATCCCTGATCGTACCCACGAAGCGTTTCCTGATCCACTCCACGACTCATATTCCGCTTGCCTCGGATCCCGGCCCAATGTTACGCGGTATCCCCGGGGCCGTGTTCGTTTGCGCTACCGCATTTTCCCCTGCCTCATGTATTCCACGAGCCCCACAAGCGATCCCGTCGCGACCGACAGGAACCACAGGAACGAAATGGCGGTACTGGCCTCGGCGGATATGCCGGTGAGGCCGAAAAGCACGACAAAGGCGCCTTCCCGCAGTCCGAGGCCGGAGATCGAGATGGGGATCAGCGTAACGGTGAAGATGAGGGGAGCGAATACGAACAGAGCGGTGTAGGAAGGATGCTGGCCAAGCCCGAGGGATATGAGATAGATCTCCAGGATATTGAGGAGCTGGATCGTCAGGGACAACAGGAAGGCCTTTCCAAGAGCGCGACGGTCTCTGAGCGTATCGTGGAAATAGTCGTAAAAGTCGGCGACCGCCGTGAATCGCCTCCCGATGCGCAGTCCGAAGAACACCAGACTTCCCGACAGGAACAGGACGAACAGGGCTGGCGTGAGCCAGTGCAGTCCGAGGGTCTTCAGATCGCTGTAGCCGGCGATGCCTGCAATGAGCCCGATGGACAGCAGTGCGCAATATCCGACATACCGGTCCAGGAACACCGATCCGAGGCTGCTGCCGCCATGGCCGGTTTCCTTGTAGAGGTAGTAGGCCTTCATGGCGTCCCCGCCGACTGCGCCCGGCAGGAAATGGTTGAAGAAACCGCCGATCAGGCAGAGCGAAAAGAGCTTGTTCCGGGAATGAACCTGTTTGAGCAGGATCCCCCATCTCAGGGAAGCGAGAGCAACGGTCAGGATGTAGATCAGCGCGGACAGGAAAAAGAACCGGAGGTCCATGCTCCTGAGATGGGAAAGGATGTTCTGGAGACCGACCTTCCTGAGAACGAACGTCAGCAGGAGCCCGCTGACGGTTATCTTGAGCGCCAGGAGAAGCGTGTTTCTCAGCTTCTTCGATATCAAGGAAGCCCCTTCTCGATCCGGTAGCGCCTGATGGTCTCTTTTCGCTGACGGTCCGCTTCGAGACCCTTCAGTTCACCCACGCGATGCAGCTTCATCATGTTCGTGCTGCCGGCCACACCGATCGGCACTCCGGCGGTGATGACGATAAGGTCGCGTTTTTTCGCAAGGCCCTTCTCCAGCATGATCGTTTCCACGCCCCTGATCATTACGTCGGTGGTCTTCATCGCCTTCAGGATGACCGGGATCACGCCCCAGAAGATCGAGACCTTGCGCGCCACCCGTTCGAAGGGCGTCGGCGCGATGATGTCCGCGGCCGGCCGGTGCTTCGACACGAGGAGCGCCGTGCTGCCGGACTGGGTGAAGGTCACGATGGCGCGGGCATGCTGCTCCGCCGCGGCCCGGCAGGCCGCGTGGGCAACGCTCTCGTCCATGCCCCCGATGTGCCTGTCCGGCGGCAATGGTTCGAGAGAGGTTTCGGCATGCTCGGCAATGCGCGCCATGACCGCGATCGCCTGCACGGGATGCTTTCCGACCGCCGTCTCGCCGGACAGCATGACGCAGTCGGTCCCGTCCAGGATGGCGTTCGCCACATCCGAGGCCTCCGCCCGCGTGGGCTGGGGGTTCTCGATCATGCTCTCGAGCATCTGGGTAGCCGTGATGACCGGTTTTTCCGCGTCGTTGCAGGCGCGGATGATCAGTTTCTGCAGCAGGGGAACCTGCTCGGGCGACATCTCCACGCCAAGGTCCCCCCGCGCCACCATGATGCCGTCGGCAGCGTAAATGATCTCTTCGAGGTTGTCGATCGCCTCCGGCTTTTCGATCTTGGCGATGATCGGGATGACCGCGCCCGCCCTGCGGAGAAAGGCCCGCGTTGCCTCGATGTCGGCCGCGGTGCGGACGAAGGACAGCGCGATATAATCCACGCCCTGCTCTATGCCGAACAGGAGGTCCTCCCTGTCCTTCCGTGACAGGGAGGGCAGCGTCAGGTTCGCTCCCGGCAGGTTCACGCCCTTATGGCTCTTGAGAACGCCCCCCCGGACGACCCTGCACTGAAGATCGCTTCCGTTCCTGCGAACGACCCGGGCCTCGAGCTTTCCATCATCGAACAGGACGGTGTCTCCTGACACAAGGTCTTTCGCGAGACGGGGATAGGTGATGGATATCAGACCCGCGGTGCCCACCACCTTCTTTGTCGTGATCGTGACCCGGTCTCCGCGCTTCAGCGTTACGCCGTCGTTCTGCATCATGCCGACCCGGAGCTTCGGTCCCTGGAGGTCCTGGATGATGGCGATGGGCTTTTTTGCCCGCAGCGATGCCTGCCGGATGAGGCGGATGCGGCGTACGTGGTCCTTCCGCTCGCCGTGCGAAAAGTTGAGCCGCGCAGCGTCCATGCCAGCCTTGATGAGCCGCGCGATGACGGCGGGTGAACTGGACGCCGGGCCGATGGTGGCGATGATCTTGGTGCGTTTGGGCATTGAGTCACTCCTCTGGGGAACCACAGATGACCAAAAGTAGGCGCATCTAAGCGACACAGATTAACACTGTTTAAGCATCACTATCAACATCGTGGGAAACGCCTGTAGAGATCCGGCTTAACTCGGATTGCCGGACAGTTTATTATCTCTTCATTTGTATCTGTGTCCATCAGTGTTCATCTGTGGTTACATTGATCTTTATGATGGCTCGATCCTTATCAATTCGTATTTCTTAATTCCCAGCCCGAGCCGCTCGCATTCGTCGATCTGGAGCTGAAGGGGGCGGGGATTGAGCTTAGCCAGGATGTCGTCACCCGGCTTGAGCTTTGCCTCGTCGGCAGCCGACTGCGGCAGGGGAGGGGCGGCCCGGAGCATGTCGACCGACGCCTGTTCGATCGCCACGAGGTCGTCGGAGATCATGATGCCCTGGTCCTGGATGACCGGCACGTCGGCGATGGGCATGCAGTCGCATTCGGGCTGTATCTGAAAGAGGAAGTTGACGTAGACGACCTTGCCCATCTTGAAGGTCGAAAGCACCGCCGCGGCTGATTCCGCCATGCTCTTCATGAAGGTCTCGTCGTCCTGCGGCAGGGTCAGAGCCCCTTCCTGACAGACCCGGGAACATCTCCCGCAATGCCAGCAGGTCTCACCGTCATAGGTGAACTCGCCGTCCTTGAACTCGATGGAGTCGAGCGGGCAGATCTCTGCGCACTGCCGGCAGAGCGTGCAGCGGTCCTTGTCCCACTGAAGACCCTTCTCGCCGTGGCAGTGCATGCCGCCACGTCCCTTCTGCCATCCCTGGTCCCGGTGCCGTCCGCTTACGCAGCCCATGGCCAGGTTCTTGATGGCTCCGGCGTAACCCGAGTTGATGTGCCCCTTCGTGTGCGAGCAGACCACCATGGCAGGCGCGTCGTGGATGGCAGAGGCGACCGCGATGCTGCCGAGCAGCGGGCCCGCCTTGACCAGGATGCTGTCCTTGCCGAAGATCCCGTCGGCAAGCACCACCGGGCAGCCGCAGGAGAGATGGTTCAGACCGTTCTGGTTCGCCACCTCGATATAATCGAGGCCCTTGATGCGCACCGTGTCCGTCACGAAAGGCTGTGCACCGGTCTCCGTCACTGCGTCAACGACCTTTCGGATCATAACGGGAGGAACGATCCTGAACGCGCCTGGTGAACCCCAGTGGGTCTTGACCGCGACCCAGTCCTCTTCGGTGAACCGACTGGAGAGGTCCATCGTTTCGAGCAGCGCTTCGAGCTTGCCGGGTACGCTGTGGCGGTAGTTCCAGCGCAGCGTGCGGGCGGTGGAGAAATAGACCTTAGACATCTTGTTCCTCTTCCTTGATCGTTAAGCCGATCTTGTAGACCTCTTTCTTAGGAATATCCAGATCGTGAGCTGTGATAGCGATTGCTTCCTTCTTGGAAAGGCCGCGATGGATCATGAGGTTCTTGAGATATTCTTCGGGAGAGATATCCTCCCGGTCCGCGCCTTCTTGATGGGCCTGGAGGATGACCGTGAATTCGCCCTTCATGCTGCCGGCTTCCAGCTGCTTTTTAACATCTGAAAGACTGCCCCGGATGACCTGTTCGTGGACCTTGGTCAACTCACGGGTGAGGACCGCCTTCCGGTCGCCCAGGACAGCCAGCATATCGTCCAGGGTCTGCAGGATGCGGTGGGGTGCTTCGTAGAATATCAGTGTCCGCTCTTCCTTGGTCAGTTCTTCGAGGCGTTTCAATCGCGCTGTATGCTTGCTCGGGAGAAATCCCTCGAACACGAACCGGTCCGTAGGCAACCCCGATATGGATAGTGCGGCAATTGCCGCAGTCGCGCCGGGGATCGGGACCACGGGGACCTTCTGGTCTATGGCGAGGTTGATGAGGAAGTAGCCCGGGTCGGAGATGCCCGGCGTTCCCGCGTCGGAGACAAGGGCCACGTTCTTTCCTTCGAGCAGGCGGGAAACGAGGACCGGCGCTTTTTCTTCCTTGTTGTGATCGTGATAGCTCGTAAGCGGCGTGTGGATGTCGAATTTGTTGAGCAGCTTCTGGGTATGGCGCGTGTCCTCGGCGGCGATGGCATCCGCTTCCTTCAAAATGCGGATGGCCCGGAGCGTGATGTCCTCGAGGTTGCCGATGGGGGTGGAGACGATGTAGAGAGTTCCTGTGGACATAGATCAAAATCCTAGAAAAGGAAAAGCATTTCTCGCAAAGCTCGCAAAGTTCGCCAAGGAAAAAGAAACAACAAAAGACGAACTTGTTCTTAGAAACAAATTATTAAGACCCATGTTCTCGCAGTTCTTTGCGCCCTTTGCGGGCTTTGCGAGAAACCAGCCTTGCATTTGTTATTTTTGTTGCCCTCTGCGGCTCTGCGAGAGAACGCCTTAATAGCTTTTATATCGATTTGTAATGGGGAACCGCCGGTCCTTGCCCAGCCCGCGGGGCGTGATCTTGACGCCGGGAGGCGCCTGTCGTCGCTTGTACTCGCTGGAATCGACGAGGTGGATCACCTTTTCCACGGTCTTCCGGTCAAAGCCCATCTTCAGGATATCGCGGAAGGCTATGTCATCCTCGACGTAAGCCTTCAGGATGGGGTCGAGCACCGAGTACACCGGCAGGGAATCGCTGTCCTTCTGGTTCGGCCGCAGCTCGGCGGTCGGCGCCTTGGTCATGACCCGCTTCGGGATGAGGGTTGTCCCCGCGAGCTTGTTGATGCAGCGGCAGATGTCGTACACCAGGGTCTTGGGCACGTCCTTGATCACGGCAAACCCGCCCGCCATGTCGCCGTAGAGCGTGGCATAGCCCACTGACATCTCGCTCTTGTTCCCGGTGGTGAGCACGAGCCAGCCGAACTTGTTCGAGAGCGCCATGAGGATGTTCCCCCGGATGCGCGCCTGGAGGTTCTCCTCGGTCACGTCCTGCTTCGTCCGAGAAAACTCGCAGCGCAGAGTGTTGAGGTAGGCATCGAACGCCTGCATGATGGGGACCTCGAGGTACTTTATCCCGAGGTTCTTCACCAGTTCCAGGGCGTCCTCGCGGCTCTCCCGCGAACTGAACTGGGACGGCATGAACACGCCGACGACGTTCTCTCTGCCCACGGCGTCAGCGGCCACTGCCGCGACAAGGGACGAGTCGATGCCTCCGGACAGGCCGATCACCGCGGACCGGAACCCGGTCTTCCGGACATAGTCCCTGGTTCCCAGCACGAGCGCTTGATAGACCTCTTCGCACGAGGGAAGGGAGGGGATGATCTTCCGGCCAATGAGGGGTTTCTTTTTCGAAGCCGGCCGTTCGGAAAGGACGATGCGGTCGATGGATTCGAAGTGCTTCGACCTTGCGCTGCTACGAGCCGGTTTCTTTTCGGGGACCTTGACGTCGGTGATCAGGAGCTCCTCCCTAAACTGGTTCCCCGACGCAAGCAGTTTTCCCTTTCCGTCGATGACCATGCTCTGACCGTCGAAGACCAGTTCATCCTGGCCGCCGACCGCGTTGGTGTAGGAGACGATGACATTGTTCTCCCGGGCGCGGCGCGTAAGCATCTTCAGGCGCTCCCTGCCCTTGCCCTTATGGTAGGGCGAGGCATTGATGTTGATGATCACCTCGGCGCCCGCCAGCGCCTGGGAGCGCGTGGGGCCCTCCTTGAACCAGATATCCTCGCAGATATTCACGCCGAGCGTCACGCCCCTGAGGGTGATGAGGGGATACCGGTGCCCGGGACGGAAATAGCGGTACTCATCGAAGACGCCGTAGTTCGGGAGCAGGATCTTATGGTACACATATGCGAGCTTCCCGTTGTGCAGTATTGCGGCTGCGTTGTACAGCAGGTCCTTCCTGTCGACGAATCCGATGACGGCGGTGATGCCTGTGGCGGCCAGCTGGATCTCCTTGAGGGTCTGAAGGTTGTCCTTTACGAACTGCGGCTTGAGCAGCAGGTCCTCGGGAGGATAGCCGGTCACGGCAAGTTCGGGAAAGGCCACGATATCGGCCCCGGCCTTTCGGGCGAGTCCGATGGTGTCGATGATCCTGTCCCGGTTGCCGGCAAGGTCGCCGACGGTGGGATTGATCTGTGCCATGGCTATTCTGAGTATTCTGAGTGTTTTCATAGTCTGGTATCTGTAACCTCAAAGTCAAGAACAAGCAGAGTTAACGTTGCCCGTTCGCAAAGTCGAAGAGCCCACAGAGATGAAGAACACAGGATCAAGGCATATTTCTCGCAAAGCTCGCGGAGGTCGCAAAGGGAATGCAACACCGGATCAAGGCCGAAGATCAAAGGCCATTTGCGATGCGCGTGATGCCGTCCTTCATCAGTTCGACATTAAAATTGGCAAGTAACCCCAGCTTTCTTCCTGACAGTTTCAAATAGGTCAATAGTTGTTTCTTATGAACGGGGATAACATTCTCGATGGACTTGATCTCAACAATGACCTTGTCGTCCACGATAACGTCAGCCCTGAATCCAACATCCATGTTGATCTCATCGTAGACAAGTGGCACATCCACCTGATTGGAAGCTTTAATTCCCAGCTTCTTCAGCTCATAGACGAGCGCGGCTTCATAGACAGATTCCAGCAAGCCGGGACCGAGGGAGCGATGAATCTTGATACAAAGATCGACCACGATTTTGGCTATTTCGTTTTCTGTCAATCCGTTTCCTCCGCAGCCTTTCTTGGCGTCCTTGGCGAGCTTTGCGAGAAAACCGCTTTGGCCTCTTCGATCACGTTTTTCAGCGGTATATGTCGTTCATCTGCGATCCGCTTGCAGTCTTCGTACTCCGGCGTGACGGTCATGATCTCATCGCCCTGTTTGCTGATCTTCATCCGTATCTTCCCGTACGGGGTCTCGACCGTCCGGACCTCCCGGCTGAGCTTCTTCCTGCCCACTTCCTGGATCCGGACGCCGATGCTCGTGGTCTCCCGGAAGATCGTATCGAGCAGTTCCGCGCTCTTTGCCTTGTCGGTAAGAACGGACAGCAGGACGGCCGGCCGGCCTTTTTTCATGATGATGGGGGTGAGATAGACGTCATGGGCACCTTTCGCCATGAGCGTATCGATCAGGTGGCCGTAGATCTGGGGATTCATGTCGTCGATGTTGGATTCGATGACGATGGACGTATCCTCTTCGTACGCCGACACCGGCTCGCCGATCATCAGCCGGAGAACATTGGGCTGGCCCGGAATGTCCTTGTTCCCGGCACCGTAGGCGACCCGGCATATGGTCATTTGGGGAAGGGGACCGAAGGAGGCGGCCAGCGTGCTGATGATGGCCGCGCCGGTCGGGGTCGTGAGCTCGAAGGTGATGGATGACGAGTAGAGCGGAATGTTCCTGAGAAGTTCAGCTGTGGCCGGAGCTGGCACGGGCAGCTTGCCGTGGGCTGTGTGGACCGTGCCGGAGCCCACATTGAGCGGGGAACCGATGATCTCGGTGATGCCGAGATGTTCAAGCCCGATGACCGAACCCACGATATCCACCAGGGCGTCGACTGCTCCGACTTCGTGGAAATGGACCTTCTCCGGCGTTGTTCCGTGGACCTTCGCTTCGACCTCGGCCAGCCGCTGAAAGATGCTCAGGCTTTTCCGCTTTACCGCGGTTTTGAGAGAAGAGGCATTGATGATCGCCTCGATGTCCGAGAGATGGCGGGCAGGCTGTTCCTTTTCGTCCAGGATGACGTGGACCTTCGTGGCCGAGAGGCCGGACCGCTTCACCTTCTCACTGGAGAGCGTGTAACCGGGCAGGTTCAGCTTGGCAAGCTCCGAGCGCAGGACCTCTATGGGCAGGCCCGCGTCCACCAGGGCGCCCAAGGTCATGTCGCCGGATATTCCGGAAAAGCAATCGAAGTAGGCAAGGGTCATAGGTTTACGATGATGCTATCCCTCGCGGAGCGAGGGCAGAACGACGAATTCACACGCCGCGTAGCGGTCGGCGTGGAACGACAGGTTATTACACGATCTCCACATCCGGCCTTTCTAAGCCGCACTCATCCCAAATATGATTGAATAATGGTCGTAAGATTTCAGTTGTTTTCTGCTTATAATCAGATATAACGCCCTTAAATATTATATGTTTATTCACTACGCTACCCTGAAATCTTTCAACATAAGAGCGTGACACCGCCATCCTAAATCCTTCTACATCTGACGCACCTGCAATAAACTGAATTGGAAGCTTCAGTTTTAATATAGTTGACGCAAAGTTTAGGTAATTGGCAAGCGTTTTGTTGAAAACAACTTCTATCGCTGATGATGGGAAATATCCAAAATCAACTTTTGATACATCCATATGGTATGTTTTTTCAATCGAGTCTAAATCAATACCCCACAACTGTTTGCTCAGAAATAGTTGGGTTACACTAATAACCTTATCATCTTTGTAATCGCACACGAAGGAACCAAACTTATTACGCTCCCGATAGTTTGATCCGTATCCTCCACTTCCCATCGGCTTTAAATCGCTCGCCTTAATCATTTCATAAGCTATTTTTTGAGATTTGATAGCTTCTTCACCATAAGCAGGAATTAATCGCAAGAATAAGCTCTCTATATTCGGAATGAATATATTTGTATCTCCATGTCGCAATGTTCTTATTATTGTAAAAACTTCATCTGGTGAGGTGAATCTAGAAGGATTTTCATAAGTATATTCTTCCACAGTCTGTGATTTCGATAAAGACTCTTCTAATAAGCCACTTTTTAAGAAAGTTTCTATTTGATGAGCGAGTATCTTCACCAAGTTAGCCTTTGCTTCCGTTCGCTCGTCCGATGATGCTTCCGGACTTAAATGATAAGTAATGGGGTTCCGCAGATGACGCATATCAAATGGTAGGTTATCAGCAGTTGGTTCGCCAAATGCAGTATTCATTACTGGGATTATCCGAGAATAAGATAACGACTTCAGTGCCCAGCCATATTCAATTAGCACATTTGGATTTGGGAGCATCCGCCCTTCTGGTGATTGACCAACGAATGTTAAGTCGGGCACGAAAATGGCACACTTATCAATTTTATTGAATATCGTTTCTACAATAGGGGGGATTCCTGGCACGCCCTGCGTATCTTTATCCAATTTAATTTCTTCATTCCGAATTGCATCCTGTATTTCTATTTTCGCTGCGAGTTGTTTGATGGCTTTAGCAAGAGCATCTTCTATGAAACCCCGATTAATTGAATTAGGCGTATCGCTCTGCCATGAATAAAATACAGTGAGTGCCATCAGTTATTCCTCAGTAATTGCATCTCAGAATATATCTCTATAACCAGTTGTTGACTATGGGGGATAGTAAACACCTAAAAACCAGACCCATAGTAAAGCACGGAATTTCGGTGTTTACCAGTTTAGCAAGAATTATGCCTTAGGGTGCTTATCGTCACCGTTCGCCCAAAAGATTGATCCTGTGCGCCAGCACGCCGGCGCCGAAGCCGTTGTCAATGTTCATGACCGCTATCCCTGATGCGCAGGAGTTCAGCATGGTGAGGAGCGGGGCGAGCCCCTGGAACCCGGCGCCGTAGCCCACGCTTGTCGGCACAGCGATGATCGGCTTGTCCACGAGGCCCCCGACGACCGAGGGAAGGGCGCCGTCCATGCCCGCGACCACGACGATCACGCGGGCGGAATCGAGGATGTTCTTCTTGCTCAGGATGCGGTGGATGCCTGCAACGCCGACATCGTACACTGTCTGGACCGTGCTGCCGAGGGTTGCGGCTGTCACTGCTGCCTCTTCGGCGATGGGGATATCGGACGTCCCTGCGGTGAGCACGAGGACGATGCCATTGGTCAGGGTCTTCTTCTTATGTTCAATGACGATTGCCCTCGATGCCTTGTGAAAGACCGCGCGTTTGTCCAGCTTCTTTACCGCTTTGAATACAGTATCCGATGCCCGGGTGGCAAGGATATCGCTGCCCATCTTCAGCATGCGTTTGATGATGCCGGTGATCTGCTCGACCGTTTTGCCTTCGCAGTAGATCACTTCGGGCATGCCGTGGCGCAGGCTCCGATGATGGTCGATGTGGGCGTAGGCAACGTCCTCGAAGGGGAGGTGCTTCAAGCGGTCGAGCGCCGCCTTCACGCCGGTCTTGCCGGAGCGGACGGATTCGAGGAGCCTGGTGATGTCTGAAGAGTTCATGAAAGACTACATTTCCCGTCGAACGACAGATGAATCAATTTATCAGTTCCTCCCCCTTGATGGGGGAGGTTAGGTGGGGGTGATGAGCATGCACGACGGATACATCACCCTCCCCTTAGCCCCTCCCATCGAAGGGAGGGGAAATTAATGGTTAAGCCTTTCTCCGTGTCTCCGTGCCTCCGTGGTGGCTCGATCTTTAGTGTGTTCTCTTTTTCTTCGTCGCCGGCTGGTCGCCGCATTCCTCGATGACCGCCTTCGCCTTCGGCTTCAGCTTTGCGATGTCGGGACGGTCGTTCTTCTTGGTGTACAGCAGGAGCCGCTTCATGTATGCCGATGCCAGTCTGCAGTTGCCGCCGGCTTTGTGGGTGAGGGCCGTCTGGAACAGCATCTGGGGCTGATTGGGCCGCTTGCGCTCGATGATGCGGAATTCCCTGAACGCATCCTGGAGCTTCCCCTGTTCCCGCAGGACGATGCCGAGCTTCAGGTGCACAAGGGGACTGTCCGGGGCCCGCTCGAGCGCTGCACGCAGTTCCTTCTCCGCGGCGGCATTATCGTTCCCTTGCTGATAGACCGAAGCGAGGAGTATCCGGCCGCGCACATTCCCGGGATTTACCTGGACCGCGTTCCTGAGGGATATGGCAGACGCGTCAAGGTCAGCCTGCGGCAGCTCCTGGCGGCTCTCCTTCCCTCCGTAAAAGTCCATCCGGGGCGACAGTTTCACCCAGGCCCGGCTGGTATCATCATTGCTTTCCTCACGCGTCAGGACGGTGTCGAGCTTTTTCCGTGTCTCATCGGCCTTTGTCTTGTCCTTCTCCGCCGCGAGCTGCTTCTGAAGGGCGTCGCGCTCCTTCCGGAGAGCTTCCTTCTCCCGTGCCGCGGTCTCGACCTGCTCCCGCAGTTCCTGGTTCTCCCGGTAACGGTCGATCTGTCTGAGCAGCACATCGGTGTCCACGGTGCAGCGGGCCTTGATGTAGTGCTCCGGATGGTCAAGCGTGCCCCGGCTCTCGTCGGCGACGATCTGGGTCTCGACGACGCCCGCGGTGTACGCCGTGACCTCGTCCTTCGTGAGCTTGTACTCCTTCACCTGGGTGATGCTCGCCAAAAAGGTGCCGGACAGTTCCAGGGCCTTTCGCTGCGCCTCCTGGGTGGCGATGCGGCGGGCGTCCACCTTGCTGTCGTTGTCGCCCAGGACATACGTGCTGTCCGCCTCGATGACCTTTATCTCTGCAAAGGCTGCATTGACCGGCAAGAAAACTGCGAGAAGTATCGTCACGATGACCGATATCAAGTGGTATTGGTTTGAGCCTTTAATCCGCAATCCGCAATCCGAAATCCGCAATTGATTCACTCTCCCTTGAGCGTCCTGCCCATGAGGTCCTTCGTGGCTTGCCGGGGATTCTTGCCTTCATAGAGGATCCTGTACACCTCTTCCACAATGGGCATCTCGATGCCGTTCTTCCTCGCCAGTTCCCGCGCCGCCTTCGCCGTCTTTACACCTTCGGCGACTGTCTTCGCGCCTTTTAGTATATCGTCGAGCTTTTCGCCCTTCCCGAGGCGGACGCCCAGGGTCCTGTTCCGGGACAGGCCGCCGGTGCAGGTGAGCACCAGGTCGCCCATTCCGGCAAGGCCGGAGAAGGTGCGGGGATCGGCGCCCAGGGCCGTGCCGAGGCGGGACATCTCGGCGAGGCCCCTGGTCAGGAGCGCCGCCATGGTGTTATAGCCGAAGCCGAGGCCTTCCAGCACACCGGCGGCGATGGCGATCACGTTCTTGACCGAGCCGCCCAGTTCAACGCCGATGACGTCGGCATTGGTATACACGCGGAAATAGGGCGTGCTCATCAGCTTCTGGACCAGGCTGCCGGCATCGGGTTCATATGATGCGAGGGCGACAGCCGTGGGCATCTTCTGCG
The DNA here is from genome assembly GCA_919902495.1 of Nitrospiria bacterium. Classification (GTDB taxonomy): domain Bacteria; phylum Nitrospirota; class UBA9217; order UBA9217; family UBA9217; genus JAAXXJ01. The sequence continues at coordinate 46,064 of CAKKRC010000078.1, forward strand.
CAACCTCCCTGGCGAAGCTGGGTCCCGAGAGGAAGCAGAGCCTGGTGTGGAACTTCGGCGGCAGCGTTTCCCGGAACACGTCCGACAGGGGCATGAGGGTGTCGATCTCGATGCCCTTCGAGGCGCTCACGATGACCGCATTGCCGGCCAGATGGGGTGCGAACTGCTTCGAGACAGTACGGACCGTGTGGGAAGGGACCACGGACAGGACGTACGGCCGGTCGCGGACCGCCTCTTCGAGGGACGGGGTGACCGAGATGTTCGCGGGCAGGGTGAAACCCGGGAGGTACACGCGGTTCTCGCGCGAGCCCTGGGTCTCCTTCGCCAGGTCCTTCTCGAACATCCAGAGGGCGACGTCGTGGCCGTTGTCAGCCAGCAGCAGCGCCAACGCCGTACCCCATGCGCCGGCGCCGATAATGCCTATTTTTTCAGCCATAGATAAGGATTATAGAGGGATTGCCGGTGAGTGTCAAAAGAATTGTCTTTCCGCGACTTTTGACAGCACGGTGTTTTTATGCTAACGTTTCGTCAAGGTCGCGGCGCGGAGGATAACGGGAAATGTATACGGCAGGCAATATCACGAAGAACACGCTGGCCATGGTGCTTGCGGGCGGAAAGGGCGAGCGTCTGAGCCCCATCACGATCCGGCGGCCCAAGCCCGCCGTGCCTTTCGGCGGGAAGTACAAGATCATCGACTTCGCCCTGAGCAACCTCTTCAACTCGGGCATCCGGAAGGCCTACATCCTGACGCAGTACCAGGCCTACTCGCTCAACAAGCACATCAAGGAATCGTGGTCAAAGTGGACCGGCCTCGGCGAGTTCTACGACACCATCTCGCCCGAGACCAGCAGCATGAGCGAGCACTGGTTCATGGGAACGGCCGACGCCATCCACCAGAACCTGCGGTTCATCGAGTCCACGGACGCCGACTATATCGCCATCTTCGGCGGGGACCACATCTACAAGATGGACATCGCCCAGATGGTCGAGTACCACCGCATGAACAAGGCGGACCTGACCATCGCGGTGCTCGAGGTGCCCAGGGAGGAGGCGAGCCGGTTCGGCATCATGACCGTGGACGAGAACTTCCGGGTGGAGGCCTTCGAGGAGAAGCCGGCGTGCCCGGTCACCATCCCGGGCAGACCGACCTGCTGCTCCTCCATGGGGAACTACATCTTCTCGAAGGCCAAGCTCATGGACCTGCTGAAGCGGGGAAAGCAGAAGTACCATGACCTGGATTTCGGAAAGCACATCATCCCCATGATGCTCGAGGCCCGGGACAAGGTCTTCGCGTACTCCTTCTACGACAACAACATTCCGGGCATGGAACCCCAGGAGCGCGGCTACTGGCGGGACGTGGGCGCCATCGACAGCTATTACGAGGCCAACATGGACCTGATCAGCGTCACACCCCAGCTGAACCTCTACAACTACAAGTGGCCCATCCTGACGAACCAGGGGAACCTTCCGCCGGCCAAGACGGTGTTCGACGACGAGGGGCGGCGCGGCCAGAACCTCGACTCACTGGTCTGCGGCGGCTGCGTCACCAGCGGTGGTACGGTCCGGCGGTCCATCTTGGGCCCCTCATGCAGGGTGAACAGCTACGCACTGGTGGAGGACTCCATAGTGTTCTGCAATGTCGAGATCGGCAGGAAGGCGAAGATCCGGAAGGCCATCATCGACGAGGGCATCGTCATCCCCGAAGGAATGGAGATCGGCTTTGACCATGAAGAGGACCGTCTGCGCGGCTGCCTGATCACCGAGTCCGGCATCGTGGTGGTGACGAAGTAGGAACGAGCAGCATCTGACCGGGTAACCACGGTCTCGCGCGTACGCGGGATCACGGTAAAGACAGGGGTCAAAACTTCAAAACCTTTGACACTGATTTACACAGATCAACATCTATGATAACTGCGGATACTTCAAAACCGGTCAGGCTCCATGCTTTCGTTGACACTGAAGATGCTGTTAACGACTACGGTAAGTCAAACTCTTTCTTTTGCACTGTCCTCAGTGTCTGAAGACGTATCCGCCTTAATCGCCTTGCCAATCCGCCTCTTCTGTGTCAAAGGTTGTGTTTAATAGGATTTGTTTCATTTCGTCCTTTCAATCTCTTCACGATTATCCGAAACACCCAGCAAATCGCCCCTGCCACTCCTGCACCGATGTTCCCGCTGTTATCCGATCTGAAAGCACCGCATTGAGATCGAAGCATGATGGAACCCTTCATAGGTGAACGTAAGAGGCTCGTTTTTTTGCCGCAGCGCGATGGCATAGATCATGGGCAGGTAATGGTCCGGCGTTGGAACGGCGAGGGCGGCTGAAGGGCCCATGGTCTCGAAGCGGATGAGGGCTTTATCGTTACCGGAAACAAGAGCTTTCTTGGCCTTCTCGTCGAACTCCCGCGCCCAGCCGTAGGGCTCCGCGTCCATATTCTCGAAATCCAGGATACCGAGGTTGTGGACGATGTTGCCGCTCCCGATGATCAGGACACCGCGGTCCCGCAGGTCGGCCAGCTCCCGCGCGAGGTCGTAGTGGTACTGCATCGGTTTCGGATGCCAGTCGTTGAACGAATAATCCAGGCTGAACTGGAACACGGGAATGTCCGCTTTCGGAAAGAGATGTTTCAGTACCGACCAGGCGCCGTGGTCCAGGCCCCAGTCCTGGCGGCAGGTCACCGGGGTCTTATTGACGAGGTCGGCCACGAACTTCGCTTCCCCGGGTGACCCGGGGCTGGGATAGGTCACGCTATAGAGCTGACGGGGAAAGCCGTAGAAGTCATAGATCGTTTTTGGCTTGTCCATGCAGCCCACAAAGGTCCCGTCGGTGAGCCAGTGGGCGGAGATCACCATGATGGCCTTGGGCCGGGGCAGACGCGCTCCCCAATCGCCGAGGCTCCGGGTAAAGTCGTTGTCCAGGATGATGTTCATGGGCGAGCCGTGGCCGATGAACAGGACGGGCATTTTAGCAGGCATGGCAGGATCCTCTCTGTTCATAAGTCTTGCACAGGGGCCAGGGGATGTCAAGACGGCGACTTTTGACAGGATGACAGGATATTCCCAAGAGCATACGTCATTGTTAAAACCTTTTGCCACCGAGGAGGACGAGAGCACAGAGAGAGGCCGACGATAAAGCAGTTCGTTAATCTTTTCTCGGCGTCCTCGGCGAACTCTGTGGCAAAGTATTGGCTCATGTACTGTTGATCCTGTCTCAGGCTCATAACCGAATCAAGTTGACCCGAACTTGCCAAACGGCTATTATTCTCCATGCACGCATGGCACGGGAAAATGCTCGTCGTCGATCTGTCCGCCGGCAGAACGCGCAGTGAGCCGATCGACGAGGTAATGCTCAGGACCTGGCTCGGCGGCAGGGGGCTGGGCGTCCATCTGATGAAGGACTTCATCTCCCTCGACCCTTTTGACGAGCAAATGCCGCTCTTCTTTTCCGTGGGCCCGCTCTGCGGGACCGCCGCGCCCACCTCGTCCCGCATGTCCGTTATTTCCCGCTCGCCGCTCACGGGCACGATCTTCGATTCCTCGGTGGGCGGGAAGTTCCCCCTGAAGCTCAAACAGGCCGGCTACGATGCCATCATGATCACCGGCAAGGCGCAGGACCCCGTCTACCTCGAGATCAATGAACACCGCGCCGTGATCAAGGACGCGTCGTGGCTTTGGGGGAAAGGGTGCATCGAGGTGAACAAGCTCCTGGATGATGCCGGCGAGGTGGCGAGCATCGGGCCTGCCGGCGAGCGGCTGGTCAGGATGGCGAATATCATGGTGGGGGGCGCGAACTCGGTGGGCAGGGGCGGCATGGGCAGCCTCATGGGCGCCAAGAACCTCAAGGCGATCGTCGTGGATGGCGGCTCGAAAAAACCGACCATTGCCGACCATGCGCTTTTCCAGAAGGCCTACGATGACGTGATGCGGCTGCTTCGCGCTTCGCCCGTGGTCATGGGCGAGCTGGGGCTTTCGGAATACGGCACGTCCGCGCTCGTGGACATCGTGGAGCAGCGCCGCATGGCGCCGACGGAGAACTTCCGGAAGACCCACTTTGCCGCGTCCCACGCCTATTCGGGGCCGGCCCTGAAGAAGGCCTTCGGTTTCAAGAAGGAAGGCTGCGCCGTCTGCCCCATCCAGTGCAAGAAGATCACGAACTGCGGCAGGCCGATCCCCGAGTACGAGACCCTGTCCCATTTCGGCGCGCTGAACGCCAATCCCGACGCGGAATCCATCATCAAGGCCAACATCCTGTGCAACAACCTGGGCCTCGACACGATCTCGACGGCAGCGACCATAGCGGCCTACGGCGAGGCGCGGGGGGAGTTCCTCATTTCCGACGACATCCTCGACATGGTCAGGAAGATCGCCTACCGCGAAGGGGACGGGGACAAACTGGCCGAGGGTTCAAAACGGTACTGCGAGTCCATCGGGAAACCCGGCCTCTCCATGAGCGTGAAAGGCCTCGAAATGCCTGCGTATGATCCGCGGGGCTCCTACGGCATGGCGCTGGCCTACGGCACGTCCAACCGCGGCGCCTGCCACCTCCGCGCCTATCCCATCAGCCAGGAGATCCTCCGGAAGCCGGTTGCCACGGACCGGTTCAGCTTCGACGGCAAGGCGCGGCTCATAAAGATCTCCGAGGACACGAACGCCGTCGTTGATTCGCTTTCGGTCTGCAAGTTCGCCTTCCTCGGCGCGTCCATCGAAGAATACGCCCAGTTGCTGGCCGGGGCGACGGGCATGGCCTACACGGGCCAGGGGCTCCTGAAGATGGGCGAGGAGATCATCGCCCGGGAGCGTGAATACAACAGATCGAACGGCTTCGGCGAGAAGGACGACCTTCTGCCGGAACGGTTCTTTACGGACGAGGGAAGCTCGGGGGAGGGGATCGATGTTCCGGCGCTCGACAGGGCAAGGTACACCGAAGAGATGGAACGGTATTATAGAATAAGACAGCAAGGGACAAACAAGGATCAGTCAAAGTGAAATCCTGTTTTCTCGCAGAGCCGCAGAGGGCGCAGAGAAGACGCAAAGCTAAAGACCTTAAACACGGAACAGCATTTTCTCGCAAAGACGCGAAGACGCAAAGAAAGACAGGAATAGAATAAGAAGCACATTCTTCTTCCATAATAAAATTGCAGTACGAATTCCTTGGTGATTTTGCGGCATCACCTTGAGGCGCCTACTTTTGGTTGCGAGAAAAAAAGATTTAGATTTCACTGCGACTCTGGGAGTGCGATGTTTTATGTTTGATTTCTTTGCGACCTTTGCGGCTTTGCGAGAGACGATCTTGATCTTTGGTTTTAGGATCATCCCATGAAAAAGCAGAATACAGATAATAACATCGAGCAGGCGTTATCGACATTCCTGGACGGTTTTTCCTGAGCCCAGGCCATCCTGTCGTCATACGGCGGGCGGTCCGGTCTGGACCGCGAAACAGCACTTCGGGTAGCAGGCGCATTCGGCGCGGGCATGGCGCGGACGGGAGAGACCTTCGGATCTATGACGGGTGCGCTGATGGTCATCGGTCTTCATTACGCCAAGATCCGAAAGGATGATGATGCCGGCCGTGAGCGGGCCTATGCCCTGGCGCAGGAGTTCATGGACGCCTTCCGGGAGCGGAACGGAACGCTCATCTGCCGTGAGCTGCTGCGGGTCGATGTAAGCACGCCCGAAGGGATGAGGACGGTACGCGAGAAGGACCTGTTCAGGACGGTCTGCCCGAAGTTCGTGCGGGACGCTGCGGAGATCGTAGAGGAACTTCTGTAGAGGGCTCCGGATCAACAGGTTGCGGGTGTCTCACGGTGCTCCGCGCGATCCTCTCAGGAGCTTGAACACCAGTACGATCCACGGCGAGGCATGCATCACGAGGTCGAACCAGTCTATTGCCCGCACGAGTTCACCCCGGAACAACATCCGGAGCTTTTCATAGAGGTGCGGGGGTGCGAACGGGGCAAGTCCCAGGGTCAGACAGAGAAAGATCACCGCGCTCAGAGGCAGTTTGTCGAGAAAGTCCATCATGATCTTGTCCGTTCCTCCACCAGCCGGAAATACTCCTCCCGGCACTTGTTCTCCACGTCAGCCATCTTCATGAACGCGTCCCGGAAGTCCTTTTCGCCCGCCGAGAATATCCCGTGGCCGTAGACGATGCAGACGCCCTGCTGCTTCATTGCCGCGGGGACCGATCTCGCCATGCCGCCGGCTCCGGTCTCACCCGCAACGATGGGCACGCCGCAGACCGAGCGGGCGCGGTCGCAGAGGCGGTTGCAGTCCTTGATGCGGCAGTTCTTTTCGTCGCACAGCATGGACAGCACGATGCTGAACCGGGGATGGCCGTGCAGGACGGCGCGGTAGGCCGAGTCAAGGTAGATCGCCCGGTGTGTGGGCAGCTCGGAGGACGCGGAGAGCCCGGCGGTGGAGGAGCCGTCGACCGGCACGGGATCGATGAACCCTTCAAGCTCGTCAAGGGACGACGTTGTCTGGCTGATAAAGATGGTCTTGCCGTCAAAGTAGCTGATGTTTCCGAAGAACGAATCTACATAGCCCTTCTCGACCGTATACCTGCCCACGCGGCAGATCTCCTCATGGATCAACTCCCTCGCCCCTTGGGGGAGAGGGCTGGGGTGAGGGGAATGACGGGGAGCGACGCTCGCTTCCAGCGGGCCTTCCGCGAAGGCCAGATCGCTCAGGTCCGGCGACGTGTTCCATGCCTGCTTGAATCCTTCGAAGATCATCGTTTCGTTCGACAGTTTGAATCCGTCGGTCAGGACATCAAGAAGGTATTTAACGAAGGTGGTGTGGAATATGGTCGAAAAGCCGATATATGCCTGCTCTACCGTGACCCCGCCGGTCGAAACGACGCCGAGACCTTCGATGATCGCTGCCTTGCGCTCTTTGAGACACCGGACGATCATTGTCGTCTGATCGGTCTTCGACGCGCCTTCCCATTCCTTTTTTCTGATGAAGGGGATGTCATGGAGGAATCCTTTTGTCTCGCTGTCCTTGGGCACGAGGCGGTCCATTCCCGGTTCCGCCCGTGCAACGAGCAGGTCCGCGAAGGGAAGGGTGAGCCTGGCGAAGAGCAGGGCCGTGATATCCAATCCCTGAAAGACCGAACTGAACAGAGGCAGCCATTCGTCGTGCCTGTTCGCCGATACGATGTCGTCGAGGCGGTAGAACCGGATGCTCTCGGGGACCGCTGTCCGGTCGCGCAGCAGCTTCTGCGTGTATTTTTCTATCTGGTCATGCATATCCTTCTCAGGGTTATAGCGGTATTCGGAATATATGTCAAGGCTGTCCGCGGCTCCATTGACTCCCCGTTCAAAACTGCTACAATGCAAGCATTGAAGCTCCCTGCAGCAAACTACAGGGAAGCTTCGATCCTTTGGGTAGTATATTTATTCTAATCGCTCGCTAACCCCGCAGCAAGCTACGGGGCAGCGCTCGCTCCTGGATTCACCCTCGCCCTCGATGGAATCATTCGAGGGCAGGCTCTAACCTCTCCCTTCAAGGGAGAGGGATGAAAGGCACACTATGAAAGAATACGATATCGTCATCATCGGCTCCGGCGCGGGGGCGAACCTGATCGAGGACGCGCTGGCGCATACCAAGACCGTGGCGCTCGTGGACAAGGGGCCCATGGGCGGCACGTGCTTGAACCTCGGCTGCATTCCCACGAAGATGCTTGTCTATCCCGCCGACCGGATCATGGATATCCGGGAGTCTGCGAAGCTCGGCATCGCCGCGCAGATCACGTCCGTGGATTTTCCCGCCATCATGGAGCGGATGCGGAAGACCGTTGCCAGGAGCCACGACCACATGAAGGAGGCCGTTGAGAAGGCCAAAGAGTTCGATTTCTACGGAGGGGAAGCGCGATTCACGGGAGACCACACCCTTGAGGTGAACGGGAAGACCGTCAAGGGCAAAGCCATCTTTATCGCGGCAGGGGCGCGGCCTATGGTGCCCGCCATCAAGGGCATCGAGAGCGTAGAGTACCTCACGAACGAGAGCGCCCTCAGGCTCACTGAACTGCCCGGGAGCATGGTCATCGTCGGCGGGGGATACATCGCCGCGGAGTTCGCCCACTTCTTCGAGGCCATGGGCACGCGCGTGACGATCATCCAGCGGAACAAGCGGCTCGTACCGGAGGAGGAGCCAGAGGTGTCGGGGCTGCTCAAGACGGCGCTTTCCAGGCGTATGAAGGTCCATGTCGATACCGAGGTCACCGAGGTAAAACAGACCGGGAAGATCGTTACGGTCACGGCAAAGGAACGGGGCAGCGGCAAGCAGCTGGAACATACGGCAAGCCATCTCCTGGTCGCGGCGGGCAGGAGGCCGAACACCGACAACCTGATGGTCGCCAACACAGGGGTCAAAACGAACGATACGGGCTTCATCGTCGTGGACGAGTTCTATGAGACCTCGAAGAAGGGGATCTGGGCCTTCGGGGACATCATCGGCAAGAAGATGTTCCGGCACTCTGCGAACCACGAGGCCGAGCTGGTCTGGCACAATGCGATACACGGCAAGAAATCGCGCATGAACTACCTCACGGTGCCCCACGCCGTGTTCTCCTGCCCGGAGATCGCCTCCGTGGGACTCACTGAGGCCGAGGCGGTGAAGCTCATCGGCAAGCAGGAAGTGCTGGTGGGGAAGGCGATGTACACGGACGTCGCGCGGGGAGAGGCGATGATGGAGACCGAGGGGTTCGCCAAGGCGATCGTGCACCGGAAGACCGGGAAGGTCCTCGGTTATCATATCATCGGGCCACAGGCGTCCATTCTCATCCAGGAGGTCGTGAACGCCATGGCCGCAGACGGGAACCTCTGGTCTGTCGCCAAGGGCATGCACATCCATCCGGCGCTCCCGGAAGTGGTGCTGAAGGCCTTCGGAAAGCTGCAGCCGGTAGAATAGGCAGCGTGGGAAGATGCTCCGGCAGCCATGCAACAAGAGGGAAGGTCATCGGCTTCAGGTCAGATCGACGGTCCGGAGCTCGCCGGGCCGCATGTTCAGGAACGTTCGGTCGAGAAAGCGCAGGAACTCCTCGTTCAGATCGTCCGGGGTCAGCAGCAGGACGAGCACGCACCGGACGTCGGGATAGCGCGGGGACAGCAGACGTTCGAAGACGTCGGCCACTTCCTTCCGCGACAACGCGTGCAGATTGGTCATAACACCTCGTATCTCACCAACACCATAGCGCTCCACGATGTCCCGTTCCCGTATCTCGAGCGACGAATGGATGGCGTCCAGGGCCGGCGCAGGTCCCCGGATGGAAAAGAGCGTGAAGCCCCGCCCCTCTTTCTTGATCTGACGGGGCGTCTGTTTTTGCCCGGCCTTCCGGACGGGAGGGGGCGGCGGATAGTCCAGCGCGTCGATCAGCCGGCTGCTCGCGGTGAATGCCACGCTGTTCTCCCCGTGCCGGAGCCATTGTTCTGCCGGTGGACGCACCTGATGCTCGATCCGTGCGGTTTCCTTGATGCACTCTTCTCCGGTCCCGGTCTCATCTTCCACTACCCGGGAACACAGGACGCGTATCTGCTCATCGAGCTCCGCGATCATCTGCTCCCGACGTTCGTTGGTGGGGACCGCACGCCCCAACTGATGGGCAAGCAACTGCTGGACGGAGTCGATCTCGAGGATGCGGGAACGCATGCTGCGGTAAAGCTGGAGGACCTCCTGTACGACCTTGAGCGGAACGCGCTGCAAGGCGCTCGCATCCCGGAGCGCCTTGCGGAGCTCACGGGTGGCAGTGTCGACGAACGATCGGTTCTTCTCGATAACCCGTTCGAGCTCGGTCCTTTTCTGCTGGTTCCGTTCCTGGGCCATGATAGGCGGTAGTATAGCAGAATGGAGGACGAAAATGCACCACGATCAGAGCATATCGTTGAGAAATATCGGTGTTTTTCCGTTATTTTCATTGACTTTACCGCCTCCCGCATGGTATAACTCCCAACCTCGCAACAACTCCATAGCGATCCACGAACATTCCCTTCACCAGGAACCTCTTCGAGTACTTCGTGCTTTTCGCGGTAAAAAAGGATAAGGAATAATGCTGAAAAGAACCGATCTCCGCAACATCGCCATCATCGCCCACGTCGACCACGGCAAAACCACGCTGGTGGACACGCTGCTCCGCCAGAGCGGCACGTTCCGAGACAACGAGCGCGTCCAGGAACGCGTCATGGACAACATCGACCTTGAGCGCGAGCGCGGCATCACGATCATGGCGAAGAACACATCCCTCCACTACAACGGCGTGAAGATCAATATCGTCGATACGCCCGGCCACGCTGACTTCGGCGGCGAGGTCGAGCGCACCCTCAAAATGGTGGACGGCGTACTGCTTTTGGTGGACGCCTCGGAAGGCCCGCTGCCGCAGACGCGGTTCGTGCTGAAGAAGGCATTGGAACTCGGGTTGCCGCCGATCCTGGTGATCAACAAGATCGATCGTCCCGACGCCCGGATCGCCGAGGTCGTGAACGAGGTCTACGACCTGTTCATCGACCTTGACGCCAATGACGCCCAGCTCGATTTTCCCGTAGTTTACACCAACGCACGGGACGGCATCGCCAAGTTGAAGATGGAAGATGAAGGCATGAACCTCAAGCCGCTCTTCGACCTGATCGTGAACACGGTCCCGCAGGCGGAGGGGGACGAGACGGCGCCGCTCCAGCTGCTGGTCATGAACATCATTTACAACGATTATGTGGGCCGGCTTGCCATCGGCAAGATATTCGCCGGCACGGCAAAGGTGGGCGAACCCATCGGCGTGATCACCCAGAGCGGCGCCATGGTCAAGACCAAGATCACCTCGCTCTTCGCGTTCGAAGGCCTGAAACGGGTGGACACGCCCAGCGCAACCGTCGGCGACATCGTGGCCCTGGCCGGGATCGAAGGCGTGAACATCGGCGACACCATCACCGATCCGGAGAACCCGAAACCCCTGCCGCGCATCGCCGTGGACGAGCCGACGATCTCGATGATGTTCTCGATAAACAACTCGCCCTTTGCCGGCAAGGAAGGCAAGTTCGTCACGTCCCGCCATTTGAGGGAGCGGCTTGATAAGGAACTCCTGTACAACGTGGCGATCAAGGTCGAGCAGGGTGACGCGACCGACACCTTCAAGGTCCTGGGCCGCGGAGAACTTCAGCTCGCTATCCTGATCGAGATGATGCGTCGTGAAGGCTATGAACTGTCCGTCTCCCAGCCGGAGACCGTCACCAAGGTCCGCGACGGGAAGACCTTCGAACCAATGGAAAACCTGGTCATCGACTGCCCCGATGAGTTCATCGGCGTGGTGACCCAGAAGCTCGGCAGCCGCAAGGGACGCATGACCAAGATGTCGAACAACGGCCACGGCCGGGTCCGGCTCGAGTTCCGCATCCCCGCGCGCGGCCTTATCGGCTTCCGGTCGGAGTTCCTGACCGACACGCGCGGCACCGGCCTTTTGAACCATCTCTTCGACGGGTACGAGCCCTGGCAGGGTCAGATCGCGAAACGGTCCACCGGCGCCCTCGTGGCGGACCGGGCGGGCAAGACCACGACCTACGCCCTCTACCATATCCAGCCCCGCGGCGAGCTGTTCATCGGCGAAAGCACGGCGGTCTACGAAGGCATGATCGTGGGGGAAAACTCGCGCGAGACCGACATGGATGTGAACGTGATCAAGGAAAAGAAATTGACGAACATGCGCGCC
>CAKKRC010000079.1 GCA_919902495.1 Nitrospiria bacterium
ATTCGAGAAGCTGAGATGCCAGAGTCGGTCATGTGGTTTCTGTCCTTTGCGAGCCAACGACGTGTTGAGCCGCCTTTGGCGGCTCGAACGACAGGTTATCTCGTTCTCGCCAGATCATTTTAGAATTTGCCATTGAAAAACAGATTTTCACTTCCGTTCAAGCCGTAATATTTAACAAGACCCTTGTAAAATCCATACAATATCCCGAAAAGCCAAAGAGGAAAGGAAAAAATAAGTACTATAAGAGTACCTTGCCAACCGAAACCTATGAAAAGTAATAATGAAACTGTAAATATCATGCCTATGGTCGGTGATAGTACAAGTAATAAGAGGTACTTTTTTATCGAGTAACGCGGCGTGTCACTCATTTGTTTTTTGTCTCCTTATGACATTCAAGAGATAACCAGTTATTGACTATCCCCCATAGTAAACACCGGGATTCATTGTTTACTGGTTTAGCAAGACGTATGCCATCCAAACTATGGACAACAACTTATTATAGGGATTGTCATATTCCAAGCGTATCATGCAACTTCCGGATGACGCAACTGCTAGTGGAGCCCCCACCGGCAGGAGCAGGTGGCTTCCTTTAAGAACGCGACCTCCCGCGAATTCCGCATTCCTCCCCCAGCGGGAGCCGGGGGATTCCAATTCGCAGGGATTGAGTACAAGAAGAAGTCTATAATTGATTACAAGCGGTGTCAAGAGAAGATAACGATCGATGCGGGGATTATTTACTCAATGCGTTTACAATGCCTGTCAAATGGAATGATGACGGATACATGGCCGGCGCTATAAATACCTGAGGGTAAGAACGTAGGATGGTAAGAAGGTAGGAACGGGCACAGGCATCGGAGTTTTTTTTACCTTTCTTTCCTTCTTTCCCTCTTACCTTCTGCTCTTCACATACTCCCCGAACTTCCTGTCGACCTTCATGATATGGTACACGATCCAGTCAACGACGACCTGGTTCGTGGTCACCGACAGTTCGTAGGACATCCCCTGGATGCGGGGTTGGGCGGCAAGGTCCTTGAGCTCTTTGATGTTGTTCAGATACTCCGCATGGTGTTTCCGGTGGTCCGCAAGGCCGTCGAACCCGGCCGCTTGCATTCGCTTCTCTTCCTCGCTGAAATGGAAGCGGGCGTAATCGTCAAGGAATTTGATCGTCCCGTCTATCTCGGATTTGCAGCGGCGCTCCCTGATCGCCTGCAACAGGTCGCTGATCCTCATGAATAGTTCTTTGTGCTGTTCGTCTATCGTCTCGATGCCGACAGCCATGTCCTGGGTCCATTTCATTGCATATATCTCCTTACGTGATGAATCGAGGAGCAAGCGCATTCCCCGTAGCTTGCTGCGGGGTAAGCGAGCGATTAGAATAAATAGTATTACCTTGACGATCGAAGATTCCCTGCAGTTTGCTGCAGGGAGCTTCAATATTACCCGCCGAACTGTCTATCTGTCAATGCCGGTGTTTCTCTTCTTCCTTTAACCTGAAATTGTTTTTCCTCTGCGACCTCTGCGTCCTCTGCGGTAAAATGCTCTTTTCTTGGTCTATGATTTACATCATTTGACAGTAATGTGCTTTCGCGGTAATGTAATGGCATGAAGACCGCCGTCGATATCTACAAGCTCCTTCCCAAGACGAACTGCGGGTCCTGCGGCATGCCCACGTGCTTCGGGTTCGCTGCGAAGGTCGCCTCAAGCATGGCGTCCCTGTCAGCCTGCTCTAACCTGAGCGACGATGCCAAAACCGCCCTTGCCGGGGAATTGGAGGACAAGGAGCCATCGCGCGGTACGGTCTATGAACAGGCCCTGATCAGCCTCCGTCCGAAGATCGCGGCCCTGGATTTCGCACGGACAGCTGCCACGTTCGGAGCCGATCTTATAGACACAGACACAATGGAGCTGACCTTTCTTGGAGACAAGTACCGTATCGCCAGGGAGCATATCTTCGATAAAAGCGGCAAGGAGCCGGTCCCCTTTATCTCCATCCTGATCTACAATCACCTGTCCATGCCCAACCCTCCCGCCCTTGCCGGGGAATGGATCACCTTCAGCTCGGTCCCCGCATCCCATGCGAAGGACAAGGCCTGGGCAAGCCATGTCGAGGAGGTCATCGCGAGGCACTTCACGGAAAATATCGAGGGATTGAAGCAGGCATGCGAACGGATGGGTGGCGTGATGTCGGATATCAAGGGGAGCCATGACGCTGCCTACGAGTTCCGGTTCTTCCCCCGGTACCCGGTCCTCCTGCAGTTCTATGACGCAGTGCCGGCCGAGGACTTTCCCGCCCAATGCAAGCTGCTGCTCGACAAGACCGTGGACAAGTACCTGGACATCGAATCGATCGTGGTGCTGGGCGAGGAGTTCGCGGGGAGGATGACGGGGAAGGTGTAGTGGAATAACTCCATATTCCTAAATGGCAACCGGGTAGACCTGTCCCTCGGGTGTTCCGACCATCAGGTGTTCTTATTTTCGAGTTGCTGAACCGGCAGATCGGGCGAAGCTCGCATATATTTTAGGTATAGGGATCTATTGTATGGCTTCGACACGAAGAGGTTAATTTTATCATGTCGGAAGATATCGTCTGGGAGACAAGCTTCAGAAACGCCTTGGAGATGGCAAAAAAGACGAACAAGCTCGTGCTTGCCTCATTTTTCGATCCATGCTGCGAGGCATGCGATAAAATGAAACAATGCACGTACATCACGGATTGCGTCCAGGAATATATAAATACCTATTTCATTCCCGTCAAGTATGAATCGGGCGCAGGCTCGGAGCAGTTCATGAGATTCAATGTGACGGCAAAACCCGCAATAATCATATTTGATGCCGAAGGCACTGAAATATTCAGGAAAATAGGTTACTTTGAGCCAAAGGTGTTCATTACTAAGCTCGAAATGGCGGTAAAAAAAGCTGCCCACAGGGCGGCCAGGAGCCATTCATAGTTCGGCAACCGCGCACTAATGGTTTCCTGGCATCATTCCAGCATTCCAGGATCCCGGTTGTTCCCTTATCTTGACTCCGGGGTCACTGAGTACAAAAAAGCCTTTCTTATGTAATTTCGTCTTTCCTCTTCTTCCTGTTTCATATCCGCCTTGATCGTCGTCCCAATCCGCATCTTCTGTGTCAGGGACTCTGCCGTGTCCTCAGTGTCTAAAGACCTATCCGCCTTTATCGCCTTACCGATCCGTCTTTTCAGCGTGATAAATCTTAACAATATGCAACATCCTGCTCAAATTCAGCGACAAACAACGGTTCACTTCATATATATTATCGATCAGACCATCGAACCGCCGCCAACCCCGGGAAAATATGCTATCTTATGACTACTGTCGATAAGCATCCGATGCATCCCGGAAGGATATCGATCAATACTATGACAAGGAGACCTCACCTATGGCTATGGCGGATACCGTAAAACAGCTGAAAAGATCGATCGGCAGTTCGCGCCCGGACAGTCGTGAAATGGAATTCACCTTCACTGCTCCCAACGCAAAAAAGGTTTCCATCGCGGGACAGTTCAATAACTGGGATACGCAGGCAATGCCGATGAAAAAAGCGAAAAACGGCGTATGGACCATCAAACTGAAACTGCCCCTGGGAAAATGCGAATATAAGTATTTCGTGGACGGTTCGTGGGTCAACGATGCTGCATGTTCCGAGGCTGTTCCCAATACCTACGGCACGAGCAACAGCGTCATCACCGTCCAGTGATCGTTGCGCAGATACGAAGGCCGCTGTTGACCACCGGTCGAGCACAAACGGGATCAACCCGGGTTTTGGAGCCGAGGTAACGAGTAGAATAGAAGCCGCTATGCCGGATGCGGTGTGCACGCCCTCATTGGACACAGAGAGGGTAGCCTGAAGCATCAGCTGGGGCGAACCATTCAGGGATACTCCTCGCAGAGCTCAAAACCCAGGGCGGTCCCTTTTTTTATCTGCTTTACTATCCCCTTGTTTTCTTTTACAGTCTCCGCGTCGCTTAGAAGCGCCTGCTTTTGGCTCCGTGACTGCTCTGATAGCTATTCGGCAATGTACCGCGACAGGCCGAAAGGCCCTGTCAGCGGCAGTTCCAGGATGACCTCGATCCTGCCGTCCCCCAACTCTTTCTCGCTCACCACCGTGTATCCCTTGACGAATCCCTGGATCCTTGCGGCATAATTCCCGCTATCCATCAGGGACCCGACTCGTCGTCCACCATCGATCTTGATCTGCTCGATGGTCCGGAGCAGGTTCCTCTGCGCATCGGCAAAGGCCGCGCGCTGGGCCATCGCCCGGCCCGACGCGGCGTTCGCTGCGTCCATCGGCCGGGAGCCGACGCCGGTGGCGCGGATATTCCCTGCGGCCCAGTCAACGCCATCGGTGGCAACGATGGGAAGAAGAACAGCGTTCTGCCGCACCCGCTGGTTCTCGGGGACCTTGACCGGGGAAACGTCCCGGGCGTGTCCCGGCGCGATCGCCTGCACTTCATACTCGCCTGCGGGCAGGTCCCTGAACTCATACCTGCCCTCCTGGTCAATGCGGCTGGCCGCGCGTTCCTTCCCTTCATGGATGAGCTTCACCTCGCTGTCGCGTATCGGCGGGATCACCCTGCCTGCCAAAATCGCCTTGCCGGATCCCGGCACGATCAGAACGGGCAAAAGCACGGTCGTCTCTCCCGGCTTCACAACGACGTTCTCCAGGCGGACCGGGAAGGAAGAGACGGGAGCGGACACGGTGATCGTATAGGTCCCTGCCGCGAGCGAAAGCCTAAACTTTCCATCCTTCCCCCCGGCCTGCACCGTTGCGACGGTGCTGTCTTCCCGGACCGCCGATACCTGCGCCGACGCTCCCTGCGGTTCGACCGACCCCTCGACCACCCCTTCCTGAGGAGCACTCACGGCAGATGAAGAAAGAACGAGCAGTATGATGATCAGCTTGATAGGTATTCTCACGGTCACCTCCTTGGTATGGTCAGAGTATAGCACAGAGAAGGTTGGCCGACATGCGCGCGGAGGAATGTCTACTGAGGGGGAAATAACGGAAGTGATTGGAAGTTCAAGTCGAAAGAGCAGACACCGAAGATCGGGATCTGACGGAAGCGATCAAGCATTCGATCTTGGCCGGGCCCTGCCTTCCCAGGGCTCAGGGGCCGTATTTGAGCCAGCAGATCCGATATTGTCTCATCCCGTCGCGGTCCGTGAATATCTGGATGGAGATCTCCCGGTGTTCCAGCCATCATATAAGTACCTTAGTGGAGCCCCCACCGGCAGGAGCCGGTGGCTCCCTTCAAGAACGCGACCTCCCGCGAATTCCGCATTCCTCCCCCGGCGGGAGCCGGGGGATTCCATTTCGCAGGGATTAAGGAGCTTGATCCTTTATGACATCATCGATCTTGATCTTGAAGATATAGTTGGGAATAATTGCACCGTCTATTGCAACGGGCAGATAGATGTTCACTGTCTTGTCTTTGAGCGACAAGGCGCTGTCGTCGTCAAGAACGAACAGCGGTTTTACCACATATCCTTTCTTTTCCCCGGCATATGATATGGAGTCCACCGGCGTGACCGACACCTGCAGTGATCCGCCGACCGGAATGGTTTGAGGAGGTACTTGACCGCCCCTGTTCTCCATTTTTATGCTGGAAGGAATGACCCGGTGCGACTTGTAGCTGACATCGGTATAATCGGCCGAGTCCCACAGGATCGTAAGAGGCTTTTGCGTCAGATTTTCGATCTTGAGGTCGATATGCTGGTCCCGGGGCGCTATCGTGACGGCAAGGATCTTGTCCCGAAAGGTCAGATCAGCGGACCGGACCGGACCAACCAGACTGTATTTCAGGCGGTACGGGGACGTCTTTTGCAGCCTGATCCTGACGCTGTTACCCTGCACGCTGCCTAACTGGAGCACCGTTGTCTTGTAGTTCTTGTGGCTTATCACAACGCGGCTTTGGGCAGCCATGGCATGGTCTTCCGGCATGGGAATAGTAGCTGGAGAACTGTAGGACTTGCCCGGCAGGTCTCCCTGGCCGATGACCTCGATCTGTGCATCGGGCGGGTCCACGGTCAGGGTAATGGCAACCTCCTTGACTTTGACTGCGACGCATCCGGCTGCTGCGAGGAGAGCTACGGCAAGGATCGCGATCTTTTTCATGACTTCTCCTTAATGAGCATGGTCGAAGAGACCTGCAGATCCGGGGACATTGTGTCCCATGATCTCTATGTATCACCAGTCACTCGTTTAGCACCCCGGCACGCTGGACAGACGCTTGTCCCCCTCCCGTGACAATTCGTACAGGGCCGCTGAGCGGCATTCGAGCTGGACTGCCTACCCTGCCCGTGGCAGACAGAACAGGCTATAGCGCCCTTGCCGCTGCATTCCGGACAGGTCATCGTTGCTTTCTTAGCATCCATTTTCGAATCCTTTCTTCACATGCGGCGTTTTGGGTCAGAACTGATATACTGTTATGGTATCATAAAACTCAAGTGAAAGCATTGCGATCAGACTTCGCATGCGACACAACTATCAGCACCAGGTAGTTCATCCTCTGCATACTTGCGGCAACTCCTGACCCATCGTGGTCTCGAACCGTGTCCGGTCCGCCAGCACGACTGATCACGGCTCCACATCTCCTGCCGCAGACTGCTGATCGTTCAACATTGCCGCATCGGCCCACGTCCTGATCAGCACCACTCGGGATTTCCGGCGGTGATCATCGACTTTGCCGCCAGGATCATCTCATCCCGGTTTTCCACGTTCACGCACCGGGCGTCCTTCTCGTGGCTGTACCGCCACCGGACGAAGGCGGTGTCGAGCGCTTCGAGGTGTTTCAGCAGTTCGTCCGAGGTCATCGCGGTGTTGGAGAACTCGTCGAACCGTGCGAGGAGCGTCTTCCGGGTCACCTCCTTCAGGCGCCGGGACAGGCCGGCAAGGGGCATGGGATCGTCGCTGTCGTTGTCCTCTATCGCCAGCAGGCATTTGAGGTACAGCTTGAGCGCCAGGGCGGCGCAGGTCACCGCGGGCTGGGCCATCGACAGGAACCGGAACGGTCGCCCGCGGCGGCTTCATGAGGATCGTAGCTCCCAGGTAGCAGGCGTTTGCGGAGTTGAAGTACAGACGTGCGTTTTCCTTGTCCATTTTCTTTCCTTTTTTGCTGACACAGGTTGGAAAAGTGAGAGCAGGCAGAGAAAACGCGGCTTGAGGGAAAGATTCCCGCGCACAAAGCGTACTATACTCAACGACCTATATCAAGAAAATAGACGGGGATCGTACGGGCAGGTGTTCCTTAGTTTCGATAAACCGCATAGATAAGATATTCCACGTTCCCGTCCTGACCGGTGATCGGTGACGGAATGATCCCCTTCACGTCAAGACCGGCATTCTGGAATGATGTCCTGACCTTTTCCACAGCAGCCGTCCTGGCAGCTTCGTCACGCACGATCCCGCCCTTCCCTACCTGTCCCTTCCCGACCTCGAACTGGGGCTTGATGAGAGCTATGATCACGGCTCCCAGGCTCAGGAACCGCAGGATCGAAGGAATGACCTTCTCCAGCGATATGAACGAAACATCGATGACAACGATATCAACTTTTTCCGGTAGGAGCGCTGGCTTGATCTCGCGGATATTTGTCCGTTCTATGACGACAACACGGGGGTCCTGACGGACCTTCCACGCCATCTGGCCATATCCTACGTCCACGGAATAAACCTTTTTCGCCCCGCGCTGGAGCAGACAGTCGGTGAATCCTCCCGTCGAAGCGCCTATATCGAGGCAGGTCCTATCCTTCGCGTCTATGGTGAACTCAGCCAAAGCCCTTTCGAGCTTCAATCCACCCCGGCTGACATAGGGCATGTGCTCTCCGAGGATCCGGATATCTGCATCGCCCGGAACGAGCGAACCCGACTTTTCAACTTTCTGGCCGTTCACCAGGACCTGCCCGGCGATGATCATCGCCTGTCCCCGCTCACGGCTTTCCATCAGGCCGCGGTCAACAAGGAGGCGGTCCAGCCTGAGTTTCTTTTGCCTTTGTTTTTCCTGTCTCATTTCCGTCATGGTAATGGAAAAGGCACTAAGACTTGCTTAGCGCCTTTGATCTTGTTTATTCCGCGATCAGAAATCCGCGATCAACTCGTTTTGATGTTCGTTACCGGTGCAACAGCCTTGAGACTCGTCTTCTCCACGAAGTCCTTGACCGATGCGAATATACCGTCGGTATCGAGCCCGTATTTCTGCCGGAGGACCGCCTGAAGACCATGCTCGATGAACCTGTCGGGGAGACCTATCCGCAGTACCTTGACGGCGGAAAGCCGGTTGTCCTCGATACACTCGAGGACCGCGCTGCCGAACCCTCCCTGAAGGGCGTGTTCCTCAACGGTGACGATCCTGCCCGTCTTCTTTGCCAGCCGCAGTATCAGCTCTTCGTCCAGTGGTTTGACGAACCGGGCGTTCATTACGGCTGCGTTGATGCCTCCTGCCTTGAGACGTTCCCCGGCCTCCTGCGCAGGTCTCACCATGTTCCCGATGGCGATGATGACCACGTCATCGCCATCCTGGAGCATTTCCCCTTTACCAACGGGAAGCTGCTTCAGCTCCTGGTCCATCGGTACGCCAAGGCCGGTCCCCCGGGGATAGCGCAAGGCTGTAGGACCATGGTACTCCAATGCCGTCTTGAGCATGTGTTGAAGCTCATTCTCGTCCTTGGGGGCCATGATGACCATGTTCGGCAAATGACGGAGATAGGCAATATCGAAAACGCCGTGATGGGTCGGCCCGTCCTCTCCAACGAGGCCGGCGCGGTCAAGGGCCAGCGTCACCGGCAGGTTCTGGAGGCACAGGTCGTGCATCACCTGATCATAGGCCCGTTGCATGAAGGTGGAGTAGATCGCGGCCACCGGCCGCATGCCCTCTGCCGCAAGACCGCAGGCAAAGGTCACCCCGTGTGACTCTGCTATACCCACATCGAAGAAACGGTCCGGGTACTGCGCCGCGAATTGCTCCAGTCCCGTCCCGTCGGACATCGCCGCTGTGATCGCGATGACCTTATCATTGTCCTCGGCAAGTTTGACCATCGTCTGGCCGAAAACATCGGTGTAGCTCATGACCTTCTGTTTTTTTACGGCAGCCTTGCCCGTTTCCGGATCGAAGGGCGGCGTGCCGTGGTACTGCGACGGATTACACTCGGCGAACTCGCATCCCTTGCCCTTTTTCGTGATCACGTGGATAAGCACCGGCCAGGTGAAGTCCTTGATGTTCCGGAAGGTCTCGAGGAGGTGGTCAATGCGGTGACCGTCGATGGGGCCGACGTACTGGAACCCCAGCTCCTCGAACAGGAGGCCCGGCGCCATGAATCCCTTGATCGATTCCTCGGCCTTTTTGGCGATGTTGAACATGGATTCGCCGACCCGGGGGATGTTCTGAAGGAAGTTCTTGGTCTCCTGTCTCAGCTTGGTGTAGAAGTTTCCGGTCATCATCCGGTTCAAATATGCCGAAAGCGCGCCGACGTTCGGCGAGATGGACATCTCGTTGTCGTTCAGGATGACGATCAGGTTCTTCTTGAGATGACCTGCCTGGTTCAGCCCCTCGAACGCCAGGCCCGCGGATATGGACCCGTCCCCGATCACCGCGATGACCCGGAAATCCTCACCCTTGATGTCCCGCGCTGCCACCATGCCTAGTGCGGCAGAGATGGACGTGCTGGCATGGCCCACATTGAAGTTGTCATACGGGCTTTCTTCGCGCTTGGGGAAACCGCTGATACCGCCATACTGCCGGAGGGTCTTGAACCGGTCCCGTCTGCCCGTCAGGAGCTTGTGCGCATAGGCCTGATGGCCCACGTCCCAGATGATCTTGTCCTTGGGCGTATCAAAGGCATAGTGGAGCGCCACGGTAAGGTCGACCACGCCCAGACTCGGCGCGAGATGGCCGCCCGTCTTCGAAACGGTCTCGATGATCGTTTCCCGGAGCTCATCCGCCAGTTTCGGCAGCTCCTCTTCAGCGACCTGTCTGAGATCATCCGGACTGTTGATGGTGTCGAGAATCATAATTTAACCTCAGTTGTGAATCAGTCGGGAAACAGTCGTCAGTCGGCAGTCTTCAACCTTGAGACGACAGCCGTTAGTCTTCAGCCTTTAGCCTTCAGTCGTTAGCATCTCGACTGCCGACCGTCGACTGCCTTTTGACTGTCTCTAATTGACTCTGTTTATTATATACTTCGCCAGCTCCCGCAAGGGGTCGGCCTTCCGGTCAAAATCCTTCAGTGCGGCCAGCGCCTGGTCGCTCACTTCCCTCGCCCGCCGCCTCGACTCTTCTAATCCGTAAAAGCTCGGGAACGTCTTCTTCCCCTTCTTCAGATCGCTGCCCACATCCTTGCCGATCTCCTCCTGGCTGCCCACGATGTCCAGGATGTCATCGGCGATCTGGAACGCAAGTCCGACCCTCTCTCCGTACCGGGTGAGGGCCTTTAACCGTTTCTCGCTTGCTTTTGCATAGATTGCCCCGGTCCGGACCGATGCCCTGATCAGTGCTCCGGTCTTGTGGGTGTGGATATATTCAAGGGTGGGAAGGTCAATATCCTTTCCCTCCGACTCCATGTCAACGACCTGGCCGCCTACCATACCGAACACGCCTGATGCCAGCGATATCTCTCTCGTGATCGAGATGAGCCGCATAGCCGTTACCATCTTCAGCCGCCGCTGGTCGGACAGGACCTCGAACGCACGGTTCAGCAGCCCGTCGCCTGCAAGGATCGCCATTGCCTCGCCGTATACCTTGTGACAGGTAGGCCTGCCGCGCCGCAGATCGTCGTCGTCCATAGCCGGCAGGTCGTCATGGATGAGGGAATAGGTATGAATGAGCTCGAGCGCGCCGGCAATGGGAAGAAGACCTGCTGTCTTCGCGCCGAGCGCTTCCGCCGACGCTATGGCGAGGATGGGCCGCACCCGTTTACCGCCTGCAAACAGGCTGTACCGCATGGCCTCGAAGACCTTCGGAGGAAAGGTCTTGGCAGGGGGGACCAGCGACTCCAGGGCCTTGTCCACGACTTCCCGTTTTTTAGTGAGATATTCTTTAATATCCATGATCGAACGTTCCCGGAATGAATGCTTCAGTCGTTACACTCCTGACCCATGCCCCATGCCCCCTGACCCTTGTACTTTCCCTACGCTTCCTCTTCCTCAAAGGGTTTTGTCGTCATCTTCCCGGCTTTATCCTTGAGAAGTATTTCCACCTTACGCTCGGCTTCTTCAAGCCTTGCATTGCAGACGCGGGCAAGCTTTATTCCTTCCTCGAACAGCTTGAGCGACTGTTCAAGGGGCAGTTCACCGCCCTCGAGCTCGGTGACGATCTCTTCAAGTCTGGTGAGCGATGCTTCGAACTTTTTCTCTGCCATAGCGCTCTGGCTCCATGCGTACCGGGGTCCTGCCCGGCGATGCGTATTGATTATATACAGGTAGCGCGCTGAAAATCAAGGCAAAACAACTTACTGGGCCTTTGATATCACTTCGCCTTTGTGCAGCTTCGTGCTGAGCATATCTCCCGACCTGACTTCGGATGCATCCTTCACGATGGTCCCGGCAGGCATCTTTCTCGTAACGCTATACCCTCGGGCAAGAATGGCGAGCGGATTGAGGTGGTCGAGGGCGCCGGTCAATGAGGTCAACAACGCGCGGTCGCGTCGCACATGGTGTTTGAGTCCCATGACAAGCCTGCCGAGCATCTCATCGACGCGCTGACGGTACTGTTCAAGCCGTTTCCGGGGATCGGCAAGGAGGCGTGCGGCATGCTGGATCATATTCCTGCGGTGTTCGAGCTCCTGACGGATGCTCATCACCAGCCTCGATGACAAAGAACGAATGAGCTCCCGCAGATGTTCTTCGCTCTCCACGACCATCTCCGCAGCGGCTGACGGCGTGGGTGCGCGGAGGTCAGCGACAAAATCAGCAATGGTATAGTCCGTCTCATGTCCTACCGCGGAAACCACGGGAATGCGCGACGCAAAGATCGCGCGGGCGACGGCCTCCTCGTTGAAGGCCCAGAGGTCTTCCAGCGACCCTCCCCCCCTCCCGACGATCATGACGTCAACGTTCTTTTCCCTGTTGAAATATCCGATCGCCTCAACGATCGCTGGAGCTGACTCGGGACCCTGGACCGGCACCGGGAAGATGAGGATCGCCATGCGCGGGTGCCTTCGCCTGATCACCCGCAGGATGTCCCTGATGGCCGCGCCGGTCGGAGATGTTACAATGCCGATCTTTTTGGGAAGGAGTGGCAGGGGCTTTTTGCGCTCGCGGTCGAAGATGCCCTCTTTTTCAAGACTGGCCTTGAGCTCCTCGTAAGCCTTCTGGAGCGCGCCGACACCCTTCGGCTCGACATACTCGACGATGATCTGATACTCACCCCGGGGTTCATACACACTGACCCTGCCCCGGCAGATCACCTGCATCCCGTGCTGGAGCGTGAACTTGAGATGACGCTGGGAAGACTTGAAGAGGACGGCCTTGATCTGGCTCTGTTCGTCCTTTATCGTGAAATAGGCGTGGCCTGACTGGGGAACGGTGAGGTTCGAGATCTCCCCCTCGACCCACACATCGGGAATGTTCCCTTCGAGGAGGTTCTTGATCTGATGCGTGAGCTGGGTGACGGTGAGGATGTGGGAATTCATAATTTCGGATTGCGGATTGCAGATTTAAAAGCCTCTCTTTTTTAATTATAGATTGAGGATTTACGGTAATGTAAGTCTGCATCCGTTCGGGTTTTGGATTTACGAAGTCATCGGAATTTTATTCCGCAATCCGCAATCCGCAATCCGCAATTTTATCTCAGCTTCGTATTTTGATCCTCTCGATCCCCTTCGCCTTCCCGGTCTTGGCATCGATATCGATGACCGCAGCATCGAGATGGACCGGTCCTTTGGGGATCTCGAATTTGTGAGGGCGCTGGTACAGGAAGCGGTTGATGGCCTCGTCCTTCCGTACCCCGATGACCGAATCTGTCGGTCCCGTCATGCCCACATCGGTCATGAACGCGGTACCGCCCGGCAGCACCCGCTCGTCTGCGGTCTGAACATGGGTATGCGTGCCGAGCACGGCGCTGACCTTTCCGTCGAGATACCAGGCGAGGGCCGACTTCTCCGATGTGGCCTCGGCATGGAAGTCCACGATGATCACCATGGTCTCCTTTTTAAGCCGTTCGATCTCCTGGACGGCTTTACGGAAGGGATCGTCAAGATTGGACATGAATACCCGTCCTTCCAGGTTCAGGACGGCGACCTTGGTGGAGTCCGCCGTCGGTACGACCACGCTGCCGAAGCCCAGGCTCCCTTCGGGATAGTTCGCCGGCCTGATGAGCCGCTCCTGCTTGCCCAGGTACGGCTCGATGTCCTTCTTGTCCCAGATGTGGTTCCCGGACGTGAGGACATGAATGCCTAACGAGAACAACTCCTCGGCGATGTCCGGCGTCAGGCCGAAACCGCCTGCGGCGTTCTCGCCGTTGGCGATAACGAGATCCGGGGTGTGGGCCTGCAGGAGGCCGCGCATCTGCTGTTTCACGAACTTCCTGCCCGGTTCGCCGACGATGTCACCGATGAATAAGATCTTCAAAATATCTCCCGATCTTTGCCACAAAGACACCAAGACACAAAGGTTATAATTATTACTTCGTGACTTAGTGCCTTAGTGGCAGCTATTGGTTCGTACCGTTGCTTATTTCGCGAACTCCACATACCTGCTCTCACGGACCACGGTCACCTTGATCTGGCCGGGATAGGATAGCTCCGTTTCGATCTTCTTGGCAATGTCCCGGGAAAGCTGCGCTGCATGCGCGTCCGAGAGGTCCTCGGGCTTTACGATGATGCGGATCTCCCGTCCGGCCTGGATAGCATAGGACTTCTCCACGCCCTTGAACGAATTGGCCGCCGTTTCCAGCGCCTCAAGCCGTTTGAGATAGCTCTCCAGGGTCTCGCGCCGCACACCCGGACGGCCTGCGGAGAGGGCGTCAGCAGCAGCCACGAGAACGGACTCCACGCAGTTCGGTTCGCCGTCCCCATGGTGCGTCATGATGGCGTTGATCACTTTGGCATTCTCGCCGTATTTCTTGGCAAGGTCGCCGCCAATGACGGGATGGGTCCCTTCCACCTCGTGGTCCACCGCCTTGCCGAGGTCATGGAGCAGGCCCGCCCGCCGCGCGAGCTTCTGGTCAACACCCAGCTCCGCGGCCATGATGCCCGCGAAGTAGGCGACCTCACGGGAGTGCATCAGCATGTTCTGGCCGTAGCTTGTCCGGTATTTCAGCCTGCCGACCAGCTTGATGATATCGGGATGGAGGTTGTGGATGCCCAGGTCAAAGGCGGCGCGCTCGCCCTCCTCTTTCATGGTGGTCTCCAGTTCCTTCTTGACCTTCTCGGCGATCTCTTCGATCCGCGCGGGATGGATGCGGCCGTCCTGGATCAGCCGTTCGATGGTGAGTTTGGCGATCTCCCGGCGGAAGGGATCATAGCATGACAGGATCACCGCCTCCGGCGTGTCATCGATGATGAGGTCGATGCCCGTCGCCGCCTCGATCGCCCGGATGTTCCTGCCCTCGCGGCCGATGATGCGGCCCTTCATCTCGTCGTTCGGAAGGTTCAGCACCGACACCGTCGCCTCTGCCACATAGTCGCTCGCGTAACGCTGAATGGCCAGGCTGATGAGATGCTTTGCCTTCTTGTCCGCTTCCTCTTTTGCCTCGTCCTCGATGCGCTTGATGGTCTTGGCCGCCTCGAACTTGGCCTCATCCTCCATGGAAAGCATCAGCTGGCGTTTGGCCTCTTCGGCGGTCATGTTGGCGATCTTCTCGAGCAGCTGGCGCTGTTCGCGGAGCCCGGCCTCGTACCGCTCCTCTTTTTCCTGGGCGACCTTCTCACGGGCGATCACCTCTTTCTCGCGCCTGATCGTGTCGGTCTCGCGTTTGTCGACGACGTCGATCTTCTTCTCGAGGTTCTCTTCCTTCTGGGTCAGCCGCCGCTCCTGGTTCTGAAGTTCCTGGCGCTTGTCGCGGGTCTCCTTCTCAAAATCGGTCCGGGCCTGGTAGAACTTGTCCTTGGCCTCGAGCATGGCCTCTTTGCGTTTGGTCTCTGCCTCGCGCTCCGCATTGGAGATGATCTTCGCTGCTTCGGCCTCTGCGTCCTTGACCTTGTTCGCAGCTGCCTTGCCCTTGATCATGAGGCCGACTCCGGCCCCCAGGGCAAGCCCCACTATGAAAATAACCATATACTCAATCATTCTTTGTCTCCTCCTGACGATAGTTCCTCAGCCCGGCAAGGCGCTCCCTGATGCGTTTCTCTTCACCTTGTTCCGTGGGCCGGTAGTATACCCGCTTCTGCGGGAGATATTCCTGTTGCACATAATGACCGGGAAAGTCGTGGGGATACTTGTACCCCTTCCCCCTCCCGAGCCTGGCCGCACCCTTGTAGCTGGCGTCCTTGAGATGATCGGGGACCGGCATCAGTGCCCCCTCCTCGATGTCCTTCATTGCGGCCTTGATCCCCGCGTACGAGGCGTTGCTCTTCGGCGCACAGGCCACATAGGTCGCCGCCTGCGCAAGAGGGATCGCCCCCTCGGGCATACCGATGCGCTCTACCGCCTGATAGGCCGCTGTCGCCACGAAAATGGCCCGCGGGTCCGCGTTCCCTACGTCCTCACTTGCCGCGATCACGATCCGTCGCGCTATGAAGAGCGGGTCCTCACCCGCAGTGATCATTTTCGCCATCCAGTAGAGGGCAGCATCGGGATCGCTTCCGCGCATGCTTTTGATGAAGGCCGATATGGTGTCGTAGTGTTCGTCCTCGTCATAGACCAGCGCCTTTTTCTGGATGGATTCCTCTGCGGCGGGGAGGTCATAGACGATGACCCCGTCGGGACCGGGCTTCGTGGACAGCACCCCCAGTTCCAGGGCGTTCAATGCCCTGCGGGCGTCCCCCCCGGACCGCGCCACAATAAATTCGCGCGCTTCATCGGTCAGCGTGACGGCAAGAGCGCCGAACCCGCGCTCACGGTCGGCGAGCGCCCGGAGGAGGATGGAACGGATATCTTCCTCCTTCAGCGGTTTGAACTCGAATATCTGAGATCGCGACGAAAGGGCCGGGATGATTGCGAAGAACGGGTTCTGAGTCGAAGCGCCGATAAGCGTGATGTTCCCCCGCTCGACATCGGGCAAGAGCGCGTCCTGCTGAACGCGGGTGAAGCGATGTATCTCGTCGATGAACAGGAGGGTCCGTTTGCCGCTCTGCGCCCGTTCCTCGACCGCTTCCTGGGCAACGCGCCGGATATCGGCCACGCCTGCCGTAACGGCATTAAGGGCTATGAAATGGGCCTGGCTCCTCTCCGCGATCAGATGGGCGAGGGCGGTCTTTCCCGCGCCCGGAGGCCCATAGAGGATAAGGGACATGAACCACGCCCTCGGCGTGGTTTCGATGGACCTGCGAAGGAGCTTTCCCGGACCGAGAATGTGCTCTTGTCCGGCGAACTCTGACAGGTCCCTCGGCCGCATTCTCCAGGCAAGCGGAGCCTGCGGGGACGCTTCAATGTTCTGCAGGGGAATAGGATGTGCGTGTTTCTTGATACCCAAGGGATGCTTCGGGAAGGCTGACGAGAGCTTTAGATAGTGAAGTGACGAGAGCGGATCAGACCAGCGAAGAAGTGCAGTTATCCAAGATACTCACAACTACAACAGGATACAGGTTCCTGAAGCCGCCGGATACTGTCTCACGGAACGACGGTACGACCCGGCGTGAGAACACCCCTGCAACTCGTTCCTGCGATGTAGAGTGGTATTAGTGAAATCACCATGAATATCATGCGTATCTGCCGGTAAACTCTAGTCTCGTGCGGAACCACCTGGATCCATCGTACTATCTATCCCGATGTCTGGTGTTTCTGGTGCCGCTATTACTGGTCTCACTATCAAAGCGCTGGAGCCTTCCTTACTTGACGCTCCTTTTTGCGCTGGTTCTAAATATTATTGGATTGCCGTATCCTGATCGAACGCCTAATCTTTTAAAAGAATCCCCCGCTTTGCCGTGCTGATAACTTGGACCTGGTCATAACCAGGTGGGCGCCATTAGAAAAGTTAGGCTACCCAGTCTTATCTGGGCATGCACATCCTTTTCCGGGGATAGCTCCCTAATAAATTTTTTACGAGGCTCAAGTTATGTCAGTCACGCACATTGCAGGGGACTGTTCATTTCTAAGCTATATATACCAAAATCCGGTAAAAATGGCAAGGGCAATCTATGGTAGCAGCTGAAATGGAATTGTTTTTCTATTTATATATCAATTAGTTATGGCTTGTGTAATATTCGGACGGTTGGCTATAATGCATTATTTTCGTTCGACGCCATCAGTGATCTCGATCAAGCGGTCCAGAGAGGTATTTACTGTTTTATTCAGACCCTCATGCTGGGACCGCAATCGATGCAGTTCATCGGTAATGTTCAGGGCTGTCAGGATGGCAATGCGGTACACGTCTGCAGTCCCCGTGCTCTTTTGGATCTCCTTCAGGCGTGCGTCGACGAACGCGGCCAGCTTCCGGATGTACTCCGGGTCGTTCGCCACCTTGATGCTGTAGGTTTGACCGAATATCTCGACCTGAATGCTTTCCATACCTTCACTCCTGCCACTAAGTCACCAAGGCACTAAGAAAATAAGAACGAATTAACTTCGTGTCTTTGTGTCTTCGTGGCAAAGCCTGTTCTCTGACGTTACAGCAGCGCTTCCACGAACTCCCGCGGATCAAAGTCCTTCAAGTCCTCGATCCCTTCACCGATCCCTATGAACTTCACCGGGAGGCCGAGTTCCTTATTGATGGCTAACACGATGCCGCCCTTGGGCGTTCCATCAAGCTTCGTCAGCACGATCCCGGTCAACCCGATCGCCTGATGAAAGGTCTTCGCCTGGGCAAAGGCGTTCTGGCCGGTGGTCGCGTCGAGCACGAACAATGTCTCTTGAGGCGCCCCCGGCAGTTCCCGGGCGAGAATGCGCTGAACCTTCTTCAGTTCCTCCATGAGGTTCGACTTCGTATGCAGCCTGCCGGCCGTATCCACGATCAGGACGTCCATGCTGCGTGCCTTTGCCGCAGCAAGCGCGTCGAAGGCCACCGCGCCGGGATCTGCCCCCTCCTTGTGCTTCACGACCGGGACATTGTTCCGCTCGCCCCAGACCATGAGCTGTTCCGCAGCCGCAGCCCTGAAAGTATCAGCCGCCGCCAGCATGACCTTTTTCCCCTCGCCCTGCAGACGGTGCGCGAGTTTGCCGATGGTCGTGGTCTTTCCCGTCCCGTTGACGCCGACCACCAGTATGACAGATGGTGCTCCCGTCAAAGACAGTGATGCCGGACGTTCGGCAAGGATCTCGAAGAGGACCTGTTTCAGACGTTCGCGTACCTGGACGGGCGACGTCAGTTCGTTGCGCTTGAACCGCTCTTTAAGGTCGGCCAGGACCAGGGATGCCGTCTTCATTCCCACATCGGATGCGATCAGCGCCTCTTCAAGTTCGTCGAGAAACGACTCGTCGATCTTCTCGCCCAGGACCAGGCTTCCGAGCCTGTCGCCGAGGTTCTTTCTGGTCTTTTCCAGCCCGTCACGGATTGAGTGGATGATGTTTAACATGGAGAATTTTTTTCAATGCGCAGGGCTTCAAGTAACCACAGGCGGCTTCGCCGCACACGGTAAAGAATTTTTCGGAAATAGGTCACAACAAGTCTTCGGTTTAAACCCGTGTTCATCTGTGTGTCGCGTACACGCGACCCGTGGTTACAAGGTTTTAACCAGGCAGTGGTCCTTGAACAAGGATACGCCTGATTCATGATTCCTGACCTACAGCGGCAATTTTCCGGTCGTATCGGCGATCTCGCCGGAGGCTTTTTTCCCCTTCCTTCCACTATCTGGTTCTGGTCCAGGAGCCTCTGATCCCTCCGCATCCGCATAGGCCGCCTGACGGTACAGATAACGGTCGTGCATCTTGCTGTAGTAGGTCCAATCACCGGCTTCCACATTCTCTCTTTTTAAAGTAGCTCGGAAGTTGCTGATCTTTGCCGCAAGGTCGTCGAGATAGTTAATAATGATCGCTTCCTGGATCTTCGGCCTTTTGGGGGAGCCGAACTCATACTCGCCGTGGTGGGACAGCATGATGTGCTTCAGCAGCATGGTAAGCTCGTCGGGAAAGCCGGGGATGGCCTTGATCTTATCGGCAAGCATCTCATAGCCCAGGGAGATGTGGCCGAGAAGCCTCCCTTCCGTCGTATACTCAATGGACTTCCTGACCGACAGTTCGCGCACCTTTCCGATATCGTGGAGGAACGCCCCGACGGTGAGCAGGTCCATATCAATACCGGGAAAGTGCTTCGCAACGTCCTTGGCAAGGGCGATAAGCTCCACAACATGTTCAAGGAGGCCGCCAATGTAGTTGTGATGAAGTGCTTTTGCTGCCGGGGTACGACGGAAGACATCCATGAATGCCTTGTCGGCAAGAAAGGAGCTCATGATCTGGCGCAAGTAGGTATTCCCTATCCCAGCAGCAACAGAGGACAGGTCCTTCACCATTTCATCTATGTTTCTCGGCGACGTTTCCAGAAAGTTCGCAAGGTCGACCTTCGAGTCGTCGATCTTCTCGACCGTCTTCATCTTGACCTGCATCATGCCCTGATAATTTGCGGCAACGCCCTTCACCCGGATAAAATCCTCTTTCTCGAACCTGCCGGCTACCTCTTCGGCGTTGTCCCACAGTTTTCCATCCACCTCGCCGGTCTTGTCGGCAAGTTTCACAGAAAGATACATCCCCCCGTTCTTGGCGATCATGATCTGCTTCGCCGTGACCAGGAATGTCTCGTCCACCCAGTCGCCTTCTTTTAACGTTGCTATGGTCTGCATGAAATTTTCGTGCTCCTTGGGCTGATAATAAACCATCCCCCCTGTTAAGTCAAACGGGAAAGCCGCCAGTGTTGACCACAAAAAAAGGCTCATCCTTTCGGATGAGCCCTGATATCCTTCTCTGTCGCCTGCTTAGGTTCTTCTATCAGTGGTCGATCTCCACGCCGACGGTCTGCTCCCGCACGGTGATGGCGATCTTATACAGGAACGTCAGGATCAGCAGGCCGATGGCCCAGACGCCGATGGTGATCATGGTCTCCGGCATCGTCGGCCAGTAAGGATGGACCTCTTCGAACGGATTCGGTACGAACCCGCCGATGATCAAACCGAAGCCCTTGTCGATCCAGAGCGAGATGAACAGCATGACGCAGGCCAGGGCCAGCGTCCCCTCGTTCTTGCGGATGCCGGGCACCCAGAGCATGACGAGCGAAACGACCGCAAAGATGCTCGACGTCCACATCATCGGCACGAGTTCGCTGTGGCCGTCAAGACCCGCGTAGAGATAATGGAACGGATGGGCATGGCCCGGGATCCCGCTGTAGAACGCTGTGAAGACCTCCAGTCCCAGGAAGAAGATGTTCGCGAACATGGCATAGGCCACGATCTTGCCCAAGGCTTGGATTGGCTCCTTGCCGGGATCGAACTTCGTGACCTTCCGCACGATCAAGGCAAGGATGATCAGCAGTGACGGACCGCCGGCAAAGGCCGAGGCCAGGAAGCGCGCCGCCAGGATGGCGCTGAGCCAGAAGTGCCTGCCCGGGATACCTGCGTACAGGAACGCCGTGACCGTATGGATGCTGATGGCCCAGGGTATGGAAAGATAAATGAACGGTTTGATCCACTTGGGCGGCGCGATCCCCTTCCGGTCGGAACCGAGGGTGACCCAGCCGATCACCAGGTTCAGGAACAGGTATCCGTTCAGCACGACCACATCCCAGAAGACCATTGAATTGGGCGCCGGATAGAGCATGATGTTCATGACCCGCATGGGCTGGCCCATATCGGCCATGATGAACAAAATGCACATGATGACCGCCGAAATGGCGAGGAACTCTCCCAGGATCACGATCTTGCCGAACTTCTTATAGTCATGCAGGTAGTACGGGATCACCAGCATCACGGCCGAGGCAGCGACACCGACGAGGAACGTGAACTGACCGATGTACAGGCCCCAGGTCACGTCCCGGTGCAGGCCGGTGATGCCCAGGCCGTACATGAACTGTTGAAAGTAGAAGTAGCACCCTACCGCGGCAAGGCCGCCCAGAAAGAACACCCATGCCCAGTATTTCTTACTCCCTTCAAGTGCTTTCTCAAGCATGGTCGCCTCCTCCGATCAAGTAGTAAACGGCCGGCCCCGTGCCCAGATCGGGTTTGCGGCGGATCGTGTACTTGTTCGTCACGATCTTCCGAACTTCGGAGTTCGGGTCCTCCATATCACCAAAGAGGATCCCTCCCTTGGGGGCCGCCTCGACACAAGCAGGAAGCTTTCCTTCCTGAAGCCGTTCCGAACAGAAGGTGCATTTCTCCACCACACCCTTCGTCCGTGTGGGATACTGCTTGTTCGGCAGTTCCCCTTTCAGGTTAGAGGCCGCCCGCGGGTCGGTCCAGTTGAAGCTCCGGGAACCGTAGGGGCAGGCCGCCATGCAGAACCGGCACCCGATGCAGCGGTGCATGTCCTGCATCGTTATCCCGTCCTGCAGCTTGAAGGTCGCCTTGGTCGGGCAGACCCGCACGCAGGGCGGGTTTTCGCAGTGATTGCAGAGCACCATGAACGGCATGTCCTTCATGTGCTCGCTCATATACTTGTTGTCCTGGCCGGGGAAGGTCCGTTCATAGGGCGCCGTCCAGATCCACTTGATCTCCATCTTCCGGTCGACGGAACCGTCGGCCTTCCGGAAATCGGGGACATTGTGTGTCGTATGGCAGGCGTTGATGACCTTTTTATAGTCCTCGTCGGTCTTGAACTTGCTCATGTCCACGACCATGGCCCACCTTTTTGCCGTGAGGGTCTCCTTGTTCGCGTCCACCTGCGGCGGGACCAGCCCCTTCTGCCCGGCGTAGTTCCTGGCCGAAGCTACGGACGCGCCGAATCCCAGGATGGAGGAGATGCCCGCGACCTTGAGGAATTTTCTCCTGTCCATGCTCATGATTTCGCCTCCTCCTTCTCCTTCGGCTGTATATGGCAGTCCCAGCAGAACGGCTTCACCGCCAGGTAGTTGTGGCATTCGTCGCAGAACTTCTTCTTGCTGGAGTGGCATTTCATGCATCCGTTCTGGATGCTCATGTTGAAGCGTTTGCCGTTCGCCTTGCTGATGTAACCGCGATACGCGTCGCGAACAACGCCATCGCGCCAGTCGTTCAGGAGCACCATATGCTCGCCGCGCATGAACGCCTTTGGCTCGACGCATTCCTTCTTGCCGTTCAGTTTCTCGTACTCGATGATCTCCGGCGTGTCCGTTTTCGGATCGGGCTTTTTATTCGTCTTCCCGAAGTTGTTGTAGAACGGGAACAGCGCCAGGGCCAGGAAAATCACGATGCCCAGGAACACCGGACCTTTGTTATAGATATTCATCAGGCTTTTTCCTCCTTCGCTTGGACCGATGGAAGAGGCTCACCGCGCAGATCGGTCGTTCTCTCCTTCTCGCCCGTCATGATCATGGCGTTCGCCACCAGCTCATGGAGTCCGCAGACGCCCACGCTGGGAACCCAGTATTCCATCAGGGCCTTGAGCGTTGCCCGGTCGATGGCGCAGACGTTGGCAAGCATGTTCACACCGTGGTGCTCGGCGACGAACTTCACTGCGTTGGCCCGCGGGTAACCGCCCTTCATCCTGAGGTCCATGTCTTCCGAGGCGTTCAGTCCCGTGCCGCTGCCGCAGCAGAAGGTCTTTTCACGGATCGTGTCTTCCGGCATCTCATAGAAGTTGTTCACCACGTTCTTGAGCACGTACCGCGGCTCCTCGAGCATGCCCATGCCGCGCGCAACGTTACAGGAATCATGCCAGGTGACCTTGAGGTGGTCATTGCGCTTCGGGTCGAGCTTGAGCTTGTTGTTCTTGATCAGGTCGGCGGTAAATTCCGCGACGTGGACCATCTTCATGGATTTTGCGTTCTCGAAGACCGTGCCGGTGATCGGCGATTTCGGCACTTCGAGGAAGTCGGCCGGACCGTTCCAGGTGTCCATGTACTGGGAGAGCACCCGCCACATGTGGCCGCACTCTCCACCAAGGATCCACTTCACGCCGAGCCGCTTGGCCTCGGCGTAGATCTTGGAATTGAGCCGTTTTGCCATCTCGTTCGAGGTGAAGAACCCGAAGTTGCCGCCTTCGGAAGCGTAGGTGCTCCAGGTGTAGTCGAGGCCGAGCTCCTCGAACAGCATGAGGTAGCCCATGGCGGTGTACGTGCCCGGATCGGCGAACAGGTCGCCCGATGGCGTCACGAACAGGATCTCAGCGCCCTTACGGTTGAAGGTCGGCTTGATCCTCTTGCCGGTGACCGTCTCGATGTCGTCCAGCATGTACTCAAGGTTGCCGATGATCGTGTGGGGCTCGAGGCCAAGATGGTTGCCCTTCATGTAGCAGTTCGAGACCGGTCCGGCGATCCACTCGATGTTCAACCCGAGCAGATTGAGAAGCTCCCGTCCGATCATCGTGATCTCGGCCTGGTCGATGCCGTAGGGGCAGAAGACCGAGCAGCGGCGGCATTCGGTGCACTGATAGAAGTAGTACCACCACTCCTTCAGCACATCCACGGTCAGTTCACGTGCGCCGGCCATCTTGCCGAAGATCCTGCCGGCGGTCGTGAACTCCTTCCGGTAGACCGAACGGATGAGCTCAGCGCGCAGCACCGGCATGTTCTTTGGATCGCCGGTGCCGATGAAGAAATGACACTTGTCCGCGCAGGCGCCGCAGCGCACGCAGATGTCCATGAACAGCCGGAAGGAGCGGTATTTCTTGAGCCGGTCCGCGATCCCCTCGAGGAGTATCTCCTTCCAGTTCTCGGGGAGCTTCCAGTCGGCGTCCGCCGGCCGCCATTCCCGGGGATTGGGGAAGTCAACGATCTCGAGGCTCTTCGGCTTCGATCCGTGGCAGAACATGCCTTCCTTGAAGACCACGGGCGTGTCCATCCAGTCGGTTTTCGGCGGAGTCAAGTCTATCTTCGAAAGCTCTTCTGGTTTCGGAAGTTTAGCCATGTCTACTCCTTTTCTACCGGCAGGCCGGCGCCTTTCATTTTTTCCCTGAAGTCGTTCTCATACTGCTCGTACGTATGGACATGGACCGGGTAGTTCCAGGGATTGACATGCCTCTTCATGCGGCTGTTGTTCGCCAGGTTCCTCGTGGGGCTCATGAAGACGCCGGCCATGTGCACGAGTTTGCTGAGAGGAAAGTACACGAACAGCACCGAGAGGAGGAACAGGTGGACAAAGAACATCACGCCGATCGTTTCCGGCACCGAGGGATTGAAACTAATGAGCCCCATGGCCAGGATCTTCACGCTCACGATATCGGTCTTCGTGAAGTACCGCATCCAGACGCCGCTTACGGCGATACCGAGGATCAGGAAGAGCGGGAAGTAGTCAGCGATCAGCGATATGTACTTCACCTGTGGAATGCCGATACGCCTGATGAACAGATAGGTTACCGACGCCAGGATGACCGCGTCGGTCATGTAGAATAGCGGCGCGCCGATCTGGAGGAAACTGTCAAGCCCCTCGATCATGATGATCGCCGCGGGGACCTGTTCGATGAAGAACCGCATATGCCGGACCAGGATGAAGAGGAACGACCAGTGGAACGCCAGCCCGGCTGCCCAAAGCCACTTGGCCTCACCATACGTGACCTGTTTCCCGTCACCGACCTGGGTCTTGAGATTCCGGAAGAGCGACCGGAAGAAGAGCACCTCCAGCGCCATGCGCGCGATGACGCCAAGGCCGTTGGAAGGGCTTTCAATAATACTGTGTTTGATCCAGGGAAGCGATTTCTGCTGTCCCGTCGTTGTAGGGATGCGGAACGGCACGGGAGAGCTCGCCCATTTCAGGATGCGAACGACCATCCCGACAACAAAGATGATGAATGCGGCATAGGGAATGACCACGCCAAAAAGGAGCCGCATGCCCGGTACAGACGCACCTGCATAGGCGATGAGCGCCAGCAGGAGTACCGCGATTAAGGATACCAGAGCTTTCATATCGTTACCTCGTTTCGTATAAGATAACCGGAATGCTCGTGCTGCTCAAACCTATTCCTGGTTTTCCGTGATGAGCTGCGCCTTCTGCAGCAGCCGGAATGTCATGCTCCGTGCTTCCTTCGCCTTGATATCGTAGATCGTTTCCCGGCATTGCATATAAAGATCGAAGGCGAACAGGGCAAGATCATCGATGGAGGACTCGAAGGAGACAAGTTCTCCTGCCATTGCCGGTTCCTGCGCCGTCTCTCCCAGTTTGCTCCGGACCACGGTCTTCAGCTGGAGGATGAACTGGAGCGCCTCGGAAGGGGGAAAGTCCTGTACCGCACGGATCCGGACGATGCCGTCCAGAAAACGGGAGGTGTCCGATGGCAGCATGCCCTTCAGGAGGCCCTCGAACAGGCCTTCAAGCCCCTGCAGGGTGTTGAAGCCCACGGGGTTGGTAAAGGGAGCGTTCTGCCGCCGCAGCGGCCCCCGCGTCTCCTCCTGATAGGTCCCGACCACCGTCTCGAACCACTGGTTGACGATGGCAGACCGGTTCTCCTGCAGATGTTCTTTCAGGCCCATGCTCAGCTCACACGATACTATTTTCAGCAAAGAGTCCACCCCGCGCGGTGAAGCGCTGGGTGGTGTCGGTTAAAAGAACAAGAGGTGCGGGCACGCTTCCATCTCCTTCTGGATCTCGTCGAAGGAGGCGAACTTCATTTTCAGCTCTGCGCCCATTTCCTCGGCATCAGTGATCACCTGGGCCTCCGTCAGCCCGAGGCGCTGCATGTCTTCCTTGCATATCCAGACCGGCATGTCAATGAGCAGACCGTTCTTGATGTGGTTTTCCGTGCTCGTCACACCATAGTGCTTCATGGCCTGCTGGTTCTTCACCGCGTTCAGAACGCCGTCGCCGACGAATATAAGCGTCGGAACGATCGTATCGCCGTCGTCGAGATGGATCTCGGCGGTCTGGCTGGAAATGGAATGAGTAAGTGCCAGCCTTGCATTCTCGCTCTTATAGGGCGGACGCTGGACAACAAAGCACAGTTTCAAAGCTCCCATTACTCACCTCCTATATGCAGGACCCTGTCCGACTTGAAGGTCTTTGCCAGGTACCAGTCCATGCTCGCGCGCTTCATGCCGGGAGGCGTGTCCTCCTTGTGATAGCCGCGCGCTTCGGCGCAGGCCTCGCACACCGTTGTCTCCATGCCCTTGCCGATGAGTTCCATCATCTTCTTCTCAAGATGGGAATAATCCTTGAACGCCCGCTGCCCCTTTTTCGCCATCATCACCGCATTCCCGGAAAGCCATAAATTCACCGTGTGCCCCTTGGCCATCGCCGCTTCAGCCAGCTTAAAGGAAAAATCCAGGGTACCGGAGCCGACCAGGGAAGGGAAAACACCCATTGTCAGAACGCCCATTTGTTCCTCCTTCTAAATATTATTAATTCTGAATCCCCTGAAGTGCCCGTTCGCACTAAAGCCACGCCGTCTTTTCGTAGTCGTTCATGATGAGGTCGACAATATCTCCATAGTTCACGACCTTCACCTTCGGGTTCACCTGTGCGGAGGTGAATCCGCGGGTCTCCAGATCCTCCGAAAGCACATAGAAACTCGCGCCGGCCTTGTTCAGGACGGGAGAGTCCTTGCCGCCTTCCTTCATCACTGCATGGTAAATGCCGTTCTCGACCAGAATGACACCCAGCTTTTCTGCCTTCAGCCGTTCATAGGTATCTTCGGTCCTCCGTAGATCGCTTAGAAATACAGCCAGTTTCATCAGATCACCTCCCTGCGGTATTCAGTTCAAACGACTAAAAAAAGAGGGGATAATTTATTTCAACTATCCCCTTTCGGTATGGAACCTTTATTGCTCCATCACTAGAGTTCTTGCACCGTGATGGCCTGCTGAGGGCAGTTCTCAACGCAGGTCAGGCAGTTGATGCACTCAGACATGTTGACCGGCTCGGCCTTGCCACCCTCGAGATTGAAGACGGCCTGCGGACAGACGTTCACGCAGTTGCCGTCGCCGTCGCACTTATTCTTGTCAACCGTTACCATGATCATGCTGCAACTTCCTCCTTAGAGCAATCATCAACCAGTCGCACTGTGCCTCATCGGTCCCCCAGAGCAAATCCCCTTGGACGGACAAGACTGCACGTACCCGGGGAGTTGTCCCCGAATACGTGCTGACCTGGTTTTTTTGCT
This sequence comes from Nitrospiria bacterium, assembly GCA_919902495.1. Classification (GTDB taxonomy): domain Bacteria; phylum Nitrospirota; class UBA9217; order UBA9217; family UBA9217; genus JAAXXJ01. Next base: position 27,256 of record CAKKRC010000079.1, read on the forward strand.
GACGACCGGTCCTAGACGCAGCCGGTCGGCTTCGGAAGACCGGCGATCTTGCAGGCCTGCTTGGCAGGGCCGCCCGGATAGAGCTCATAGAGATACTTGGTGTTGCCCTTGTCGGGACCAAGCTTCTTGCCGATCTCCTTCACCAGGATCTTGATCATCGGCGCGATCTGGTACTGTTTGTAGTAGTCGCGCAGGAAGTTCACGACCTCCCAGTGCTGGTCGGTCATCTCGATCCCTTCCACCTCGGCGAAATACTTGGCCGTATCCATGCTCCAGTCGTCCAGGTTGGCCAAAAAGCCATCCTCATCCACTTCTATCGTCTTGCCTGCTACTGTGATCGTTCCCATGTTCTGTGTCCCCTTTCTTAAATTGCGCGGACGCTTCGATGAGCGCCTCTGTGTGATTAGGTTCCCGTGCTCGTGGCACCGTACCTGTAGATCTGATCGTTATCAGTCGTTTAATGCCGAGCATCACCTCCGTCAAGTGCATACGGGAAGCTCAACGACCTTATTATTATTATTGAGAAGCCATCGCTACATACCTGCGGGCATTATGCTGTTTTCTCGCCGACCTTCATGACATAGAGCCGGCCGTATCGGTCCATATATCCCCTGCTGATGCCGGTTGAACTGTGCGTTCTCCAATCATAACTGAGGATCGCGTCATGGTAGTCAACATCGGGCACCAGGTCACCTACGCCTTTTCCGAGGTTTTCCGCTGCCCAGTTAAGTGCCTGAGCCATCATGGAACCTACATCCTTGCCCGTGGCATCTACAAGATAGAGTGCACCGCAGAAACAGAGCCCACCCGAACCCTTGTCTGTGCCGCTTGTCGTAATATCTGCGGGCCTTGGCAGGTCAGCTCCGCAGAACGGGCACCGTGGCGCGTTTCTCTCCTGTCCCCTCATCATCGGACTCCCTGCTTGCCGGTCATCCGGTATTCCCGGGCCTTTTTCACCATACCCTGGGCCCAGAGAGGAGACCCCAACGCGTGAATATGGGTATAGGTCGCCAACACGTTCTTATACACGATCCCGTCATGCAAACCATCTATCCCGTGTCCCCGCCGCATGGAAAAGACCATACCGTGCAGTTCCTCAAGGTTCACGATACGGGAGTAATGGAATTCATGCCCCCGCAATGCGACCGATATTTCAAAGAACGGGTTCGGACCATGTACGTCCAATTGCGTATAGCCATGCGCCTGGGGTTTCTTCTCCAGGATAAAATCCGCCGGCAGGACCGACGTCATGGGATATATCGCGTCTCCCACCCGCAGACTTCTGCCAAGATAGATCAGACCGCCGCACTCGGCGTAGACCGGAAGTCCCTTCTCCACCGCCGCCCGAAGCGAGGCGGCAAAGGATACATTCCCGGCAAGTTTTGCCGCCTGGGTCTCGGGAAATCCCCCGCCGATATATAATGCGTCGATCGACGGCAGTTCCCGGTCCTGCAACGCATTGATCTCCCGGAGGATCGCACCCTGCTGCTCAAGGGCCTCGAGATTGTCCGGGTAATAGAACTGAAATGCCTTGTCTCTGATGACACCGACCGTCGGACGGTCAGCCTCGGCAGTTGATACATCAGGTTCCTGAACGGCCTGCACGGGACCTGCGTCACCGGCGATCCGCCACAAAGCGGCGAGATCGAGATATTTCTCAGCAACTGTCGCTGAAACAGCGATCGCCTTTTCTACATCCGGGTGCTCGTGAAAGGGCGTGAGCCCCATGTGCCGCTCAGGGAACTCACCATGCATCAGTCTCGGAACTGCACCAACCACGGGGATCCCGCTGCTTTGCTCGATCGCCTTCCGGATGACCGATTCGTGCCGTCCCGGCGAGACATTGTTCAAAATGATCCCTCGCAGCGCGACCGATGGATCATACAGTTTGCTGCCGAGAACTACCGCCGCCACCGTAGCGGATGATTTGGTGCAGTCAACGATCAGGACCACCGGCGACCCGATCAGTTTCGCGAGCCGGGCGGTGCTGTAGGTCCCGGAATCGTCCATGCCGTCATAGAGGCCGCGGTTCCCTTCGATCACGGCGGCATCCATGCCGGCCGCATGCAGGGCAAACGAACGAAGGATGTTCTCCTCATCCATCAGGAAGAGGTCAAGATTATAACAGGGCCTGCCTGCGGCGGCCCCGAGCCATCCGGCATCGATGAAATCGGGGCCCTTCTTGAATGAAGCGATCTGCTTCCCCTGGTTTCGCCAGGCAGCGGTGATTCCAAGCGAGAGGGTCGTCTTGCCGAGCCCTCCCCGGACGGCTGAAATTACCAGCCGAGGGACATTCTGCATTGCACCATTACGACTGCGGATTGGCAGAACCTTCGACGTGCGGGATCTCGATGAAACTGCCGCCGAAGTAGGAATACACCAGCTTGCCGCCGTCTACGAGTTCGCGGATCGCCGCCTTGACCTCGTCGCGAGAGGCACCCTCTGCTTCCATGGCCTTGGTGATGTCGCCCGCCTTCATCTTCTTTTTCCCCTGGTTCTTCTCAACCAGATCGTATACTTTTTTGACCAATTCCTGGGCGTCCATATTTATCCCCCTGGTTAGTGATGCATGTGTGAAGCCAAAAACCGGCC
>CAKKRC010000080.1 GCA_919902495.1 Nitrospiria bacterium
TGATCAAGGAAAAGAAGCTGACGAACATGCGCGCCTCGGGCGCCGACGAAGCGCTCCGGCTCGTGCCGCACCGTCAGCTGTCGCTTGAACAGTCGCTTGAGTTCATCAAGGACGACGAACTGGTCGAGATCACGCCGCAGTCCATCCGGCTCCGGAAGAGGGTCCTTGAGGCCGGCAAGCGGCCGAAGAACCGGGAGAAGGCGGAGTAGGGGAATATTGATCGTTATTTGTCATCCCGGGCTTGACCCGGGATCCAAGATGTCATGAAATGCACAAGGGCCGCCTCATTTGAGGCGGCCCGAGCTGTTTAAACTTGTCATCATCACTGCTTACATGATGGTCGCGAACAGCATCTCTTTAGGCTCCGGAATTGCCGCCTGTTTTTTCTGCGCCGGTTTGTTTACGCGGAAGGGATTGTTCGTTTCGAGCCATTTCCTGGCCTTCTCCTTTTCCGGCTCCGAGATGTCAGCGATGCGATATGACCGCGGGTCCAGGTAGAGCGTTATTGCCAGAGGTCCAATACGTTCCTCCTCGGTAGCTGCGTATCTGGCCTCCACGGCGTAAGTCCATGAAATGAGCGGTTGCATCTGCTGGCGCATCCGAGCGAGCTCGAGCGCCTTGTTCCGGTATTCTGCGTTGCCGGTTTCCTCGAACAGGATTTCGCATGCCTCGACGAGCTGGTACCAGGGGTGGATCGACCGCGTCGCGTGCAGGCTTGTATTCACATTGAACCGGGACAGGTCGAGCGACCGTAGCGCTTCGTTGTCCTTCCCCGCGACCGCCTGCAGCATCGCCGTGCCCAGCCAGTACTCGAAGACCTTTCCGGACCTGTTCTGGAAGGTGTTCAGCAGACGCTCCGCCTCGTCCCGTTTCCCCGTTTTCAGGTGGCTCCACACGACATAGGGCATCAGGAATGGGGACCTGCTCTCTTCCGGAGAGCGGAGAACGCGGGTCCACTGATAGAGAAGCGTGGCGGCCTGCTCGTACTGCTTCTCCTCGATGGCGAATCGGACGGCGGCGTAGAGTGCCGGGACTGAAAGCACGTTCTTGCCATCCCGGTCCGCGGTTCTCATCGGTGAGCGTTGCCTCTCAGGCAGCTCGACCTGGCGCTCGATGCTCTCGATCATGTCCGCGAGGCCGGGGGCCGCCCTCCGGTCCTCGAGGAATGCTTTCACGAAGAACTGGCGGGCTTGCGGCCTGCCAACGATGTTCTTCCCGTTCCGGGCGAGCCACGCCCGCACGTCGTCATCGCTCTTTCCCTCCATCCGCAGACCGGTGATAACGGGCTCCCAGGGTACTTCTTCGCTATCCATCAGGTTGAGACTCAGGAACAGTGAATCCGTGTCCGGCGAGCTCGCAACGACCCGCAGGATATGGAGGTAGTCGCTGTAGGAGAACTTGTCAGCGTATCGCCTGCCCTCGGCAAGGGCCACATCCGCGGCCTTCTCGTAGTCCTTCTCGTACAGCGCCAGCAGGTATTCGCTCGACATACCGCTGGCCGAACCCGTGTCGTACCCGGCCGAGAGCTCAAAAAATGGTTTCGCTTCATGGAACTCTCCGGCCCAGCGCAGAACTTTTCCGGCATTGTAGGCGTAGTTGGAAAGCGCCACGGTATTGGAGTCGTCAGACCGGCTGAGAGTCCCGGAGAAGGGGAAGAAGGGGTACTGTTTGAACGAAACACTGGCCTTCTTGACGTCGCCGCGCCTCAGATGCCTGCTGCCGAGCTCGAAGAAGGGGCCCCAGACGCCGGGCACAACGCGGATCGTTTCCTCGAAGAGCGCGAACGCGGCTTGGTCGTCGCCCTTTTTCTCGAGTTGATTCGCCATGAATTCGGCCTTGAGCGGGCTCCCGGCGAAGCGCTGCTTGTTCCGCTTGAGCAACATGTCTGCCTCCGGGATCATATTAGCGTTGATGAGTGCTCCATGATACCGTTCCAGCGTCCGGAAGTCCGTAATCTCGTACCGGAGCGCGAGCTCCCGGTGCCTCAGTGTCGCCCGATTGCTGTCGGCGAAGAACTGGATAGTCGATGCTGGGCTGGTCACGACGACCTCCCGGAGCTGGTATTCAGCCCGGTCGCCGTACAGCTGAACGTCCCTGTGTACGCCCCAGAAAGACCGCCGGGGGAAATCGTTCTCATAGAACACCATGCTGCTGGAACACATATCGTAGGCTGTGTTCGTTTGCCCGCCGGACCAAAGGCAGGCGTCGCGGCTTATTTCCTCCGACGAACGCTCCAAGTTCCTGCGCTCGTCGCCCTGCTTCCGGCGTGCCAGCCACTTGAGCGCTAATGATTTGAAGGATGCCAGGTCCGGATTGCCGCGGAAAATGGTCTCGTACCGGTCCACAAGGGCGATACCCTCCTCGTACAGCCCTTGGGTATTCACCCGGAGGTTGACTTGCTTCAGGATGCCCGCTTCGGCCCACGCGTTCGTCAGGTCGAGCACATCTATCAGGGTAACTATTCCGTCCCTGCCGCGGATCGCTATGGCCGGCCGTTCGACCAGCAGCCGCTTACGGTGCTCATGGACGGATGCGTCAGTCCTGGCCATGTCGCCCGAGTTGATATCTCCGCGCACCACCATGCCGCGTAGGACATCTTGCAATGAATACCCGGTGACAGGAACTGCCTCGTCGAGGTACTTCTTCAGGTCGGTATTCGCGGGTACGTTCCACGCGTCGGTATGTGCGAGCCGTCGCTCTCCGAAGAGCGTCCAGCCGGAAGGAACCTCTTTCGCGATGGCGCGTAACCGTGACCGCGCGGTCTGTCTATCGTACGACCAGAGCAGGTCGTTCATGGCGATCTGCATGAGCAGTTTCGGGATCGGGTTCTTGATCTTCTCCACCCTGGCAGGCAATACCGCGAGGTCGCCGTCAAGGTAGGACCGCAGGGCGGCCTGTTCCGGCGTCGACGGCTTGCCGAGGACCCCAAGCGCGGCAGGGCGACGGTAGAGATTGGCGAGCGCGTAGGATCGCAGAAAAACGACATCAGCCGAATTGACTGGAAGTGTCCGCAGGAGCACCAGGGAGCGTTCGAAGAATCCTTGACTGGTCTGTGTCTGGGGAGGGCTGAACGCGCCGAAGACAGCAAGATACGCCGACTGGATGAGTAGGGACTTCTCGTGGCCCTGCGCGGTCTCCACCGGAGATGCGGGAAGAGGCGCCTTCTTGAGGCCAGCGTCGTTCCCGGCGGATTCCCTCCGGCTGTCCTTGAAGCCGAGACCGGCGAGAACGCGGGGAAGCATCTCCACGAACGCCTCCGAGGGAAGCTTTTCGTCGCTGAATGGAATGTCCGTGAACACGGCCTCCCTGCCCTTGACGACCGTGTCAAACGTCCCGTTCTCAGGCCGCTCCTGTACGACGATGGTGAGATGCATCTTCATGTCGCGGTTATGTCCTGCGTATGCGCGAATCAGCATCCTTGCGTTGAGCGCATTGGCCAGCTTGTATATCCTCTGCTCGGTGTACGTCCGGGCTCCCCGTCCCAGCGCTAGCTCGATCAGTTCCGGATCGGCCACCCTCCGGTCCGTGGCCTCCCTGAGCCGGCTTACGAGGTTCTTCGTCATAAGTGACCGCTCTATGCGGTCAAATGCATAGTCCTGGACCTGGACGGGGATGACCAGCACGTCGAACTGCTGTTTGCTTATGATATCGTGAATGAAGTCCTTTTCGGATTCTATCCAAGCCGATGCATGCACGGACTCCTTCGGTAAATCCGCCATGCCTAGATCCTCATGGATCGCTGCCACTTCTGCAGCGAACTTTGCTCCTTCGACAGTTACTTTCGCATTCCAGCTGACTTCTCTGCCGCCACGCTCTCCGTACCTGCCGGTCACCAGCGTCAATCTATTTCTGATCGCATTGACCTTCCAGAAGCTCTCATCTTTTGCTTTTGGGTTTTGAGCTCCCCTGATCCTCAAGTGATAAATACCTTCCTCCGGTTCGATGATCTCAATATCGTCCTTACCCATGATTTTGGACCTCTCGCAGATAACGGCGATATCTTTCGTATCACTATCATACTCCAATGAAGCGCCTAATAGTTGGATCTGTACTACCCCCGGCATAGGCGGCATGAAAGGCGGTGCTTGTTTGAAAAATGCGTTAGGAAGGGCCCGTTCCATCCCACCTTCCTTGCCTAATGTCCCGTCTGAAACGGCATAAGATTTCTTGGAAACTGTGTCGAATTTCAGGAAACTATCCTCGATTCCCGGCAAACGTATATGAAAAACCGTTTCAGAAACCGGTTTTGACTCCCAAGCTTTCTTCGGTTCAAGTGGCACCATTCCCAACACTCCCGGAACGAACAGGACCTTGTTGGAATGAACCAAGTAATTGATCTCGCATAAACCTATGTCGACGCTGATTTTTGCTGCTTCCGCGAGTTGCGCAATGAAGATCGATATGACGATGATAGTAAGCAGAATGGTTCGCTGTGTTCTTGTCATGTAACACCTCCTGGTCAATATACGGAAGGTAGGGAACCTTTTAGGACTTTCTGTCCTTGCATTCTCTCTCCAAAGTATATTCGCGTAGAATACCAACTGAGTCGTAATTGTCTAAGGAGAGGATAGACGGTCAAGAATGCAAGAATGTGCAAGAATGGTTGAAACAATTATTTTTATCATAAGCGATAATTGTTGGCAAGATAATAGTAGCCATTTGCGAGGTATTGTATGGTGATGATAATGGAAAATTGATAGGCTGACGATACGGGTATGACCCTTAATCTGCCACTTCAAATTGGAAATCGTGTCGTTAAACTCCTGAAAAGGCAGTCTTTCAGGGGCCGAAGAACAGGGAGAAGGCTGAGTAGGAAGAAGACAGACGCGGGGCCAAAAGTAGGCGCTTCTAAGCGACACGGGGACGAGGAGTAAAATTAACGGTGTTAGTGAGAACGGGCGGGAGATCATTCCTCGCCCGTTTTGTGTTCACCGGGAAGTTCTAAAGCGAAGTTATATCCCCTTGGACTGTTATTGCTTCTGGTGCTTGAGGAACGTCCCATTGCGGTATTCTTCGAACGCCGTCTCCAGTTCCTCTTCGGTGTTCATCACGATCGGTCCGTACCAGGCCACCGGCTCGTTGATGGGCTTCCCCGAGATGAGCAGGAACCGCACTTGCTCCTTTTCGGCTGATATCACGCATTGGTCGCCGTCCTCGTAGAGGCAAAGGCTGCCGTTCCTGATCGTGGCGTTCTTCTCCTTATCGAACTCTCCCGTCCCACCGATAACATACGCCAGGACCGTGTGGCCGCGCCTGGTGTCGTGGACGAACTCCTTGCCCGCGGGTACCGTCACGTCGAGGTACTCCGGCTCGATGACGATGTCCTTGACCGGGCCGTGGTGCTTTCCTATAGCGCCGCAGATGATCCTGACCGTCACGCCGTTCTCCAGCGTCACTTCGGGGACCTGGTCGCGCTTGATGTCGCGGTATCGCGGGTCCATCATTTTGTGCGTCTTTGGCAGGTTTGCCCAGAGCTGGAACCCGCCCATGCGTCCGGCAGGGTCCCCTTGGGGCATCTCCTGGTGGACGATGCCGCTGCCCGCGGTCATCCACTGGGTATCTCCGGCTGAAATGACGCCCTTGTTGCCCATGCTGTCGCCGTGCTCGACGCTCCCGTCGATCACGTAGGTGATCGTTTCGATGCCCCGGTGCGGATGCCACGGGAAACCCGCGAGGTAGCGGGAGGGGTCATCGGACCGGAAATCGTCGAGCAGGAGGAAAGGGTCGAAGAGGTGGGTCTCGTGAAAGCCGAAGACCCGGTTCAGGTGCACGCCTGCGCCCTCGATCGTCGGCTTGCTGTGGATGATCTTCTTGATCGCTCGTGTCTGCTTCATGGGAGGACTCCTTATTATTAACGAGAGCACTAAATTACTGGCGCCACAGAGGTCACTGAGGACACCGAGGAAAGCTAAACACTATTATTATGGAATTTCTCTGTGAACTCTGTGCTCTCGGTGGCAAATGATGTTGACTCTGATCTGCTTTCTTTAAGTAACTGCTCATGTTCTGCAGCATATACCCCGGCGGGGATGGAGAGAAAAAGGGGAGCCGCTCCCCAGCGGCCCCCCGTACTGCATTCCCACCTGGTTACTGCTGCGCGACTACTTCTTGTCAGACAAGATACGGTCCACGGACAGCGCGCCGCCGCCCTTGATGATCAGCGCGATGGCGATGGCGATCACGAGAAGGTGATACTCGAATCCCTCGCCCTTCTGGCTCCCGAACCAGTTCATGAAGAACCCGTGCTGCCAGTGCAGCATGGGTACGGCAACGAGCATGACGCTCATGATGCCGGCGGCTGCTACGCGGGTGAGCAGGCCGGCGATCAGCCCCAGCGGACCGAGGAACTCCGCCGCGAACACCAGCAGCACGAGGACACCGGGAATGCCCATTTTGTCCGTAAATGCCGCATAGGTGCCGGCGAAGCCATATCAGCCGAACCATCCCAGCACCTTCTGGGCCCCGTGGGGGAAGAACACGACAGCAAGGAATATCCTTAACACCAGGCTTGCAATATCATTGTCCGTATTGATGAGTTTCTTGAACATGGCAGTCTCCTTTCTTCTATCGTATAGTGCATGGTAGTACATGGGACCCGTCGCAATAGGGCGGTCTCCCGGTCCTTCCACAGCCGCAGAGGACGACCTCCTCCATTGCGCCGATCACGAACTCACGCGGTTTCTTTCCCGTGCCGCCGTGTGAGCCGTCGCAGAACGGGGCTGTCTCGCTCTTGCCGCAGCTGCACCAGTAGTAGGTCCCCGGCTTCAGCCACATCGTATAGGGAATCTTCTCCGACATAGGGGACTCCTTTTCCTCGCTAGCGCGCGTGCGACCCGTCGCAGAACGGCGGGGTCCTGGTCTTCTGGCACGCGCACAGGACAACCTGTTCCTTGGCCGCCAGGGTGAACTCGAGCGGCCCTATCCCGGTGTCCTTGTGGGCCCCGTCGCAGAACGGCTCTTTAGCCGACCGTCCGCATGCGCACCAGTAATAGGTGCCCGTGCCGAGCGTGACACTGAATGGCAGTTTTTTTGGCATTTTCATCAACCTCCTCTCACCGAAAAAGTTCGTTTAGGAATACGGTCCTGAGGACCAGTCATCTGCCGGCATCCTTGCTGGTCTGCAAGCCGACTTTTCTGCACAGCCGGCCCAACTCCTCCTGTTCGTCTCCGGACAGTACGCTCATTTCCTCGACGATGCGCGCCACGTGCTTCGGGAAGAACGACGTTATCAGGCCGGCGCCTTTCTGCGTGATCCCGACGGAATAGTGGCGGCGGTCCTTTTCGTCGCGCGTTCGTTTGACCAGGCCGCGTTTTTCGAGATTATCTATGACCATGGTGATGTTCCCGGTGCTTTTTAGGATCTTCGCGGCCAAGTTCTTCTGATTGAGGGGACCGAGGTGGAAGAGGGCCTCGAGCACCCCGAACTGGCTTACTGTAAGCCCGAGCTCGCTGAAATGGGCCTCCACCCGGCCGGACAAGGCCTGACCGGCGCGTATCAGCTTGATGAACGCGTCCAATGCCCGCTTCTCTTCTTTTGTTCCTTCGTATCTCGTTCCCATAGTAGTACCATGTCGAATAATTTAATGTTGAATTAATGGTACCAAAATGATGGTGATCTGTCAATGTAATTAAATTAGTGAATTTACAGTATGTTATGTGCTTCTCTGGGCAGGCTATATCTTTCCCGTCATCCAGTACCAGGAGAGACTGATATATTCAGAGATCGCCGTGGATGACTGTGCGAGCGCAGCGGCATGGGGGAGATAGTCGGTGAACGATCCGTGTCTCGATTGGGACGAATAGCCTGCAGGCGCCGGAAGAACAGTAAAGCCCTGCTTTTTGAACATGCGCGCAGAACGACGCATATGGAAGGCGGACGTGACGAGGACCACGGTCTTTCCGGGAAGGAGCTTCTGAACGGCCTCAGCGTTCTCCCAGGTGTTCCGTGAGCGGTTCTCGATGACGATGTCCTTTGCGGGAAAACCAAGCCGCATCGCCACGTCGGCCATGACATCCGCTTCCCGGATGGCGCCCGGCCTCGGTTCGCCGCTGCCGCCGCTCACCACGAGGGGCAGATGATGCTTTTTGGCGAGCTGGACCGCGCCTGCCAGCCGTTCCAGGGAGCCTCCGGAAAGTTCCGGCTCTTTGGGGACCCAGGAGAGGTCTCGCGAGCCGCCGCCCAGAACGACGATCGCGTCAGCCTTGACCGGGCCGTCGGAAAGCGGCCGATAGGATGCCTCCAGGGGCCTGATCAGCCGGTCTGCCACGGGATGAAGGCTCAGACCATAGAGGAGGACCATCGCCGCGGCGACAAGGGCCCTTCCCGCATTCCGGTGCCAGCGCAGGAGGATAACGCCGGCGAGCATCAGGAGGAGCAGGCTGGCCGGCGGCAGGAGGAGGGAGAGAAGGACCTTGGAAACGATGAATCCCATGTTGTTCCTTTCTTGAAAAACGTTAGCGACACTGCTTCTGCTCTTTTACATCAGTGTTCATCCGTGTGTCCGGCACAGCCGGACCCGTGGTTACAATATTTCTTGTTTTGCGATCCCGGCTAATGGGCCGGCGGCGGTACCGTCTGTGCCGGCGCCCGCTGCATCAGCATCACCAGCGGCAGCATGCACAGGATGAGCAGGCAGATGATCAGGAATGCATCGGCGAAGGCGAGCGTCGTGGACTGCCGGACGAGCTCGCGGTACAGGAACCCGTCCGCTCCTGCAGCCGGGAGTCCCTTGAGCGTCAGCGTTTCGCCGATCTTCTCCCGATAGATCTGGTACGACGGGTCGAAGGGCGACAGGTTCTCCACGAGGCGGGTCTGGTGGAGCTGGGCGCGACGCGCCAGTATGGTGGTGGTGAAGGCGATGCCGACGCTGCCTCCGAGGTTCCTGAGCAGGTTGTAGAGCGACGTCGCTTCGGTCATGTGCTCACGCGGGATGTGGGACAGCGTCAGGGTCGTCAAGGGGATGAAGGTCATGCCCATGCCGAAGCCGAGCGCTACGCGCGGCCAGACGAAGGTCCAGAAATCCGCGGTGAGCGTGAATCGGGACATCATGTACGTGCTGAGGGCGCAGATGGAGATCCCCGCGAGAAGGAACCGCTTGGGGTCCACCCTTCCCATGAACTTGCCGACGAGCGGCATGGCGAGCATGGTGGCGATGCCGCCGGGGCCGAGCACGAGCCCGGCGTGGAACGAGGTGTAGCCCATCATCATCTGGAGGAAGACCGGCAGCAGGACGATGCTGCCGAAGAGGTTCAGAAAGACGAAGAACATGACCACGGAACCGCTCGTGAAGGTCCTATCCCGTAAGAGTTTCAGGTTCACGATGGGATGCTCGGAGTAGTATTCGTTGATGACGAGCAGGGTAAGGGCGATCGCCGCGACCACCGCGAAGCCGAAGATCAGGTGCGAGTCGAACCAGTCCTCGGACTCGCCTTTGTCGAGGATGAACTGGAGCGACCCGAGGCCGATGGTCAGGAAGATGAGGCCCCAGTAGTCGATCTTCATCTTCTGGCGCTGCATGTACGGCGGGTCCTCGATCACCAGGACGTTCATGATGATCGACAGGATGCCGATGGGAATGTTGATGTAGAAGATCCAGCGCCAGGAAAGGGTATCGGTGATCCAGCCGCCCAGGAGCGGCCCGACGATGGGGCCCAGCATGGCGCCGAGGCCGAAGATGGCCATGGCCTGGCCGTGTTTTTCCCGGGGGAAGCTTTCGAGCAGGATGGACTGGCTGATGGGCACGAGCCCGCCGCCGCCGATGCCCTGGAGGATGCGGAAGAACACGAGGCTGTTCAGGCTCCAGGCTGAGCCGCACATGAAGGAGCTGAACGTGAAGAGGGCGATGGAGGCGATCTGGTAGTTCTTCCTGCCGAAGAGCCGGGCGAGCCAGCTCGCCATGGGGATGACGATGGCGTTCGAGACAAGGTAGGCGGTGATGGTCCAGGTGGCCTCATCGTAGCCGGCGGAGAGCGAACCGCGAATATGGTCGAGGGACACGTTGACGATGGACGTGTCGATGATCTCGATCAGCGTCGGCAGCATCACCGTGAAAGCGATGAGGCCGCGGCTCGTTCCTGGTTTCATCGCAGTTCCTTCGCGGTCAAAATGGGAAGAACAACAACTCGAGTGGAACCACGGGTCCCGACATCGTCGGGACACACAGATGAACGCAGATTGCTGAGTTTCTTTATCCGTGTGCGGCGCAGCCGCCTGTGGTTACAGACGCGTTTCTTCCGGTTTTTACAGCCAGGTTAGTTACTTTGCCAGCACCGTCGGGACGACGGACATCCCGACGCGGAGGAGGCGGTCCTTGTCCGCGTCCGGATCCAGCGCGATCTTGACCGGGATGCGCTGGACGACCTTCACGTAGTTTCCCGTCGCGTTCTCGGCGGGGAAGAGGGAGAAACTGACGCCGGTCCCGGCCATGATGCTGTCCACCTTCCCGGTGTAGACCTTTCCGGGGTAGGCATCCACCATGATCCTGACCGGCAGGCCCGGCCGGATGCGTTCCATCTCGGTCTCCTTGTAGTTGGCGACGACGTAGAGATTGTCCAGGTCGACCACCGCCATCAGGGGCTGGCCGGTCGAGACCTGGTTGCCCGTTTGGACGGACTTCCGCGTGATGTACCCGGCCGCCGGCGCAACGATCCGGGTGTAGCCCAGGTTGAGCTCCGCCTGCCGGAACTGCTCCTCGGCAAGCCTCACCTGTGCCAGGGCGATCTCGTGGGCCGAGACCGCCTTGTCGAAGCGGTCCGCAGAGCTGACATTCTCGTCATACAGCGTCTTTGCGCGCTTGCGCTCGCTCTCGGCGAGGCGCAGGGTGGCGCGCTGGAGCTCCAAATTCGCCCGGCCCGCCTCGGCCTTCGAGCGGTAATCGGCGGGATCGAGCTCGACGAGGACGTCGCCGCGCTTCACCTGCTGGTTGTCAGCGACCGCGACGGTCCTGACGCTGCCGCCGACGCGGGCGGCGATGGTGTGGATGTTCCCTTCGATGAATGCGTCATCGGTCGCGACGTGGGTCTTCCGGTAGGAATTGTAGAAATATCCGATCATCAGGCCGAGGGCCACGACCGCGCCGACGATCAGGAAGGCCTTCTTCTTATTCGCTCCGTTCGATGCAGCCTGCTGCTCTGCCATGCGTAATACCCCTTCCACTCATGCAATTGTCAAATCACAAGCACCAAATCACAAATAAGCTCCAAGCATCAAACGCCGAAAATCCGATCTTTCGAACATTGGAACTTGGAATGTATTTGTATTTTGGGGTTTGTTATTTGGAATTTCCCGTTGCGCCGTACGCGCCCGCCAGGTCCCTGCCCATGGTGTACAGCAGCGCAGCCTCGGCCCGCCTGACGCCGAACTTCGCCTTCCAGGCATTGGTCTCGGCCGTCGTCATGAGCGTCACCGCGTCCAGCACCTCCGTGGAGGTGCCGACACCCTCCTGGTAGCGAAGCCGCTGGAGCCGGAGGTTCTCCGCAGCCTGGGTCACCGCGCTTGCTGCGACCTGGACCTTCGCCGTGGAGCTTTCGTAGTCGAGCCAGGCAGCCTTCACCTCGAGCCGTACCGCGTCAAGGAGCTTTTCCCTGCTGAACCGAAGCGACGAAAGCTCGCCCTTTGCCATGCTGACCCGCGAGGAGGTCGCGCCGCCGCCGAAGAGGTTGATGTTCACGCCGGCGATGACGGACCAGTTGTCCTCGTGGACCTGGTACCGGTTCTCGCTGTTCTCATATCCTCCCGACACGTAGACCGAGGGGAGGTATTCCGCCCGCGCGGAGCTGACGTTCTCTCCCTTCGCGCGGACCCGTGCGTCGAGGTCCCGGAGGTCCGGGTTCGACTGCTCGGCCTCGGCCCATGCCTGCTCCAGCGTAACGGCGAAAAAGGTCGTCTCGACGATATCCGACGCGTGTACGACACCGTTCAGCGGCATCATCAGGATGCTGTTGATCTTCGATGTCCGGAGGGATTCGTTGTGCCCGGCGGTGAGCAGGCGCTGCTTCGAGTCCGCCAGCAGGACGTCGGCCTGGAGCACTTCATTCCGCGTTACCACGCCGGCCTTGTGGCGGGCGGCAGCGTCCTTACGGTGCGCCTCGTAACGCGTCACCTCCTCCTGGGCCACCTTGAGCAGCTCTTCCGCCTCGAGGAGATCGAAATAGGCGACGATGAACTCCACCGCCGCGCGGTTCCGGATGCGGAAGGTCCCGGCCTCACGCGCCTTCAGGCCGAATTGCGCGGCGCTGATGGACGAGGATGTTTTGCCGAAATCGTAGAGGAGCTGGGTGGCCTTGAAGCCGTAGGTCGTGAACCGGTCCTGGGACGTCGGCAGGGGCCCGAAGGGGGTTTTCGCCTCGGGCTGGTTCCTGAGCCAGGTCTCCCTGCCGTAGAGATCCACCGAGGGGAGCCAGGGTGAACGCGCGAGGGACACCGCCCCCTTGGCTACCTCCTCGTCCGAGCGCGCGATGGCCACGTCCCGTCCGTTCTCGGTGACGATCTTGAGGCCCTCCTGAAGGGTAAGGGCATGTGCCGTGAGAGGGGGCAAGAGTGCGAGGATGCCGATGAAAAGTGCGATCAAACGTGAAGAACGACGCATGGATACCTCGTCAGAACAGTTCTCTGCGACCGGGATCGGTTCGGCAATATCGCTTAGAACCTGATCAGGTCGGTCCTGCTCAAGGTCGTCTGGACCGAGACCCGGGGCGCGTTCGCCAGGTTCCATACGACATACTGCTCAGGATACAGGGTCTCCGCGGAGATCCCGTCGGCAGGCACGATCACGCGCATGCCGCGAAGAGCCGCACCGCTTGCCGTATAGAGCACGGCGCCGTGGGCAGCGGTCCCGGCGACAATGACCGTTGCTATGTTGCGCTCCTTGAGGAGCTTCTCAAGGTCCGTGCCGAGGAATTTGTCAGGGCCCGAGATCACTACAGGATCTCCCGGCACGGCGGCAAGCTCCTGGGCGACGTCCGTGACCACGGCTCCCGCGGAAAGGCTGTAGATCACCGCAACACCCTTGGCGCGGGCTTCGGCCAGGAGCTTTTTCACATTGGGTATCGTCGCAATGCACCGCGGCCGGCGCTCGGCATTGCAGGTCTGTTTGTTGAAGTCGAGCAGCAGCAGGGCGGTCGTCTTCGGATCCGCTGTGACCGGCTTCAGCTCAGGCGCGGGCGGCACCTTGACCGTGTCCCATGCATCGATGACGGTTTGCGCAGAGGACGCACTCAACAGCACGGGCAGGGTGAAGATCGCCAAAAGGATGATCATTCCGGAACGCATGTAGGATCTTGACCGATCTCGTGTCATGGTATCCCTCCTTAATCATCTGTATGCATCGGCCTCGGAGCTGATCATCGTCCCCTGCGGGAAGGATTTGCAAAAGGGGTTGCCTGGATCTCAAGGCGTTTGAGGTGTTCCTTCTTCTTTTCCCGGAGGGACCCGAGGAGGGTGGTGAGCTCATGGTCTCCGCTCTGGAAGTGATCGAAGACCCGTTTGATGAGCAGTGAATTCTCGATGCCCAGGGCCAGGGAGAAGGCGCCCTGCGGCGAAGGAGCCTTTTCTTTCACCTTGGCTAGGTTCTCTTCAAGATACTTGACGAAGGATTCCACGGTGTAGGTCTTGATCTTTCCTTCCTCAAAGCTCAATGCGCCTTCCTCGGCCTTCTTATAGCAGTACTCGATCCACGTGGCATGCTCCATCTGCTCCCGGGAGAGTTCGCTCCAAAAGTCCCGCAGGTCGGGGTACAGGCCTGCATAGAAGCGGTAGAGTTCGGCAAGGATCAGCTCTTGCTGGGTGAGGAGGACGACGATCTTGCTTTGATAGCCTTTAAGGGGTGACACGGGTAAATGCTCCTCTGGCGCTTGGATGTACTAATGTAACGAAAGTATTCAGTAAAGTCAACAAAAGAGAGTCTTCGTAATGTCCCCAAGGGGTATCGCGCGAGTGTTTAAGCGATCTTCATCGTTCGGTTACGGTAACGAGGCCCGTTTCGTCCATTGAAGGTTACGTTGTTCGGCCGAGCCCGTTACGTTGCCGCTCAACGCTTGACGATACGGGCATCGCAACCGATTGACGTTACCAATGATCGCGGCCGGAGACCGCGCGGTGTATGCGTGATCAATCCCTGCGAATTGGAATCCCCCGGCTCCCGCCGGGGGAGGAATGCGGAATTCGCGGGAGGTCGCGTTCTTGAAGGGAGCCACCGGCTCCTGCCGGTGGGGGCTCCACGTGCGGCGCTGTACAAACCTCTTATGGGGCCACGATTGCCGTCCCGGCCCGTCAGAACCACCTGTTATTTCGGCGTCTTACGGCGGGAACGGGGACCGGTCTGTCGCCACCATGCGGAAAAATCGGGGAAATCACTCAAATAAGGCTTGCATTTCATGCATGAACCTGTATAATGCGTCTGACTGTAAAACAACGGGACAGGAAATACAAGAAGCTCTTACGACCTTCCCCCTTCCTTAGCGTCCCCTTTCATCGATCACTAACCCCCCTTGCTTTCCGTTTCCTCTTAAACTGAAATTGCGGCGGTCCGTATGGTTGGCGAACGATGTGTTATGCCGGTCATATCGGTGCTGTCGCCGTCCTCGCGTTCAGGGATACGGTGTATCCCTGCGGCACGCACGCAAACCTCTTAACTGGTCCTGTACCGGACATCCTTGTCCCGGGAACAGACCCTACAAGGAGCAGTATGTCTTTTGATACCATGAATCTCGCACCAACGATCCTCAAAGCAGTGAACCTCTGCGGCTACACGTCTGCGACGCCCATTCAGGAGCAGGCGATCCCCCAGGCCATTGCCGGGAAGGACCTCATCGCGTCGGCACAGACAGGCACGGGCAAGACGGCGGCATTCGTGCTGCCGGCGCTCCAGCGCCTCACCGTCCCCTCGACCGCCAAGGGCAAGGGCCCCCGCATCCTCGTGCTCACGCCGACCCGGGAGCTTGCCAACCAGATAACCGAAGCGGTCCGCACCTATGGGAAGTTCATGCGCCTGCGCACCGGCGCCATCCTGGGCGGCATGCCCTATTTCGAGCAGCAGCGGCTCCTGGCCCAGCCGGTGGACATCATTGTCGCCACGCCGGGCCGGCTTATCGACCATCTCGAATCGGGGCGCATCAGCATGGCCCGCGTGGAGCTCCTCGTCCTTGACGAGGCGGACCGCATGCTGGACATGGGTTTCAGCGAGGCCGTAAGCACCATTGCCGCCGCAACGCCGGAAGGGCGCCAGACGCTGCTGTTCACGGCGACCTGGGACGGGGCCATGGAAAAACTGGCCAAGCGCCTGATGAAGGAACCGGTGCGGATCGCCGTCGCCGGAAAAAAGGCGACGCTCGAACAGATCGAGCAGCGCCTCCATACCGCCGACGACATGCAGCACAAGAACCGGCTCCTGAACCATCTTATCGCCGACAGCGGCATGACGCGGGCGATCATATTCTCGTCCACCAAGCGAAATGCCGATCAGTTGGCGCGGGAACTCGCTTCCCGGGGCCACTCGGCCGAGGCCCTGCACGGGGACATGACCCAGGGCGCGCGCAACCGTACCATCATGAACATGCGGCGCGGCAAGATACGCCTGCTCGTGGCCACGGACGTGGCGGCCAGAGGCCTTGATGTTACAGGCATCACCCACGTGATCAACTACGATCTGCCGAAGAACGCCGAGGACTACGTCCATCGCATCGGCCGCACCGGCCGCGCAGGAGCCACGGGCATCGCCATTTCGTTCGTGTCCTTTCGGGAGCTCGATGAGCTCAGAAGGATAGAACGGTATATCGGCCAGTCCCTGCCGCAGCAGGTGATCGCGGGCCTGGAGCCCGCCCGCCCCTTGCAGCAGGGGAGCGGCAGGCCCGGCTATAATAACGGGAGGTCGGCAGGCGGAAGGGGAGCGGCAGCGCCGGCAGGACGCCGGTTCAGCAAGGCCCCCTCGTTCCGGAGCGATGCCCGGCCTTCGACCGGCAGGAAGCCGTATTCCGATTCCCGGAGCGACGCCCGGCCTTCGACCGACAGGAAACCCTATGCCGACTACCGGAGTGATGCCAGGCCCTCGACCGGCAGGAAACCCTATGCCGACAGCGCATATACCGGTGACCGGAAGCGTGAAGCGAAACAGCAGGGTGGATGGGCGGGGGATGTACGAAAGACCGAGGCGTTTCGGAAGACCGAAGCGTTTCGCAAGGCCCGCTGGTCGTAGATCAGATCAAGAATAAATCGAATGAATTGAAAAAGCGCCTTGTACACAAGGCGCTTTTTTTTATGTATGCCAGGCATGACGTTCTGTACTTTGGTACAGGCCGGTCAGA
>CAKKRC010000081.1 GCA_919902495.1 Nitrospiria bacterium
GCCGTCGCCGTTCGTGTCCTTCCAGCCGGCCTCCTCGAGCATGCGCTTTGCCCGGTCGGGGTCGTAGGGATAGGGTTTGATCTTCGGGTTGTATGCCCACGAGACATAGGAGAAGGGGCCGGTACAGGGTCGGCCGATGCCCATGAGGACGCCGTCGATGATGCTCTGGCGGTCGATGGCATAGGCAAGGGCCTGGCGGACCTTCTTGTCGGCGAAGAGCGGGCTCTTCAGGTTGTATCCCATGTAGGTGAACGCGTTGGCCGGATAGCGGAACTTGCGGTAGTTCTCCTTGATCCTGCGGGTCTCGCTCTTGCGGAGGAACTGCAGGGGATTGAGGCCCATCATGTCCACACCGCCGGAGAGTAGTTCCTGGAACATGGTGGAGGAGTCGGGGATGATGCGGTAGAGGTACTGGTCGAGGTTCGGCCTGCCTTCGAAATACCGCTCGTTCGCCTCGAGGACGATCTTTTGTCCCGCGATCCACTCTTTCAGCTTATAGGGACCGGTGCCGACCGGTTTCCGGTTGAATGCGTCGGTGTTGATGTCCTTGCCTTCGAGAAGGTGTTTGGGGATCACGCCCATGCTCCAGCTTTCGAGGGCCGGCGAGAAGGGTTCCTTGTAGGTCACCCGGAAGGTGTGCTTGTTCACCACTTCGGCCTTCGCCACATCCATGTACGAACTGCCGTAGGGGGTGGCGACCTTGGGGTCCATGAGCCGCTGGTAGGTAAAGAGGCAGTCGTATGCGGTGAACGGGGCGCCGTCATGCCACAGGACGCCTTTCCGGAGACGGAAGGTGATGGTCCTGCCGTCGGGTGAGACGTCCCATCGTTCGGCGAGGTCGCCGATGAGCTTGATGTCCTTGTCGTACTTGACAAGCCCGCTGAAGATCTGGTCGTTGATCGTCCCCGACGCGCTGTCGTTGGCGATGATGGGATTGAGCCGCCGCGCGTCGCCGATGGAGCTTGTGACAAAGCTGTTGGGGTCCCGCTCGGCCTTCTGGCCGCAGGCTGTAAGGAGAAGGAAGGGTATGATATACAGTATGTGCTTATTCATACATAACTCATACGGTCACAATGCCTGTGCCGCGGAAAGTATCGTCTTTCGTCGAGCGGCAACGATGCCCGTATCGGTTACGTGCTGCGTTGTTCATGTTAAGCCGACAGACGTGACCGTCAGACGTGACGGGCCTCGATACCGTGGCCGCTTCCTAAAAAAAACAAAGGGTAGGCATAGCCTACCCCTGATAACGTTCACGATCGAAGCTGTGTCCGGCGCTACTTCTGTGCGGGTGCTACGGGCGCCGCTGCCGGCGGGGGAAGCTGCATCGGGGCCTGCTGGCTCTGCGCGGGCGGCGTAACGCTTTCCATGATGGAGCTTTTTCTGGTCGAGGTGA
Source organism: Nitrospiria bacterium (assembly GCA_919902495.1). GTDB lineage: Bacteria > Nitrospirota > UBA9217 > UBA9217 > UBA9217 > JAAXXJ01. The sequence continues at coordinate 1,394 of CAKKRC010000081.1, forward strand.
TGGCCAGGAAGAACGACGTGATCATGAAGATGATGGCCGCTCCGGTGGTGAGCTTCGCCATGAAGCTCTGGGCGCCCCGTGGTCCGAACACCGTGTTCGAAGCGCCGCCGAAGGCCGCGCCGATGTCGGCACCCTTGCCTTTCTGCAGAAGGACCATCCCGATCAGAATGGTCGAAACGATGATGTGAAGTGATGTGAGCATGAACCGCATTGCAACTACCTCCTTGAATTTTACCACTTTCGATAAACTTAAAATCTGAACACGAATCTCACGAATGGGACGAATGGCACGAATGAAATCGCTCGAACGTATCTATCTGGTCTGTATTCGTGTCATTCGTGGTGCGATTATGATCTTTTGCTGCGTCTGTATGGATAAATAGTTACTTGAAATTGACGAGCGCCGCGAACGACTCCGGTTTCAGGCTCGCGCCGCCTACCAGTGCGCCGTCGATGTCCGGCATTGCCATGAGCGTCGACACGTTCTCCGGCGTCACGCTCCCGCCGTACTGGATGCGGAGGCCTTCGGCGATATCGGCGCTATAGAGGGCCTTCACTTTCTGGCGGATGAGGGCATGCACCTCGTTGGCCTGATCCGGTGTCGCTGTCTTGCCGGTGCCGATGGCCCATACCGGCTCGTAGGCGATCACGATCTTCTTCATGTCCTCGGTGGAAATGTCCTTCAGCCCGCCGTTCACCTGGCGGTTGATGGTCTCGTTCAGTTTGCCGGCCTCGCGGTCGGCGAGGGTCTCGCCCACGCACAGGATGGGGAGCAGGCCCTTTTTGAGCGCCTGCTTGACCTTCTTGTTGACGGTTTCGTCGGTCTCGCCGAAATACTGACGTCGTTCGCTGTGCCCGATAATAACATATTTGCAGCCCGAATCCAACAACATATCGGCAGAAATCTCGCCGGTAAAGGCTCCCTTGTCCTCCCAATGGAGGTTCTGAGCCGAAAGGGAGATGTTCGTGCCCTTGATGGTTTCGGCCACCGCCGAGAGAGCGGTGAAGGGCGGGCCGAGCACGATGTCCCGGTCTTTCACGCTGGAGACCAGCGGGATGAGCTTTGATGCGAGCTCACGCGCCTGCGTTACGGTCATGTTCATCTTCCAGTTGCCCGCCAGGATTGGCCTTCTTTTCGCGTTCATACGAACCTCACCTTTCATCGAAAAGCATTTACCGCAGAGATCGCTGAGAACGCAGAGGAAGGGCGATATCTTATGCTTAGTGTATCCGAAATCTCTGCGGTCTCTGCGTCCTCTGCGGTGAAAAGGATCTTAATCTTTATCATCCGTCAGCGCCGCGAGTCCGGGCAGTTCCTTGCCCTCGAGCAGTTCGAGGGACGCGCCGCCTCCGGTGGAGATGAAGGTGATGCTGTCGGAGACGCCGGCCTTGTGCACGGCCACGTCCGTGTCGCCGCCGCCGACGATGGTCGTCGCGTAGGCATCGGCAACGGCGCGCGCGATGGCGAAGGTGCCGCGGGAGTAGGCATCCTTCTCGAACATACCCATGGGGCCGTTCCAGATGATGGTCTTGGCGTCCTGGATGGCTTCCGTGAAGAGCCGGGTCGTCGCCGGTCCGATGTCCAGGCCCACCCAACCTTTGGGGATCTCCTGGGATGTCACGATCTTGGTCTGGGCGCCGTCTTCCATGTTCTCGGCGACCACGAAGTCCACAGGCAGATAGAACTTGACGTTGGTTTCTCGCAGGCTTTTGCGGGTGCGCTGCGCCATTTCAAACATTTCGGGCTCCACAAGCGAGTTGCCCACCTCCTGGCCGCGGGCCTTGCTGAACGTGAAGGCCATGGCTCCGCCCACGATGATCTTGTCCGCCTTGTTCTTGAGGTTCTCGATGACGCCGATCTTGCCGGAGACCTTGGCGCCCCCCAGGATGGCCACGAAGGGCCTGGCCGGATTGGCTACGGTCTTCTGGAGATATTCGATCTCCTTCTTCATGAGAAAACCGGCGACCGCGAACTTCACATGCTTGGTGATGCCGTAGGTCGAGGCGTGGGCCCGGTGGGCGGTCCCGAAGGCGTCGTTCACGTACACGTCGGTGAACGCGGCAAGGGCCTGGGAAAAACCCTCGTCGTTCTTTTCCTCTTCGGCATGGAACCGGAGGTTCTCGAGCAGCAGCACATCGCCGGGCCGCATGCCCTGCACGATATGCTCGACGTCGGGGCCGATGCAGTCCTTGGCGAACTTCACGTCCTTGTTCAGGAGGCGGTTCAGGCGGACCGCCACGGGGGCGAGGGTGAACCTGGCGTCGGGCTTGCCCTTGGGGCGTCCCAGGTGCGATGCGAGGATGACCTTGGCGCCGGCGTCGAGGGCGTAGTTGATCGTCGGGAGCGTTGAGCGGATCCTCGTATCGTCGGTGATGTTGCCGTTCTCATCGATGGGCACGTTGAAATCGGCCCGGATGAACACGCGCTTGCCCTTGATATCGACTTTTTCGATGGTTTTTTTATCCATGGTCACCTTTGGTGAAAATTCCAAATCCAAAAACACAAATCTCAAATAATCTTCAAATTCAAAACTTCAATGTTCGAAACATTTGGAATTTGATGCCTGGTTCTTGGAGCTTATTTGTTATTTGGTGCTTGTAATTTGGAATACTACAGTCCTTTCTTCGCCACCAGGATCGCAAGGTCGCGGAGCCGGTTCGAGTAGCCCCATTCGTTGTCGTACCAGGAGATCACCTTTACCATGGTGCCTTCCATGACGCTGGTGAGCGCCGCGTCAACGATGGAGGAGTGCGGGTTGCCCTTGAAGTCGATGGACACGAGGGGTGCCTCCTCGAATTGCAGGATGCCCTTGAGCTTGCCTTCGGCAGCGGACTTGAGCGCCGCGTTCACCTCTTCCTTGGTGGTTTTCTTCGACACTTCGAAGACCACGTCCACGACCGACACGTTCGGTGTGGGCACGCGGAGCGACATGCCGTCGAGCTTGCCCTTCAGTTCCGGCAGGACGAGCGAAACGGCCTTGGCCGCGCCCGTGGAGGTCGGGATGATGGACATGCATGCCGCGCGCGCCCGGCGGAGGTCCTTGTGCGGCAGGTCGAGGATCTTCTGGTCGTTGGTGTAGGAGTGGATCGTGTTCATGAGGCCGTGCACGATCCCGAAGTTCTCATGGATCACCTTGGTCATGGGCGCCAGACAATTGGTGGTGCAGGACGCGTTCGAGATGATGTGGTGCACCTTGGGATCGTAGGTATGCTCGTTCACGCCGATCACGAAGGTCGCATCGGGATCCTTGGCGGGAGCTGAGATGAGGACCTTCTTGGCTCCTGCGGTGATGTGCTTGCCGGCGCTCGCCTTGTCCAGGAACAGGCCGGTGCACTCAAGGGCAATGTCAACCTTGAGGTCCTTCCAGGGCAGTTCAGCCGGGTCCTTCTTGGCAATGACGGCGATCTCTTTGCCGTCGACGATGATCTTGCCGTCGCCGGCCTTGACGTCATGGTGGAATTCGCCGAAGGTGGAGTCCCATTTCAACAGATGCGCAAGCGTCTTTGTGTCTGTAAGGTCGTTGATCGCCACGATCTCTATGTCCTTGTTGTTCTGCGAAGCGCGGAACACGTTCCTGCCGATACGTCCGAATCCGTTGATCGCAACTCTGACTGCCATGGTAGCCTCCTTGGTAACGAGAAATTTCAAATTGGAAATTGCAGATTGCAATATGCAAATTGTTATGAGAATTTCTGTTTACGTCATGTGTTTCAATTTGCAATTTGAACTTTGCAATTATTCCAGCTTGCTCACCACCATCCCCGAGAGGAGCTTGGGATAGAAATACGTTGCCTTCTGGGGCATGCGTTCGCCTGCCGTCGCTACGTCCCGCACCTCGGTCACCTTCGTGGGATTCATCAGGAAGATGACCTCCGCGGTGCCGTCGGCGACCCGCTTTACGGCGTCATCGGCTTCCTTAATATACTCGATGTTCAATCCAAGCTTGTGGGTCTCCATCTTGACCCCAAGCAGCCGGTCGATGATAAGGTGGTGGAGGATCGAGACATCCAGCTTGCGGTACGCCGGCGATCTGTCCGGGATGATGGCGTCCATATCCGCTTCGTTCCGCAGGGTCAGGAGGTAGTAGCTGTGCTCTCCGCGGATCCGCATGCCGAAGGTATGGCCGTGCTCAGCCCGATGCGCCATGGTGTCCAGAACGGTCTTGCGGTCCGCGTGCTCGGACTTTTTCGTGAAATCGATGCGCTCTATATTGAAGAACTTGTTCAGGTCATCTTCGAAGCGTTTCGGATGGAAATCCGTTAGATTGAACAATGCCCGGTGCGCCGGCAGGATCACGAGTCCCGGGTCCTCGATCCGGGCGAGGAACATGGGCACGAAGTTGAAGCCCTCCGCGCCGGTGAAGGAGCCGGCCGCTTTCCTGCGTTCATTCCGGTAGTTCAGCGCCGTGTCGTAACGGTGATGGCCGTCGGCTATGAAGATCGGTTTGTCCGCAATATCACGTACGATCATGCCGATCTTATTCTTATCCGAAAGGGTCCAGACACGGTGAACGACGCCGTCTTCGGCTTTCACTTCCAGTTCGGGCTGCCGGTTGACACTTCCCAGTATATCACCGATATTCCCGGTTGTATCAGAGACGAGCGAGTATATCTGGCTGAAACCGGCTTTACAGGACCGGAGGAGGTTCAGCCGGTCGGTCTTGGGTCCCGAGAGCGTTGTTTCGTGAGGTTTCACGATCCCTGAGTCATAATCCTCGATCCTGACCATGCAGATAAAGCCGCGCAGCTTCCGATGTTTTTTGCCGCGTCCGAACTCCATCTCATATATATAGATCGACGGGTCGCTGCCCTGTTTCAGGATGCCCGTTTTGAACCATTCGTCCAGGAGCGCAGCTGCCCGGGTGTAGCGGTTGTCCGTCTCGGTGTCGCCCGGGCTTTCCAGGCCGTACTCGAGCCGGATCACGTTATGGGGGCTCTTGCGGTACAGGGCCTGTTGCTGTTCGTGCGAGATGATATCATAGGGCGGGCAGACCAGATCAGCGATTGCGCCGGACTTTGCGAGATCGAATTGGACCCCACGGAAGGGGATAATTGTTGCCATGAGTTGAAATCCTTGGAAAAAAGAGGCCTTGAGCCCGTTAGTGATTCTCGTAGCAGGTATTGCTCAGAGCTCGCCTTTTAATGCGAAGGGCAGGCTCATGCCGATAGAAAAGGCTGAGTGGACGATCTCTAACGGGGTTGAAAGACTTCAAGTTATAGCACAGGGCCTCTTTTATTGTCAATAACTTTTCAGGACCGCGCCGTTGACAAAAGGGCCTCAGTGTGCGATTATCCCTGCGCAATGAGGATCATCCGGGGCATCAAGAACTACTCAGAGAAGCTTCCCAATCCTGTGCTCACCCTCGGGAACTTCGACGGCGTGCATCTTGGCCACCAGGCAATCTTTAAAAAGGTCGTCGAACGGGCAAAAGAGATCGGCGGCACCGCCATTGCCTTCACTTTTGAGCCTCATCCCCTCAAGGTCCTTGCGCCGGAACGCTCCCCCCTTCTGCTGAATACCTTCCATGGCAAGATGAAGCTCTTCGAGACAGTGGGTATCCAGGTGGTCATTTGCGCCGATTTTACGCGGGAGTTCGCCCAGCAGAATCCCGGAGATTTCGCCCGGCGGGTCCTGGCGGAGAAGATCGGTGTCAAGGAAGTATACGTGGGCTATGATTACGCCTTCGGCAAGGGCAGGGAGGGAAGTATTGATTCGCTCAAGGACATGGGCCTGGCGCTCGGCTTCACCGTGGGCATCGTGGACGCCGTGCAGGTAGGCGGGATCGTCCTGAGCAGTTCTCTGGTCCGGGACCTGGTTTCGAGCGGCCGCGTGGACGAGACCTACCCGTACCTGGGGAGATACTACTCCATCGAAGGGAACGTCGTTCACGGCGAAAGCAGGGGCCACAGTCTTGGTTTCCCGACAGCCAACATCCAGTCCTCCAACGAGCTGCTGCCGGCCTATGGTGTCTATGCCGTGCGCGCTCTCCTGGGTGGACATCACCTTGACGGTGTTGCTTCCATCGGTGTCCGGCCCACCTTCGGCGCCGGTCCGGTCTCGATCGAGGTCTTTCTGTTCGGCTACGACGGCAACCTCTATGGAAAACATCTGGAGGTGGCTTTCATCAAGCGGCTCCGGGGCGAGCAGAAGTTCCCCGATGTGGACGCCCTTGTCGGCCAGATGCACAAGGACGTCGACCAGGCCAAGGAGATCCTTGCGGTAACGAAATAACCTAACGACGCGTATCATTCATTCCTGCCTGTTGCGATAGTCCGGCAGGGTTCGAAAGGGGGTGAGGGACGATGGCGTGCGGGACGCGGTGCTGCGGCACCATGAAGAAGGCGGTTAAGAAGAAAGCTGCAAAGAAGAAGGCAACGAAGAAAAAATAACCGAGAAAAGCGGTCCGGCGGGTCCTGTGGTCACCCGCCGGATTTTTTTTGTCCTTCCGCGGCCCTCACGTAATGCATGCGAAGGCTGAACAGGACCTGTTCAAGAAGCGCCGCCTCGGCCTCGGTCAGGTTCCCCTTCGTCTTGGTCTGCAGCATGGTCAGGATGTCGATCATCTGTTTTGCCGCCGGGAAGTTCTGGGCGGTCTGGTTCGTTTCCGGGTGCGGCAGGGCCCCCAGGTTCACCTGCGCGCTGCTTGCGAGCGAAATAATGAAGGTGGAGAAGTCCAGGTCGTGGACCGGTCCCGGGTCCTGCTGGCGCTCAGATTCCGGCTGCGTCTGCCCCGGTGAGGCAGATTTGTCCGCCGGCTGCGATGGTCCGGTATCAGACGCGCCTGACCGCCGGTCTTGTACGGTAAAATCATCTTTCTCGTCCATGATCAGCGCCTCCCGTGCGTACGGAAAAGCCCTCTTTATGAAATACAGGGCCTTCAAAGCACTGTACCGGCGGAACCCCTATCTGTCAATATTAATTTGACTTTTTCGGCCTACCATGCTAAAAACGTCACTCTTGTACGGGAAGGAGCCTTCGTGAGGACCGCGGTCATCATCCTGGGGCACGGGAGCAGAAATATCGGGGCCGATGAGGCGATCCGGAAGGTCGTCGACGGGGTAAAACAGGGCGGTTCATTCGCTGTCGTCGAACATGCCTTCCTGCAATATGTCCCGCCCACCCCTCACGAGGTCATCGAGCGCTGTGCCGGTCAGAACATGGACCGCATCGTGATCGTTCCGTTCTTTCTTCAGGCAGGCGCCCATGTGACCAGGGATATTCCTGAACTGATCGAAAAGGCCCGGAAGCAGCACCCGGCTGTCGAGATCATCGTGTCCGATTTCGTCGGTGCCCATCCTCTGATGGCGAAGGTCGTGGAGGAACTTGTGAAGAAGTAATGATTGCGGAGTGCGGAATTAATGTAGGGGCAACCCTGTGTGGTTGCCCTGTTTCGGGCGGCCACG
>CAKKRC010000082.1 GCA_919902495.1 Nitrospiria bacterium
GATTGCTTCGCTCCGCTCGCAAAGACAGCTAAAATACTATTTCAACAGCCTGTTAAGCCGTTCTCTGTGTCTCTGTGCCTCTGTGGTGGATGCTTTGCCATCTAACATATTGAAAAACAGGATGATTGCCCTTGACTTTGGCGTGGGTGGGGTGATATTATCCCACCTGTTTTTACTATGGGCACACGGAGCGGTGAAACGTGAAATACAGCAAAAAAACGCATACCTGCGGAGAACTGAACAAGCGGGAACTGGGCCGGCAGGTCACGTTGATGGGCTGGGTCCATACCCGGCGTGACCATGGCGGTCTTATCTTTGTGGACCTTCGCGACCGTGAGGGGATCACCCAGGTGGTCTTCAATCCCGAGGTAGCGGCAGAGGCCCACCGGGCCGCCGGCGATGTCCGGAGCGAATATGTCATAGCCGTAACGGGGAAGGTCTCGCCGCGGCCGGAGAACACCACGAATCCCAGGCTCCCCACCGGCGAGATCGAGATGATCGTTTCGGAGCTCGTTATCCTGAACGAGTCAAAGACCCCGCCCTTCATGATCGAGGATGAAACGGACGTGGCCGAGAACCTGCGCCTCAGATACCGGTATCTCGACCTTCGCCGGCCGAGCATCCAGAAGGTGCTGATGACCCGCCATGCCATCACGAAGACCGTCCGGCGCTTCCTCGACGGCAACGGATTCATCGATGTGGAGACGCCGTTCCTGACGAAGAGCACGCCCGAAGGCGCGCGGGACTACCTGGTCCCGAGCCGGGTGAACCCCGGAATGTTCTTTGCGCTGCCCCAGTCCCCCCAGCTCTTCAAGCAGATCCTGATGGTCGCGGGACTGGAGCGCTATTACCAGATCGTGAAGTGCTTCCGCGACGAGGACCTGCGCGCCGACCGCCAGCCCGAGTTCACCCAGATCGACCTCGAGATGTCGTTCATCGACCAGGAGGAGATCCTCGGCCTCATGGAGCAGCTCCTGGCCGCCGTGGTGAAGGAAGTGAAAGGCGCCGACATCAGCCTGCCGTTCCCCCGGCTCAGCTATAAGGACGCCATGGACCGGTACGGGTCGGACAAGCCGGACACCCGCTTCGGGCTCGAGCTGAAGGACGTTTCCGATATCGCGAAGGCGTCGGACTTCAAGGTCTTCATCCAGGCCGTCGAGCTGGGCGGGCAGGTGAGGGGTTTCGCCGCTCCCGGCATGTCGGGCCTGTCGCGCAAGGAGGTCGACGACCTGACGAACGAGGCAAAGGTCTTCGGCGCGAAGGGGCTTGCCTGGATCAAGGTGACCGAAGCGGGCTTCGAGTCGCCCATCGCGAAGTTCTTCAAGGACGGCCAGGTCAACGAGATGGCGTCCCGCCTCGGCGCGAAGCCGGGCGACCTCATGATGTTCATCGCCGACAACCCCAAGGTCGTCGCCGAGACGCTGGGGTATTTACGATTGCTCATGGGCAAACGGCTGAACCTTATCGACGAGAAGAAGCTCAACTTCCTGTGGGTCACCGATTTCCCGCTCGTGGAGTGGAACGCCGACGAGAAACGCTGGGACGCCATGCATCATCCCTTTACGGCGCCCTACGACGAGGACCTCCCGCTCATGGCGACGGAACCCGGCAAAGTGCGCGCCAGGGCCTACGATATCGTGCTGAACGGTTCCGAGATCGGCGGCGGCAGCATCCGCATCCACCGCTCGGACGTGCAGTCGAAGATGTTCGGCCTTCTCAATATCAGTGAAGAGGACGCCAGGAAGAAGTTCGGGTTCCTGCTCGAGGCCCTGGAGTACGGCGCGCCGCCCCACGGCGGCCTGGCCTTCGGCCTCGACCGGTTGACGGCGATCCTGACCGGGAGCCAGTCCATCCGCGAGGACGGCTCGACCGGCCTGATCCCTTTCACGGT
>CAKKRC010000083.1 GCA_919902495.1 Nitrospiria bacterium
CCTGTGACCCCAGCCTTGTAAGGGCTGTGCTCTCCCAGCTGAGCTATCCGCCCGATTCCCGCCGAAACGGAAATATAAATATCTATTATTCGGCCTGAAAAGTCAAGGGGAATTTGCTTCGCTCACAACTGCGGGACCTTCTCTAGCGGCGTCTCCGGTTTCAGTTGGCGCTGTCGTTCCAGGGCCTTGTCAGCAGCGGGAATATCACCTGCGGCCCGGTACGCTTCCGCCAGATGCTGATAGGCCTCGGCAAGGAGGTCCGGCAGGTCCCGTGGGATGGTTTCCGTCGATCCCCGAAGCGAAGCGATCGCGTCCTGGACCTTTCCGAGCTTCAACTGGATGACACCGAGCGTATCAAGGTAGTACGGCCGGTGATCGGGATTGAGCTCCAGGGCCGCCGTGACCAGGTCCTGCGCCTTACCCAACTTCCTGTCCTGCTGGACATAGACCCAAGCCAGGTTGTTGTGAAGGTCGCCGTTCTTCGGGTCGAGGTCCAGCGCTTGCCCGTACGCCTGTTCCGCTTCCTCGTATTCTTTCGACCGGAAGGCGCTGTCGCCCAGGAGGGCCCACGCCCGGAGGAGCTTCTTGTCCTGCCTGACCGCGGCCCGGTACTGGTCGCGGGCAAGTTCGACCTTGCCCTGGGTGTCATAGATGCCGCCGAGACGGACATGTTCGTCCGCCGACAGGGGATCGTGCAGCACGATGATCTTCGGCAGGGAGCAGCCGGAGAGCAGCAGTGCGAGAACGAGGATAGTTTTGAGAGAGTTATTTTGTTGCATTATTCTTATCGATTACCCTTGGCTATGAAGGCTGGGAAGGTAGGAAGTTCAGAAGGTAAGAAGGGAAGCGCTATTGACTCGCCGCCGGTCCTCCTACCATCCTACTTTTTACGTTCTTACCCTCAGGGTGTGATCACGATCATCCACTTCCCTGCCCGCGCCCACTTCTTCTCAAAATCCTCGTATAGCATTGTCTTGCTCGGTGTTCCGCCGTCGTGCATGATGAACAGGCCGTTCCCGTCATCGAAGCCGATGACCGTCACGAAGTGCGGCTGACGGTAGAACCAGAAGCCGAGGTCCAGGAGGCAGATGACCGGGCTGTTGCTCCTTACGGCGGTCTTCAGGGCAGCGGCGGTCCCGGCAGATGACGAGGTCTTGAATCCTTCATCCTTCGCATAACGCTCCAGGTCCATGGGCAGGGTCCCCCGGAGCTTGGGCAGGTAGACATTCGCCGTAATCCGTTCCAGGTCGGCCGCCTTGCCATGGAACGAAAGGACGCTCGCGAGCGCTGCGGGACCGCAGTCATATTCCGTCTGCTTTACGAAGGGAACGCCTTCAATGTAATGCCCCCGTCCTTCCAGGCCGGACCTGACGGCATCGAAGCTTGCTGCTCCGCATCCCGACAGTGCCAAATTGAGCACTGCGAGGGCTCCCAGTAAAAAAAGGCCGTGAACAGTCATGACGCTGTCCACGGCCTTGTTCCGATTGAACTGAGGGATCATGTTTTCTTGATCACGATCCTGCCTTCCAGGAGATAGATGATCAGGACGACCAGCAGCGCGATGATCACGAGGCCGAGAACCAGTCCCAGAACGCTATCGCCGCCCGCCTGGAGGGAGTCCATGCTCGCGGCGAGCTGGTGGACCTGCTCGTCGGAGAGCTTGTCGATGCGGGCAGCGGTCTCGTCGGGGGTGAGACCGTAGTCCATGAGCCGCTGCCGCAGCTCTTTGGTCTCGAGGGTCTTCTGGATCTTTGCGATGTCCGCGGCGCGGTCCGGTGAAGGCGCGCTCTGATCCGCGTAGGGTGCTGCGGACGGGGCCGGCAGGAGCATGGCCTCCGCAGGACCCGCGAGTGTCGAGATGGCAAGAAGCGCGGCGATCAGGTAGCTGGCAAGGGGCCGGGCATAAAATGCAGTGAGCATGTGCTTCATGGCAAAACCTCCTCTTCCGGGATGTGGCTGGTCGAGAGCTAGCGCCTCATGATGACGTGGTGGCCGGTCAGTTCGAGTACCGCGATGACGATGATCACGATCAGGAGAATGACGATCACGTCGCCGAGCACATCGCCGCCGGCCTGGACAGCGTCCATGTTCGCGGCAAGCCGGTGGACCTGTTCGTCCGAAAGCCTGTTCAACCGCGCCGTGGTCTCTTCCGGGGTGAGGCCGAAATCCAGCAGTCGCTGTTTGATCACTGAGGACTCAAGCGCGGACTGCACCTTCGTCTGGTCGGTGGAACGTGTCACAGCCTGTCCCGCGGGAATGAGCATGGCCCATCCCGGTGCGGGAAGGGCGAGCGCGAATACGGCGATAATGAGATACAGCGAAAGGATCTTGATGAATGGCTTGTTAAGCATGAAAAGACCTCCTTTTCTGCTTCTTACACGGTCATGATCTCTTTTTCCTTGTGGTCAAGGAACTCGTCGATCTTCTTGATATGGTTGTCGGTGAGCTTCTGGATATCATCCTGCAGCTTCTTCGTGGCGTCCTCGGAGATGTGGGCGTCCTTGTCCTTGCCCTTTTTCTTGATATCGTCGTTGATGTCCCGTCGGATGTTGCGAATGGCCACGCGGCAGTCCTCGGCGAGCTTTTTGGCGTGTTTCACGATCTGGTGCCGCCGCTCCTCGGTGAGGGGGGGGATGGACAGCCGGATGACCTTGCCGTCATTCCCGGGGTTGAGACCGACGTCCGACTTGAGGATGGCCTTCTCGATCTCGCCCAGCATCTTGGGCTCCCAGGGCTGTATGGTGATGGTCTTGGGATCGGGCACGGCGAGGTTTGCCACCTGGTTCAGGTGGGTCGGCGTTCCGTAGTAGTCCACCATGATGCCGTCGAGGATGCCGAGAGACGCCCGGCCGGTCCTGATGGCGGCGAACTCACGCTTCAGGGTCTCGTGGGCCTTGTTCATTTTCTCGTCCGCTTTCCTGACAAGCTCGTTCATCATAGCACCGTTACCTCCCGGTAACCAGCGTCCCCAGCGATTCGCCGGCCACGATCCTCTTGATGTTGCCGGGGACATTGAGATTGAAGACGATGATGGGAAGATTGTTGTCCATGCAGAGGGAGATGGCCGTCGCGTCCATGACCTTGAGGTTCTTCTGAAGCACGTCGAGGTAGGAGAGACGATCATACTTGACGGCGGAGGGGTCCTTCACCGGGTCCGCGTTGTAGACGCCGTCCACTTTAGTGGCCTTCATGATGACCTCGGCACCGATCTCCATGGCCCGGAGCGCCGCGGCCGTGTCCGTTGTAAAGTAGGGATTGCCGGTCCCGGCGGCGAAGATGACCACGCGTTTCTTCTCGAGGTGCCGAACTGCGCGCCGCCGTATATAGGTCTCGGCCAGTTCCCGCATCTCGATGGCGGACTGCACCCGCGTTGCCACGCCCTTGTTCTCTAGGGTGTTCTGGAGGGCGAGTGCGTTCAGGACCGTGGCCAGCATGCCCATGTAGTCGGCGCTTGCGCGCTCCATGCCCTTGGCGGCTGCCGACAGCCCCCGGAAGATGTTCCCGCCGCCGATGACGATCGCGATCTCGATGCCGTTCCCGGCGACCTCTTTGATCTCCGAGGCGATCTTGTCAATGACCGTCAGGTCGATCCCGTGTCCCTGGGAGCCCATGAGGGCCTCGCCGGAGAGCTTGAGCAGGATGCGCTTGTACGGTGACTGGGTCATAGGGATCACGCTCCGGAACGTGCAGAGTGAGGGATCTGTATCTTCGGCCAGCGAGCGTTGCGTTCACGATCGCTGAACGGTGAGCGATTCTATCATTTTTGGAGCTGGGCTGCAACCTCTTCGGCAAAGTCCGCCTTTTTCTTTTCGATGCCTTCGCCGAGCTGGAGCCGGACGAACCGCTTGACCGCCGCGGCCTTCAGGAGGTTCTTGACCTTCTGCTTGCCGTCCGGGTCCTTGATGAAGATCTGCTCCAGGAGGCAGGCGTCGCCGTAGAACTTCTCCATCTTGCCGTCGACGATCTTGCCGATGATGTTGTCCGGCTTTCCCGACTCCTTGGCCTGTGCCTCGCAGATCGCGCGCTCCCGGGCGACCGCGTCCGCGGCGACCGTCTCGCGGGAGAGGTAGAGCGGGTTGGCAGCTGCTACGTGCATGGCGATGTCCTTGCCCAGCTGCTCGTCGCCGCCGATATACTCGACCATAACGCCGATCTTGCTGCCGTGGAGGTAGATGGCAAGGTTGTCGGCCGTCTGGAACCGCTCGAAGCGGCGGACTGAGATGTTCTCGCCGATCTTCTGGACCAGCGCATTGCGTTTTGCCTCGACGTTATCTCCGTCCAGGGTCAGCTGCGAGAGGGCCGCCACGTCAGCGGGCGCCTTCTCCGCGACGAGCCGGGCCAGTCCCTTCGCGAACTTCTGGAATTCGTCATTCTTTGCCACGAAGTCGGTCTCGCTGTTCACCTCGATCAAGACACCGACCTTGCCTTCACTGAACGAGGCGATCATGCCTTCCGATGCCACGCGGGACGCCTTTTTCGCGGCCGCCGAAAGACCCTTCTTTCGCAAGAGGTCGACGGCCTTCTCGATGTCGCCGGCCGCTTCTTCCAGGGCCTTCTTCGCCTCCATCATGCCCACGCCGGTCTTATCGCGCAGTTCCTTTACCGCAGATGCTGAGATTGCTGCCATGGTAGGTAGATCCCCTTCCTTAACTATGTTTAAGTACGAATGATTGCCGGACTGAATTGACCGCCCCCTCCGGACGAGGGGGCGGATGGTATGAGTTGGTCCTATTCTTCGTCAGCGACGACGTCAGCCGCTGCTACCGGCACTTCGCCCGGAGCAGCAGCGCCCGCGGCCTTTGCCGCCTCCATCGCCTCGCCCGCCTCCTTGGCGATGGCCTGCCTGCCTTCGAGGACGGCATCGGCGACCTTGGAAGCCATCAAGCGGATGGCGCGAATGGCATCGTCATTTCCCGGAATGACGTAATCGATGTTGTCGGGATCGCAGTTCGTGTCCACAACGGCCACCACGGGGATGCCGAGCCGGTTCGCTTCCTGCACGGCGATCTGCTCGTTGCGCGGATCGATGACGAACAGGAGCGACGGAAGGCCAGGCATGGTCTTGATGCCGCACAGGATCTTCTCGAGCTTCATGCGCTCCTTCTCGAGGCGTGCGACCTCTTTTTTAGTGAGCTTGTCGTAGGTGCCGTCCTCTTTCATCTTCTCGATCTTCTTGAGCCGGTCGATGCTCTTCTTGATGGTGGCGAAGTTGGTGAGCATGCCTCCGAGCCAGCGGCTCGAGATGTAATACATGCCGCACCGCTTTGCCTCTTCGGTGATGGCGTCCTGCGCCTGCTTCTTGGTGCCGACGAACAGGATGTCCTTGCCCTGGCTGGAGGATGTGCGGACGAAATCGTATGCTTCCTTGAACAGCTTGAGCGTCTTCTGGAGGTCGATGATGTAGATACCGTTCCGCTCTCCGAAGATGTACTTCTTCATCTTGGGGTTCCAGCGCTTGGCCTGATGGCCGAAGTGAACCCCCGCTTCCAGCAACTCCTTCATCGTGATCGTGGACATGATGTCCTCCTTCTGGTTTTCCCTCCGCGCCGATCATCCCCTCAGCGGACCCCGATCAACTAAGCCCCCTCTCCCTTTTTCCCTCTCCCTCAAGGGGAGAGGGGCAGGGGTGAGGGGCTATAGTATATGGGGCAACCCCGCAGTGAGTCCCGGACGCGTGTGGATTTTGAGATTGCCTTCTCTAAACTAAAAAGGCGACCCTTAAAATACCATAGTCACCCCGGCTGTTCAAGGGAAAAATGCTGAAATTCATAAAAAACAGGGCAAGGAGACATGATTGCGGCCATGGCGTCGTATCCAATGATGACCGGCCCTGACGACCAAAAAACACAATGGGAACGACAGGGTGAAAAGGTATCAACAAGGGCCTCCCTACTCTAACAAGCTAAAAACGTTGGTTTTTTATGAGAACGGGATCGAGGTCTCTTCACGGTATTTTTTCCGGCACAACTATAAAAACGCTTGACAAATATCATCAACTTGTTTATATTCACATTTCTCAAAATCGTTTACAGAAGGCGGGAATTATGGCTACGGTTTCGGCAAAAGCAGAGGATGTGAAGAGAAGCTGGTTCGTCGTGGATGCCAACGGCAAGACCCTTGGCAGGCTCGCGAGCCGGGTGGCGTCGGTGCTGAAGGGCAAGACCAAGCCCATCTACACCACCCACGTGGATACGGGTGACTTCGTGATCATCGTGAACGCGGACAAGATACACCTCACCGGGAAAAAGCTTGATCAGAAGACCTATTACAGTCATTCGGGCTATCCCGGCGGTCTCAAGTCCGTCACCGCGGGCAAGCTGATGAAGACCAAGCCGGAACGGGTAATCAAGATGGCGGTAGAGGGCATGCTCCCCAAGACCAGGCTCGGCAAGCAGATGCTTTCCAAGCTCAAGGTCTACGCGGGGGAAAAGCACCCCCATGCAGCACAGCAGCCGGCGGAGATGAAGTTCTAATAATTAATCGCAGTTCAATGCGTGGGCTCCGGGCCCATGGCATACGGAGGATCAAGGAATGTCAGCAGCAGCGGTTTCACGGTTCTATGCGACCGGCAAACGGAAGAATTCCATCGCACGGGTGTGGATGATGCCCGGCAGCGGGAAGATCACCATCAATGATCGAACGTCGGACCAGTACTTCGGCCGGGACGTGCTCAAGATGATCATCCGCCAGCCCTTTGAAGTGACGGGCACGGTGGACAAGTTCGACGTCCTCGCCACGGTGGTCGGCGGCGGGTCCTCGGGCCAGGCTGGCGCGATCCGGCACGGCATTTCCAAGGCGCTGCTTGAGGTGGACACGGAAGCGAAGGGCAAGCTGCGCAAGGAAGGGCTTCTCACCCGCGATCCCCGAAAGAAGGAACGCAAGAAGTACGGGCAGAAGGGCGCCCGCGCCCGCTTCCAGTTCTCCAAGAGATAATACGGGCGGTTTTGGGGGCCAGCGCGCTTCCCGAGACCGGCATCCGGAAAGGGCAAGCGAACACGTTGATGACGTGCACCCCATGAAGAACGATCGAGGGAAGGTGAAGATGCCTTCCCTTTTTTATTAACCATGAAGAACGGCGAATTGAAAATAGCCATTGTCGGCTCCAGCGGGTACACGGGCGGAGAGCTCTACCGCATCCTGCTGCACCATCCCGGCGTTACGGTCACGGCCGTGACCTCCGAGAGGTCCGCGGGTAAGCCGCTCACCGACATCTTTCCCCACCTTCTCGGACTGACGGACCTTGTCTGCGAGCCCCTCGATCCCAAGGCTATCGCGAAGAAAGCGGACTTCGTTTTTCTGGCGCTACCCCACGTGACTGCGCAGACAGCGGCATACCGATTCCACGAACTGGGCGTCAAGGTGGTCGATCTCTCCGCGGACTACCGGCTGGCCGACGCGGCCGTATACGAGAAGTGGTACGAGCACGGCCACCAGCACCCGGACCTTCTGAAGAGCGCAGTATATGGGCTTCCAGAGCTTCACCGCGAGAAGATCCGGAAGGCATCGCTCACGGCGAACCCGGGATGCTACCCTACGAGCGCCATTCTCGGCCTGGCGCCGGCCGTCGCGAAGAAGCTGATCGACTCCTCGACCATCGTGATCGATTCAAAATCCGGCGTGTCAGGCGCGGGCAGAAGCGTCTCCCTTGCCCATCATTATCCCGAGGTGAACGAGGGGTTCATGGCGTACAAGGTGGGGACCCATCGTCACACGCCGGAGATCGAGCAGGAGATCTCGCTGATCGCGGGAGTCGTTGTGACGCTTTCGTTCACGCCGCACCTCGTTCCCATGAACCGGGGCATTCTTTCGACGATCTACGGGAAACTTGCGTCACCGATCGACACAGAGCGGCTGCACGCCGCCTATCACGCGTTCTATGAGAACGAGCCGTTCGTCCGCGTTCTTCCGCCCGGGCAGTTCCCGAATGTCCGGAACGTGCGGGGCTCGAATTTCTGCGACATCGGTGTGCATGCCGACGGCCGGACGGGCCGCGCCGTTATTGTGACCGCGATCGACAACCTGGTGAAAGGCGCCTCCGGCCAGGCGGTCCAGAACATGAACCTTATGATGGGCTTCGCGGAGACGGCAGGACTCAAATTCGCGGGACTGTTCCCGTAATGCGCAAGCACCGGAGGATCGGTGCACCGGAGCACCAGGGAAAGCAGAGGAGCGCGTCCCTGCCGGTACCCGGTCCAACAACCACTTTATAGAGAAGCAGGAGTAGAATAATGAAAGTACTCGATAGCAAGAATTTCTCGGTTCCCGGCTACAAGACCTGGGGCATTCATTGCGGGATCAAGAAGACCGACAAGAAGGACCTCGCCGTCATCGTTTCGGACCGTGAAGCGTCCATGGCGGGCGTTTTCACGAAGAACCGGGTGAAGGCCGCCTCGGTGGTGATGGGCATGTCCAAGGTGAAGACCGGCAAGGGCCGGATCATTGTGGCGAACAGCGGCTGCGCGAACGCCTGCACCGGCAAACAGGGATTACTCGACGCCCGTGAGACAGCGGAGATCGCGGCGAAAGAGTTCGGCGCAAAACCTGAGGCCGTCTACGTAGCGTCCACCGGGGTCATCGGCGAGACGCTCCCGCTCCCCAGGATCCGGACCGGCATCGCCACGGCCGCGGGGCTTCTCGCTCCGACGGGCTGGGGCCAGGCAGCCGAGGCCATCATGACCACGGACATCTTTCCCAAGATCGCCGTCGTACAGGAGGAGATCGGCGGGAAGACCATCACGCTGGCCGGCATTACCAAGGGCTCCGGCATGATCCATCCCAACATGGCCACCATGCTCTGCTTCATCGTGACCGACGCTCTCATCGCGCCGCCGATGCTCCGGAAAATGCTGACCGCGTCCGTTGAACGGTCGTTCAATATGATCACGGTGGACGGCGACACGAGCACCAACGACATGGTCCTGTTCATGGCCAATGGCGCCGCCGGCAACAAGCGGGTCGCGCCGGGCAGCAAGGACCTCAAGAAGCTCCAGGCCTGTCTCGACGCGGTGACGCGCTCGCTTGCCCTGCAGATCGTAAAGGACGGCGAAGGCGCCACGAAGTTCGTCGAGATCACGGTGCGCGGAGCGAAAAATCCCGTGGAAGCGAGGCGTGCGGTCTCTGCCGTCGCAAAGTCCAGCCTGGTCAAGACCGCTCTCTTCGGCGAAGACGCGAACTGGGGAAGGATCATGGCCGTTCTGGGAAGCTGCGGCGTTGACATGGATGAGGTCCGCACGGATATTTCCTTCGGCAAGACGAATCTTGTCGAGAAGGGCGTCGTCCTGGGAAAACACGCGGAGAAAGAGGCCGCCGCCGCTCTCAAGCAGCGGGAGATCCACATTGCCATCGATCTCCATAAGGGGAAGGGTGAAGCGACGCTCTGGACCTGCGATCTTTCCACGGAATATGTAAAGATAAACGCCGCCTACCGGAGCTGATGAGGGATTTGAGGATCTCGACGGCAAGGCCATCCTCGCGGAAGTTCGCTGAATAATGAGAAAAAACCCTTAAAAATCACTTGACAAGAGGGGGTGGAGTTGCTAATTATACTCTCTGATCTCCTCTACCGGCAGGTAAATGTATGTAGAATAGCATCTGCATGTGTAATTTTAACATAAATATTTCATATAGTTATATACAGAAGGGGGGTGTTGTAGACAGTGCCCAGCATACGGTTACGAGACAATGAGCCTTTTGAGGTAGCGCTTCGCAGGTTCAAGAAAAGCATCGAAAAGGAAGGCGTACTCTCCGAGGTGAAGAAGCGCGAGGCCTATGAAAAGCCGAGCGTGAAGAAGAAGAAGAAGGCTATCGCAGCGAGGAAGAAGGCGGCAAAGACGGCGCGCATGTTCCGGAATGGATAGTTAGCATTCGGGACAGATTTTTTGCCGGAAAGGTTCAGCGAAAAGGACGGCAATGGGAATACGGGAGCAGATCGACGCGGATATCAAGGCCGCCATGAAGTCCGGCGCCAAGGACAAGGTTTCAGCCCTCCGGATGCTGTCGGCCGCGCTCAAGAACAAGCAGATCGACAAGCGGGCGCCGCTCGTGGACAGCGAGGTTCTGGACACGGTGCGTTCTCTCATCAAGCAGCGGAAGGACTCCATCGAGCAATTCGCCAAGGGCGGCCGGCAGGACCTGGTGGACAAGGAAACGGCCGAGGTCGCCGTCCTCGAAGTGTATCTTCCCCAGCAGCTTGGCCGTGAAGAGGTTGAGAAACTGGTCCGCGAGGCCATAGCCCAGACCAGCGCCCAGGGCGCCAAGGACATGGGTAAGGTCATGAAAGCGCTCGTTCCGCTTATCGCAGGCCGTGCAGACAACAAGCTGGTGAGCGAACTGGTCAAAAGTTCACTGGGCTAAGCCCGGTGGCAGGTGCGTATGCTATAGCCAGAGATCATTAAAACAGGGGGCCATCCGGATCGTGGCCCCCTGTTCTTGTTAGGAGCCTCGATCAGTGATGCATGCAGACTTGTGTCGGCTGGCGCTCCAGCCCGATCTTGAGACCTTGTCCACTCCCTACACCGACAGCTGGATCCTCCACAGCAGTCCCGAACACAACGTGAATATGGTCCTTGCTGGCAGCGATATCGAGACGCCGGAGCTTCTTCTCGCCGATCGCCTGAACGGGAAGCACGCGGTCGTCGACGCGGCCGGTGCTTGCCTCCAGGCTGTGGCCGGCCAACGGTCTTTATCCTTGTTTATTACGGCTTGTCCGGGTTAGGATGAACGAACACGCCTTCAAGGTCCTTGAGTATGACAAGGTCCGGGACATCGTAGCCGGTTATGCTGCCTCGGAGCCGGGCCGCGCAGAGGTCCTGGGGCTGCTGCCGGCCGCCGGAAATTCCGTGGTCAGCGAGCGCCTCGGCGAGACGCGGGAATTCCTGCACATCCTCAGCTCCGGCGAACATCCGCCCCTGGACGGGATACGTGATATACGCCGGGAGGCCGGCAGGCTTGCCGTTCCCGGAGTGATGCTTCAGCCGGTGGAGCTTCTGAACATTGCCGTTACCCTCGGCGCCGCGAGAAGGCTCAAGACGTTCTTTCAGCGGTTCGAAGGGACCGGCAATATAAAAATTGCTGCGCCGCTCTTGTGCGCCCGGGCGGCAAGGATCACACCGCTCAAACAGAGCGAAGATGCGGTCCATGCCGCCGTGGACGAGACCGGCGAGGTGAAGGATTCGGCAAGTCCGGCGCTCCGCAGGGTCAGGAAGCTGATAGCGCGGACGCGGGATGAGATCATGGACCGCATGTCCCGCATCCTCCGCGATTCCGGTGCGCAGAACATCGTACAGGACCAGGTGATCACGGTCCGCGACGACCGGTATGTGATGCCGCTCAAACCGAACTTCCGGCAGGGCATCAAGGGCGTGGTGCACGGTCATTCCGGCTCCCGCGCCACTGTTTTCGTGGAACCGCTCGAGGTCGTTGAACAGAACAACAGGCTTGCCGAGCTCCGCATGGAAGAACGCGAGGAAGTCGAGCGGGTTCTCCGGGAGCTCACCGGCCTCCTGGCCAGGGACGCCACCGCGATCGGGGCAAATCTTGACTCGGCGGCAGGCATCGACGCAATCGCCGCCCGCGCCCGGTTCGGGACCGAGTACCAGGGGACCGTACCGGAGCTGTCCGCGGATCGCCGTCTGCGTCTCCGCGCCGCGAGGCACCCGCTCATCATCGCGAAGCAGCGGTCCGGCGCGGCGCATATCGCCGTACCGAACGACATCGATCTTTCTGATACCGGCAGGACGCTGATCATCAGCGGCCCGAACGCCGGAGGCAAGACCGTCATCCTCAAGACGATCGGCCTGCTGTGCCTTATGGCGCAGGCAGGCATTCCGGTTACCGCCGCCGAGGGAAGCGAGCTTCCGGTCTTCGGTGATCTGTTCGCCGACATCGGCGATGAACAGAGCCTGGAAATGGACCTGAGCACGTTCTCGTCCCATGTGCGCCAGATCGCAGGGATCCTCCGGGAAGCGAAGAGCGATTCCCTGGTGCTGCTGGACGAACTGGGCTCGGGGACGGACCCCGCCGAAGGGGGCGCCCTGGGTGCTGCGGTCCTGGCGAGCCTGCAGGAAAGCGGCTGTGTGAGCGTGATCACGACGCACCACAATGTGCTCAAGCTGTTCGGCGCCCGGACGGAGGGCGCGGTCAATGGCGCGATGGAATTCGACCCCGTAACTCTTCAGCCGACGTACAGGTTCCTCCCGGGAAGGCCGGGCAGGAGCTATGGCCTGGACATGGCGTCGCGGCTTGGCGTTCCGGACAGCGTGGTGCGGGACGCGCGAGCCCGTCTCAGCAGGGACGAGGCAAGCCTTGACCGTCTCCTGGAGCAGGTCGAGGAGGACACCCGACGGCTCCGCTCGGAGCGGCAGCAGGCGGAGCAGGACGTGGCCACGGCGCAGCGGCTGAAGGCCGAGGCAGAGCAGCTCCACCGGACGGCGTCCGACGAAGCGCGGAGCGCGAAGGCAAAGGCAAAGCAGGAGGCACGCGACACCCTTGCCAGCCTCCGGCAGAAGTTGAAGGAGCTTTCCCGCGTCGTACCCATTGAACGAGTGCAGGTGGAACAGGAACGCAGGGAGGTCGACGCGCTTGCAAGGCAGCTTGAGCCGCTCGAAGAAGAACACGTGGGGCAGCCGATCTATCGCGGAACGATCAGTCCCGGCGATCGGGTGCGGATACCGAAGCTGAAACGAACGGGCACCGTGTTGTTTGCGCACCACGATGTGCTCGAGGTGGATGCGGACGGCCTGAAGCTCAGGATAGCATTGCGGGACGCGGTCCCGCTGGAACAGGAATCTGCCGCGAAGCAGGGCGGCAGGGCATCCGGCTGGAGCGCGGACATCGAGGAATGGGAAGGCCTGCCCGACCGCGTGAACCTGCTGGGCTTGCGGGTAGACGAGGCGCTGGCTGAGACAGAGCGGTTCCTGGACAGCGTGAGCGTGAAGGGAGTCCATCACGTGACCATCATCCACGGGCTCGGCACCGGAGCGCTCAAGGCCGCGGTGACCGGGCTCTTGAAGAGCCATCCGCTTGTCGCGTCGGTTCGTACCGGCGATCCGTCCGAAGGCGGGGCCGGAGTGACCGTGGCGGAGCTGAAGAAATAAGCACCAAATCACAAAGAACAAATATCAAATAATATCCAAGTTCCAAGCACCAATGACCTGGCTGGTCGGATTTTGATATTGTACTCTTGGTATTTGGGAGTTATTTGAAATTTGATGCTTGATCATTGGTGCTTGCGGTAACGTGTACTCCGAAGATATCATACGGCGGGTGCGGGACAGCGTCGACATCTACGACCTGGTCTCGGGGTATGTCTCGCTCAAGAAGGCGGGCAAGAACTGGCTGGGGCTTTGCCCCTTTCACAGCGAGAAGACACCGTCGTTCAATGTGAACCCGGCCAAGCAGATCTTTCACTGCTTCGGGTGCGGCGTCGGCGGCGACGCCTTCAAGTTCCTCGAGCTGCAGGAGGGGCTGAACTTTCCCGAGGCGGTGAAGCAGCTCGCCGGCCGCGCGGGCATCACGCTCCCCGAGAGCAGGCCCCGGGCGGACGAGAAGAAGAGCGACGACGAACGGAAAGCGCTTCTCAAGATCACTTCCGAGGCGGCGGATTACTTCCGGCGGGAGCTCGAAGGCTCGGCAGGCAGCGCGGCGCGGGCATACCTCACAAAACGGGGCCTGACCGATGCGGTCATCAAGGACTTTGCCCTGGGATACGCCCGGCCGGAGTGGGACGGGCTCCTCAAGCATCTGCGGCAGCACGGCCATTCGCCGGCGCTGCTGGAAAAGGCCGGGCTCATCGTCAAGCGGAGCGAGGGTGAAGGTCACTACGACCGCTTCCGGGGCAGGATCATCTTTCCCATACGGGACATCAGCGGGCAGGTGATCGCCTTCGGCGGCAGGGTGATGGACGACTCCCTGCCCAAGTACCTGAACTCGCCCGAGACGCCGCTCTACAGCAAGAGCAACGTGCTCTACTGCCTCGACCAGGCGAAGGAACCGGCGCGGAAGCAGGGATACTTCATCATCGTCGAGGGATATCTCGACGCGATCGCTTGCCACCAGCATGGCGCGAAGAACGCCGTGGCGACGCTCGGCACGGCGCTTACGGACGGGCACCTGCGGTTGATGCGGCGGTTCGCCCAGAAGCTCATGCTGATCTTTGATCCGGACCCGGCGGGTGTAAAGGCCACGCTGCGCGGCTTCGAGCTCTTTGCCGGGAGCAGCATGAAGGTGAACGTCGTATCGCTGCCCGACGGCGACGATCCGGACACTTTTCTGAAAAAGAAGGGTTACGATGCCTTCGCCACCTGCCTCAAAGGCTCTGCAAAGTTCATGGACTTCGTGCTCAGCCAGGTGGTGAAGGACGGTGCGGCCGCATCCATTGACGAGAAGGTGGAGCGCGAGGCAGAGATGCTGGGATTCATCGCGAAGCTCCCCTCGGGCATCGAGCAGGACCACTATCTCAAGAAGACCGCCGAGGCATTGAACGTCGATGAAGCGACCCTGCGCCAGGACATGGCGAAGCGGCGCACCGCGCACGCCGGGCCGCGGGAGCGGACGGCGGCGGGAGCGACTGCTTCGAAGGGCCAGCGGCCGCGGGCCGAGGAGATGCTAGTCCACCTCATGCTGAGGGACGAGGACGTCGCCCGGAGTCTGGCGGAGCAGATCGCGCCCGAGGACTTCACGGACCCGCTGTATCGGCGTGTGGCAGAGCGCATCTTTTCAACGTTGAAGAGCGGCAAGGGGATCGACCTTCGAGAAATTTCCATCGAGGGGGACGATGAACTGAACCGGCTCTTCTCGCACTATAGTGTCCTGGAGATAGAGAACAACGACCAGGAGAGCAGCAATGATCAGAAGATGAATCTTGAAAAGACCTGTGCGGACTGCGTGGAGCGGATCAAACAGCAGGGCTCGGTAAAGAAGATGAAGTCGCTGCTGACGGCGATCCATGATGCGGAGTCCCGGGGCGACCGGGAACAGCTGAGGTCGCTTCAGGAGCAGATCGTACAGATCCGGCGGCGAGAGACGCAGTGACCGCGGTCACGCGAGCAGATATCGGGGGAAGGAAGAATCAGGTATGCCAAAAAAGGAACTGAAGGACATGGCAAAACGGGGCAAGACCGGCGATGCCAAGAAGCCGTCATCGGCGAAACAGCAGGGTTACCTGCCGTTCGAGGACGGCGCCGAGCCCATCGCGGCCGAAGAGGTCTCGACGGAGCAGCTTGACAGCATTATCTCGCTGTTCGGCGACGAAGACTCCGATATCGAGCTCGGTTCGCCGCGTTCGGACGGGAAGGCCCGTCCCGGCGGCGATGAAGATGCCGAGGAGGCCATCGAGACCGAGGAAGCAGGCCTCGAAGAGGCCGCCGAGGAAGAGGCCGAGGAAGAGGATGTCGATGTCGGGCTCGGCAAGACCGACGATCCCGTCAGGCTCTACCTCAAGGAAATGGGAACCGTGCCGCTGCTGTCCAAGGAGGGCGAGGTAGCCATTGCCAAGCGGATCGAGGAGAGCAAACGGGAAGCGGCCCAGATCATCTACAGCATTCCCTTCTCGATGCAGGATGTCCGCGATCTCGGTGAACGGCTGCGCAAGGGCAAGGTCAGCATCCACGAGGTGGTGCATTCCGGAGATGACGATTTCGAGGACATGCAGGCGCAGAACGAGGAAGAGCTCCAGGCCCGGGTGCTCAAGCTGATCAACGAGATAGACAAGCACAGCAAGAACATGAACGCGCTTCACAAGAGCGCCGGCAGCACACGTCTCACCGAGGCGAAGAAAAAAGCCCTCCGGGACAAAATGCTGACAACACGGAACGCCCTCTTCGACAAGCTCGAGGCGCTCAACATCCATTGCCGCCAGACGGACCGCGTGGTCCTGAAGGTGCATGAGATGGTGACGGAGATCAACCATTGTGAACGGGAGGTTCACGCGTTCGAGCGAAAAACGGGGAAGAGCATCGCTGAGCTCAGGGAGCTTTTCAAGAAGGTGCGCTTGGGAGGCCGGGACCTTACCAATGCGGCGCGGAAGGCCGGCATCAAGCCCGAAGCGCTCCTCGACATGGAAAAGGCCTACCGGAACGCCGGCAAGCGCGTTAAAAAAGTGGAGCAGGACTGCGGTGTTCCCGCTGATAGCCTGAAGAAGGCCCTTCGCGCGTATGAACGTGCCGAGGAACGGGCGAAGCTCGCCAAGAGCGAACTGGTCGAGGCGAACCTCCGCCTGGTGGTCTCCATCGCCAAGAAATACACGAACCGCGGGCTCCAGTTCCTCGACCTCATCCAGGAAGGGAACATTGGCCTCATGAAGGCCGTGGACAAGTTCGAATGGCAGCGGGGGTACAAGTTCAGCACCTATGCCACCTGGTGGATCCGCCAGGCGATCACCCGGGCTATCGCCGACCAGGCGCGCACGATCCGCATCCCGGTCCATATGATCGAGACCATGAACAAACTTATCCGCACGTCCCGCGCCCTGGTACAGGACCTGGGAAGGGAGCCTACGACCGAGGAGATCGCATCCACCATGAAACTGCCGGTGGAGAAGGTCCGCAAGATCATGAAGATCGCCAAGGAGCCCATTTCACTCGAAACGCCCATCGGCGAGGAAGAGGACAGCCATCTGGGCGATTTCATCGAGGACAAGAAGATCGCCTCACCCCTTGAGTTCGCCATCAGGAACAACCTGCACCTGCAGGTCCGCAAGGTACTGAACACGCTGACCGACCGCGAGGAGAAGGTGCTCCGCTGGCGGTTCGGCATCGGCGAGCACACGGACCACACGCTTGAGGAAGTGGGCCAGGAGTTCGATGTGACCCGCGAGCGCATACGCCAGATCGAGGCCAAGGCGCTCCGGAAGCTTCGCCATCCGAGCAGAAGCAAGCAGCTCAAGAGCTTTGTGGAGTAAGATTCCTGGCGGATGGCTTGACTTTTCTGCCGCGGTGTGTCAATATACCGTTCCCTCGATCGACGTTCGGTCAATGGACGGCGAAGGGGAGGTTTCGACAGGCTTCACAGCAGGGCCCATAGCTCAGCTGGTAGAGCTACCGGCTCATAACCGGTTGGTCCCAGGTTCGAGTCCTGGTGGGCCCACCATCCTTTTCGATGCGGAGTACGGAATGCGGAATTACGGATATACAGGGAATGAAAATAGGATTTGACAAAAGTGCGCCTTCAGGCGCACTTTTTTTTGGAGACGACCATGGAAGAACGACTGAACCTGCTGATCCAGCTTCAAGAGATCGACGGCGCGATCCGCGCCCGCCAGGAGGAGAAGCGGAAGCTTCCCGAGCTGCTCGCAGCGCTGGAACGGAAGAGCGAGGCGAACAAGGCCGAACTCGATAGCGTCCGCGAGGCCCTGGAAACGGCCCAGAAGAGCAAGCGCGACCGCGATCGCGACCTCGAAGAGGGAGCGCAGAAGGTCGAGAAGCTGAAGTCGCGGACGCCGGACATCAAGACGAACAAGGAATACACTGCCCTGCTGAAAGAGATCGAGACCGTGGAGCAGGAGAACAAGACGATCGAGGACGATATCCTCAAGCTGATGGAAAAGATCGACGCGGCGGCTGCCGAGATCAAGGCCGCCGAAGCGCGTTCCGCGCAGGAAGCGGCCGAGATCGATGCTGAGCGGAAACAGTTCGAGGAGAGCATGGCGAAGCTTGAGAGCGAGCTGGCCGCCGATGGCCGCGCGCGGGATGAGATCGCCTCGCGCATCGATGCGGCCCTGCTTGCCAAGTACCATAAGCGGTTGGTTCAGCAAGGCGGGCGTGTCGTCGTCGAGGCCCGGGGCGAGTCCTGTTCCGGATGCTTCATGAGCATACCGCCGCAGATATTTGTGAACGTTAAAAAGAACACCGAGATCATCACCTGCCCGAATTGCCAGCGCATCCTGTTTTTTAAAGAAGCGATCGCACCGAAAACTCCATAGCACGAATCCAGGAGCGGGCGATCAGAACACATAGTGATCCCTTGAGGATCGTAGATCCCCTGTCCCGCCAGGGCGGGACTGCGGGGAGCTTCACTGTCATGAACGGTGTGTCGTGATCGTAAAAAAGGACATCTTGTGGAACTGACCATCTACACCGACGGCGCATCAAGGAACAATCCCGGGGAATCCGGCGCCGGCGTCTATATCCTGCAGGACGGGGAGCCGTTCGAGCAGATCGCACGGTACCTGGGGACGACGACCAATAACGTTGCCGAGTACACCGCCGCCATCATCGGCCTTGAGCACGCGGTGAAGGCGGGCGCCCGGCGCGTCAGCCTCTTTGCGGACTCCGAGCTCATGGTGAAGCAGATCAACGGCCAGTACAAGGTGAAGAGCGAAGGCCTGAAACCCCTGCACGCAAAGGCACGGGAGCTCATTGCCAGGATCGGCAGCGTTGCGGTACAATACATCCCGAGGGAACAGAACAAGGAAGCGGACGCACTGGCGAACAAGGCGATAGACGAAAGAATTGTAAAATGAAAATTGCAAATTGCAAATTGGAAAATGGGTGGACGAGGATATTCAATTTAATATTTACAATATTCACTTTGCAATTTGCAATGGTTCTTTGAATTCAGAGCGGGTGAGGTGATCGCTCCCCGGAAACGGGGGGAGGAAAGTCCGAGCTCCACAGGGCAAGGCGGTCCCGAAACGGGACAGGGGGCGACCCCATGGAAAGTGCCACAGAAAAGAAGACCGCCCGCAAGGGCAAGGGTGAAACGGTGGGGTAAGAGCCCACCAGGTTCCCGGGCGACCGGGAATGCTTGGAAAACCCCGCCTGGAGCAAGATCACATAGGGAAGCGTCCCCCGCAAGGGGGTAAGGACGGCCCGTCCGAGACTTCCGGGTAGATCGCTCGAGTCCCGCAGCAATGCGGGACCCAGATAAATGCTCACCGCCCCGGGAAACCGGGGAGACAGAACTCGGCTTACGGCCCGCTCTGATTTTTTTATTCTCCCGACGTCATAGGAGCACGCTCCTCAGTGAAGCTCGCTGATACGTTAAACAGCAAGGACAACAACTTCAATCTTCTCCGCCTGTCAGCGGCCACCTTCGTGCTCATTCATCACATGCACGTGTTCCTCGGGGAGAGTGGTCGCGTGCATTGGATCGCGGGTGAGGTGATGGGGTCCGCGGTCCAGATATTCATCATCATCAGCGGCTTCCTGGTCACCAAGAGCTGGATGAACGACCCGCGGCCGTTCCTGTTCGTGAAGAAGCGGGCACTGCGGATCTTCCCTGCCCTGGCATGCTCGGTCCTGCTGGCCGTTCTGATCATCGGGCCGCTCGTCACGCGCGCTGACCTGAAGCTGTATTTTTCCCATCCCGGCACAACCGAGTATCTCAAGAACGTGTTCCTCTTTCCCGTCTATTATTATCTGCCCGGTGTGTTCATGAACAATCCCTATCCGCACGCCGTCAACGGCTCGCTGTGGTCGCTGCCCATTGAAGTGTTCCTGTATGGCCTCCTGATCATTCTGGGGCTGACCCGCGTTGTCGGAAAAAGGGTCCTGGTAGCGGGGATCGCGGTACTGCTTATTGCCGGAGAGCAGTATTTCAAACCGGCCCTGTCCGCCAGCCGGGTGTTCTTCCTGACCATGCCGGTGTCCTTTTTGCTTTCGCTGGGGATCTTCTTCTTCATCGGCGCACTCTATTACCTGTACGCTGAAAAGATCGTCCTGAACAAATGGGCGGCATTGCTGCTGCTTCCGCTCTTTGTGGTAGCGAACAAGCTTCCCCTGAGCGAACTCATCCGCTATGCCGTTCTGCCCTATATCGTATTGTATGTCGCCTATTCAGACATCGCATTCATAAAGTTCTTTCAGAAGATGGATGTGTCCTATGGCGTCTATGTATATGCATTTCCGATCCAGCAGACGGTGGTGCATTATTACTACGGCCAGCTCGGGACCTATACGATATTGATGATGTCCCTGGCGATCGTTCTGGCGGTTTCTTACCTGTCATGGCGTTTCGTTGAAAAGCCCAGCCTTGCATGGGCACACCGGCGTTCCGCCGATGGGGGTGGCGGCACTCCGGCGGGGGTGAGGCATGATGGGGCTCCAACGGACAAGTCAGCACGGAAAAGCGGCAAAAAGAGGTCCAAGCGGAAGGGCCGGACAACCTGATCCTTCATACCATTAGGCGGCCGGGACCACAGGGCCCGGCCATCGGCGTGTCTAGAACCTTTTCTTCATGTCAAGCCATCGAACTACATTGACCTCGCGATCCCTCCCGGACAAAAGGCCATCTCATTCCATAGTCCTCGCATTCCGGAAACGCATCTACGATCATTACGATACGTACGGCCGCGACCTCCCCTGGCGGAAGACCCGCGACCCGTATCGCGTGCTGGTCTCCGAGATCATGCTGCAGCAGACGCAGGTGGACCGCGTGATCGCGAAGTACCGAGAATTCCTTGCCGCGTTCCCCGACATCCGGTCGCTCGCGAAAGCGCGTGTGGCAACGCTTCTGCGGATATGGTCCGGGATGGGGTACAATCGCCGGGCGCTTGCCCTCAAGGCGCTGGCGCAGGCCGTGGTCTCCGAACACGACGGGAAGCTCCCGGCCGATCCCGAGGTGCTGGTCGGGTTGCCGGGCATCGGGCCGTACACCGCAGGCGCAGTGTCGGCATTCGCCTTCAACAAGCCGGTGGTCTTCATGGATACGAATATCCGCCGGGTGTACATCCACGAGTTCTTCCGCGACCGGGAGAACATCCGCGACGAGGACCTGCTTCCGCTGGTCCGCCAAACCCTTGACGCGAAGAATCCCCGGAAATGGTACAATGCTCTTATGGATTACGGGACCATGCTGAAGAAAGAGCATGCCAACGCGAACCAGCGAAGCGCCCACTATACGCGCCAGAGCCCTTTTGAGAACTCGAACCGCCAGGTGCGGGGCAGGATCCTGAAGGCCCTTGTCGCAGGGACATCGCTCACCGCTGCCCGGATCGTCAAGGAAACCTGCATGGATGCGGAGCGGGTGAGGAAGAACCTGGCGGACCTGGAGCATGAGGGGTTCATAAGGAAGAGGGGACGAAGCTACCTCATGTAACCAAAGGTCCCGAAAGACAACAGCACCCTCACCCCTCCCCCCTCCGGGGGGGGGGAAAGGGTGGAGGTTGTTCTCGTCGGGACCAGTGGTTGCATCGATGGTGCGATCTTCTTGCAGGCATCCTTATGCATTCGGTGTTCTGGTATCCACAAGGAAAATCATGCGAACAGCGCCTGATTATATACAATTCTATCCCACGCTTCGGTGCAACAAGTCCTGCGACTTCTGCTTCAACACGTCCATGGCACCGATGCCGGATATGCCCTACGAGGACTTCAGCCGCATGCTGGGCACGCTCCGATTGATCGGCGTGAGCACCCTTGATATCATCGGCGGTGAACCCACCCTGCACACCGACCTCCCGCGATTGATCAAGACCGCACTGCTGGAGGGAATGAAGATCAACCTCAGTTCCAACGGAACCGACCTCATCCGGCTGTCCGAGATCATGATGCATCATCCGCAGGTCTCGGTCGGCATTTCGGTGAATGACCAGAGAACGGCCTGGGCACTCGAGGAATTCATCGCCAAGCACCGACCCATCGTAAAAATGGTGGCGGGCCTCCACGTCGACGCCTCGCTGGTCATGCAGCTCCTTGCCCTGAAGCCGAAGCAGTTCTTCCTGCTGTACCGCGATGCGCCGGACGCTGCGCAGCTCAATGAAACGATACCCTTTGACCAGTTCTGGACCTTTGTGAACGGCCGGTTCGATCCAAGACAGGTCGGCACTGTTTCCTGCTCGGGCTTCCTGCCCGACTATGCACACTATCCGGAACTGCTGAAGGCCCGGTGTCCGGCCGGGTCCACGAAGCTCGGCATCATGCCCGATGGTTCGGTCTATCCCTGCAACCTTTTTTTCGGCCGGCAGGAATTCCTGCTCGGCAATATCTTCTCCGATCCATTCGAGGACATCTGGCACCATTCCTCCCTTGCGTTCTTCAGGACCTTTACCGGAAATACCTGCCCCCGGACCACGTGCGTGCTCCATGCCAAATGTCACGGCGGGTGCCCCGCCCACAGCTATATCCACTCCGGCAAGCGGGCTGCGCCTGAACCGCGGTGCAAGCGAACCTGATATATCGAGTGCAATAAATCTGTTATACTAAGAACAACGCTGAAGGGAGGTCACTCATGGTCACGTCACTGGTTCTTCTCACCGTATCGCGGGACCGGGTCAACGAGGTCGCCGAGGAGCTTGCCGAGATGCAGGGAGTATCCGAGGTCTATTCGGTCGCCGGGAGGTATGACCTGGCGGTCATCATCCGCGCGCGGGACAACGATCAGCTCGCCGACCTGGTGACCCACCACATGCTCAAGGTGCGGGGCATCCTCACGTCCGAGACCCTTATTGCCTTCCGTGTGCATTCGCGCCACGACCTGGAAGGAATGTTTTCCATAGGGATCTAAGAAGGAACGCCGGACAGGGAGTGGTGCGGACAAGTTTTCGCCTAACGGATGGGCCGGGAAGAAAAAGAACGGGGGAAGCAGATCACTGCTTCCCCCGTTCTCTATCCGATGACGGTGCGGTGAGGATCAGAGGGATACGGGCTTTTCCGATAACCGGTCGCCCTTGATGCCGATGACGATCTCGGTAAAGGGGATGTCCTTTCCCGACTTCTTAAGGGCCTCTTTCAGGATCATGGTCATGCCGCTGCAGCAAGGCACCTCCATCCGGAGGACCGTAAGGCTTTTAATGGGCGTTGTGATGAATATCTGGGTGAACTTCTCTACGTACTGCATGCCGTCGTCGAGCTTGGGACAGCCGATCAGGACCTTCCGGTCCTTCAAGAACTCCTGGTGGAAATAGGGGGTCGCAAAGGCAGTGCAGTCCGCGGCGACCAGCAGGTCGGCATTGTTCAGGAACGGCGCGATCGTGCCGATGAGCTTGATCTGGATAGGCCAGTGGGAAAGCCGTTTTACTGCGTCTGCCGCTGCGGCCGGTTCGGCCGTCACGGCTACAGATGCGCACGACGGGCAGCCTGCATGGGTATCGTTCTTCATGGTAAACCTCCTCGGTTCGGGTATTCGTTCAATCTGTTGATCATACTGTACCACACAGACGGCGCGCACGGTATGAGGTATATCATATGCACGGCGGGGCTGAAACAAATATCCGTTGCAAAAACCGGTCTGAATTGAGTACAATGCGACCCACTATCCATGGAGCAGGTATTTTTTCTCAAAGGTATCATGATCGGGTTCGTGATCGCGGCGCCCGTCGGTCCCATCGGCGTGCTCTGCGCGCGCCGCACGCTGCTGCACGGCCGGAGAGCGGGTTTCTTCTCCGGCATGGGCGCGGCCACGGCCGATTCCCTGTACGGCTTCATTGCCGCCTTCGGGCTCACCTTCATATCAGACCTGCTGGTCGATCATCAGACAGTGCTCCGTCTGGCTGGAGGGGCCATCCTGGTGTTCCTGGGCGTCAAGTCCTTCGCAGCGCAACCGGTGAAAAAGAACGAACTTCCCCGGACAGCGCGTCATTATGCGGGGATGTACTCCTCCACCTTTTTTCTGACCCTTACCAATCCTATGACCATCTTTTCCTTTGCCGCGGTCTTTGCCGGTTTCGGGCTGGCGGGGATAAAGGGCAGCGCCCTGTCATCGGGGATCCTGGTGCTGGGTGTGTTCCTTGGGTCCGCGCTGTGGTGGCTCTTTCTGGTCGCCCTCTTCAGCCTGTACAGCAGGCGCTTTCACTCCCATGAATTGGTCTGGGTGAACCGCGTCACCGGCGCCATCATAACCGCTTCGGGCGCTTTTGCGCTCGGCAGCCTATTTTGGTGACCTGCCTGTTCCCGGTGTGCTTCCGCTCCCGAACTTCTTGACATTTTCCCGCCATGCCGTAGTATGATGATACTTATATTCTCGGAGGATCATTCAATGAAGATCTGTTTTCCCATCCAGCACGACGAAGGTATGGACAGTGGGGTGTTCGATCATTTCGGTTCTGCGCCCGCGTTCGTCGTCGTGGACACCGATAGCGGCACGGTCTCGACGATAAAGAATGGGGACCAGCATCATGCCCATGGCGCGTGCAACCCCCTGAAGGCGCTGGACAACCAGCAGATTGACGCTGTCGTCGTTGGCGGCATCGGCGCAGGTGCGCTCTCCCGGCTGAACCAGTCGGGCATCAGGGTCTATCGGGCCCAGTCGCGGACCGTTCGGGAAAACCTTGCGTACCATCAAGAGCAGGGTCTATCCGAATATGCGCTCCAAAGCGTTTGCGGAGGGCTTGGTCATGGAAAGGGTCATGGCGGCGGCTGCGCCCATTAGACCTTCGACCGGAGGAACTGTATATGGAACTGCTCAACCAGGTACGCGGCCATCACTTCATGCTGGGCGTGTTCAAGAACCAGCAGCAAGACCCTTATTGCAGCGCGTGCAGCGCCTTCGCGAACACGCTGAAAGCGGCACGGGAGAGCGTCGCAAAACTGGAGGCCGAGCACAGTGACGCGTTCAAGGCGCTCTCGCCGGAGTATGGCAGCATGATGGCTGAGACCCGAACAGGCCTGTCGATCCTTCAGGGTCCCGCGGACCCTTCCGGCCAGAAAAGGGCCGGGAACTGCAAGCTACCCCAGGGCGTGTGCTTCATCAAGGCGTCCTTTGCCCTCGTCCAACAGATATAAACCGCTGTTCCCCGCCCCTTTTTCGCGTTGCCTGCCGGAATTCTCCTCCTGATCAAGGACAACTTTTAACCTATTTTACCTTCAACTGCTTGAAATTGTGTGCTATAATAAGACCAGGTCAAACGATCGAGGATACGATAGGTCTTTTATAATCCACAACGTATTGTTTTATTTGCCAAATATATACAATAAAGAAATCGCTATGCCAAGGAGGGCAGCATGAACCCACTGGAAGTGGCCAGTAAAATGGAGACCGACGCCATAAAATTCTACACCGAAGCCGCGGCGAAAACAAATTACGAGGCCGGTAAAAAGATGTTCCTGAGCATTACGGAGGACGAAAAACGGCATCTCGTCATGATCTCGGACCTTATCAAGGGCATGAACATCACGATCAATGATGTAAGTCCCATGAAACGGGTCAAGACGATCTTTGAGTCGATGAAGGACCAGATGATGAAGAAGGTGGCCGCAAGCAAGGACGAACTGGATGCCTTCAAAATAGCGATGCAAATGGAGAAGGAAGGAAAGGCGTTTTATCAGAAGTCCCTTGCAGCCGCAACCACGGATAAAGAGAAGGCCTTGTTCAAGCGGCTCATCGAGGAGGAGCAGCAGCACTATGAGATCTTCGAGAACACCTACAGCCACCTGTCGGACACCGGGAACTGGTTCCTCTGGGAGGAGCGGGGTGTGATCGAAGGATAGAGCAGGAACGGCCCCTATTGACATCAGAGAGGAGTGATCTCTATGAAATACACCATTGTCGCATTGAAAGAAAAGATCCGGGAGATGTACCCGGACATCGAGAAGCACAAAGTGAGCGTCGGCATTACGTTCAACGAAGAAAAGGACGCCTACGTCCTGAAGTTCAAGCGGGGAAAGCAGGAACTGGTCACGCAGATCGACAAGAGCGACGCCGATGACTGTATGAACAATATCCGGTGCCTGCACCTCGGCATCAAGGTGGACCAGTTCGTCGGGAACTTCGAAGCGCGAGAGGAATTCGGGAGGAAAGTGGCATGACGGACAAGGCGCGGGTCCAGGTCATTTTCTACAGCATGTACGGTCATATCTACCGCATGGCCGAGGCCGTTATTGAGGGAGCGAGAACGGTGCCGGGCGTCGAAGCAGGCCTGTTCCAGGTGCCCGAGCTGGCGCCGCCGGACGTACTCGAAAAGTCAGGAGCAGCGGCAGCTCGCAAGGCCTTCGCCCATGTGCCGTTCGCGAAGGTGGACCAGATGGGCGAGGCCGACGCGGTCATATTCGGCACACCGACACGGTTCGGGAATATGTGCGCCCAGATGCGGAACTTCATGGACCAGGCCGGCGGGCTATGGATGAAGGGCGCATTGATCGGCAAAGCGGGTAGCGTGTTCACCTCTTCGGCCACCCAGCACGGCGGGCAGGAGACCACCATCACGAGCTTTCATACGACCCTCCTGCACCTGGGAATGGTGATCGTAGGGGTTCCCTACTCCGAGCAGCGTCAGATGACCATGGCGGAGATCAGTGGAGGCTCGCCGTACGGCGCATCGACCATTGCCGGCGGCGACGGATCCCGTCTGCCCAGCGAGAACGAGCTTGCCATCGCACGGTTCCAGGGCAAACACGTTGCTGAGATAGCGAAAAAACTGAAAGGCGTAACGTAGGGCTGGCCGGAACAGTGATGGAAAAACAAGAGCTCGGGGAGGGAACCCCGAGCTCAAATTATTTGGAGCGCGATACAGCGCCTGATCAGCAGGAGCTTTTACACTTGCAGGTCGTTGCCGTGGTCTTTGCCACCTTTTTGATCGACATGGTGTCGCCTCCTTTCATCGTCAGCTAAATAGTAACAATTCTAATCCTGCTTGTCAATGACGCCGTAGAGGGAACAGCGGTACAGGTCCTTTCCGGCCGCACGGTCCACCTGTTCAGCGCGATATCGGCACCCGCCCCGGCAGGCCTCCAGGTACTCGCACTTGCAGCCGAGGCTCTCAAGCCGGATGGGCCGCACGCGCTCCCAGCAGGTTCGCAGGCCTTCGCTGAGGGAGCCAACGGCGCGGTCGCCGTAAAATGTGCATTTAGCCGCCGTTCCATCGTACAGGACCGCCATAAGATGGAGGCCGCAGGCGTACCCTCTGCCGGTTGAATGCATGCCTCCACCGTACCCGTAGCCGAGATACTTGCCGCCTATCTCGGGAGCTACGGCGAGCTCGCGGTTGTCCCGCAGCCTTCCGTCAACGCAGGGGACGTCGACGGTCCAGTCCTTGACACCCAGCGACCTGAAGAGCTCTTCCATGGCGTCAAAGTCCCCGAGGTTGCCGGGATGGACCATGGTCGATACGGAGACCTCGAAGCCGGCATCCAGAGCGCGGCGAAGCGCATTCAGGGCGAGATCATAGGTCCCGTTTCCGCGAAGCGCATCATGGGAGCTCT
Source organism: Nitrospiria bacterium (assembly GCA_919902495.1). Taxonomy (GTDB): domain Bacteria; phylum Nitrospirota; class UBA9217; order UBA9217; family UBA9217; genus JAAXXJ01. The sequence goes on from CAKKRC010000083.1 coordinate 27,072, forward strand.
GCATCCCGTCGATGCTCACCTGGATCTCATGCACCTTGAGCCGGACCAGGAGATCCTTCTTCAGAAGCACGCCGTTCGTGAACAGCACCTTTCTGAGGTACAGGTCCGGAAGCATCTCATTGATCTCGTCGAACCGGGAGTGAAGGAGCGGCTCGCCCCCCGTAAGCAGGACCCGAAGGCCCTGCATCTCCTCGAAATCCTTCAGTACCGAGCGGACCTGGACCGTCGACAGCTCGCGGTCATTGACGTCGCCGAGATAGCAGTGCCTGCACCGGAGGTTGCATTTGCTGGTGAGCTGAAGCTCGAGGTAGCGCAGCGAGGGGTCCGGCGAGGGTCTCAACGCGGGGCGGGCGACCGTGACCCGTTCCCTCGTCAGGAGACCTTCATCCAGGCAATAATCGATGAAGGCGCTGTCATTATTTTCACACCCGCCTTCGGATGCGCAGGAGCTGAGAAAGCGAAATGAGTCCTCATCGAGCTCATAGAGCTCATCCTTGGCAAGCTGATAGACCGACGGGGTCTCAAGCCATTTCAGCGACGCCTGTCTCGCCAGAGAAAACGCCATGGATTAATTATACACGATGGTTTCGCGATTTTTGTTATAATGTGTTCATGCCTCGGGAAAAAAAAGGAAGGGTGGACACAACGCTCTGCCATAATTTCTGTCAGTACTACAAGCCGGGCAAGAACGAAGAGCTTGCGTGCCAGGGTTATGTCGTTGTCCATCGGCTCATTGAAAAGGGCAGGCACGTATCCCAGGATAAGCCCCGGCGAACGGCGGCACTTGATGCAAGGACCATTGAAGGCCTGAAAGGACGCGTGTGCGCGGCCTGCTCCTTCCGCGCGGCAGATTGTGATTTTATCTTGAGCGGCGGAACGGCGTCTCCCTGCGGCGGGTATGTGCTGCTGTTCCACCTCTTGGGCAGCGGCGACCTGACGCTTGAGGAATTGGAAGAAAGATGACCTGTCCGTGTTTAGTCTATCCGGATCAAATTGCGGCGTAAAAAGATAGAGGTGTCTATGGACTATACGATCAAGGTCGGCGGTGAAGCAGGGCAGGGGATTCAGACCATCGGCGAAACGCTGGGCCGGGTATTTTCCCGCGGCGGATATCACGTTTTTACGAACCAGGAATACGAGTCCCGGGTCCGCGGCGGACATAATTTCTACCAGATACGGTTCTCCGACCGGCCGGTCATGGCGCCGAAGGACGCGGTGGACATCATCGTGGCCCTGGACAAGGAAAGCATCCTGCTCCACGCCCAGGAGCTTACGTCCCGCGGGCAGATCATCTACGACGCCGATGCCCTGAAGGAAAAACATGACACGCAGGCATTCCTCGATATTCCGTTCGCGAAGCTGGCCGTCGAGCACGGCGGCGACAAGATCATGGCGAACACGGTCGCCACGGGCGCGGTGCTCGGCATGCTCGGCATGGAGCTTGACATCCTGATGGGGATCATTGCCGACACGTTCGGAAAGAAGGGCGAGAAGGTCATCACCGCGAACAAGAACGCCGCGCTGGCGGGATACGATCACGCGGTAAAGGGTTGTCTCAAATGCAGCTTTGCCGTCGCTCCCGTCGAGAAGGCCGAACCGCGCATGCTGGTCGGCGGGACCGAGGCCATCGCCCTGGGCGCCCTGGCATCGGGGGTAAAGTTCTACTCGGCCTATCCTATGACGCCGTCCACAGGCATCATGAACTATCTCGCGGGCAAGGAAAAGGAATACGGCATGGTCGTGGAGCAGGCCGAGGACGAGATCGCGGCCGTCAACATGGCGCTGGGCGCGTCGTTCGCGGGGGTGCGCGCAATGACCGGCACGTCGGGCGGCGGTTTCGCCCTGATGGTAGAGGGCGTTTCCCTTGCCGCCATCACGGAAACACCGATCGTGATCGCCATGGGACAGCGGCCGGGCCCGGCGACAGGCCTTCCCACCCGGACCGAACAGGGCGAGCTGCATATGGTGCTGCACGCGGGCCACGGCGAGTTCCCGCGGTTCATCTTTGCGCCGGGCACGCCCGAGCAGGCGTTCTTTCTCACGAACAAGGCCTTTGATCTGGCCGAAAAGTATCAGGTTCCGGCCTTCATCCTTTTCGATACCTATCTCTCCGATTCCCAGTGGACCTATAAGGGATTCGATCTCGAGCGGATCAGGACGACGGACTATCGCCTCCGGGGGGAGGCGTTCCAGGCACGGGCCGTCTACAAGCGCCACGCATACACGGAGAGCGGGGTGAGCCCCCTGGCCGTGCCCGGCGACGCGAGGCACCTGGTGGTGACGGACAGCGACGAACACGATGAGGAAGGACATATCACCGAGGACGCTGCTGTCCGCGTCAACATGGTGGAGAAACGGCTCTTCAAGAAGCTGCCGCGCATGCAGGAAGAGATCGCCCCGCCGTTCCTCTATGGGGACCACAATCCTGATATTGTCATCACCGGCTGGGGTTCGCTGTACGGCCTCCTGCGGGAAGCCGTGGACGAGCTGTCCAAGAACTACGGCATTGCCCTGCTGCACTTCAGCGAGCTCACACCGTTCCCCGGCACGGAGAAATTCGACTACCTCAGGCTTCTCTCCAAGGCGCAGCTTTCCATCTGCGTCGAGCAGAACGCCACGGGACAGCTCGCGAGATTGATGAGGACCGAGACGGGTTACGAGTTCGGCGCGCTGCTCAACAAGTATGACGGCCGGCCGTTCACGGTCGAGTCGCTGGTGAAGAACCTGAAGGGGCTGATCAGGAAGCTGTAGAAAGCATAGGCACGAACACAAATGACACGAATGGGACGAATGACACGAATACGACAAAAAACAAAAGAAATAGGCCGCGATGGTTGTTGCATTTATTCGTGCTATTCGTCAATTCGTGAAATTCGTGTTCAAAGGTTTTAAGGTCTTCTGCGAACAGGAGAAACAGCATGCCAACGCCAGATGAGTATCGAGGACAAATCCCGGCATGGTGCCCCGGATGCGGGAACTTCCCCATCCTCAAGACCTTCAGGGACGCCATGGCGGAGCTGGGGATCGAACCGCACCGGTACACGCTCGTGTCCGGCATCGGTCAGGCCGCGAAGTTCCCCCACTACACGAAAGGGAACACCTTTAACGGCCTCCACGGCAGGGCGCTCCCCGTCGCAGCAGGCATCCGGCTCGCGAACCACGAGATGCCGGTCATCGTCACGACCGGCGACGGAGACTGTTATGGCGAGGGCGGCAACCATCTTATGGCCGCAATGCGGCGGAACATCAACATAAAACTGTTCGTCCACGACAACCAGATATACGGACTGACCAAGGGACAGCCTTCACCCACGACGGGCGAAGGCACGGTGACGAAGAACATGCCCTTCGGAGTCATTTCCGGCCAGTTCAGCCCCATGACGCTCGCGGTGGCGCTGGACTGCAGCTTCGCCGCACGGGCGTTCGCCGGTGATATCGAGCACTTGAAGGCGATCGTGAAAGAGGCGATCAACCACAAGGGATTCTCGCTCGTGGACATCCTTCAGCCCTGCGTCTCCTTCAATAAGGTAAACACCTACGAGTGGTACCGCCAGCGGGTCTACAAGCTCGGGCCGGACCACGATCCCGCGGACCGAAACGCCGCGTTCCAGAGGTCGCTCGAGTGGGGCGACAAGATTCCCCTCGGGATCATCTATCGGCACGACCGGCCGACCTTTGAGGAGCGCTTTCCGGTCCTCAGCGGCAAACCGCTGGTGAAGCAGGAGCAGTTCAATACGGGAAAGCTCGAAAGAACGCTGGCCGAGTTCCGCTGACGGAAGGAACGGGACGCGCATTCGGGGAGAGAAAGGTCCGGACAACCATGGCGAGAATTTCAAAGCGAAGAACCAAGAAGGTAGGGCTTCCCGCCGGGTCGCTTGTGTACACGGGCGAGCAGGCGCTCGGGAAGGTCGAGGTCACGCTCATTGACTACGACGAGCAGACCTTCGAGGAACGCCCGCTGCACTCGGTGGACGAATGTGCGATCTACAAGGCCAAGCCAACGGCAACCTGGATCAATGTGGACGGGGTGCACAACCCACCCATGCTGGAAAAGATCGGCGAGTGCTTCGGCCTCCACCGCCTGGTGACCGAGGACCTGATGAGCGTGGTCCAGCGGCCCAAGGTCGAGGATCACAGCGAGTATCTCTTCGTGGTCCTCAAAATGCTCACCTATGACGAGAAGGACGGCCGGATCGTTCCGGAGCAGGTGAGCCTCATCGTGGGAGACAACTTCCTGCTGTCGTTCCAGGAGGGCGTCAAGGGCGACGTGTTTCCCCTGATCCGCGACCGTCTGCGCGCAGGCAGGGGGAAAATCCGGAAAATGGGCGTGGACTACCTTGCCTATTCGCTCCTGGACGCGCTGGTGGACGGCTATTTTGTGATCCTCGAAAAGCTCGGCGAACGCATCGATCTGCTGGAGGAGGAGCTCATCGCCCGGCCCGGCAGGACCGTCGTTGGACAGATCTATCAGCTGAAGCGGGAGCTCCTGTTCCTGCACAAGGCGGTATGGCCGCTCCGCGAGGTCGTCTCGTCCCTGGTGCGGCGGGAATCGCCGCTCATCCGGGAGGCGACCGCCCCCTATCTGCGGGACGTATACGACCATGTGGTGCAGGCGATCGACAGCGTGGAGATCTACCGCGACATGCTTTCTACCATGCTCGACCTGTATCTCTCGAGCGTCAGCAACCGGATGAACGAGATCATGAAGGTCCTGACCATCATCGCCACGATCTTCATGCCGCTCACGTTCCTTGCCGGGGTCTACGGCATGAACTTCAAGCACATGCCCGAGCTCGAATGGAAATACGGGTACCTCTTTGCCTGGGTCATCATGGCCGGGATTGGGATCGCCATGGGTTTCTACTTCAAGCGGAAAAAATGGATGTAACGGTGAGCGGGGGGCCGGACATGCGGTCCGAAGCGAGCAGCACAGCAAGGGCACGTGGACACAGAAGAAACGGATCGACTGCAGATAACGGCTGCACAGCCGAACTATTCCTTCGCGCAGACCTTGTCCACTGAGCGGCGTTCCCTCAACAATGGATCCGATCTTTTCCCGCATCTATCCGTGTCAACTGCTGTGTCTGCGTTCCGGGGAACGGCGGCGAAGCAGGGCGGCCGAGCGGTCAGTTCGCGCCGGTCATATGAAGGACCTCGTCGACCTTCCGGAGGAGGTCTTCGGGGAGGAATGGTTTCGAGAGCAGCGTCGTTGAGCTGTCAATGACCCCTTTTCTGCCGAGATAGTCCGCGGTGTATCCGCTGATGAACAGCACCTTGATGTCCGGAGCCATCTGCCGGATCTCGCCATGGACCGCCTTGCCGTTCTTCTTCGGCATGATCACATCGAGGATGAGCATCCCGATCTCGGCCCGGTTCGCGATATATTTTTCCAGCGCGTCCTCCCCGTCTACTGCCTCGATGACCGTGTATCCCGCCGCGACAAGGGCGTCCCGCGTGAGGTCCCGCACTTCCTTGCTGTCCTCGGCAAGCAGAATGGTCTCCGAGCCGCGGGCGAGGGCCGCAGCCATCGGCGCACGCTGCTCGCTGATCGACGCCTCGATCTCGGGAAAATAGATCGTGAAGGTCGTACCCTTCCCTCGCGTGCTGGTGACGATGATATTCCCCTGGTGCTGCTTGACGATCCCGTAGACGATCGAAAGTCCGAGCCCCGTGCCCTTGCCGACCTCCTTGGTCGTAAAGAAGGGATCAAAGATCTTCCCCCGCGTGTCGTCGTCCATTCCCATGCCGGTGTCCGATATGGAGAGCACGATGTAGCTGCCCTGTTCTTTGAGGCCGAGCGTCTGGGCACGGTCACGATCAAGCTCCTGCCGCATCGTTGAAATGGTCAGGATCCCGCCGTCGGTCATGGCGTCCCGTGCATTGGTGCAGAGGTTCATCAGTACCTGCTCGATCTGCCCCGTATCTCCCAGGACCCGCTGCTCTCCGTCGGCGAGCATGGTCACGAGCTCGATGTCTTCGCCGATGACCCTGAGCAGCAGCTTCTCCATGCTCCGGACGGTATCATTCAGGTTGAACGGCCGATTCTCGATCTTTTGCTTTCTGCTGAAGGTAAGGAGGCTTTTCGTGAGGCTTGCGGCCCTGTTCGCCGCCGCGAGAAGATTCTCGATGATCTCCGGAGATTGCCTGCCCTCCCGGGCCTGCATCTTGAGGATGCTGGTGTAGCCCAGGATGGCGGTCAGGATATTGTTGAAGTCGTGGGCAATGCCGCCCGTAAGGGTCCCGACGGCCTCCATCTTGAGCGCATGGCGGAGCTGGTCCTCGAGGTTCCGCTTCGCAGTGATGTTGTTGATGGTCTCGATGACCGAGACGACGTTGCCGTTCGAGTCCTTCATGGGGAACGATTTCGTCTCCACGTACACATAGTTCCCGGCGCTGTCCCGGTGGGTGTGCAACGCGGCATGGGACGCGCCCGTTTCGTAGGCCTGCTTCACGGCGCACTCTTCACCTGCTTCGTAGCAGGGCTTCTGTATCTTGTGGGAGATCTCGTAGCAGTGCTTTCCGATGATCGCATCGACCGGCATCCGCACCTGGTCGGCGTAGGCATGGTTCGCCGAAACCACGCGGAAATCCCGGTCGATGACAATGAAGGCCTCGTCCACCGCCTGCAGGATGTCCCTGTTCATTTCCGCGACCTTCCTGCTGTCCGTAATGTCCAGTATCATTCCCGAGATGATGCCGCCTTCCAGGGACCCGCTCAGCAGGACATGACGGGTCTGTCCGGTCCGGGTGAGCAGATCAAGCTCGAAGTCCTGGAGGGACCCATGGTCGCGAAGGCGCTGGAGCACGACCGCACGGTCAGAGGGGTTCCGGTAGCGCATCAGCACTCCCTCCGCCTGGAGCGCCTCCGGTGACGGAAATTCGAACATCGTTGCCATGGCCTCATTTGCGTACAGGAGCTCGCCGGAAAGGCTGGTGCGATAGATCCCCACGAGGGCATTGTCCACAAGATCGCGGTAATTCTTCTCCGATGCCCGGAGCGCCTCTTCGGCCTTCATGCGCGCCGTGATGTCCCGCACCATTTCTATCCCTGCGATAACGTTTCCCGACCGGTCCATGAGCGGAGAGGCGATGATCTCGTAATGGACCATTCCCTGTTCCGTGAACCGCTTTTGCTCGGCCCGGTGGACCTTGCCGTCCTGAAAGGACAGCGCCACATGGCAGCCGGGGCAGACCTGGTCACGTCGCTGGTAGGCCTGGTAACAGTATTCCCCGGCCCGGTCGCCACCGACGATGTCCTTGTGGCGCTGGTTCTGGTACAGCACCCGGAAGTCCCGGTCCTGAATGCTGATCCCCTCGCCCATGGCGGCGACAATGGCTTCAAAGCGCGATTTCTCGTGCTCGAGATCATGGAGAGTGCTTACCAGGGTCTTGTGTGCCTGCTGATGAAGGGAAACCTGCCTGCGGATATACCAGTAGAGAACTGCGGCGGTGCTGATGATGAAGAACCAGCCTTTATAGGTCTGCATGCGGACAAACGTATGCTGATCAGAGAACAGCGCTACAAGCGCCCGGTCGGAACAGAGGATCCACAGACAGCCGGCCAAAGCGTAGATGAGCGAGATCTTGAGGGGGCTGATCCTGCCGGGTGGAGTTTTTTTGTGTGCGGCCGAAATATCCATGAGGTTGTTCAGCAGTTTTCAGAAAGCATAAAGACCCTCTTCGGCCGGATGCTCAAAGGGAGGATGAATATATTTGTAGTATTATTATAAGGGGGTATTCAAAAAATTGCAATATAGTTACACAAACTGCTTGTCACTCTGAAGTTGTTGCGTGAAGTTGAAACAGAAAAGAATACAAGAGCGAGGCGCGGATCGACGGCAGGGAACGCACAGACCCTGTCGCACCCGCAACCTCGCATGAATTTAGTTTACCAAGCCGATCAATATCTCATCCTCACCCGGTACGTCATCTTCGTCTCGCCGTCCTTCGGGACCGGCACCAGGAACTCGGCGGTGAATGCCTCGCTCTTTGTATATTCATGCGAGGATTCGACCATGGTCCAGTCGCCCGGTATCGGCTCAACCACCTTTACGACAATATCTTCTTTCTTATGGTTCCGGAGGGATATCTCGTAGGCCGCCTCGTAGCGGTTGAACATGAGCTTTTTCCATTCCGTCATCTTTCGTCCGCCTTTCACATCAAAGGCGTCGCCGAGCCTGATCCTGACCTTTTCTTTCTCCGGCGTGTGGTCGATGGAGTCCTCACCCACGAACTGAAGGCTGCCTTCGCTGTCATGCTTGTAGACCCGGATCGTGCCCTTCGGGAGCGGCATGCCGAGGTGGTTGTCTTTGCGGTTGTCGATCTCGACGAATACGCCGATCTTCTGGTTCGTAGCTATCTCACCATACTGGCCGTAATAATAGTACGGCGCTCCCCGAAAGATGAATTCTTTTTTCACCGGGATGTCCTCAGCCTGCACCAGGCTTATCTGCTTGGTCTGGTTGTCCTTGACCGTGGCGGTCCGCTGGAGTGTGTAGATATGGTACTCAAAGAACGAGTCCTCCTTGAACTGGGGCGCAGCGGCTTCGCCAACGGCCATTTTGGCGGCGCGCAGCATCTTTCCCTCATATTCCTGCTTGTCCTTTGCCCGGTTCACGTCGCCGGCAACGAGCTTGAGCTTCGCGTTCTTGTAGGTCGCGCCGCTCTTGTTGTCAATGGTCACCCATCCGGAAAGGTCCGCCTTGTCGTCCTTGTCGTTCAGCGTGACCACATAATCGGACCGCCAGTTGATACCGTTCGTGAGGTAGGATGCTTCAACCTTCTGGCCGTTCAGGAGGCCGTTCTCGGCAAGCCAGACGAGCGTGGGCTTTGCCATGAGGTTCTCGGGAACGCCGGGAAAGATGATTCGTCCCGGATGGCCATAGGTTATATCGTCGCCGATCTTGAAGATCGGTCCGCCGTTGTTCGACAGCAGCGTCGCGGTCACGAGCTCCTCTCGCTCCGTGTAGGGATTCCTCGTGAAGAGCTTCACTTCCTTGCCCACGTATTTGTCGAGGAGCTTCTGGGGATTCAGGAGATCGTATTCGTAGTTCTGCTCCAGGACGAGAAGGCTGTCGGGATTGCCGAGTGACTTGATGTGTACGCTCGTCGGGATGATCTGGGACGCGACATCCATGAACCGCAATTCGCCCACACCCTTCGGCAGTTTGATCTGGCGCAGGTCCTTCACGAGGCCGAGATTGACGTTATAGATGGTGAGGCTGACGGATCGCTGGTCGTCAAGGGTGCTGGTGACGGGCGCCGCCTTGTCGGCAGGCGCCAGCGCGGCGAGAGCGGGACCGCTTCCTGTCAAGATGATCGCTAAAGCCAACAGCAAAGAAAGGAACCGGATAACCATGGTGAACCTCCTGTTGTCGGGGTGCTGCCCCAGGGGAGGCGGGTGATGCCCGGTTCCCGCCTTCTGGGCCATTGGACAAGGGAGGTTCCTGAAAAGTTCCCGGGAAGTTGACCGGGCAACTTCGCTTCAGGACAACGTGCGCATTGCTGTTCAGAAGGGATCGGGCGGGGGAGAACGAGGGGCGTCAGAGAAGGTCAGGGCGTCCTGACGCGGGCGCGCTTGCGCTCATACATGTGCCGGTCCGCCTCGTGCATCAGCACTTCGATCGGGACGGGATTTCCCGGGTCGTAGCGGGACCAGCCGATGCTGAGGGAGAGGGTGTAGGGATTGGATCCCTGGGAGTTGTAGATGTTCATGATGTCCTGCAGACGGCGGGCCAGCAGGTCGGGATCGATGGGCACGTACTCAATGATGAAAACGACGAACTCGTCGCCTCCGATGCGGGCGATGATGTCATATTCCCGGAAGTTCCGGCGGATCATGTCCGCGGCTCCCCGGATGGCCTGGTCGCCCGCCTGGTGGCCGAAGGTGTCGTTGATGACCTTGAGCTCGTCCATGTCCACGGAGAAGATCAGCGCGTCCTTGCCAAGCCGATTGGCCATGCGGAGCTCCTGCTGCACGAGCGTGAAGAATCCACGCCGGTTATGCAGGCCGGTGAGCTCGTCGGTAAGGGACAAGGAGCGCAGCTGCTCCTCCATCTGTTTTCGGTCCGTGATCTCCTTCGAGATGGCCGTGACGGCGGTGACGGCGTTCGACGCGTCCCGGACAGGACTGAGCGTCCGAAGGAAGAACTTCCGGTCCCGCTCCGCCTGGTACTCGTGATGGAGCGACCTGCCGCTTCGGAAGACCGCATCGATGCTGGTCTGGAAATCTTCGGTCTCGGCGGCCGAATGAAAGTCGCGGTAGTTCTTGCCGGTGACCTGGTCCTCCGAAGGGAAGCCGAGGCGCGACAGATGCTTTTTGTTCATGAACAGGTAGTTGCACTTCTCATCCACGACATAGATCGAGTCGTCGGTGGAATCCACGAGGGAGCGGAACCTGTCCTCGCTCCGCCGGAGGTCGTTCTGAGCGCGGGCGTGAAGACGCTCCAGGTGCTCCAGTTCGGCGATGCGTTTTCGCATTTTCTGGAGCTCTGCGGCGAGCTGTTCTCTGGTCAGTTCACGTTCATTCATGGGAATAGGGAAGCTACGGACCGGCACGAGCAAAGTATAACACGTATACCACCGGAGGGAGAATAATGCAACAGGTATTATTGTGAGCTACCATATTACGCTGTTTAGGCGTCCGTCGCATTGTACCGGCCCTCTAGGAAATTGGACAATGGAGGTTCCGGAAAGTTCCCGGATATTTTAGCCGTCATTCCCGCAAAAGCGGGAATCCAGGATCAATATTTATATCTGGATTCCTGATCAAGGCGCCCGGGGATGACAGGACTAAGTTGTGTGTAAACTGCTGTATCATCATAGTAACCTTCTCGTACGGTGAACAAAGGTTACCTGCTTGGTGGATTATTTCCAACAATCATTATTTCTATAATCCAAGGACCTTCTCTAAGAGGAAATAGTGAATCTGGCGACCAGGCTTTCTTGTCGATGGTTTTCAATTTTTCTGTGAATAGAGCGAATTTTTTTGAATCAAGGGACACTGTCAGCACCTGAGCATTTGTAACTACATCATGTTTGATCACTGCTCCTTCGAGGTCGCGGATGATTAAGCGGACTTTCGATATAGCAGCAGAAATATCATTGCTGGCAAGGGAATAATGTACATCCGCAGCTGCCTTGTCTTGCTTTTTTCTGGAGGCGGCTTCTTGTGGCTTTAACGAGAGTGCATCGCTCGATGAACTTTTTTGTGCCGCCTGCTCAGCCATTTGGAAAGGCGCGGCAGATTTCTTAGCCTTTAGAGCAAAAGCACGTTTCTCAAGATCGGCCTCATCCTTAACAGGTATTGTCGCTTCCCGCCTTGCCGGTGCTGGCGCTAATGCAGCCGGTTCCTCGCGGGTCGCAACAGCCTCTACGCCAGGTGCTGCAGGCAACGGAGGTGCAGGTTTTTCGTATTCGTATTTCATGTCCAGGGACTTGTAGTCTGGCACCTGCGCGACCTTCTTCTCGCGGCGTTCAGCGATCTCGGGAGCCTTATGCTTAGGTGCAGCACGCGATGCGTCATCTGCCTCCCGTTTCGCGAATCGCTCTATCGGGGCTTCTGCATATTTTTTTGTCGGATGCATGGTTGTATATAGGTAGAAAGCTGTGACCGACAGGAACAGGACAGCCACGGCCTGAACCGGGAACTGCCTGAGGAAGGGAGCAAAGACTCGCTGCCAGAGGCCCGTCTTCGCTTCCTGTTCAGCCCGCACCTTTGCCATGATCTTCTGCGTCATCCAGGCCGGGGATTCCACCTCCTCGACCGCATGGATATGTTCGATTGTCTTGCGTAGTTCGCGCAGCGCGTCCGAGCATTCGGTACAGGTCTTCAAATGTAGTTCGATGGTTTCCTTTTCACCGGGCGTGACCGCGCCGTCGATGAATTCCGATAATTTATGGCGCATCTCTTCGTGTTTCATAGGAGGTCTCCCATGGACTTCTTCAAACAATCCTTCACCGATTCTCGCGCACGGAAGAGCCGTGACTTGACCGTGCCCGCGGCGACCTTCAGCATGCCGCCGATCTCTTCGTAGGAATAATCCTGCAGGTCACGAAGGACCAGGACCTCGCGGAAGTCCGGCTCAAGCGCCTTGATGCAGTCCTGGACCTTTGCCTGTACATCGCGCTTTTCCATCCGGTCCAGGACCGAGGGCTCGCCGGAAGGCGGATCGGGCATCATTTCGCCGTCATCCGTCCGGATCGGCGCGTCGAGCGAGACCGGGACCCGTGCCTGGTGCAGCTTCATCCGCTTCAGCCGGTTCCTCGACAGGTTCATGGTGATCGCCGTGAGCCAGGTCGAGAACTTCGCTTCAGCACGGAAGCCCCTCAGGTTCCGGTATGCCGAGACGAACGCATCCTGCACGACCTCGCAGGCGTCGTCGTGATCGCCCAGGAAACGGAAGGCGATGTTCAGCATCCGCTTCTGGTATTTTGCCACCAGGGCCTCGAACGCGGACAGGTCGCCCTGTTGAGACAAGGCGACAAGGGATGCATCGGCGTCAAGGGCGCCTGAGCTGTTCTCTGTCGGAATATTAGACATGAAGGATCGGTGCTTTGTTCCTGTATCGAAGCGAACAACGGAATTTAGTTGGTCCTAAACGGCACCTGTGATACAATTTTATCAGAACGGCCCGGGAATGACCACCGGGAAAAGAAGGGAGGCAAAACCATGGCGGACAAGATCACGATCTTCGGGAAAGCCGGCTGACCGTACACGGACAAGGCCCGTGAGGCCTACGGGAACAAGGCTGTCTACGTTGATGTAAAACAGGACCAATCAAGGCTCGATGAGATGCTCACCTACTCCAAGGGACAGCGCAAGGTGCCGGTGATCGTTGAAGGCGACAAGGTCTCGGTCGGCTACGGCGGTTCTTGAGGGGTGTAACGACCGGCGGTCGCCGGTCGTGATCGCGGATTTCGGATTGCGGAATGCGGATTAATCAGTATCTTGCTTTTTCTCCGTGTCTCCCCGTCTCCGTGTCGCTTAGAAGCGCCTACTTCTGGCACCGTGTCGAATACTGAGATTTTACTATAGGGGAGGGACACTCATGTCGGTGGATAAGTTCATATTGGACAAGAACAACGCGGCGCTTCTGATCATCGATATCCAGGAGCGGCTTGCCGTGGTGATGGACAGGAAGGACCAGGTCGTGAAGAACACGCTGCACCTGGTCGAGCTTGCCAGGATGCAGAAGTTTCCGATCATGGTCACCGAACAATACCCAAAGGGCCTCGGCAGGACCGTGCACGAGATCCAATCCTCTCTTC
>CAKKRC010000084.1 GCA_919902495.1 Nitrospiria bacterium
CTATGCCGCCTTCGAGTACGCTTCAGCTGCCGCGGAGACCGATCCGTTCATCGACCTGCTCCAGACGACGAAGGACCTGAACAATGCCCTGCCGCATGGCGTCAGGATACTCGAGTCGCGGATCATCCCGAAAAAGGCGGCCTCCCTCTCGGGCTGCATCAGCAGATATATATATGAAGTGGACCTGCCTTCGCGGCACGCGAAGGAATGCGGGTCACGGATCAGCGAGCTCCTGGCGCAGCAGACGGTGATCGTAGAAAAGGAAGGGAAGCAGAAGGACATCAGGCCGGGGATCGAATCGATCGTACCGAAGGGCGACGGATCACTTGAGATAATCCTTCAGGACACGGACAAGGCACGGCCCCGCGTTCAGGATGTCGTCGAAAAGCTCTTCGCCATACACCGTGACGAGGCCCTGCTGTTCAGGATCAAACGCACGGCGATGTTCGAAAAGGTCAATGGGGAGTGGAAAAGTCCGATGGATGTGAGCTAGCGGAGAGGAATAAATGCATCAGGAATTGAGAAGCGACCCTGCTCGCTGGTAAGCGTTAGGGGAGCGGCAACATATCAGCATATCATTTCTGACCCTCAGCGATTCCAGCCCCTAATATTCCCCGGTCCGGTCAAATTACATTAACACCAGTTCTGGTCAAGTGCTCAGGTCAGTACTGCACTCTTAGCAGATTCCTCATATGAACATCATATCTTTGAATTCCGTTCTTCGCCTTCGTTGTTGAAACAAGTTTAATGAGCGTACCTTCTGCCCGCTGTCTCTGATCCTTACACAGTAGTATTACTCCGCAACCAGGGGTAATCTGGCTAACTAACTTCTTTGAAATTGCATAACTCTCTCCAACACTCAATCGGAGTGTGGTCTCAAAGCTTCTTGCATTATCTTGCTGAGCACGCCACTTAGGTGCATTGATAACGAGTTTTGCCATATAACCACCTAATCATGCCTTTCTTGACGTCCGAAAAGAACTGCTTCATGTTGGCACACAAACTGGATTGTTCTGAGAAGCGGAAACTGCTCTGAGACCGCCGCTTTCTCCACACGCAACGCACGTAGAACTTTTACTATCTCAAGAAGCAGATCGGAAGCCAGCCACACATGTCCTCCGGCTAGCATCGGATTATTGGCCTTACTGCCTAGCCCAAACAGAGCGATTTGCTCAATGTGCTCCGGGATGTCGATGCCGGCAAAAAGCTTTGGGATATATTTTCGTCCTGATTCGAACTTCTTGCGGTAGCGTTCTTCACGCTTATCCCAGGAGTTTGAGTCCATCGAAGGCTCGATCTGGACCAAATGCTTCCTCGTCGGATGAAACGCGACCACGTCAAGCTCGCACTCCCAACCACCGTCAGTGCGCTTACCGACCAAAACATTTCTGCGAACGAAGTAGCCTTGGTATTCGTACCACTCTGAAACTAATTGTTCTAAGTAATTCATATAACCGCCGGACGACAAGGGATATGCTTCTCATGGCTGTGGCTGCTATTTTGCTTATTTCACCTCATAAATGACAGTCACGGTGAAACGGAGAGAGCACCCTGCCCACGCCTCCCGGTGCTATAATTTACATATAAGGAGGATGTTCACGGGAAAGAAGGTGACCTGTATGAAGAAAGCCGTAAAAAAAAGCAGAAAGAAGCCGGAGCGGGAAACGCTGACCGAGGCCTACGAGGTCCGTGCCTTTCGCGACGAATCTGAGGAGCCAAAGGTCATGGCCGAGACGGCCCCTGATGTTCAGCATGCGACGGAACCGAGGGCGTTCGAGCGGATCAAGAAGCTGACCCGGGGACATGGCGAACAGACGGTCCTGCCCGACGACTGCCAGTTCGGCGACAACGACCTGTGCTATGTTGATAAATAGGGCCGGCCAGGGGCGCGATCATGACAAGGTCTTTTTGCCGATGCCTATGGAGGCTGAAGGTGTGTGGTCGCGTCGAGCGATCTCCCGGATATCGCTTCCCGAGTGATTCCCATTACCTTCTCCGCTCTCCCATCAGCTCTGTGAATGGCCACCGATCCGCGCGACAGGACGGGTTCCTGATGCCAGACGCGGCGCCCCGTGAGCCCTGCCGTCGAGCTTGAAGAAATCGGTCATCTCCCGCAGATGATCGGCCTGGGAGGAGAGCTCTTCGGCCGTCGAGGTCATCTCCTCGGCCGCGCCCGCGTTCTGCTGGATCACCTGATTGAGCTGAAGGATCGCGCTGTTGATCTGGTCCGCGCCGGAGGTCTGCTCCTTGCTCGCCGCGCTTATCTCCTGCACCAGTTCCGCGGTCTTCTGGATGTCCGGCACCAGCTTCTCCAGCATGGAGCCGGCCCGTTCGGCAACTTCAACGCTGGACCCGGAAAGCTGGCCGATCTCCGCCGCCGCAGTCTGGCTCCTCTCCGCAAGCTTCCGCACCTCGGCGGCCACCACGGCAAACCCCTTGCCATGCTCGCCTGCCCGCGCCGCCTCGATCGCCGCGTTCAGCGCAAGAAGGTTCGTCTGGCGGGCGATCTCCTCGATAATCGATATCTTTCCGGCGATCTGCTTCATGGCCCGGACCGAATCCGATACCGCGTCGCCGCTCTCCCGGGCATCGGCCGCCGATTTGCGGGCGATCTTCTCGGTCTGGCTGGCATTGTCGGCGTTTTGCCGGATCGTCGCGTTCATTTCCTCCACCGCCGACGACGCCTCCTCCGCGGACACCGCCTGCTCGGTCGCATGCCGGGACACCCCATCCGCGCCCGAGGAGAGCTGCTGGCTTCCCGAGGCGACGCCTCCCGCGGCGGTCTTTACGCCCGCGACCACCATGCGCAGCCGTTCGACCATGGCATTGAGCGCGCCGGCAAGCCTTCCCACTTCATCATCCTGATCGACCTCAAGATCTTTGCTGAGATCGCCCTCCGCGATCATGTGGGCGAACGTGACCCCCTTGTCGAGGGGCCGCGTGATGGAGCGGGCAATGATGAACGCCAGCGCCAGACCCAGGACAACGGCGAAGATGCTGAAGACGAGCACGGACGTCCGTGTCTTGAGGGCTCTGTCCAGCATGATCTCTTCGGAAAGAATATGCTCTTTTGAGAGCGCCCCCATTTTCTTTAACTGGACCTGCACCGCTTCCAGCTGGGGCAGGGTATCCTTTACATACGCATCGCGGGCCTCCTGCATCCTTCCTCCGAGGCGAAGTTTCAGGATACGCGCAGCAGTCTCATGCAGCCGCCGATGCGGCTCCTCGATCTCCGCCAGCGGGGTCTTCAGGTCGGCGAGCAGCTTCTCCGCGACGCTCCTGCCGTTCCCGTAATACCATTTTCCGAAACCGCACTGGGTATGGTCCAGTTGTGCCTTGAGCTCCCTGGCCGAGTCGTCATAGACGAACCTGCCGACGGTCTGCGCCCAGGTCAGGTGGTCAACTTCCCGCTGCAGCAGCTCCCCCCTGAGCTTGTTGCCGCCCGCCACTTCAAGCCCCCCCTCCACGATCTTGCTGATCCCGTAGATCGACCATGTGCCGACCAGGGAGAGCATGATGAGTGCGCTCCCGATGCCGACCATGATCTTTTTCCCCAGCTTCAGGTTCTTCCATTGCATACGATGTTCTCCTTGATGCGAAGCGTTCCTCTCTTGCTCAAGTGCGAACAGACTGCGTGTAGTATAACATTGCATTTTATGCTATTCAACAATAACGGTGTCTTTCATTACTTATTTTCCGCTGAATTGCTCAACCATGGCGCCAATTGTTTAGAAGATTGTTAACTGTTCGCACGAGGCAAGCAGTACGCGGGCAGGGCAGGCGTAATTGCCATGGCGGGCAAGTCGTGCTGCCCCATGCCTGAATACGCAACAACAACCACCTGTTTTATTTGGAAGTATTATAGAGAGGATCGGACAATGCAGGTTTTTTCAGACGTGACCGGAGGAATACCAGCGTGCTTTATGGATCATGAAGTCAAAACAACCTCTCAATTGAAGCTCCCTGCAGCAAGCTACGGGGAATGCGCTCGCTCCTGGATTCAGGCTTTCTTCCTCATCGCCCCCTGCGCCCACTGGTCGATGCGGATCGCCCGGTAGCGAAAGATATCCTCAAGCTGATGCCTGACCGTGACGGCATGGACCAGGTTTCCCAGCGGTCCGAGGGGCAGTTGATAGGAGACCGTATCGTTCATGAGTGTGCCCTCTGGAGCGTCTATGAACGTGTGCAGATGGCTCCAGGAGCGGTAGGGGCCGGTGATCTGGATGTCCGTGAACTGTTCATGCGGCCGGTAACCCGTGATCCTGCTCTTCCAGGGGAGCGGAAGCCCTAACCACCGGATGGTATAGTCGTACTCGGCGCCTTCGCACATTGCGGTCATCTCATCCCTGTCCTTCATCACGAAGTTCAGCCAGTCCGGCGTGATGTCAAAGAGGTTCCGCGGGTCCTCGAAGAACAGGAACACCCGCTCGCGCGGCAGGGCCAGCACCTGCGAGACCGCGAGCCGATGGGCAGAGCGGTCGAGCCGGTCGAAGCGGAGGGTGAAGGTCGGGGGAAGCGTGAGGGACATAACGGCCTGCTTTACCACGGAGGCACGGAGAACGGATATGCTTTTACCACAGATGAGCGTGAATAAAGACCATCATACTAGTTTGCCGCAAAAAGGCGCAAAAACCGCAAAAGAGAAAGATCCTCTTGCGGATTGTGCGCATCTTTGTGGCGTAAGAGGGATTCGTCTTTTGCTATTCCCTTTTATCTGTTTCATTTAGAAGAACCTTCTGTTGGTCATCTGTGGCCGACAGACTTGCTTATTCCATGACCCATGACCCATGCCCCCTGACCCGCTACTTGAGCCGTTGAATATTCTCCACCGTATCATTCTTCGGAGAGTTCACGCTGGCCGATACTTCATACAGCTCCATCTCATCATCGGGATACGGCTTGAGCAACGGCAGGAGCTTTTCCTTCTCATGGACGGAAGGGTCGAGCCAGAGAGCAACCTTGTCCCGGGAGGTGATGACCGGCATACGGTCGTGAATGGGTCTGACGATCTCGTTCGCCTCGGTGGTGATGATGGCGCTGGTGCAGACCTGCTCTCCGTCCGGTGAGGTCCAGAGGTTGCACAGGCCGGCCATGCCGAAGGGTTTGCCGTCCCTGCGGTGAATATAATACGGCCGCTTCTTCCCGCCCTCGATCTTCCACTCATAGAACCCGTCGGCCACGACAAGGCACCGGTGACGGCTGAAGGCCTGGCGGAAGCTCGGCTTCTCGGCAACGGTCTCCGCCCGGGCGTTGATCATCTTGTATCCTTCCTTCAGGTCCTTTCCCCAGGAAGGCACGAAGCCCCAGCGGCAGGCGGCAAGCCTGTTCGTCCCGCCTTCGCTCACAATGATGGCGATGTCCTTGCCCGGCGCGATGTTGTAGCTCGCCGGGAGCGTGAACCCGCCGCCTGCAAGCCCGAAGAGCTTTGCGATGATCTCGAAGGCGCTGTGAAGCTCGAACCGTCCGCACATGGGACCCTCACCGAACAACGGACCTTACTATTACTACAGCGGCTTTTTGTCTATTCGCTCATTTACCCGTCATTCCTGCATGATGTAAGTCGGGATCCAGAAGCATTGATTTCGCGTTTGCTTGAAAATCCTGGATTCCCGATAGAGACATTCGTGAATGACGAATAAAGCATCAGAGATCGTCTGCGAGCCCTACTTCTTGATGTCCTCGACGGAGATGAACGGAACAGCGCCGCCGGTGACGCTCGGGAGCTTGCCGTCCCACTTCTCGATGGCCTTGATCTGGGCGTCGATCTGGCGCAGCTTGATGAGGTCCGGTGAGATCACCTGCTTCTGAAGACGAAGCGCCTCGGCATCGGCCTGGGCCGTTGCGATCTTCTGCTGCGCCTCCACCTTGATCCGGTCCAGGTCCCGCTTCGCCCTGAGTGCGTGCTGCTCGGCGGTCTGCTTCGACTCGATGGCCTTGTTGAACTCCGACGAGAACTGGAAGTCCGTGATGGAAAGCTCCACCACCATGATGCCGAAGGGCGCCAGGCGGTCGCGGAGATAGTTCCGCACCTGGGTCTTGAGCGCCTCCCGCTTCGAGATCAGTTCCTCGGCGGTGTACCGCGCGGCAGCCGACTTGAAGCTCTCTTCGATGCTGGGATTGATGATCTTCTCCGAAACGTCCCGGTTCGTGCCGAGGGTCTTGTACACATCGCCCACCTTGTCCGGCTGGAGGCTGTAGTTCAGGACCATGGTGGTCTGGACGATCTGCAGGTCCTGGCTGGCCGCCTCGGTCTTGGTAGTGGTCTTCTGAACACGCACCGTCATGCGGATGATGTCCTCCATGAAGGGGACCTTGAAATGCAGCCCTTCGGCGATCACGCGGTTCACCGCGCCGAACCTGAGGATGATCCCCCGGTCGCCTGCGTCGATCACAAAGTACGAGGACATGAACATCATGAGAACGAGAACGACCAGGACGCCGACTGCGACCATCTTCGGATATTGCTGCTGATCCATTTTATTACCTCCGGTTGAGAGTGTGCCGCGCGAAACCGCGCGGTCGGTGAGATTATACTATAGCAAAAAAAGACCTTTACCGTCACAAAATGTTCGTGCGGAAAAGGTCTTGACGAAAATTCTTCACGGCATTCTCAATCGTCGATAGCCAGGCACCCTCTCCCTTTTTCCCTCTCCGGTGATAAAGGCCCCCTCACCTCTTATCCTCTCCGGACGATGAAGCCCCCTCTCCCTTTTTCCCTCTCCCACAATGGGGAGAGGGGCAGGGGTGAGGGTCTTGTGCAGGAAGGAGAGGGTGAGTCTTCATTAACGGGCAGGGGTGAGGGGCGGTCATGATCCGGAAACTCGCTCTTCGAGCTCAAACGGTCCGAAATGTTTAACCCCCGGACTCAATCGCCTGCTTAAAATTTTCGAATGGGACTGCATAGTCCTAGCGTCTGGAAAGGCAGGGCTTTAAGTCATTGACATACCCCAGCGCCGGCTCGATCCGATGCTTTCTGTCGGTGGTCCTGGCGTGAAGTCTGTGCGTATGCATGCCCATCCAAGCCAGGAGCAACGACAGACATAAAAGCAGCGCGTCCGCAGGGGAAGCGCTGCCGGGAAAGGGACAATGAACAGTGGAACGTGAAACTCATCCTGCATGCTTAGCACAGCGAGCCACCGGGCTACCCAAAAAAACAAGCCTCTTGAACATCCAAGACAAATCTCTTTTTTCGGTGTCCTCTGCCTCGACCGTTACGTTTTCTCGATCACGAACAGCAGCTGCTTCTCCCGGACCGTTTCGTTCAGCTTCACGCAGACCTCGGCGATACGGCCGTCAAAAGGCGCAAGAACGGCGTTCTCCATCTTCATCGCCTCAAGGTTCGCCATCTCTTCGCCCTTCCGGACGACGTCATCCACTTTCAGGGCGCCGCGGCCCGGATTGCCGATCCGCCAGACGCTGCCGTTGATCGGCGCGCCGACATCGCCGGCCGCCTTGGCCATCCGCACCTCGGTCTTCTTCGCCCTCGGGGTCTCCACGGTGTACACCCGGGTCTTGTTGTTCACGCGCATCACGACATCGATGATCCCGTCGTGCTCTGCCCCGACGGAGACCAGCTCGAGAGAGTGGGGCTTGCCCCCGAGCTCGAAGTCGACCTGCTCGCCCGGTTTCCGGAGCCCTTCGCGCCATACATCCGTGGGGAGCACGAGCGGCGCCTCGCCGAACTTGTCGCGGAACTCGAAGTACTCCAGCGCGTCCTTGGGATGCATCAGCCACAGGATGAACTCCTCGTCCGTTACATCCCTCCCGAGGGTCTCGCCAAGCTCCCGGCGGAGCCGGGCGAGGTCGTCCTCGGCGACCGATTCGAGCGGCGAGAGCTCCTTCCGCTCCCGGACCTTCGCCTGCCAATCCTCGCCGAAGGCGCTCCGGTACACCCAGTCCGCGGGCCAGCCGACCGGCAGGCGGCCGTAGTTGCCGAGCAGCAGGTTCTTGAAATCGCCGGGCGCGTTCCGGAAGAGCAGCAGCAGCTCCTCCTGCTCAGGCCTGGTCATGGCGTCGAGGTCCTGGACCTTTTCCTCGACGAACTTCACCATAAGTTCGATAATGTGCTGAACTCCGACGTCGCCGCGCTCCTTGGCGTACTTGTTCACGATCCCGCTGCAGGTCACCCAGGTGATCTGGGAGCCGGGCGTGACGTCGAAATACTTCACGATGCGGTTGTACAGGGACATGAGCTTCAGGACCGCCGGCATGAGGTGCAGGAACTCGGCCTTCTGCGCCTGTTCGAAGGAGCTGGGGAACGCGCCGCCGGGCATCTTATGGAGCGTGACCGTGTGGTCCAATCCTTTAAAGGGCGACTCCGCCCAGTCGTAATCGCTGATCCACTCGCGGACCTTCCGGACCGCGGCCTCCGCTTCCTGCCGGTCCATATGCACCGGGATCCCCGATTCCTCGAAGATCGCCTGCACGGCGAGGATGGGCGAATGACCGTAGAACCGGACCAGCGAGTCCTCTTCCACGTCGAAGATGGTCGCGCCGGCCTTCGCGGCGGACAGCAGGGCCGGGATCGCCAACCCGTCGGTGATGTGGCGGTGGTAGTTGATCACCAGGCCCGGGTACGCCTGCTTGATCGCGCTGATCAGGTTGCCGATGCGGGTCACATCGCCCACGCCGGCCATGTCCTTCACGCACAGCACGATCTCGTCCGTGCCGCCGCAGAGGTCCACGATGTCCCGGACCGTTTTGAGATAGTACTCGTTCGTTGCCCAGTCGGCAACGGTGAAAGATATGGTGGGCTCGAAGAGCCTCCCCCGCTTCATCACCACCTCGGCGACCGCGCGCATGTTCCGCACGTCGTTCAGGAAGGAGAAGCAACGCCACACGTCGATGTCCACGGCGCCGACGGCCTCCTCGATCACGTTCTTCGGATAGGGCCGGTAGCCCCAGAGGTTGGTCTCGCGGATGAGGGTCTGGAGCAGCACGTTCGGCATGAGCTTCCGGAGCAGCGCGGTCTCCTCGAAGGGGCTTTCCCGACGGTTCATGATGCCCACATGCCAACGGGCGCCGCCGTGGCACTCGGCGCTGAACAGTCCCATGCGGTCGTAGTGCGGCGCCAGGGTCTTGAGATCGTGGATGCGGTGGCGGTTTTTGAAGTCCGACTGCCCGGCGTCGCGCATTCCGACGGAAGTGAAGCAGGCCCCCTTGAGGGCGCGGAGGGCCTTGATGATCTCTTTGGGCGACATGCCCGGCTTGACGAATACAGGGTCGTTCATGCTTGTCCTATCCTCTACCCTTTGGTTGTACGATGCTCGCGAGCGGAAACCCCCATCTGAGTGACCTTCAGGTCCTTGATGAGCCCGTCCGAGATCGAGTATATCCATCCGTGGATGTAGAGCTTGCGGCCCCGGTCCCACGCCTTCTGGACGATCGTATTGTGCGTCAGGTTCTCCACCTGCCGCTTCACGTTCAGCTCGCACATTTCATTGAGCGTGATCCGTTTGTGCTTCCTGACGGACACCCGCACGTTCTCGAGCCAGTGTTCCAGCATCCCGTACGTGGCGTTCTTCTTGACGGCCGCGATGCCGCCGCATCCGTAATGACCGCACACGATGATGTGCCTGACCTTCAGGACCTCGACGGCGTACTGCAGCACGCACATCAGGTTCATGTCGGTATTGATGACCTGATTGGAGATGTTCCGGTGGACGAAAACATCGCCCGGCAAAAGTCCCGTGATCTGGTTCGCCGGCACGCGGCTGTCGGAACAGCCGATCCACAGGTACCTGGGCCGCTGCTGCTTCTTCAGCTTGGTGAAGAACCCGGGGTTCTCGATCTCGACCCGCCGGGCCCACTCCCTATTGTTCTCCAGCAGCCTGAGGATGTCTTTCATGTTCTCCCGGCAACCACTGACGTCAAAATATCATTACCGCAACGGAAACGTCTATCTCTCGCAAAGCCGCAAAGACGCAAAGAACGGCAACGACATAATTTTGAGAAAGGCCCCTGAAATTGCTAAGACCTGAATCAATATCCTGTTCTTCATTCTAATTAATAGCTTATTTCTGTGAGGCTTATCCCTTTGCGTCTTTGCGTCTTTGCGAGAAAACAATCTTTTCTTGTGTTATCTTCTCTACATCCACTTCTGCGGCCCCAGGGCCGAGATCTCGGCGACATAGCGCGCGATCTTGAGCACGTCGTCCTCGCTGTTGTCGTCGCTGAACATGGAGATGAGCTCGTCCAGATGCTCCTCGATGAACCGCGTGGAGAACTCACCCGCAATGAACGACGGGTGGCGGATGATGCTGAGCAGCAGCGGCTGCAGCGTCTTGACGCCCTCCACCCGGAGGTTCCTTCCCAGGCAGCGGTCCATGACGCGGATCGCGCCCTTCCTGTCCGCGCCGGCCGTCATGAGCAGCATGAACAGCGAGTCGTAGTAGGGGGGGATGTCGCCGCCCTCGTAGACGCCCGAGGCCACCCGCACGTTGGGGCCCATGGGGGTCTGGAGCCGGGTGATCTTCCCGAAGGAAGGGCTGAAGGTCTTCGGGTCCTCGGCGTTCAGCCGGACCTCGAGGGCCCACCGGTTCGGCCGGATGTCGGCCTGCTTGAACGGCAGCTTCCTGCCCACGGCCGTGTCCAGCATGATGCCGACGATGTCGAGGCCGGTGATCAGCTCGGTGATGCCGTGCTCCACCTGCAGGCGGGTGTTGACCTCGAGGAAGTAGAACTTCTTCGTGGCCGAGTCGAAGATGTATTCCACCGTCCCCGCGGTGACATAACCGATCTCGCGCATGAGCCGGGTGGCGGTAAAGCAGATCTCGTTCCGCAGATTCTCATCGAGGCTGGGCGACGGGGCCTCCTCGATGATCTTCTGGTTCCTGCGCTGCAGGGTGCACTCGCGCTCGTAGAGATGCACGACGTTCCCGTGGGCATCCGCCACGATCTGCACCTCGATGTGCCTGCCGCGCTCAATGTACTTCTCGACCAGGATGGTATCGTCGCCAAAGGACTTCTTCGCCTCGGACCGGGCCTGGGCCAGGCCCTGAACCAGTCCTTCGTTGTTCTCGACCTTGACCATGCCCTTGCCGCCGCCGCCGGCGGAAGCCTTGATGATGATCGGGAACGCGACATGCTCTTCCGTCATCCACTTCTTGATCTGCTCCACGTCGGTGACGTTGCTGACACCGGGGATGATGGGCACGCCGGCCTTGCGCGCCAGCTTCTTCGCCTGGATCTTGTCCCCCATCAGGTGGATGACCTTCGGCGGCGGACCGATCCAGATCAGGCCCGCGTCGATCACCTTCTGGGCAAAGGACTCGTTCTCCGCCAGAAATCCCCAGCCGGGATGGATCGCGTCCGACCCGCTCCGGAGCGCCGCGTCGATCATGCGGTCCATGTTGAGGTAGGACTCGACGGGCGGGGCCTCGCCGATGTGCACGGCGGAATCCGCCATGAACACGTGATGGGCGAGCCGGTCCGGGGAGCTGTACACGGCGGTGGTGGGAATGTTCCGGTCGCGGCAGGTGTGCATGACCCGGACCGCGGGAACACCCCGGTTCGCGACCAGGACCTTGGTTATTGTTCGTTCCATGATCATTTCTCCCAGGTCCCCAGGGACCAGTCAATTGAGCTCGGTGAGATTCGGTTGACCTTTTCCCGGACTGGTTGACGCCGCCCGTGGTGCCGGAGCGGTCTTCCCTTCGTGAGAAAAGCGAAGTTGAAAATACCATTTTTTTTCTAACTTGTAAAGACCCGGTTTTACAGCGGACCCGACCGCGATATTCCTGTTCCCATTGAAAAACTCCGTGGTATAATGACGCGTTCATGCGGCGACCGCGCCGCAGAGTTGCCGATCTACTTAATTACAGGGAGGGTGTTGCATGAATCGATCTCTTCTCATTCTCATCGTCGGCGTCATCGCCGCTCTGGCCGTCACCGGGACAGCATGGGCCGATCTCTCCAAGGCGGAAAAGAACCTCGATCGGGAATCGAAGCGGCTGGATGCTACCGCGGCGAAACCTGATGGTGAAAAAGCGGTGCTCAAACAGATCGAAGCGGAGTTCCTGGTCAGCGACGCGCAGGTCCAGGCGCTCCGGGACCGGAAGCTCGGTTACGGCGAGATAGCCATCGTTCTCTCATTGGCGAAAAGGATGCCCGAAGGCGTTACCGAGGATACTATCCAGAAGGTCCTGTCCATGCGCCAGGGGCCGCCCGTGGCGGGCTGGGGCCAGGTCGCCCGCCAGCTGGGAGCCAAGCTCGGGGCGACCGTGAGCCAGGTCAAGAAAATGAACAACGACGCCAACCGCGAGATCAAGAAGGACCACGCCCGGGCCGGCAAGGCCGATAAGACCGATAAGAAAGCGCAGCAGGAATTACATCAGGAAAAGAAGGACCCCGAACCGCCGAGCACCTTCAAGGGCGACGGACGACCCATGAACCGCGGCGGCGGCGCGATGTAGCAGCCTGCATCAGCCACTGGTTCGTACGGCGTGATACTGACGATCCCCCCTGATCACCGGGCTACACGTGCCCGGCTGATCGCCCTTTCCAGGTTCCGGCTGATGCTCTCCTTGGCGTTCACAATGAAGATGCGGTCTTGTATGTGAAAGAGCTCCCGCTCGATCCGTACGACCGCGGGCGGATCGCTGCTTCGCTTCGCCAGCGCCTGCTCGAACATCGGCACCAGCTTGTCCTTCATCCGTAGCTCCGTGTCCATCAGAAAGACGGAGAGCTCCGGGGAAAGGTCCTGGACGCGATCGAGGAACGCCGTCACTTCACTGTCCGTGACCTGCTTGGGAGGCGAGGATTTCACCTCCACATAGAGAAGCGAGCCGTCCAGCTTCGCCAGCACGTCGTAGTCCCCGCCCACATTCGGCCGTCTGAACTTCACGCCCCAGAGCGCCTCGGCGCCGAACTCCCGCCTGAGCAGCTCCGCAACGTACCATTCCAGAGTCGGCCCGAAGCTGGTGATCGGCCTGTGCGACAGTGTATAGCCGGCGGCCCCTTCTTTGATCATCCTGATATCGCGAAGATAGTTGATATAGGTCCTGATGACCCGGGCTGTGGAATAGCGCGTCACCTCTTCGAGGGTGAACCGGTCCTGGTGCTTGATCACGTCGCGGAGAAACAGCCGGAAGGAATACTTATGCAGGCCGGTGTAGAAGCCGTCGCGGAAGGGCTCGTCGGGGACCAGCAGGTCGTCGGGAGGCTCCTTCTTGTAAACCCGGAAGCCCCGGCGTTTGAGCAGCATGTCGAGCGGGGGCGCAAGCTCGTTCAGCGTCCTGCGCAGCCGCTTCACCTCGTCGCGGAGGAACGTCAGTTCTTCCGCATCATGGTCATCGAGCATTGCCATGGCATAATTCTGGATGCTTGACAGGGATTGTTCCTGTCCCCTGTCCCCTGTCCCCTGTCTCCTGCCCCTTACTCCCAATCGAGCAGCCGCTTCTGGCCTTCCAGCTTCCTGATGTCCGTCACGTCCTGGCTCACCTCGAGCGTGCCCTTGTACGTTCCCTTCTCGTCACGCACGGCAAAATACTGTATCAGCAGGAACCTGCCCTTCATCTGGATCCAGAAGTCCGCCTTATGGCGACTGCCCGCGCGGAACTCGTCCAGGATCCTCTGGACCATGGCGAAGCTCTTGGGCGGATGGCAGTTCTGGACCTTCCTGCCGATGACGCCGGGGCTGCGGGGAAAGATGCGGTCCTTCGTGGCCGAGTAATAGCGCACCTCATCGTTCTCATCGACAAAGGAGATATCCACGGGCATGTGCTTCAGCATCATATTGACCTGCTCCATCGTCATCTGGCCTGTATCGAGCCTTACCATCCCTGGCCCGGCGCTGACCGGTTCGGGTGCGGCGCCGGCCCCGCCGGTCCAGCCCGCTTCCGGCGTGATCCAGGCATAGCCGATCTCTTCCTCGCCCTGCCGCACCTTCTGCCATTCCGCGTCGGTCAGGAGGCCGATGGCCATGGGGAACAGGATATGTTCTTCCTTATAGATCATGTCGCGGATGCTCTTGGAAAGATAGCGGAGCGTGTTCACCACGTCCGGAGCAAGCGCCTTGCTGACGCCGGCCGTGGCGCTCTTGAGCGCGACGCGGATGTCGTCATGGAGCGCCCACATGACCTGCGACGGACCGGTGATGCCGTGGACCTCGAGCACCGGGAACAGCTGGTTCTCCTTCCGGAGATAATGGAGGTCGATGCCCGACAGGCGCCCGACGATCGTCGTCAGGGCCGGCTGATCCTTCGCGAAGCGGGCCTTATCCGGCGAATCGCCGATCTTCGCAAGAACATGGTCGAGCTCGTGCAGGATCCCCTCGGCCGCCCGGTTCTCGATCATGTACGTGTGGACCGGATGGCCGCGTGGTACGACCGGCGCGTCCTGCGCCGAGAGCGATTCCTTGAAGACCTCTACGTGCACATCGCACAGCCGCTTCACCTCGCTCTCGGGCATGCCCTCGTCCATCAGCCGCTGCTCCATCTTCGCGATCTCCGACGGATCGATGTCCTTGATCAGCTCATGGAACTTCCGCTTGAGGATGTTCATTTCCACACCCCCATGGAGGTCCCGCATGATGTCCTTCAGGACCTCCTGGCGGGCGTCGGCGTCCATGATCGGAGAGCCCCCCTCCTTCGCCGCGCCCACGGCTGCATCCGTGCCGATCCTCTTCCTGATCTCCTCCGCGATGTCGTTGAGCAGCCGGCCCGGGTCGATGCCGCCGATTGCCGCGGCCTGCGCCACGGTCGCGACCTTGCCCACGGTCTTCCGCATGACCGCGCTCTCCAGCAACTTGAACTTGGGAGACCGCTCAACGAGATACTCCATCAGGAAGGGATATTCTTGCAAGAGATCGTCGATCTTGGTGTTCGCGTTCAGGTCCATGGTCCCTCCTCGGATACTGATACTATAGAAATGGTAGCACAGTTTTCCGACCCGTGCGGTCTCGCAGAAGCTTAG
This sequence comes from Nitrospiria bacterium, assembly GCA_919902495.1. Taxonomy (GTDB): domain Bacteria; phylum Nitrospirota; class UBA9217; order UBA9217; family UBA9217; genus JAAXXJ01. The sequence goes on from CAKKRC010000084.1 coordinate 14,914, forward strand.
GGAAATTGTACAGGTGAGGCGGTCAGAGAGGTATGATACGGATCATCAAGAGATATGACTTTTCAAGCTTGATAGTTTCGTAAAAAGTCGAGAATTCCGTTTTTGCGAGCGTAGCGAAGCAATCTCGTGGTTCGTATTTGCCTGAAAAGTCAAGATTGCCGCGTCGCTCCGCTCCTCGCAATGACAGCAGAGGGGACTTTTTACGAGATCATCGATAGAGAAGGGTCTTGAGCTGGCTGGCAGCGGTTAAGGCTTGCGGGCGGTAGTACTTTACCCACTCGCTGGTGTCCCGGTTCTCCCGGTTCTTTTCATGCATCGTGTTCATTTGCAGGAGCCCGGTTCCTTCTGACAACGGGCTTCGCTCCTCTTCTCGGCAAGACGCATTTCCCTCCGCGCCTTTGCTTCATTGTTCCGGCGGCGGTCCTCATCGGTGAGGAGGATGAGCGGCGCGACCCCCCTGGGCTTTCCCTGCTCATCCAGTGCGACATAGGTGAGATAGGCCGACGCCACATGGCGTACCTCGCCGGACATGAGGTCTTCGGCTTCCACGCGGACGCCGATCTCCATGGAGGTCCTGCCGACGAGGTTCAGGCTGGCCTTGAAAAAGAGCAGGTCGCCCACGAAGATGGGGTTCAGGAAGTCCATCCGGTCAATGGAGGCCGTGACCACGTTCGACCGGGCATGGCGTGTCGCAACCACGCCCGCGGACTCGTCAATGATCTTCACCACCACGCCGCCGTGCACGTTGCCGGCGGGATTGGCATCCTGGGGGATCATCATCTGGGCGGTGATGACGCTGCTGTCCTGTACCCGTTTTCCTTCCATATATATATAAGACCTCCGGTTGCGTGAATATTCCATTGTAACAGAATCACCGGAAGAAAAGAACCGGATAAAAGGCCCCTGCTCACCGGCCGGGGCTATCGAGCACCTGGCGGACCTTCGCGGCGAACTCATGGATGCCGAACGGTTTCCGGATGAAGTTGGTCCCGCTGTCCAGCACGCCCTGCGAACTGATCACATCTGCCGGATATCCCGACATGTACAGGATCTTGATGTCTTTCAGGACCTCTTGGAGCCGCTCGAACAGTTCTTTTCCGTTCATATCAGGCATGATGACATCGGATATCACCAGGTGGATCTCTCCCTCGAAGGAGCCTGCCTTCTGCAAAGCATCCCGGCCCGACAGCGCGGACAGGACGCGGTACCCCCTGCCGCTCAGCATCAGGGACACAAACCGCAGGACCTGCTCCTGGTCCTCCACGATCAGGACAGTTTCGGTTCCCCTTTGTAATTGCTGCTCTTTCGCCGCAGCCGCAGCCGCTCCAACAGACACTTCGTTCACGGGGAGGAAGATGATGATCTCGGTCCCAGCGCCCGGTTCGCTCCTGACCTCGATGTATCCTCCATGCTGCTTGACGATGCCGTAGACCGTGGCCAGGCCGAGACCGGTCCCCCGCCCCGTCTCCTTGGTCGTGAAGAAGGGCTCGAATATCTTCGACTTGGTCTCCGCATCCATGCCGATGCCCGTATCCTTCGATAGGAGCTGCACGTAGGTCCCCGGCACCATGCCGGGCCGACTCGCCGCATAGGCCACGCCGACGGTGATGTCCTGCGTGGCAATCGTGAACGTGCCCCCCGACGGCATCGCGTCCAGGGCGTTCACGGCGAGATTCATGATCACCTGCTCCATCTGGCTCTTGTCTGCCAGGACGGACCGGACCGACGGCGCAAGGCGCATGGTGATGGCGATGTTCTCCCGGAGCGTCATCCGCAGCATCCGGGTGAAGCCCGACACCACCTCGTTCATGTCCAGACGGACCATCTCCAGCGTCTGCTTGCGCGCAAAGGCGAGCAGTTGCCGCGTCATGTCCCGGACCCGTTTTGCCGCGTTCGTGATCTCGGCCAGGTCCTCTCTGCGGTCGTCGCCGGACGGGAGCTTATGCTCCAGCATTTCCGCGTACCCGAGGATGGGCGTGAGCATGTTGTTGATGTCATGCGCAATGCCCCCTGCCAGCCTGCCGACCGACTCGATCCTCTGGGCCTGCAGGAGCTGCTGTTCGAGCCGCGTGCGTTCCTCCTCGCCACGCTGCCGCTCGGTTATGTCCACGATAGTCGAGAGAAGATGGGACTGCCCTCCTATGGCAATCATGGTCGTGGAGATCAGTCCGGTCCGGATCTCTCCGGATTTCATGCGGAACCGTACCTCCATGCCATAGGCTGAACCATGCTCGTACACCTGCGCCATCACTTGTTCGCGGTCCACGTGATCAAAAAAGATCCGCAGCTCTTCTGACGTCTGACCAATCACTTCATCGCGTGTGTAACCACTTTCCTTGATGAAGATATCGTTCACCTCGACATACTTCCCATCGACAGCGGATGTTATAACCATTGCATTGGGACTGCTTCGAAATGTCGAGACGAACTTACTTTCCGATTCCCGCAGCGCCTGTTCCACCCGCTTGCGCTCGGTCACGTCCCGGGTGATGCCGAGCAGCGACTCCACCCTTCCCTCCTCGCTCCGGAGCGGGACCGCGTGCGTCTCGAGCCATAAACGGGACCCCTTGAAACCGACCATCTCGAACTCGAGCGAGCCGCTTTCGCCCGCGAACACCTGCTCGTTCAGGCGGATGAAGGCCTCCCGGTGCTCCGGGACCACGAGTTGGTGGACCGGCTGGCCGAGCACCACATCGATGCTGTCGGCGTCGATCATGGCAAGGCCGGCGGGGTTCATGAATTTCACGATGCCCCCGGGCCCCAGGATCTTCACGCACTCCGGCTCGTTGTCGATGATCGATTGCGTGAACGCCAGATTACGCTGCAATGCTTCTTCCGCCTTCTCCCGCTCCTCGATGCGCCGCCGGATGAACGGGGAAACCAGAGAAATACCGACGAGCCCGAACACCCATATGCCGCCGAAGAGCATTTCCTCGGAAACGAGGCGCTCCTGCAGGACCGGGGCGAAGATATTCATAGGAACGGAGGCGCCGATGCCGCCGCGCAGGTCACCCAGCTTGTATCCCTGCGCGGCATGGCACGCCAGGCAGGGCTTCACGATGATCAGCGGGTACATCAGGCGGTAATGCGCGGCCCCCTGGTAATCGACGACCTCGCCGAACTCCTTGGCGCCGCCCTCCAGGTTATGGAGCGCTTTCTCTTCCCAGGCATCCGGGACGTTCTCCGACCGGATCGGCCGAAGGCTGGTGTAGTGCCCCTGGATCTTCGTGAAGTCCCTTCCAAGGGCATGGACTTCGCGCATCATCGTTGCGGGATGGACCAGCGTCAGCCGCCGGCCGGAGGGGGTGAGGACATCGCGTTCTTTCAGCGAAGAGAGACGCGGATTCGCCTGAGTTCGGTCCGTGACCGGGACGTAGACACCGCCGCGTTCGGCAGCCCAGTACCGGTAGAGCATATCCTTCTCGATGCTCTGCACAGCGGTCTCGTGGGCAAGATATTGGATGTGCTGTTTCGTGTCGTAGGCGTAATTGGCCATCGATGCCACACAGATTCCTGTCCACAGGACTGCCGCAAGCGCCAGGATCCGGTTGAACGTACGGCGCATGTTGCCGGGATCTTTTTTCCGGGTATCCATTTCCATCCCCTCACCCACGTGTTACGGCTTCTCTCTCGCCGCAAGATAATCTCTACAGAGTTGCATTATATCACACTTGCTTTGTCAAAATCTGGTCTGAGAAAATGCGCACGGGGGCTTAACAGGAGGGAACGGTATGACCGGGAATTGCGGCGTGCGATCAACCGTGTCGCTCTTCGCGGCAGAGCAATGACGTTGATAAGCGAGATCGATGTCGGTAGTGAGCATTCCGACCATTCGGTTACGTTCATGACGGCACCTGGTTGCAGGCAGCCGGTCCCCTTTTTCCCGGCGCCTCGAAGCGCCTGGCTTGTACCGCCTCGCGAACTCAGGTCCGCAGTCTACAGCCGTCCGGTCTGGACCTGTTCGAGCATCCTTGTGCTCAGTCCTTCTGCGACCGCTTCGCGAACGGTCCTCAGCAGCGCGCGAAGGCCCACCGGCTTGCCTATATACCGGACGACACCGAGGTCCGTCGCGCAGAGGTAGCTTTCCAGGTCTCCGTGACCGGTCATGATCATGACCGGCACAGCCAGCCGCATCTCCTTGATCCGCCGGACCAGCGTGAGCCCGTCCATGCCTGGCATCCGGTAGTCGACGATCACGAGATCGATGTCTGCGCGCTCCTGCAGTACCATCAGCGCCGACTGGCCGTCTTCTGCCATGATCACACCGTAGTCCGAGCGCGACAGCATGTCCCCTACGGTCCCGCGGACCGCAGGATCATCATCCACCACAAGGATCGTGTCCATTCATACCCCTCATTCCGGCCTTTGGCGTGTGATCGTTCGAAAGCCGGTTATCTGCGGCACCGCAGTTCCTGGTAGAGCCCATCCCGGATCGCCCTGATGCTGCTCTCCAGGGCGAAAAACCGTTCAGCCATGTTGCTGTTGACACCGTGTTCTCTCAGTTCGACGCGTTCTAGTTCGTTCAGAACAAGCTGCGCCCGCGTCAGTGAGTTCGCCGCCTGCTGCACATCCTGGAAGCTCAGCGGTCCTGATTCGCGCAGTATAATTATCTCTTTTGACAGGCGCTCGATGCACAGGGCAAGATCATCGGCCTTCTCTACATTGTGGGACAGTATCATGGCATACTGTTCAGGTATTAACATAGGATTTCTGATGCAAGCGGGCTTCCTGTCGCATCGCTGCTGCGGCTTCGCGCGCCCCTCGTAGAATTTTCTCTTCGGCTTCAGGTCTTTTCAATGACATGAAGCTTTCCCCTGGTCGAGGCAAACGCTCACATGCCTGATAATCGTCCTTACACCGGTATCGTTACGCGCCGACGGTTGGCTGATCCGCCTGGAGGGTCGCCAATTCATCGGTGGAGAACACCTTGTCGATGTCCAGGATGATGATGAAGCGGTCGTCCCGTTTGCCCATGCCTTTGATGAACTCCGTCTTGAGCTTGGTCCCGATCTTGGGCGCCGGAGCGATATTCCCGGGCTCCAGGTCCAGAACTTCCTGCACCGAATCGGACAAGGCCCCCAGGATTGTCGTGTCGTTGTCCACGGTCACCTCGGTGATAATGATGCAGGTGTTCACGCCGTTCTCGGTCTTCGACATCCCGAACTTGAGGCGCAGGTCCACCACCGGCACCACGCTTCCCCGCAGGTTGATCACGCCCCGCATGAACTCCGGCGTCCGAGGCACCTTGGTCACGGTGGTGAAATCAAGGACCTCCCGCACTTTGGTGATGTCGAGCGCGAACACCTCGTCGCCAAGCTTGAAGGTTAGGTACTGGGTCGTCTGGGTCATCTCTGCTACGCTCATGGAAGCCATGGTTACCTCCTGAACATGCAGGGTTCAGGGTGGAGGGTATCGGGTCCCGGTAAACAAACTATTTCCCGTCCTCATTGAACCCAGTACCCTGATTCCTGGCCCTGCTATTCGTTAGAATTTCACGAACTCCTCATCCATTCTGTCGCCTTTCCCGTGGCCTTTCCCGCCAAGGTCGAGATGCACACCTTGTAACGTCGTTTTTTTATTTCGATGAGGGACCAGGGCGGGCCGGGCATGCTGCGCAAGCCATGGAGCCTTGTCTGATTTTTCAGGCAAAGCCTCGTGCTCCGCAGACTCCACCTTGAAGAAGGAAACCATATCTTCAAGGTTCTCCGCCTGGCCAGCAAGTTCCACGGCCGTGGACGCCATCTCCTCGGCAGCGCCCGCGTTCTGCTGCACCACCTTGTTCAGTTGCTGCAAAGCATTATTGATCTGGTCCGCGCCGCCCGCTTGCTCTTTGCTTGATGCGCTGATCTCCTGCACCAGCTCCGCCGTTTTCCGAATGTCCGGCACCAGCTTCGAAAGCAGTACGCCCGCCTGCTCCGCAATCTCGACGCTCGACCTTGATAATCCGCTGATCTCCGCGGCCGACGTCTGGCTCCGTTCCGCCAACTTTCGCACTTCAGCCGCCACGACCGCGAAACCTCTCCCATGGTCTCCGGCGCGCGCGGCCTCGATGGCCGCGTTCAACGCCAGCAAATTCGTCTGGCGCGAAATCTCTTCGATGACGGATATCTTTCCCGCGATCTCCTTCATGGCCGACACCGTGAGCGAGACCGCCTTGCCGCTCTCCTGCGCATCGCTCGCGGACTTGAGAGCGATCTTTTCGGTCTGCATGGCATTGTCGGCATTCTGGCGGATCGTGGCATTCATTTCCTCGATCGACGACGATGCTTCTTCCGTAGACGCCGCTTGCTCGGCGCTCCCCTGGGAGAGCTGTTCGGTTCCCTCAGCGATCATCCGCGCGTTCTGTGAGGTCTTCTGCGCGCTCATGCGGATCTGGGATATGAGGCCTCGAAGATCAGAAACCATTTTCGCCGCCGCCTGGGCAAGACCACCGATCTCATCCCGGGACTGCATACTTCGGTCCGTGAGGACCACCACCCGCAGGTCGCCCTCCGATATCCGCTTGTTCATATCGGCAAGCCGGCTAACGGGTGTTATTATCGATTTCCCGATTAACAGCACCACCCCCACGACAATGATGAAGACCGCGCCATTGACGGCGAGCAGCAGCGCCAGCATTTTCCCGGCGAGAGACTGCGCATTCGCCTCCAGTTCATCGTTCTCCAGGCCAGTCATCATGACGAGACTGTCTATCTGTTCGATGAATCTCCCGTAACGCTGCTCCTGGATGCCCGTGGCCAGGTTCCGCGCGGCTGCCCGGTTACCTGCCGCTACAGCGGGAAATAGTTCGTTCTCGGTTGTCTCAATGAATGCAGACCAGGTCGTCTTGGTGTCCAGCACCGTCACCTTCTTTTCCTCGTTCTGCATAGCCGACAACAGCCCTGCAAAACCGGACTCGATGTCACCTTTCAGGTCGGTCATGCTGGCCCGGACCTGGGCGGCCTTGTCCTTTTCGGACTCATCGATAATAATGGACAGCTGGGCTCGATAGTGGTTCAGTTTCGAGCCCAGCTTGGCGATGTTCTCAAGAATGTCCTTGTTCACCTTGATCTTCTGGTACAGGTCGCTCCCGATCCTAACCTTGGAAAGCAGGAAGACACCGGAAAAGGTCGATGCCGCCAGCCCGGCCAGCACGATCAAGCTCAACAGCCAGAGTTTGTTCCGCAGCTTGATATTCTTGAGTGGGGCCGTGACGGCCTGCACTATGCTGGTTATGACTGAGGAAAGTTTCATGATCGGCCCTCCCTGTATCCGCCCCAGGGTTACCGGGGGCGGAGCTTTCCTTTCTGTTGCTATTTTTTTACAGGAACAAAATTAATGCCCACGATCTTCTGTCCTTCCGGCGACAGCATGAAATCGATAAAGCTCTTCACATCACCTTTTGGCAGACCCAGCGTCACGAGCAACAGCGGCCGTGAGATCAAATAGGCCCCGGACTGGATGTTGGCGGCCGATGGTGCGATACCGTTCACGGTTACCGTCTTGACATTCCCGCGCAGATCGCCGCTCACCGCGGCCAGCAGCCCGAAGCTCACGCTGCAGATCGAGTTCTCGTTTTTGGCGACATCAACGATCTGATCGCGGGGAAAGTCTATTTCCTTGAAACCCGAGCCGTAGGAAGCGTTATCCATGGCCATTTCCTGGAATGCCATCATCGTCGCCCGCTTCTCACCCGCGATCTCGGTGTTCGGCTGTATCGGTGCGTCCTTGCCGCCAACTTCCTTCCAATTCTTGATCTTCCCGGTGAATATACCCTTGATCTGTTCTTTCGTGAGATTGTTGACAGGATTGTTCTTGTGAACGAATACCGCGATGGCATCATAGCCAATGGCCGTCCCCAGCAATTTCTTCGCTTTTTCCTCCGACTTCAGCGTGCGAGACGCGCCCGCGAGAGTTACTTTCCCATCGAGCAATGCCTGAATGCCCTTGCCTGATCCCGGCTGTTCGACGGATTTGAACTTGATCCCCGTCTTCTGTTCAAAGGCCTTTACCGCGCCCGCGTCCAGGACCGACATGCCAATCGTCGATGAACCGCTGTAGGAAAGTTCATCAGTCGCGAATGACGCGCCCGCCAGCGTCACCATGAAAATCACCACTGCCAACCAGATCTTGTTCAGCATAACAGCCTCCTTTTGAATGACCTCGAATTTGAAGCCCGATAAACAGCTTTTAAAAGCCCGCAAGATATCAATTACGTGCAAGTTCAGGTATGGGCAATAAACTGTACGAAGCCCTTGGTTATATGGCCAGTACTGCCTGTTGCATCATCCATGCCGAAACGCATTTGCTTGTAATTGCTAAATAAATGCGCGCCTCACCTGAATGGACTCTGATAATTATCAAGAAGGGTGATAAGGAATTATCAAATTGAGATAGGAGGGGGAGATAAAACAGCGAAAGGTTGATGTTCCTATACGTCTGCAGACCCCATGCTCTTGAGCCGGCGGTAGAGCGTTGCCTGGGACATGCCGAGGAGCTTTGCCGCCTTGACAACGTTGCCGCCGCACTGCTTCAATGCGTTCTGTATGGCATCGCTCTCCATGACGTCAATGGTGCCCTGACTTGCCGCCTGATCCGCTTGCGCCGTGTCCCAGAGTCCGGTGAAATGCTGCGCCGTCAGCTCTTTGCCGCGCGCCAAGAGCACCGCCCGCTCGATCAGATATCTGAGCTCCCGGATATTGCCGGGCCAGGAGTAGGACGAGAGGAATTCCATGATCCCGTGCGCTATGTCGCGGTACTGGTAATCGCATGCGGCAAGGAAATGATGGACCAGCGGTGGTATGTCGTCCCGGCGCTCCCGGAGGGGAGGAATGTGGATCGGCAGCACCTGCAGCCGGAAGAGCAGGTCCTTCCGGAATCGGCCCGCCTCGACCTCGGCCTGCAGGTCCCGGTTAGTGGCGCAGATCAGCCGGAAATCGCTCTTGCGCACGCGCGTATCGCCCAGCCTGCGGTAGGTCCTGTCCTCGATCACCTTCAGGAACTGGGCCTGTATGGACAGGTCCATGTCGCCGATCTCGTCGAGGAACAATGTACCCCCGTCGGCGGCCTCCAGGAGTCCTGGCTGGTCCTGCACGGCCGACGTGAAAGAGCCTTTCGCGTGGCCATACAGTTCGCTCCGCAGGAGCTCGCCGCGGAAGCTCGGGCAGCTCACCTCCACGAACGCACCTTTCCTCCGGTTCGAGCTTTCGTGGATCCATCGGGCCAACACGCCCTTTCCGACGCCGGTCTCTCCCGTGATCAGCACCGGCCCGTCATTCTCGACGGCGACCTGTGCTATCTCCAGCGCTTTGCCCATGGCCGCGCTCGTGCCGAAGAAGAACGGACCCTTTTTCTTCAGCAGGTCGCTGGTCTGTGCCAATCGGCGGAGTGAGACCACTTCAAGGCTTTTCTCCAGGAAAACGGCGAGTTCCTTGAGCTGGACCGGCTTGGTCAGGAAGTTATCGGCCCCCTTCTGCATTGCCTCAACCGCGAGCGGGATGTCCGCCTGGCCGGTGATCATCACGATGGCCGCCGTAGGGTTGGCGGAGCGCACGTCATTGATGAGCTCGACGCCCTTGCCGTCGGGAAGGTACTGGTCGATGATGACCGCTTGAAAATCCGTGCGCGCAAGCCTCTCCCGCGCCGCTGCGAGCGACGGGGCCGTTGTTACCGCGTAGTTCAACCCGGTAAGGAACTTTGTGAACAGGGACAGAACCGACTGTTCATCATCGATAATGAGGATATCGTGCTTCATAACGCTCGTGTACATATGGCTCGAACTGAGGAGCAAAGGATATCATGTATATATTGTAACATATTGTTGCATTAATTATCAAGGCTCCGCGGATTTTCTGTCGGGAAGAACGGCAAGAAGATCGTCAGCTACGCCGCGGCAGCGTCATGCACCGTGCCCCCGTGCGGGCCTCTTGCTCCAGCCGGGCCCCCGCTCCCTCACCAAAGACGAGCTCGACCGCTTCCACGAAGGCTGGGGAAAGATGGTTCGATCCTTTCCGCGCGGGGGCAGTGCAGCCATAGGTCAGCGCGTCGCCGGCAAGCGACAGGACCTCATCGCCTTCGGACAGGCTCATCGGCCAGAGCAGGCAGGCTTTCGGTTTGACCTTCTCCAGGGGAAGTCCGAGGTTCATCCCGGCCGTATGCAGGGAGCACCTTATTGTATGACCCTCCACGTAGGCGAGCAGGCAGAGTCCGTCCTCGGTCGTATCAAGGGCGTGCAGGCCGGGCTCCACGTACTCGAACACGTTGTCGTAACCGCGATCCGTCTTGAGATGCGGGCAGAGCCTGGCGGCCTCCGGCAGGACCTGGATGATCCGCTTCATTTCCGCGTTGGTAACACAGACCTCGTAGGACGAACAGCAGCAGGGCTCGTCCTCTGAGCAACCTCTGCACCGGTGCTCGACCGAACGGAGCGACGCAAGATCGACCGACACCGTTCCCTTTCGCCTGGCCGGCCGCGGTTTTCGTTGATGGTGGTTCGAACTCATGAATAATCCCTTCCAAGCAAGTTCAAATTGTATTTTTTGCCCGCCGATAACAGTTACGCTCGGACATGCCAACATGCCACGTTCAAGACTTGGCTTTTGACGTACCCAGCGCCGAGCACTTCACGGAAATCGCGGTCCCGGCCGGTACGTCAGGGTACGAGCGGCAGATATACGGTGAAGGTGCTGCCCTGGCCTGGCCGGCTCGCTACCGTGATATACCCCTCATGTTCCTTGACGATGTCGTAGACCATGGACAAGCCGATCCCGCTTCCCTTCCAGTCCCCCCGCGTCGTGAAGAATGGTTCGAAGATCCTCTCCTGCTCCGCCGCATCCATGCACTCTCCGACATCGCTCACGGATACCGTGGCGTATGCTCCGATCCTTCCATACCCGGTCCGCCGGATGAAGGCGGCGTCGATCGCCGCCCGGGCTGTGGACACGGTGACGTCGCCTCCCCGCGGCATCCGGTCACGCGCGTGGGCCGCGAGGTTCATGAGCGCGCGCTCCATCTTGACGGGATCGGCCATGACCGTCAGCGGTCCGGAGGAGGACCGCATCACGAGCGTATACTTCCCGGTCAGCAGCGAAGCCAGTATCTGCTGTCTTTTTTCGACGAGATCGTTCACGTCGTGAAGGGCCCGCTTCGTCTCCGTGCTCGCGCCGAACTCCTTCAGGGTCCGGATAAGGACCTCCGCCTGCTCCATCGTGGACTGGACCTTCCGCGCCAGTTCAGCGTGACGCTGGCCGTCTTCGCCATGCTCCCGGAGCTTCGTATCCAGGCGCAGGTCCTTGAACATCCCCTCGAGATCGCCGGAAAGATGGGCCGCCATCCTGCCGACCGCGTCCCGTATCTTTTCATAGCGAAGTTTGCCTTCGGTCCGCTTGTGCTCCGTCAGGTCGAACAGGATCCACATGGCTGCCGCCCGCTCGCCGAACTCTATGACCGACGACGTCATGACGGCCCGACGGTCCAGTCCGTTCCGCCGGAGCACCCGCATTTCCTTCTGGGCATGGCCCGGCTGCGGCTTGACGTGTGCGAGGCTGTTGGGCTGAACCGCGCCCTGGTCATCGGGATGGATGATCTCGCGTATCGGCATCGCCATCAGCTGCGCCCGCGAATAGCCCGTCATATCCTCCGCCGCGGTATTGGCGTAGACGACCGACTCTCCCCGATGGATAAAGACCGCGGCAGGCATTTTCTGGGCCAGCGTCATAAAGCGCTCTTCGCTCTCCTGCAGCGAGGACCGTATCTTGCGGGCGATATCGGCAAGCCTCGCATTTTCCAGCGCGCTTGCCGCGTGCGCGGCCAGCGTTTCGAGGAACCCGACGTCGCTCTGGCCGAACGCCTCGCCGCTCACCTTGGCGCCGAGGACCAGCGCCCCCTGGAGCCTTCCCTGGAACAGGAGCGGCACGAGCGCCTCGGCCCCGATCCCCCGCATATAGGTCTTGAGGCGAAAGATCTCCGGGTCCTCTTCCGACCCGGGCATCACCGCCAGGACGAGCGACCGGTCCGTCTCCAGCAGCTTCTTCACCGCCGCGTCGGCAAGGGAGCCCCGGCCCTGCATGTCCAGGAAGAGACCGCGCCCCTGCCGCAGGATGAAACCGTCCTCAACGTGATGGAGGAAGACCCCCGCGTCCCTGATGCCCGGCCCGGCGCACGTCGTCTCGATCAGATACGCGATCAGCTCGTGCTCCTCCTTTTTCGCGTTCAGGGCCACGATCGCCTCGCGCGTCAGCGTCTCGTAATTGTAGCGGTTGCCGATGATGAGGCTGTTGACGAGGGATTGCACCTTCCCGGTGACCGGCGTTCCGAACAGAAAGAAACCGAGGACCGCGAGGGAAATGAAGCTTGACATCCCTGTTCCGAAAGCGGGATCGATCGCCGTCAGCAGGGCCGCCTGGATCCCCGAGAACACAACGATCAAAATGAGGATGCTGAGCGTCCGCGAGACGATGATGCGCATCTCGAAGAGACTGTGCCGGACAATGGCGTAAAAGGTGAGGACCACCCACGGCAGGCCGAAATAGGACCCCAATCCCGGCTCCACCCCTGAACCCCAGACCGCCGGCATGATGCCCGCGATCGTCACACTGCCGAGCGCGAAGATCAACGCGCCGTATAAAAAATAATCGAGCTGGAACTTCTTGATCCCGGTCAAATGACGTCTGGTGCGAACGATCTCGACGACAAACCAGAGGATCATGAGCGCGCCGATGACGCGCGCGGGCACCTCAAGGGGGCCGGGATGGTTCCTGTAGGGGATCAGCGAATACCCGGGGGTGACGATCAGATCGGTGAACAGGCAGAGGGCCAGGATGGCCGTCCAGTAGGGATACAGAAGATGACCCACCCTGCGGGCGGCCCGGCTCGTTTCGGACCGGAGATAATAGAGGAATTGCAGGCCCGCAGGAATGGCGAACCACCCGATCCAGTTCAGCCGGGCGAAGAAGATAAAATCGTACCCGCGTGACGACGAGAGATACATGACCGCGGTATTCAGGGCGTAGGCGGAGGAAAAGAACGCGATGGCCGCGACCGAGCGGTGCACGGGATTGCTTCGCCTGCTCTGGCCCAGCAGCAGGAATCCCAGAAGAAGCTCCATCGCGGCGATCGGCAGGAGCGGGTACGCGATGATCTCAAAACTGTTCATCCGATAAAGGCTCCTCGCCCGGGATCCGTGCGGGGTCGCATGGTGCACGGACAGGCTCGACACGCAGGTTCATGCGACATGGATTATATCACATTTCAGACCGTATGGACCACCGGTCAGAGCCCCAAGGGTCCCCTGAGCTGCGTTCCCCCCTGCTCCGCCCACGCCCGTGCGACCGTGTCCCACTGCAGCGCCTGAAGCAACGCGTCGAAGGTGTGGTCCAGGGGGGCGTGGATCGAAAGGCGGCGGCCGGTCCCGGGATGGATGAACTCGATCGCGGAGGCGTGCAGCAGCAGCCGGCGGCAATTGAACTTCCTGCGGAAGAACTCGTTCTGCTTTCCGTCGCCGTAGGTCGTGTCGCCGACAACGGGGTGAAAGATGTGCTTCATGTGGCGCCTGATCTGGTGCGTGCGGCCCGTCAGGGGAGCGGCTGCTACGAGGGAATACCGTGCCGTGGCATACCGCCCCACCGGCTCCCGCAGTTCAACGGTCGCGAGCCGCCGATATTCGGTGACAGAAGGTCTTCCGGGGGCATCCCCGCTCTTCTCCTGACCGGTCATCTTCCCGCGGTCCTGCAAGGGATGATCGATGCGGTCCCCCTCGCCCGTGAATCCCCGCACGACGGCAAGATACCTTTTGAAGACCATTGCGTCCGCAAAGGAGCGTGTCATGGCCCGGGCGGTCTCCCGGTCCAGGGCGAACACCAGGGCGCCTGACGTCGATTTGTCCAGACGGTGCAGGGGATAGACCCATCGCCCCAGCTGGTCCCGCACGATCTGCATGGCGATCTCGGTCTCATAACGGTCGATGGCGCTCCGATGGACCAGAAGTCCCGACGGTTTGTTGACCGCCACCAGCTGTTCGTCCTGATACAGCACGGGAAGCGATCTCATGGCGCGCCCCCGCGCACGGCACGACCGCGCGGTCCCTGCAGGCCCGATCGCTTGCGAAAGAGGACGACATCGCCTTCCGCGAAGGTCACCTCCGCGTTCCACTGGAGGGCCAGCCAGCTGAAGGTCGGGGGAGAAAAAAAACAGACATGGGTGGGATCGTTCTTGTAATGCCACCCCGGAAAGGCCTCCCGCGGAACGGCATGGGCCGTCATGACGCCCAGCCAGCCGCCCTCGTTCAGACAGGCCCACAGCCGCTCCAGCTCCCTCCGCGGACCATGGAGATGCTCCACCACCTCGGTGGCCGTTATGAAGTCATAGCGCCGCTCAAGCGCCGCGGGAACGTGTTCGTAGAAATGGTCGAAGATCGTCATGGTGTGGCCCGCTTCTTCGAACATCCGGGAGAGCGTCGGGGCGGGGCCGGAGCCGAAATCGAGGCCGCTGCTTCCGCGCGCCAGCCGCTGCTGCAGCGGAATGAACAGGCGGCTCAGGAAGCGGCGGTAGTCCGGATCATCGGGCGAGTTCCGGTGCAGGTCATATCTCTTCTTTTCCTCTTCGGCCGACAGGAACTGCAGGGGAGGAACGAACACCAGGCCGCAGGCGCCGCAGCGGTGATAGTCCCGCCGTCCATCATGGTAATACCAGCGCGCGTCATCGTTCGCGCACAAGGGGCAGGTCATGGGTTCGAGGGCTGGTCTCCCGGGAGACACCTCCGGGCCCGGGCGGTTGCGGCTCATTGCGTACCCTGACCGGCGAAGCGCGCCTTATGCCGCAGTTCGACCGTGCGCGTTACGAAGGTGAGGCCGGCGGCGAGCACGAGCACGCACGTAGCCGTGAGATAGGCGTCGTTGTAGCTCCCCGTCCCGGTCGCCTGCTTTGCCGCCTCGAACAGCTTCCCGGCGAAGAGCGGAAAGACGAAGCCTCCGGCGCCCCAGGCGGTGAACACCAGCCCATAGTTGATGCCGAAGTTCTTCAGGCCGAAGTTGTCCTTCACGGCCGAGGGGAACACCGAGAGGCAGGCCCCGTAATTGAAACCCAGGAGCATCGAGACGATGATGAAGGCGGTCATGTCGGTGAGGCCCGTCCGGAGCACCATCATCAGGCCCGCCTGGAACAGAAAGATGATGCACATCGTCCAGAGCCGCCCGATGCGGTCGGAGAGCATCCCGGCGATGATGCGGCCGGCCGCGTTCCCGACAGCGAGCAGGGCGACGAGGATGAACCCCGCCTCGATCTTCCCGAGCTTCGCGATGGTGGTGATGTTCCCGATGATCATGAGGCCCGCGCCGGCAGCGAAGGCATACATGGCCCACAGAAGATAGAAGAGCGGTGATCGAAATAGTTCCGCGGGTCCCAGGTTCAGCGCGGCCGCGTCAGCCGCACGCTTGCCGCCGGGATGAACGTCCGGCGGCAGGTACCCCGGGGGCGGGGCGACCAGGAACTGGGAGAGCGCCGTGACGACGACCAGGAAGCCGATCCCGAAGAACAGCAGCGTCCGGTGGATGTTGCGTTCCTTGAGGCTGAGCAGCTGGGCTGCGGCGTCCTTCCGTGCCGTGTCCTTTGCTTCAAGGTCCACCGCGACGTGCGTGACGTCGGCGCCGCCGAACTCGGCCTGGGTGGTCGAGAGCACCTGCCGGGCCTGCTCGAACTCCGCGTCGGCCAGCTCCTTTGCCCGGGCGAGCTCCACCACCGCGGGGACCGGCTGTCCGGTGAGGCTGAAGCCGGTGAGGTGGTTCGCGATCGGCGAGATGTACACCGAGGCAAGGCCGAAACCCGCGACAACAAGGCCCGCGATGAGGCCGGTCTTCCGGCTGGAGAACCACTTCACCGCCGGAGGCGTTGCCGAAGCGTACCCCAGGCCGATGCCGGCGCCGGCGAAGATCCCGAACCCGATGACGAACGCGGACACCGTGACGGCGTAGGACGCGATGATGCAGCCGATCCCGGTGAGGATGCCTCCTGCGGTGGCGACCCACCGCGGCCCGATCCTGTCCTGAAGCCGGCCGGCGGGGACCATCACGAACGCGAAGACGATGCACGCGATGGAGTACGGGAGCGCCTTGTCCGAGTCGGACCATCCCCACTCGACGGGGATCGCCTTCTTGATGACGCTCCAGGCGTAGAGCACGCCGAGCGCGAGGTTGATGCCTATGCCCGCGAACGTCACGGTCCAGCCCTTATTCTGCATGGCGGTGTATTTCTCCGATCGCGACGAGAGGGATACGGCGGAACAGGATAAAAGGTCAGGACACGCTGCGTCAGTTGCCGCGCACTTTGAACATCACGGCGCTGATCTTGTCGATGCGGACCGTGGCATCATAGAAGTCCCTTCCGGAGAGCTTCGCAATATGCACGAGGCTGTCCCCGACCTTGCTCACCGTGCCTTCCAGGTTGTCGCCCGTGTCCATCCGCACGATCACCCGCTTGCCGATATTCTCCGACAGGATGTCCTTGACCGTTGCTGCCGCTGATCTCAGTTCATAACCCTTTTCCTGCGCCGAAGCTCCCGGGGCATGGACCATCAGACAGAACAACGCGATCAGCAGGACACGCATCATTGTTTTCATCTACATGAACCTCCCGGAATGAATTTGAGATCGATCCCTGCGCGTGCGCCCAACAAAGAAAAGGTACTATAAATCATGACGAATGGCAAGGGCGTTGTAGAAATGCACCGCTTGTCACCGGGAAGAATAACACTTTACCATTCCGTCGCATACTGATAGACTATGCCGACTGATGATGAAAAGAATAGCCGCGTCAGCGGCTTCGGTGCCATGCCGCTGACGGCCTGAGGGAACCCTGATGATGCCCGGCAAGCTCAGAAATACCCTGGTGTCGCAGTTCACCGTCATGATCCTGTTGATCCTCGTCGTGGGACAGGGCATCCTCTACACCTGGCTGCTGCTCTATCAGAAGGCCTATCTTGAGCAGAGCCTCCACCGCGAGATGAAGACGGTCGCCCGGCAGATCGCCGATACCGCCCTGACGCCGGGCGTCGATCAGCGGTCCCTCGACCGGTTCCTGGACCTGGTCGTCAGGACCGGGAGCGTTCTCTCGGTCAGCGTCGTCGACGGGAGCGGGAGGCCGCTCGCCTCCCGGACCGCTCCTGCGGCGCAGTCGCGTAGCGCGGGGACGGTCGGGACCCCCTCGCGCTGGCTGTTCTCCATCCCCGACGTGAACACCGTTCGTGTCCCGCTCCGGACAGGCGGCGCGGGCGCCGTCGAGGTTGCCTACAGCGGACGGACGGTGAACGAGGTGATGGGCCGGTTCCTGGTCATCCCTCCGGTGATGCAGATCATAACCTTCCTGGTGGTGATCTACGCCATCGTCCGGTTCTTCCGCAGGCAGGTCTCTTCTCCTGTGGCGAGCATCAACGCGGCGCTCCGCAGGATCACGGAAGGCGACCTGGTCGCCGAGGTCCCGGACGTCGGCGGCGCCGAGATCGGCAGCATCGCCACGGGCGCGAAGTTCCTCGCCGAAAAGCTCTCCACGACCATCAACCGGGTCAATTCCCTTTCGAACGATGTCGCCGCGGCCCTGGAAGGGCTGACCGCGGCCCTTACGGGCGTTCGCGACTCCACGCGCAGCCAGGCGGCCGCCATTGACGGCGTCATGTCCGTCATCAGGAAGGCGAACGAGCAGCAGCGGTCGTCGACGGAAGGCACGGACCGGCTTTCCCGCGTCTCCTACGACAATGTGTCGTCCCTGCTCGAGATGCGGTCCGCGGCCAGCGAGATCGCCGAGAGCACCGAGCGCCTGTTCCGGTCCGCGGCGGACGCCCATACGATGATCTCCGCGATGTCGCAGATGACCACCACCATCGCCGATAGCAGCGGAGAGGTGTTCCGCGCCATGGAAACCACCTCCGCGTCGGTCGAGGAGATCAGCGCGTCCCTCGCCGCCGTTCGGGAGAATGCCCGGCGTTCATCGGAGTTCTCCGCGCGCGTGCGCCTGCTTCTGACCGACCGGGGCACGCTGGCCGTGGCAGATGCCATCGAAGCCATGGAGAAGATCGCCGAGGAGGTCGACCACTTTGAGCAGATCGTCACGCGACTGGACGAGCAGTCAAAGGACATCGAGAAGGTCCTGTCGGTGATCCGGGAGGTGACCGACCGGACGAACCTCCTGGGCCTCAACGCGTCCATCCTTGCCGCGCGGGCCGGAGAGCACGGGCTGGGCTTCGCAGTCGTCGCGGGTGAGATCCGGTCGCTCTCCGAGGGGACCGAGTCGTCGGCCAGGGACATTTCGGCGATCGTAAGGACCATCCGGTCCCATATCCGGGAGGCCGTGAACGCGATCCACGCCGGGGTCAAGAAGGTCGAAGAGGGGAAAGGCCTCATTTTCAAGTCAGGCGAGGCGATGGGAGAGACCCTCGAGGCCGCGCAGAAGACGGCCCAGATGACCGCCGTGGTCGAGAAGGCCACGGTGGAGCAGGCGGAGGGCCTGCAGCAAATACGGATCGCCGTGGAGAACTCCCGTCTCATGCTCGAGCAGGTCGCGAAAAGCACCGAGGCGGAGCGTCAGAGCGCCGGCAGCATCCTCGACAGCATCAGCGAGGTGAAAGAGGTGGCTGAACTGGTCAGGAAAGGCACGGGCGAGCACGCCGCCGGCACGCAGGTCATCTCCCGGAACCTGGAAGAGAGCCGGGACATGGTGACGCAGATCCACCATGCGGCGCAGGACCAGCTCAAGGCAAACGAAGCGATCGTCAGCGCGATGGAGCAGGTCAAGCACTCGGGACTGGCCGCAATGAAGGACCTCGAAGAGATGGCCCGGTCGTTCGGCGCGCTCAAGGACGAGGTCGAGATACTGAAGAACGAGATGGCGGTCTTCCGGACGAAGAGCGCCCCCGCGAAGCCGGGCTCGCCCCGCTGAAGGTCTAACCCTCGTCCTCGGTCGCCTGCCTGGATTTTCGCACGGGACTGCAGAGTCGCCAGAGTCAGGAGCAAAGCTTTAAGTCTTTGACGTACCCAAGCGCAGGGTGGCCTGGTGCGAAGACTGTGCGTTTAAGCTCCCAAGTGCAAAGGCAATGGAGCTTCGATCCTCAGGGTAGTGAATATTTATCCTAATCGCTCGCTATCCCAGCATACAGCGCTGGGAATGCGCTCGCTCCTGGATTTGCATGCCGTGATCGGCCTTGAAACAACCACCGACTCGAAAGCAGCGCGGCCGCAGGGGAAGCGCTGCCGGACAAGGGACAATGAACAGGAGAACGTGACATCTCTTCCTGCATGCTTAGCACAGCGAGCCACCGGGCTGCCCAAATAATAAATACCTTGAACATCTGTGGATCGGGTAGGAGGCGGGGTCGCCCCCGCCGTCCTCCCACACCACCGTACGTGC
>CAKKRC010000085.1 GCA_919902495.1 Nitrospiria bacterium
CGAGATCTCCTTTTCGAGCCGCCTGGCCAGGATGATCTCCCGGATCTTCCTGACGAAGCTCCGTTCGGGCGTGAGGAAAACCACCTTGGTAAGCTGCTGGGTGATGGTGCTGCCGCCCTGGCTGATCCGCAGCCGGATGATGTTCTTGAGCGCAGCGCGCAGGATGCCGCGGTAGTCGATGCCCGCGTGCTGGTAAAAACGCGGGTCCTCGGTGGCGAGGATCGCGTTCTTCATGTGCTTCGGGATCTTGGAGAGGGGGACATACACCCCCTTCTCGATCCTGACCTGACCCAGCACCCTGCCG
Organism: Nitrospiria bacterium; assembly: GCA_919902495.1. Lineage (GTDB taxonomy): Bacteria > Nitrospirota > UBA9217 > UBA9217 > UBA9217 > JAAXXJ01. The sequence goes on from CAKKRC010000085.1 coordinate 305, forward strand.
TCCTCGGCATAGATGGTCGTGCCCGGCGACGGTTTGTAGTCCTTGAGCGACTCCACCGTGGGAAGGTTGAAGGACAGGATGATGAAGAGCAGCACGACGAACAGGACCCCCGCGATGAAACAGGCGGCCATCAGCTTCAGCGCCTTCATGAAGGTAAGCGCCTTGAGCCACGGGAACACCCGGCCCTGCCAGAGCGTTTTGAGAAGATCCCAACAGTACGTCCCGAAGGCGCGCACGAGTTCAATGATTCGCTGTTTCATACGATGCGTTGTTCCTGCTTTCTATCGGATAATGATCTGATGCGACCTGAGAAGAGGGGGCAACGCCTGAGATAATAGGCGCTTTTCCTCGAAAAGGTGAAGCGTATAATAACATCGAAACATCGGAAAATCAAACGAAAAGTATGTTCATATCCGGTCGTCGCGACGCCACGATCATGGAAATAAACAACGGCCGGGATTTCTGCTATCATTATCACGACAATGCGGCGATGCTCCGTGCAGCGGGGTCCGGCTGCCATGCCGGCGGGAGAGCAAATGGACAAGGTCTGGGAGATAAAGGACCCTGAAGCATATCTTCAGAAGAAAAAGGCCCCCTCCGGTCCGAGACCCGCCCCGGCCGAGCAGAAAGACCCGGCCAAGGCCTACAACCTCTCGATGTTCTACTGGGGAGGCGGACAGCTGTATAACGACCAGCTCCGAAAGGGCGGTGTCTTCATGGTCCTGATGCTGCTGGTGTTCGGAGCCACGGTCCTGGGGATCATCTACCGGGTCGAGCTGGACCAGTTCCTGCTCGGCCGCGGCATCCCCCGCTCCCGGACCTTTCTGACCGCCGAATTTCTGCTGTTCCTCGTACTCCTGTTCTGGGTCTCGAACGCAGCCGACGCCTACCGGACCGCCGCCCGGTCCAGGAAGATGCGCTTTCCCGGCGTATCCAGCCGCGTCACGCCCTTTCTCGGCTCCCTGCTCGTCCCCGGCTGGGGGCAATTCCTGAACGGACAGCCGGTCAAGGGCAGCATCTTCTCGGTCCTCGCCGTCATCGGGATCTTTTCTCTCCTCTCGGTCGTCCTCACCTTCCTGGCCTGGCCGCGACTCGATGCGGGTGATGCCCGCTTCATCGCGGAAGGGATAAGCGCGGTCTGCCTGCTCCTCGCGCCTCTAGCCCCGCTGCTCTGGACCTTCAGCACCTATGACGCGCTGAAGGTGAGCCACGATGACCTGCTCAAGGAACCTCTCTGGGAGCGGATCAAGGCCGCCTATTACCGCACCAGGACACAGGGCCTGGTGCGCGGGATCATCCCCCAGATAAAGGGAACCTTCATGCTCGTCATCATCCTGGTCGTCCTGATGATCGTGGTCCAATACTGGTTCCCCACCGGCTTCTACACCAAGTGGCTGTCTTCGGTGCAGACGCTGCTCAGGGACCGAGGCATGACCATCGTGCCGGAACTGATCGGAACGGTGCTGGCGTGGATGGCTTGGGCGGGATAACAGCCTGCGTTGGACAGCCGGGGAACAAATGACGAGAGGCCGAACCCATTAGGGTCAAACCCATTAGGGTCAGGTCCTGCGGTGTGACATTACCGTTCACCTCTTGCTATCC
>CAKKRC010000086.1 GCA_919902495.1 Nitrospiria bacterium
ATGGCCTCGGTCAGGGGCGGCTGCCGGAACTCACCGGCGGCGGGCTTATCCGAAGTCCCTCACGAGGTCATGCGCCTCAACGTTGTGTTCCCGGGCTCTCTGCGCCGAAATCGATTTTGATTTAGGTGATCCGGTTTATGCTGCTTTCTCCAATCTGAAGAATAGGGGACGTTGATACCTAGGAAAACAATAGGGTCAGGTCCTGCGGATTGACATTTTCCTTTTTCTTTGTTACTCTCCCTCCATGTCACGCCCTCTTCGCATCGAATACCCCGGCGCAGTTTATCACGTCACCTCGCGTGGCAATGAGAAGAAGCCCGTTTTCAAGACGGACACGGACCGTCAGAACTTTCTGAACACTCTCCAGCATGTCAATAAACGGTACAACTGGACCTGTCACGCCTACTGCCTCATGACCAACCATTACCATCTGCTCATCGAGACCCCCGATGGCAACCTTTCGATCGGCATGCGGCAGTTAAACGGCGTCTACACGCAGCTCTTCAATAAGCTCCACGGCCGTGCCGGGCACCTGTTCCAGGGCAGATACAAGGCCATCCTGATCCAGAAGGACAGCCATCTTCTGGAGGTCTGCCGTTATGTCGTTTTGAATCCCGTCCGGGCGAAGATGGTCGAGACGCCGGAAGAGTATCCCTGGTCCAGCTACCTGGCGACCGCAGGGAAGGCGAAGCTCCATCCCTGCCTCACGACGGACTGGGTCCTGAGGCAGTTCAGCGGAAAGCGGGGAAGGGCCGAGCAGGAGTACCGGAAGTTCGTCAGCTGGGGGATCGGACAAAAGACCATCTGGACAGAAGTACGCGGACAGACGCTGTTAGGCGAGGAAGCATTCGTTGCCCAACTGGTGGATCATCTGAAAAAGAAGCAGGACATTCCTGAGATCCCCCGGAGCCAGCGGTATGCACACCGGCCGACCCTGGAGAAGTTGTTTGCCGGTGATGTGCGAACGAACGTGCGGAAGAGACGCGTGGCGGTGGTTAAGGCCGTGGAGCAGTATGGGTATCGCGTGTGCGAGATAGCAGCGCATCTAGAGCTGCATGATTCGTCGGTCAGCAGGATAGCAAGAGGTGAACGGTAATGTCACACCGCAGGACCTGACCCTAATGGGTTCTTCGAACAACCGTATTTCGGGCGTGACGAACAACGGCGCATTGCTCGCCACTGGCATTACCTATAAACCCTTCGGCGGAATGACGCAGATCAGCTTTTTGAACGGGCTTAGCAGTAATATTGGCTACGACAACCTGTACCAGTTCCAGTCGATTAATACAGGCGGCAGCCAGAGCCTCGGCTACACTTATACCGGTGACAACATCACGAAAATCACCGACAACCTCAATTCCACAAAGACCCGGTCCTTCACCTACGACGCGCACGATCAGCTCCATACGGCTACGTCAGGTCTCTGGGGCACGCTGACCTGGGACTATGACAAGGTGGGGAATAGATTGAAAGAGACTCAAGGGTCTATTCAGAACACCTATCATTATTTGCCGATTACAAACAGGCTGGATTCCATAACCGGCGGCATGAACGCGGCGTACAGCTATGATGCAAACGGCAATACAAGTGGGGAAAATTCGCGGCAGTTCGTGTATGATCAGAATCAGCGGCTGGTCCGGGTGGTGGACGGGGGCGTGACGAAAGGGGAGTATGTTTATAACGGATTGGGCCAGAGGGTAAAAAAGATCGCTAACGGCGTTACGACGATATTCCATTACAACCTCTTCGGGCAGATCATAGCGGAGTCGGACATCACACACGGCACCATTTCGGATTATGTCTATTTGAATGGACAACCTCTTGCCAAGATCGAGGGAACGAATGTATACTACTATCACAACGATCATTTAGGTACCCCGCAGAAGATGACGGACAGTTCCGGCACGGTTGTATGGTCTGCCGACTATAAACCGTTCGGTGAAGCGACGATTACCAGTCTCAACGGCTTCACGAACAATCTTAGATTTCCGGGGCAGTACTACGATTCAGAAACAGACCTTCACTATAATTATTACAGGGACTACAATCCAGCCACTGGAAGGTATGTTGAGTCAGATCCAATTGGTATTCTTGATGGAACTAATCATCTCTATAGTTATGTTGGCAACAATCCACTGAATGTATTAGATCTGTTAGGCTTGGAGCCTGTGGGGGGCGAGCGTGGTGGTACCGGCGGGTCTTGTGGCCAAAATACGAACAATAAATACAAACACTGCAGAAATCATCCGACTAATCCGAAAAAGATAATTTGTAGACATCATCAAACAGGTAAAGAAATAGTAAAGGAAAAGCCAAAAGATTGGCCTGAAGAAAAAGAAAAAGGTGGCGGAAAATCGCAAGCAGACCTCGTATCAGAACCTGGTCTTGGATGGGTAAATCCACAGATAATTGGCGGCGGCTTAATCATTACTGGTGGGGCTTTGATTATTGGTGATATAATATTGGGTGGGCCAACAGGAGAAGGGATCATTCCTGGTATAATTTTTATTAATCGAGGAAGTGTTGCTTTTGGAAGGTAATATTAACACTAAATTTATCCACGGTTAGACGGTGACAATTATGATAGAAGAAAGTCTATTCAATAAAGCATCGAAAGCATGGGAACGCGGTAATAAAAAAAGAGCCTTTGAGTTGTTTTTTGAGGCAGCGAATAAAGACGAGCCTTCTGCTCAGAATAATCTAGGCTTCTTTTATTCTGAAGGAATTGGAACAAGAAAAGACAACAACAAAGCGCTTTATTGGTTCAAGCGAGCAGTAAGCAATGGGGAAATTTATGCTTGCATTAATATTGCTAAAATGTATCAAGATGCAGGGAATATCAAAAGGGCAAAAATGTGGCTAGCTAAAGCGGTGCAAGGTGGGGATGGAGACGCCGCACTAGATTTAGCTAAACTTTATCTTAAAAATAAGAGAAGAGATAATCTTTTCAAAGCGAAAAGCAATCTCAATAAAGTGATCAATTCAAGGTCTACAACTGAAGATTCCCGCGCGGCTGCGCGAACGCTCTTGCTGCAGCTTAGAAATAATTAGTGTAACCGTATGGGGTCACCCATTTGAAGGCTCCCCGTCAAGAAGAAGAATAGGGGACGAAGAATAGGGGACGTTGATACCTAACAAGCATTATCTTGACAAGCCATGCCCTATTCAATATAATCACCCCATGCCACGCCACGCGAGACTCGACGTACCCGGTGCCCTGCACCATATCATGGTGCGCGGAATCAACAATGCTAAGATCTTCGACGACAATGAGGACAAGGCGCGCTTTCTAGAACGCCTCGGACAGAACGTTCTTGAAGGGCAATGTTCCGTCTAAACCAATAGAACCAATAGGGTCAGGTCTTTCTCCTTGCATTATGTGATTTCCTCTGCTACTCTTTTCCCATGGCCCGTCCACTTCGTATCGAATACCCCGGCGCAGTCTATCACGTCACCTCCCGCGGCAACGAGAAGAAACCCGTCTTCAAGGACGACACGGACCGCCTGAACTTCCTGAACACCCTCCAGCACGTCAAGAAGCGCTACAACTGGATCTGCCACGCCTACTGCCTCATGACCAACCATTACCATCTTCTCATCGAGACCCCTGACGGCAACCTTGCCCTCGGCATGAGGCAGCTGAACGGCGTCTATACCCAGCTCTTCAATAAACGCCACGGCAGGACAGGGCACCTGTTCCAAGGCAGGTACAAGGCCATCCTCATCCAGAAGGACAGCCATCTTCTCGAAGTCTGCCGTTGCGTCGTCCTTAATCCCGTACGCGCCAGGATGATGGAGAAGCCTGAAGACTATGCATGGTCCAGCTACCGGGCAACGGCCGGAAAGGAAAAGCCCCATACCAGCCTCACGACAGACTGGGTGCTGGGCCAGTTCAGCGGGAAGAGGGGAAAAGCCGAGCAGGAGTACCGGCAGTTCGTAAGCTGGGGCATTGGAAAACAGACAATCTGGACCGAGGTGCGGGGCCAGGCGCTCCTGGGGGAGGATGACTTCGTTGACAAGCTGGCCGATCACCTCAGGAAACATAAGGACGTGACCGAGATCCCCCGGAGCCAGCGGTACGCGACACGGCCGTCACTCCACGTTCTTTTGCCGGAAGGGATCGTGAACGATCATCTCAAGCTGCAGAGAAGACTGTCCGAGGCGGTGGAAAAACATGGCTACCGACAGAGCGAGATCGCGCGGCAGGTGGGTGTGCATTATTCAACGATCAGCCGTTGGCTGCGCGAAGGCGAAAATGCACGGAGAAAGACCTGACCCCCAAGACGCGAGACGCACACGTTGCAGGCGGTCGGCGTCATGAAGGCGGCGGAACTCAGCCTGATCGATGCGGACGTTGCGGAGATAGAATCGGGACTATCAGGGGCATAGACACTGCATGACGCAGGACATTGATGCTGCTCGATCGAGGCCATCCCCGGAAAATACCCTGCCGAAACGTTTGACTTTTACTGCCCTCCTGTGTTAATTACTAAATCTGCAATACCATCCGAATGCGGGGAGGATATTCCATGGGCAAGCTCCGGATAGCAGCAATAAGTCTCGTTGCCGTTCTCATTTTGGTCATTGGACGCGAGAGTCAGGCGGTCATCTACAAGTACGAGAACGAGAAGGGCGTGCCGACCTTCGCCGACGACATGCAGAAGGTCCCCGAGCAGTACCGCGCCCAGGCGGTCATCGTGAGCGGCGGCAATGACTATGACGCGTACGCCGAGCAGGAAAAGGCGCGGCATGCGGCCGAAGCCCGTCAGGAGCAGCAGGCCGCAGCTCCTGCCAAGGCCGAGGAGCCGATCAGCAGACGGTTTATCCGGTCCGGGGTCGCGATCGGCCTGTTCCTTGCCCTCCTGTTCGTGGCCTATCACATCGACGCTCTGAGGGAGCAGGCGCGGGTCCTGTCCCGCATCCGGACGGGGCTGGTCGTGCTCCTGCTGGTGTTTCTCTCGGTCACCCATGCGCGTGATGTCATCGGTCTCTTCGGAAAGGTCGGGGGGACGGTCGTAAATCCCGTGGCGGGACTTCAGGAGAGGTCCGCGGAGCGGGGGAAGAAGGCCGCGGACGCCTACAAGGCCATAGAAAGGATCGCGGACCAGCAGGCGCACAACGAAGAAGCGCGGGCAAAAGAGATCGAGAAGAAGTTCGATAATGCCGAGCAGGGGAAGTAGAACTATCCTTTTTCCGTCACCGTTCTGATCGCTGCAGTGACGATCTCGAGCATCCGCCCCAGTTCCTGCAGCGACATGGAGAGCGGCGGCATGAGCACGATCACGTTCCCCAACGGCCGGATGATGAGTCCGCGCTTGCGGCATTCCTGGACGACCCGGAATCCTGCTTTTTCCTCAATCAGGTAAGGTTCCTTGGCAATCCTGTTCTTCACCAGTTCGATACCCACCATGAAGCCTTTCTGACGTATCTCGCCCACATGAGCGAGCTTGTTGAGCTCGGCCAGCCGCTTTGCGAGGAAGGTGATCTTCGGTTTGAGCCGCTGGAGCGTTTTTTCTTTTCTGAACAGGTCGATGTTCGCGATGGCCGCGGCGCAGGCGAGGGGGTTGCCGGTGTAGGTGTGGCCGTGAAAGAACGTTCTCAGGTCCTTGTGCTCTCCTAAAAATCCTGCATAGATATCCTCGGTCGTGAGCGTCGCGGCGAGCGGCAGGTAGCCGCCGGTAATTCCCTTGGCCACGGCCATGAGGTCGGGGGACACTTTCTCCTGGTCGCAGGCGAACATCGTGCCGGTCCTGCCGAAGCCCGTCGCGACCTCATCGGCGATCATCAGGATGTTGTTCCGGGTGCATATCTCCCGGATGCGCTTCAGGAACCCGGGCGGCTGCAGGAGCATCCCGGCAGCCCCCTGCACGATGGGTTCGATGATGAGAGCGGCCGAGACGGATGCGAACTTCTGGATGTTCCGCTCGGCATGCATAAGGCAGGTCGTCTGGCACATCGGCCAGGTCAGTCCGTACTTGCAGCGGTAGCAGTAGGGTGACTCGATCTTCCGGGTCTGGAACAGGAGCGGTTTGTAGATCGAATGAAAGAGGTCGATGCCTCCCACGCTCACGGCCCCCAGGGTGTCTCCGTGATACGCTTCGGTGAGCGAGAGGAACCCGGTCTTGCGCTGATATTGCGGGCCTTTTTGCTGCCAATATTGAAAGGCCATCTTCAGGGCGATCTCGACGGCCGTCGAACCGCTATCGGAATAAAATACCCGGGAAAGTCCTTTCGGTGCTATAGTAACAAGCTTCTCGGCCAGCAGGACCGCCGGGACGTTCGAAAGACCGAGCAGCGTGGAATGGGCGATCTTTCTGAGCTGTGCCGCCACGGCGGCATCGATCTCTTTTTTCCGGTGTCCATGGACCGTGACCCAGAGCGACGATACCCCGTCGAGATACCTTTTTCCCCGGGTGTCGACCAGGCTGCATCCCATGCCGCGCTCGATGATGATCTGCGGTTCCTGCTGCCAGTCACGCATCTGGGTAAAGGGATGCCAGAGGTAGCGCTTGTCGAGCTGATGGAGCTTGGTCTCGGTGGAGGATGATGATCGTTTCGCGGTCGTTTTTTTCTTCGGCATGTCCTGCTCCCTGGGTATCCGAATGGTTACTTGCTATTATATTTCATCCCGTCAAGGTGTCAATCAGAAAAAGGGCTTGAAAATATTCAGTTCTTTTTGGTACAATACCCCGCTACGCAAGCACCGAACAAACACCGGGAGGGATTTTCCCATGTTGGACAAGAAACGCTTCTATATTTCCGCCGCATTCATCCTCATGGTCGGCGTGTTCGTAGGACTTGCGCTCTCATCTCGTCTTGACCTCACGTCGCCGCTCGCTGCAAAGAGCCAGGTGTCGCCGCGGTCCGTCGAGACCCTGTCACAGCTCTCTGAGGCGCTTTCCGAGGTGGCCGGGGTGGCAACGCCGTCGGTGGTGAACATTTCCACAACGCGGTTGATCAAACAGAGCGAACAGGCCCCGTTCGATTTTTTCGACGATCCGTTCTTTCACAGGTTCTTCGGCGACCAGGCTCCCCGCCAGAACATCCCGAAAGAGCATAAGGAACAGAGCCTCGGCTCAGGCGTGATCGTGTCCGAGGACGGCTACATCGTCACGAACAACCATGTCATCGAAAAATCCCAGGAGATCAAGGTCCTGCTGTCGAACAAGCGGGATTACAAGGCCAAGCTCATCGGCGCCGATCCCAAGACCGATCTTGCGGTCATCAAGATCGAGGCAAAGGGCCTGACGGCCCTCCCCTGGGGCGATTCCAACAAGCTCCGCGTCGGCGAGATCGTGTTCGCCATCGGGAATCCTTTCGGCCTGAACCAGACCGTGACCATGGGGGTCATCGGCGCCGTAGGGCGCGCCAATGTGGGCATCGCGGACTACGAGGACTTCATCCAGACCGACGCGGCCATCAATCCCGGCAATTCGGGAGGCGCGCTGATCAACGCGAAGGGCGAACTCGTCGGGATCAATACCGCCATCGTTTCGCGGACCGGGGGGTACCAGGGCATCGGCTTCGCCGTTCCGAGCAGCATGGCGAAGCAGGTGATGGACAGTCTGATCAAGTACAAGAAGGTGGTCCGCGGCTGGCTCGGGGTGAGCATTCAGGAGGTCACGTCGGACCTTGCCGAGGAGTTCGGCGTAACGGACCTGAAGGGCGCGATCGTCAGCGGCGTGATGAAGGAGAGCCCTGCCGAGAAGGCGGGGATCAAGCAGGGAGACGTTCTTCTCCAGTTCAACGGGAAGGACGTGGAGGACACCGGCCATCTGCGCAATATGGTGTCCCAGACCCCCATCGGGTCAAAGGTCACGGTGAAGCTGTTCCGGAAGAAGAAGACGATGGAGGTCGAGGTCGCGATCGCGGAGCTGCCCAAGAAACTGAGCGAAACCGCCACGGAGGAAGGCGCCGGCGAGAGCCAGGTGGAGAGCAACGCCCTTTCCGGCGTGACCGTGCGCGAGATCTCGCCCGAGCTCGCCAAGCGCTTCAGTATCAAGGAGGGAGATTCCGGCGTGATCGTGGTGAAGATCGACCCGGGCAGCAAGGCCTTCGAGGCGGGTATCCGGCCGGGAGACATCGTCATGCAGATCAACCAGAAGGACATCGCGACGATCGAGGACTACAAGAAGGCCGTCCTGAAGCTGAAGTCCAAGGAGAGGCTCCTGCTGCTCATCCGCAGGAAGGGAGAAGACCTGTTCCTGACGATCCGGCCTGAGTAGGTTTCCCGGCCGCAGCCAAAGGTAACGTCAATCGGTTACGATGCCCGTATCGTCAAGCGTTGAGCGGCACCGTAAAGGACCCGGCCGAACAACGGAACCTTTGGATGAATCCCGCCGACGGCGGGATACCGTAACCTAACGACGAAAGTCGTTCAAACATTCGCGCGAGCGTGTAGGGTCTTGAAAAGAAATTACATAATCATATTGAAATTGTGATTTACGAAAGGAGGTGAATTCATAAAATGGGACTTATTCTTATCCGCATCATATTTATCTTTATCGGGACGTTGCTGGGTTACTATGTCTCGATACAGCTCGACGAGCAGGTCGGCAGGACGGAGGGGATGGTCATCGGTTTTTCCGTTGCCATCTGCATTATCCTGACGGAGCTCCTTTTCCGGCGTGTGGCACTCAAGGTCATCATCGGCGGTATCCTGGGCTTTATCATCGGTCTTACATCGGCCAATATCATTGCCGCCCCCCTGAAACTGGTGCCTCTGGAGCGGAGCATCGTGAATTTTCTGGTCCTGCTCATGAACGCGTTCTTCGGCTACCTGGGAGTCACCATCGGCATCCGGGAAGGAGAGCGGTTCAACCCGTCGAACATCAAGAAGCTCTTCAAAGGAGGGGCCGACGAGAACCTCAAGCTCCTTGATACCAGCGTTATCATCGACGGAAGGATCGCGGATGTCTGCGAAACAGAGTTTCTTGACGGGATCCTCATCATCCCCCAGTTCATCCTGCAGGAGCTGCAGCACATCGCCGACTCCTCGGACTCGCTGAAACGCGCCCGGGGCCGGCGCGGACTTGACATTCTCCACCGGATCCAGAAGATGGGCCATATGGAGGTCCGGATCACCGACGACGATTTTCCCAAGATCCGGGAGGTGGACAGCAAGCTCATCGCCCTCGCGAAGCGCATGGGGGCAAAGGTCGTCACGAACGATTTCAACCTGAACAAGGTGGCGGAGCTTCAGGGGGTGACCGTACTGAACATCAACGACCTGTCGAACGCGGTGAAGCCCGTGGCGCTGCCCGGCGAGACCATGCGGGTGTTCGTGCTGAAAGAAGGCAAGGAGGCGGGCCAGGGAGTCGCCTATCTCGACGACGGCACCATGATCGTTGTGGAGAACGGCAGGAAGTTCATCAGCAAGAACGTGGAGGTCTCGGTCACGAGCGTGCTCCAGACCGCGGCGGGCAGGATGATCTTCACCAAGCTCAAGGAAGACATGGAACACGAACCGCACAACGGGGAGAGGTAATAACAGACAATAGAGGACAGACAGCAGACAGCAGACTAAAGATTTTTGTTCAGTCTGTCATCTGAAAGTCTGTCGTCTGTACGCTGATCTTTAGGAGGTTTCATGTCCGGTCATTCTAAGTGGGCGACGACGAAACATAAGAAGGCCGCGATCGACGCAAAGCGCGGCAAGATATTCACCAAGATCGGGAAGGAGATCACCGTGGCGGCACGGCTGGGAGGCGGCGATCCCGACGGGAACCCGCGTCTTCGCACCGCCGTGGTCAATGCCAAGGGCGTCAGCATGCCGGCGGAAAATATCAAGCGGGCCATTCAGAAGGGGACGGGCGAGCTGCCGGGCGTGGCGTACGAGGAGATCACCTACGAGGGATACGGGCCGAACGGCGTGGCGATCATCATCGATGTAATGACGGACAACCGGAACCGCACGGTCGCCGAGATCCGGCATACGATGGAGAAGCTCGGCAAGGGCATGGGCGAGAACGGCTGCGTCTCGTGGATGTTCCACAAGAAGGGGTATATCGTTGTGGCGCGCGCCAAGGCCGACGAGGAGAAGCTCATGGGACTCGCGCTCGACGCCGGCGCCGAGGACCTGCAGACCGAGGACGAGAACTTCGTCATCACCACGCCGCCGAACGAGTTCGAGAAGGTCAAGAAGGCATTGGAGAACGCCGGCGTTCCCCTCGAGCTTGCGGAAGTGACGATGCTGCCCCAGACGTATGTGACGCTCGATAAGGAAAAGGAAGCGGGCCAGATGCTGCGCCTCGTGGAGGCCCTCGAGGACAACGACGATGTGCAGAACGTGTACGCGAACTTCGACATCCCTGACGATGTGATGAACGCGGTGGGGGCATAAAATCAAGCATCAAATAACAAACGACAAATAACAAATATATTCCATCGGGAAAATACCAATGACCGAAACTTTGGATATTGACGTTTGAAATTTATTTGGGACTTGGATATTGTTATTTGTATTTTGGTATTCGGCTATTTGCGGGGGAACTATGAGGGTTATGGGTATTGATCCAGGGACGCTCACGAGCGGGTACGGGATCGTTTCCGAGGAAGACCACAAGCTGTTCCATGTGGTGTCGGGCGGGATCAGCCCTTCGGCGAAGCAGCCCTTTCCGAAGCGGCTCAAGAAGATCTACGAGGAACTGGAAAAGATCATCGCAAAGTACAAGCCCCATGTCGTCGTGGTCGAGGACCTGTTCGTCTCGAACAACATCAAGGCGGCGCTCAAGCTGGGCCACGCGCGCGGGGTCGCGATCCTTGCCGCGGTGAACGCGGGACTTCCCGTGTTCGAGTACGCGCCGACCGAGGTGAAGCAGGCCGTGGTGGGCACGGGCAAGGCCGAAAAAAAACAGGTCCAGTTGATGGTCAAGGCCCTGCTGGACCTCCCGAAGGTGCCGCACCCTGCCGACGCGGCGGACGCCCTTGCCGCCGCCATATGCCACATCCATTCATCACGGATGCGCGAGATGCTGAAGAGCCCCTCGTCCTTCCGGGGGGCCGGCAGAACACGATGATCGCCTGGCTTACGGGAAAGCTGCAGCGCAAGGCGGCGGATTCCGTGATCATCAACGTCGCCGGCGTGGGCTACCAGGTGGCGGTCCCCCTGTCCACGCTCAACACCCTCGCCGGTCCCGGCGAAGAGGTGACGCTCCATATTCACACCCACGTCCGCGAGGATTCCCTCTCCCTCTTCGGTTTCGGCACGGAACTGGAGAAAGACGTCTTCCTGCTGCTCATGGGCATTTCCGGCATCGGTCCGAAGCTCGCGATGACGGTCCTGTCGGGCCTCTCCGTGCAGGACCTTGTGGCGGCGATCCGCTCTTCCGATGATTCCCGGCTGTGCGGCATTCCCGGCATCGGGAAGAAGACGGCCGCGCGGATGTGCCTCGAGCTCAAGGACAAGGTCCGGCAACTCGCGCCGGACGAATCGCTGCGGGCGCCCCTGCCCGCGGCAGCGTCCTCGGTTGACCGGGATGATGCGGTGTCCGCATTGGTCAATCTCGGGTACAAGCGGCCGGTCGCGGAGGAGGCGGTGAACAAGGCGCAGCAGGGACGTCCGGACATCAGCATCGAAGAACTGGTACGGGAAGCATTAGCGATATTGATGAAAAGATGATCGTGGTATCGTTTTTCGGTGACGAGGCCCGTATCGTCTTGCGGCGGGCGGCAACGGCTTAAGAGACCATGAACGAAAAACAAGTTCGAATAACCAGCTTTCGCGACCTCGACGTGTATCAGACTACCTATGCGGTCTGTATTCAGGTCATGACAGAACTACTTCCCAAACTGCCTGATTCCGAGCGATATGATCTGAAAGATCAGCTTAGCAGGTCTGTTAAGGCGGTCCCGCGCTTGATTGCCGAAGGTTATGCAAAACGTCATCAGCGGGCCGGCTTCCAGAAGTACCTTGATGACGCCATGGCAGAATGCAATGAAACTATCGTGGGATTGGAAATGTGCAGGGACATTTATGGAACGCATGTGCAGAATTTTCCTCTCAGCGAGGTCATTGATGCATACGATAAAGCCGGCAGGCAGCTGTATAAATTGGCTGCAGCGTGGTCCAAGTTCAAAGACGAACGACAAAGCGCTCAACCGAAACGGGCTTCGTAACCAATGCTTGCTCGTACTCGGAGGCGTCTTTTATTGACGAAGTCCATATCGGGATTCGGCCGCCGTTGCCATAACCGCTGCCGTTAGACGCATGACGCAACGGGCCTCGTAACCGTTGCCGTAACCGACTTTCACTAGCTTAGAAAACATGCCCAAGCGAATCATCACATCGGAACAGGAACCAGACGACATCCAGCTCGACCGGAGCCTCCGGCCGACGCGGTTCGAGGATTTCGTCGGCCAGGACCGGATCAAGGACAACCTGTCCGTGTTCATCAATGCGGCGAAGGCCCGGGGCGAAGCGCTGGACCATGTGCTCTTTTGCGGCCCGCCGGGTCTGGGCAAGACCACGCTCGCGAACATCATCGCCCACGAGCTCGGCGTCTCCCTGCGATCGACATCGGGCCCCGTGCTCGAGCGGGCAGGCGACCTCGCCGCGATCCTCACAAATTTACAACCGGGCGACGTGCTGTTCATCGACGAGATCCACCGCCTGAACCGCGTGGTGGAAGAGGTGCTCTATCCCGCCATGGAGGACTTCCAGCTCGACATCATCATCGGCCAGGGCCCCAGCGCACGCTCCATCAAGCTCGACCTTCCGCGGTTCACCCTCATCGGCGCAACGACCCGCACCGGGCTGCTCACTTCGCCCCTCCGGGACCGCTTCGGCGTCATCGACCGGCTCAATTTCTACGCACCCGGGGAGTTGCAGACGATCGTAAAACGATCGGCCGGCCTGCTCCGCATTGCCATCGATCAGGAGGCCGCAGCGGAGATCGCGCGCCGTTCCCGGGGAACGCCGCGCATCGTGAACCGTCTGCTCAGGCGCGTCAGGGATTTCGCTCAGGTCGCGGGGAACGACGGGATCACGGCCCCTGCGGTCGTCAGCGCCATGAAGCGGCTGGAGGTGGACGAGAAGGGATTCGATGAGATGGACCGGCGCCTCATGCTCGCGATCATCGACAAGTTCGAGGGGGGGCCGGTGGGGCTCGAGACCCTTGCCGCGGCCCTGGGCGAGGAGAAGGACACCCTTGAAGATGTGTATGAACCGTACCTGATCCAGGAGGGGTTCCTGGACCGCACCCCGCGCGGAAGGCAGGCCACCAAGCTTGCGTATGAGTATTTCGGGAAAAAGAGAACAGCGCCCGGCCAGGACCGGTTGCTGTAGCAGCGTAATCTGCAAAGCGAGGTCATAGCCATCGTGAAAAAAGAGCGCTTAAGGCCGTCACCGTCCCGTGAAGAAAACGCCCCGAAGAACGCCGCACCATCGCGGCCGTTCCTGTATTATCTGGCGACCACGGCGATCGTTTGCGGCGCCCTCGTCATGGTCATCGAGATCCTGGGCTCCCGCGTCATCGGGCCTTTCTTCGGCGCGAGCCTCTTCGTCTGGACCTCGCTGATCACCGTGACCCTCGTGGCCCTTGCCGCGGGATATGCGGCGGGCGGCGTTCTCGCGGACCGGAAGCCCTCTCCGGCCTATCTGTACGGCATCATCCTTTGTTCCGGCGTGTTCACCCTGCTGGTGCCGGTGCTGAAAGGCCCGGTGCTCAAGGCCACCGTGTCCTGGGGGCTCCGTACCGGCGCGTTTGCCAGTTCGCTGGCGCTCTTCGGCCCCGCGTTGTTCCTCCTCGGCTGCGTATCCCCCTATCTGGTCAGGATCGCCGCGCGGGAGATGCGGAACATCGGGAGGACCGTCGGCGTGTTCTATGCCATTTCGACCGTGGGAAGCTTTGTGGGCACGGTTCTGACCGGGTTCGTCCTGATCGCCTACTTCGGGGTCAACGCTATCTTTACGGTCGTCGGGACCCTGCTGATAGCGCTGGCTGCCGGATATTTCCTCTTCTTTCGTCGCAATGGATTCATCCTGCCTGCCCTGATCCTCCCCCTCTTCCTGTATCTTCCCGAAGGACCGGTCTCCAAGGTCATGGCGAACGGCACGCGGGTATCGAAGGTGTTCAGCAAGGACACGCACTACGGCAATCTCAAGGTCGTTGATTATTCCCTCGGCGAGAAGCGCCACCGGGAACTGATGATCGACGGACTGATCCAGGGCGGGATAGACGTGAACGACCGTCAGTCCGTCTATGAATATGCCTATTACCTGGAGTTCCTCCCGTACGGCATCAATCCTGCGGGGAAGAACTGCCTCGTCATCGGGCTGGGGGCGGGCCTGGTCCCGGCCTGGTACGAAGCGCGGGGCATCAGGACCGACATTGTCGATATTGACCCCGACGTGGTGGCCATCGCGAAGAACTATTTCGGCTTTCATGTTTCCGGTGATGTCATCATTGCCGACGCGCGGTATTACCTCAATACGTCGTCCAAGCAGTACGACTATATCATCCTCGACGTGTTCAACGGAGATACGACGCCGGGACACATCCTGAGCCTTGAAGCGCTGGAGCTTGTGAAGGCGCGCCTCACGGAAAAGGGCATCCTGGCGATCAACCTGATCGGCAGCCTGAAGCACGAGAATTTCATGACCGCCTCCATCATCAGGACCCTTGAAAAGGTCTTCCGGAAGGTGGACATCTATCCCAATTACGCCGTGGAAACGAGTGAGGGGGGCGGGAACATCACCGTGCTGGCCTACAACGCCGCGTTCAAGCCCTTTGACCGAAGGTCGGTCGCCGGCCTGTCCATCCATCCCTTCGCCCGGAACGGCGTGGACCGGCATCTCGGGACGACCTACCGTCTTCCGGCCGGCACGCCGGGGGTGGTCCTGACCGACGATCATAATCCCATCGATTTCTACGATGTATGGCTCAAGGAATGGGTCAGGAACACCATTCTGTCCGGGATAGATTTCGATATATTGATCTGATCGGAAACGTTCGGATCTTCCCTGGATAGTAATGCGATTCCGCTTGCGCTCTCTATGGTTGCCGGCCGAACTATCTATGATGGATGCAAACGATCGATATCCCGATGCTATGTCAAACAGGTCTTACATCGCCGGAAAAGCCTTTCATGTCCAGCGTACCGGCAGGTTGTCATGGAAACATGCTGTTGTAGCCGGTTTAATAACGGTTATCCTGACCGGTCTTGCTTATACAAGGAATGACGTATGGACCTCCAAATTGTCGTTATGGACCGATGTCGCGGAAAAAACACCGGCTAAGTCCCGGGTTCGGAACAGTCTTGGTAATTGCTACGTCCTGCTCGGGAAATATTTTGAGGCCATACAGGAATATGAGATAGCGTTGGCCCTTGATCAGAAGAATATGGAGGTGTATTACAATCTGGCCGCGAGCTACGAAATTGTGGGGATCAATAATCGCGCGCTCTACTACTATGACGCATTTTGTTCCTTGGCGCCTCCCGACTATCCGGATGCAACGGCGAATGCATGTAACAATGCAGAACGGCTGAGGAACGGGATGAAACATGATCGATAGCCGTCTTCCGTGGTGTGTACCAGAGCAAAGCGTAAAGCGATGAACATCTTATTCCACATCTGTTGCGCTCCCTGCGCCATCTATCCGCTTTCCCGGTTGCAGGAAGAAGGGTTCGCCGTCCAGGGGTACTTCTATAATCCCAACATCCATCCCTACCTGGAATACGAAAAGCGCATGAACACGGTACAGGAGTTTTCGGCCCGCATGGGCCTCCCGGTGTCGTACGCCGATGGCTACGATCTCGACGAGTTCCTCGTCCGCGTTGCCGGCAAAGGGACGGGCCGCTGCGAGCAGTGCTACCGCATGCGGCTCGACGCTGCGGCCGTGGAGGCAAGGAAGAACGGGGCCGGCCTGTTCACCACGTCCTTGCTGTACAGCAAACATCAGAAACACGATCTCATCAGGGGCGTTGCGAAGGAGATGGCCTGGGAACAGGGGATCGAGTTCTATTACGAGGACTTCCGGGCCGGCTGGCGCGAGGGGATCATGGAGTCGAAGGCCATGGGCCTCTACCGCCAGCAGTACTGCGGGTGCATCTACAGCGAAAGGGAACGATATCAAACGATCTCCGGAAAAAAATAAGCTAACGGTACAACAGCGTTTTGTTGCCGGCTCTTTGTTGTGGGGCGTCCTTGCAGTTATGTCGGCGGCGGTTCCTTGCCCGGCTTCTGAAACCATTCGTGTGGCAATAGCGGAAAATCAGCGTTCCGTGACGGTGGCGGCCCCTGCAGGGCTCCGGACAACAGGTGCTCCCGGGAATCATTCCGGTCGGTCGGCTGCCTTCCGTGCAGAGGACGTGGGAAAAACGCCGGTCCGCGTGTCGTCTCCCGGAGGGTTCATTAACGTCAACGGCAAGGCATACCGCGGAGCGATCGAGATATGGAAGAAGGGGAACGGAAGGCTTCTGGTCATCAACGAACTGGATCTGGAGGCATATCTCCTCGGCGTGGTCGCTGCCGAGGTCCCGTCCGATTGGGAAATGGAGGCGCTCAAGGCCCAGGCAGTGGCATCGAGGACCTACGCGCTCTACCAGAAGCGGAACGCGGGCAGGAGGTCCTACCATATTCTCGCGACCGTGGACAGCCAGATGTACCTGGGCAAGCGGGGAGAGCGGACGCGCGCTACGGAGGCGGTCGAGGAGACACAGGGTCTTGTCATCACGTACCAGGGCGAGGTGATCCCCGCGTTCTACCATTCCAGCTGCGGCGGTCACACGGAGAACGCCCTTGAGCTCTGGGGCATTGATGAGCCCTTTCTCAAAGGCGTTGACTGCGACTGCCAGATCATATCCAAGTACGGGATTTGGGAAAAACGGTTCACCACGGCGGGCGTGATCCGCGCGCTGCGCCGGCAAGGTTTCCGGCTTGCCGGGATCGGCAGCGTGGAGATGGGCGATCTGACGCCGGCAGGCAGGGTCAAGAACGTCATTTTTCGCAACTCAGGCAGGGCCACATCGGTGCCGGCCGAAACGATCAGGGCCGCCCTAGGATATTCGAACATCCCCAGTATCTTCTTTGAGCCCGAGCTCCTGGACCAGGAAGTGGTGTTCTCGGGAAGAGGCCTCGGTCACGGCATAGGCCTTTGCCAGTGGGGCGCAAAGGAGATGGCGCGGAACGGCGCTGAGTACGAGGCTATCCTATCCCATTATTATCCGGGAACCACGGTCGTTCGCAGGCAGGACCGCTGATGGTTGTTCCGGCCGGGACAAACCGAAACCTTTACCAGCAACCCTATTTTATGCTATAGTCACAGCCATTCTTGTAGTAGAGACTCTTGCAAAAGTCCCATTCTGGTAGCCGCAGGCTTTAGCCTGCGCCCGTAAGGCCGCAAATACAAAGAAACCACGCAAACTGAAGTTTGCGGCTACCACGTCAAATCACGACTTCTGCAAGAACTTCAATAGTAAAAGGACAAGTAAATCCATGGGAAAAAAGCAGGGTCAGACCAGGGTCCAATCCCGGGCCGGGATGCAGCCTCCTCCGAAACAGGCAGCACAGTCCATTTCAACAGCCGCGCTGATCGGGATGTCGCTCCTTCTTCTGTACGCCGGCTATCTGACCGTGTCAGCGTACCAGCGGAACGGCATCTTCAAAACGACGGTGACATTGTGGAAAAGCGCAGTGGAGAGCGCGCCTGACAAGCGGCGGACCCATGAGAACTACGGACAGGCGCTGTCTACCGCCGGCCTCCTGGATGAGGCGCTCGTGCAGTTCAAGACCGTCCTTGCGCTGCCCGACGACGGAAGCGTGCCGCTGCGCGATGTCCATCGCGAGATCGGCGTGGTCTATTTCCGGCTCGGCCGTATCGACGAATCAATAGACGCCTGGAAGAAGGGGCTTGAGCATGCCTATATGGACGCGGGCCTGCTGAATAATATTGCCATCGCCCTGATGAAACAGCAGCGGTTCGAGGAGGCGTTGGCGCACGCCGAGATGGCGGTAAAGGCCAATCCCTACATGCCTGAGCCCGCGAACACCGCGGGTGAGGTCTATATGGCAAAGGGTGATTATAAGAAGGCCGCGCAATACTTTATGATCTTCCTGCGGCTCCGGCCGGAGGATTCGCGCGCCTACTGGAACGCGGCCCTTGCGTTCGAAAGGACCGGGGAATACGAGACGGCCCTGCGGTTCGCCAACCAGTTCCTTGCCATGGAGTCGAATCCGGCGTATCGGCAGGGGGCGATGCAGATGGTAAGTGTATTGAATGCAAGGCTGAGTGGCGGGAAGAAGTGAAAAGCTGTTGGCGTGGTTATTGGAGTATTAAAAAAGTTTCTAACAGAATAATATGTTTGTAACGCGTTGAAATTCGGTTATAAAATATATTAATATTGCACCTTCTTTTGCGCTTAAACCATCAGTTAGCGCAAAATCGCTCATTTTACCTGTCGGAACAGACTGCTATTTTTCAGCAAATAACATTGCTAAACAATAGGTTAAATGGTGGCACATAGGTTGCAAAGTAATAACATATCTATGTAATGCTCGTTTTTTTATATGCGTTTTGATTAAATTTTCATAAAGAAAAGGGGGTGCTCAAAGGAACCCTGATCAGATCTGTAGACAGATGACTTTATGATGTGTAAATGGAAAAATTGAATAAAGACTTATCGGTGGGACTGAGGCAGATGCTTCAGAAAATTCAAGAAAAGGAGAAATAAAGATGAAGAAGATGATTGTATTAGTAGCATGTATGGTGCTTGTGGCTTCCGCGGCTTTCGCGGGGGTACAAGATAGCAAGCACGACCTTGGCGTTGGTTCAGGGAGCGGCGGCTACGTAGCAGTGGGCACGACCGAAATCTGCGTATTCTGCCACACTCCGCACGGTGCGCAGAATAATACCACGGCCCCCCTCTGGAACAGGAGTACGACAGCCTCGGTCTTTACGCTGTATGCCTCAGCTACCATGACTGGAACGGTCACACCGGGTCTTACAGGCGCATCCCTTGCCTGCATGAGCTGCCATGACGGTACGCTGACCATCGCGGGCTCCGTAATCAATGACCCGAACCTTGCCCCCATAACCGCTGGTGTAAACGCTGGCGGTGTTGTCGCTGACCTTATTACTGGCTTTGCGAACCTTACTAACAACTTGAGCAATGACCATCCGGTGAACGTACAATATTCTACCTCTGTTGCTGGTGGCGGGTTCTTGGCCGCCCCGACCGCTGCAAGTGGTGCAGTTCTTATTGGAACCCAGGTTGAGTGTGCTTCGTGCCATCAGGTGCATGACAACACGATCGCTCCTTTCCTGCGCGGAACGATGGCGAGAAGCGCTCTCTGCCTCGGCTGCCACGTTAAGTAAACTGCATCCAGGTTTTGGTAGCTGTATCAGGAACATTCAGGAACGTAAGGAGGGGGGAATTTCCCCCCTCCTTTTTTTATGTATGCCAGGCATGACGTTCTGTACTTTGGTACAGGCCGGTC
>CAKKRC010000087.1 GCA_919902495.1 Nitrospiria bacterium
TGGTGAAGACGCTGGAGATGACGGGCCGCATTTCCGTGATGACCTTGCTCACCGGGGGGATGCCGAGCAGGTTGATGGACCACCCCTCCCGGGGCGGGTAGGTCAGGAGAACGTTTCCCATTTTATCCAGCAGGAACACGCCGTCGGAGAAGATGGAGTAATGGTAAGCCGACTTGAGCGCATCCTGTTCGGGGACCCAGCTGCTGTCGGTGATGTCGATCTTGTCGGACAGGGATATGTCGTAGAGACGGGTCAGGTTCTCTTCGAGGATATGATCGATGGAGATTGCGAGGATCTGCGATTCCGTGAGGCGGTTCTTGTAGGACCGCTCTATGCTGTCTTCGATGTGGATATAACTGACGAGCCCGAGGCTGACCAGGATGATCAGAACGCTCAGGAGGATGGAGATGATGATCCGTTTCTGCATAGGTCACGGTCCCGTGGCTCCAGGAACGAGCGCATTCCACGTAGTTTGCTGCGGGATCAGCACGCGATCAGAGTAAATCATAACGACCATGAGGATCGAAGCTTCCCTGATACAGAGAAGATCATTGACAGGCAGTTTAGCATATTCCCGATGTTTCGTCGAGGCGAGAGTGGCTGAGGCGGCGTGCGGAAAGGCGCAGGAAAACTGCGAGGGGGCATTACGCCCCCTCGCCCGGCCGCGTGGTAGTGTCCGCGTGAGCGGCAGGATGATGTTTGATGATCTCTTCAACAGGGACGTTCTCGATGTGTGCCAGTTCAAGCGGATGCTCATGGACCATCCGCTCCCGGGATATCTTGCCGGTGAAAATGGCGGTATCCAGAGGGAACACCTCCGGGCTGAATATGGAGTTATAGATGTGCCAAATGATGATCACCAGGAACGCAAGCAATGCCTCGTTGGAATGAGCCGCCTTCGCTGCAGGGATGAACTCTCCGGGCAGGAACCGGGCAACCACCACCGGGAACCAGAGGATCAGGCCGGTGCCGATCATCAGGAACCCGCCGGCAATGACCCCCCAGTATTCGAACTTCTGCTTGTAGTCATACCGGTCGCAGAGAGCCGGGTGGTTCGTGATCCCAAAGTAGTATTTGAGGTTCTCAATGGCGTTCCGGAAGTCGTTCATATTGATCATCATTGATGCCGGCCAATGCTTTATGATGACGCCGTAGATCCCCGCGGCGATATGCACGACGATCAGCGCGGCAAAGAGTATCCCCGAGTACCGATGGATGACCCGCATGGTGTCAACCCCCCCGAGGGTCTGAATGATCCAGTGGGACACCCGGTATTCGTGGAACCGCTGCGATAGACCGGTGATCACCAGCAGGGCGAAGACAAGCGCGTTCATCTGGTGCTCGATGATGCGGCCGATCCCGAACCGTTTTATTTGGCTGTGAGATGTTGTTGCCATGGCAATAGCTCCTTCAGGGATTGGTTTCGCCTGTTAGCGGTTCACCGCATACCGCCAGACATGCAGGAGGATCTGTAATATGAGCCCGATCAGCATGAACGGGATGAAGAACTTGTACGTCAGGTTTATGAGGAACACGAGCGGCGCGTTGTTGAGGCTCGGCTCATAGTGCGAGAGCCAGGCGTCGGGGAACTCGTCCGAGGCGCCGGGATGGCACTTTTGGCAGCGTTTCATGAGACGGGCCTTGACAAGGTTCGTCGTCGGCCCCGTGGTCTTGGTGATATCATGGATCCCGTGGCAGTCGACGCAGGTCGCAATGGATTTCCGGGAGCCGTTCACCTCCGAGGCATCCTTCTGGCTCCTGTATAATTTCAGGGTCACTCCGTGGAAATCCTGGAGATAGGAATTCACGACGCCGGGGGAGAGGCCGTATTTCTTCATCAGGGTGCCGTCCCCATGGCATTTCCCGCAGATCTCGGGGACCTTGTCCCGGTAATCCTGCGTATGGGCCCCCTGGATGCTGTGCGCGGTGTGACAGTCGGCGCAGATGGGGACGTCGGTATTGTGGTCCTGGACCAGCGCGGTGCCATGGACGCTCTTCGTATAGGTCCCGAAGATGTCCTGGTGACACCTGCCGCACCGCTTCGAACTTTGCAATTTGTCGGCCCGCGCCTGGACGACCGTATGGGCGCCGTGGCAATCGGTGCAGACCGGGGCCTTGAGGTTCCCCTGGCTCAGGAGGGTATAGTGGATGCTCTCCAGGGTCTTGGTATATTTATCGAAATGACAGCGACGGCAGGCTTCGGACTGGGCAATGGAAAAATCACGGGGTGAATTGAAATTCCGTTTGGGATGCTGACTTCCGGAGAAGCCAAAGTGGCAGTCGTAGCAGCCGAGCTTGGCATGGACCGAACCTTCCAGGGCCGCCGCGTCGACCTTCAAGGAAACCTTGTCACCGCTTCTGAGCCTGATCCCCATGGCATGCTGGTGACAGCGCAGGCATTGTTCCTTCTCGGAGCTGAATTTCCGGCCCCCCGCGACGGAGGTGAGCGTATGGGGATTATGGCAGCTCGCGCAGACCGGGGCCTTGTTCTCCTTGGTCAGGAGAGAGGCATGGACCGGGGACCTCTTCAGTTGTTCATCGGCATGGCATTGGCGGCATATGGCGGAGGACTTGCTGCTGAACTGCTCCCGGCTCCGGAATGAGCGCTGCGGATGCCCCTGTCCCTGCCCGGAGAATTCCCCATGGCAGGAGGAGCAGCTCAAGGATTGATGCACGGAAGCCTTGAACTTTTTCGCATCGATATAGGCGTCCAGGCTTTCTCCGTTCTGGAACTTGACGGACAGACCTTTTTCGCCATGGCAGCCAAGACACGCACGTACATCCTCCGCCAGGCCCTGTTCAGCGGTGTATCCCGTCATCGGAGCCGCTACCATTGTCAGGAACAACAGCATGAAGCAAACAGGAAAGTGTTTTCTTCCCGTCATGGTTGTCCTCCTTGTCGTGAAAAGATTGTTTCCGTCTGTTTTCGTACTGTTCCCTACTATAGCAGAGGAACAGGAAGGGTGGTAGTGGGAAAAGTTCTTATCCGCCCTGGTATTTGTTCCTAGGACCGGTATGTGCATAGGGCCGTTTCAGCGTCCCGGCTGCTGGGCAACCATGCTTTCCGCGATCCTGACCAGTTCAACGGGGGAAGACCGCATTACGAGGGATAGTCGGAATGTACCCTCATCCCAGGTCATGCGGCTGCATTGTTCCTCCTTCCGGCATACCCCGACCTCGAGCACGGCAACCCTTCCCTTGAAGGGATACTGGACCGTCTCACGCACCTCCGTCAGCCTGATCCTCAGCGCAAGAGGAGGATGCGAGCGGGCGGTCTGCGTGATGATGAGGACCGTTTCGTTGCGGTCATCGCTTTTCATGAATTCGGTCAGGACGGCCGTATACGGACTCGTCTGTGCCGCGACGAGGGCGGGGGGCCATTGGACGCTCCGCGGATAGTACACCGGCGTGTACACGGGATCGATCTTGAGATGCGCCCGGACCTCGTCGATGCTCGGATATTTCCGGAACGC
Organism: Nitrospiria bacterium; assembly: GCA_919902495.1. Classification (GTDB taxonomy): domain Bacteria; phylum Nitrospirota; class UBA9217; order UBA9217; family UBA9217; genus JAAXXJ01. The sequence continues at coordinate 3,474 of CAKKRC010000087.1, forward strand.
ACCCTCCTGGACCGCCGCGGGTATCCAGTTCAGGACCTGGAGCATCCCGAGCAGGACGGTTATCATGGTGACGAATACCAGCAGACCGCCGAGAGTTCTTTTCACAAGTGCACCTCTGACCTCTTATACCAGGTAATAATTGATGCTGAGGATCGTCACGAGAACAATGATGAACGCAGCGACCCCTTTCATCGCGGGGGCCGGCGGCTCTTCGAGCCGGGTGATCCTGCTCTCGATAAGCATGGTATGGCTGTATTCCTCGATCCGGTCACGGAGACGGGGAGTATCCGGCATAGGATGCTGCTGCTCCCCGGAATCGGCGAAGTAGAATTTACGGAGAGCCCCCGCCAGGGCGGCCCGGTTCCCGGTGAGCTCTGCGGCAACGTCATCGCAGATCTTTTCCTCCTCCTGCACGATCCGGCGGAACTCCATGAGGATGATGGGATTGTAGAACATCACGATCCGCAGCAGAAAGACGAGCACCATGAGGGGCCGCCGGCTCCTGCCGATATGCCCGATCTCGTGGGCAAGTGCTGCAGCCAGCTCCTCGCCGGAGAGGGACGCCACAAGGCCCCGGGACAGGAACACGGCCGGTTCTCTCCCGGTGGCGGAGAAAATGACCATTTCATCGTCATCGATGATGAACACCGCCGGTTTCGGCGCCGGGATGCGCTCCAGCGCCCGCGCCACAGGGGACCCCGGTTCCGGCGGGCTCTTTGCCAGTTCGGAGCCGGCCGAGGACATGCTGTGCCGGACGATGGGGAACATCTCCTGGAGGGCAAAGATCGCCGCGGTAAAGACAAGAAAGAGGAGAAAGAGCGCCCCAACTGATATGACGCCCCATATCTCAAGGTTGAACCAGCGGACGATGTCGAAGAGCGCGTCGAGCCTGAACAGCGCCGAGCCCCGGTCGGGGGTGATGGCCTGATAGAGAGGAAAGGAAACGAGCGGCGCGATGATCACCATCAGGCGGAAACGCTGCCGCATGACCGGGGATTCGATCTTCCATGCGATCAGCGCCGTATCGACGATAAAGGCGGCGATGAGCGAATGGAGGAACGACTGGACAAGGTACATGCCCGGCCATGAATTGAAGAGCGCAGAAAGGTTTATCATGCATGGAGATGACCCCGGCGGTCAGGAGATGGTGTGCTCGTTCGCAGGGCCGAGACCATTATAGCGAAATATTGTCCGGTTGTCATAAAAAAGCGTTTACTCTATAATAGAGCCCTGTCCCGGCATGGCACCAGGTCCGGGAAAGGAGAATGGCCACGGAACAGTTCGATGTCCTCGACAGCACCGGCAGGAAGACAGGGACCCTCGTCGGACGGGACGATGCCCACGCTGCCGGCGTTTGGCATGGCGCGTTCCATTGTCTCGTGATCTACGGGCGCGGGGGCAGGGGATATGCCCTGTTCCAGAAACGGGCGAAGGAAAAAGTGATCGCAGCCGGGAAGTTCGATGTAAGCGTCGGAGGACATTATTCAGCAGGTGAGGATGCACGGAGCGCTGGACCGCGCGAGATCAGCGAGGAGCTGGGCCTGACCATCGCGTTCCCGGACCTTGTCCCCCTCGGAAGAAGGGTGTTCGACTACTCCTTTGCTCCGGCTGTCTCCGAACATGAGTTTCAGGACATATTCCTGCTGCCCCTTGAGAAGAGGCCGGGAACCCTTGTCCTTCAGGCGGGAGAGGTCGACGCGGTGCTTGAGATGGAGATCGGCCAGGGCGCCGAATTATTCTCCGGAACGATCGCTTCGGCAACAGGCAGGCTGACCGGGACCAATGGAGCGGAAACGACGGTTTCGGTCACGATCGCGGATTTCGTTCCCTGTGAAGACCGGTATTATCGCAGGCTCCTGCAGTGTGCGCGGCGGTACCTGCAAGGGGAACGTGAAGCGCTGGCAATATGACTTGACTCCGTGTGAAGTTCAGTTACAATTGGTTCATTCATGCTGCATCCGGATGGGCATGCGGTCCGGGACATTCGTCAGTTGTAAATGAAATTCCTGAAAAATGACGGAATATTTTGGTAACGTCTTATGGTTACGAAGCCCGTATCGTCAAACGTCGTTCGGGTAACGGTAATGCAAAAAGACCGAATGACATGACCGCTGGACGAAACGGGCGTCGTCACCGTTACCGTACTTTTTGTTTCCGGCTTGTCCGGGTTAGGAGGGTCCCATGAGCGACCAGGATGTTTCACGTCGAAATTTCATGATACGGACGATCATCGGGATCGGCGCTTTCATCGGCGCGGCGATCTCCGTTCCGCTCGCCGGGTTCGGGATCCTGCCGGTCCTGCGGAAGAAGGAACCGGATTGGACCGATGCCGGTACCGCCGGTGACCTCATGACGGACGAACCGCAGGAGCGGAGATTTTTCCAGACGGTCAAGAACGGCTGGCAGGAGGAGCGCGTTGAGCGCACGGTCTGGCTGGTCAAAAAGGCCGATGGAGGCATCACGGCCTTTTCCCCGAACTGTCCCCACCTGGGTTGCGGGTACCGGTGGTTCAGCCAGGAAAGGCAGTTCAAGTGCCCCTGCCATGCGAGCCTCTTCGCTATCGACGGCAAGGTGATCTCCGGCCCCGCGCCCCGTGCGCTCGATACCCTGTCGGCGAAGATCGAGAGCGGGAAGGTCCTGGTCAAATTCGAGATATTCCAGGTAGGGACAACGAAGAAGGCGGCGGCGTGAGAGGCCGACGCGGGGACCGGGTGACGCGGAGACACGGGGAAACGGCAAGGCAAGGTGGCTGGACATGCAAGGAGGCGTCATGGTGAAGGGACTGCTTGACTGGATAGACGAGCGTTTCAAGATACGGGACCTCTGGAACGATTTTGCCGACCGTCCCATCCCGGGCGGGTCGAGCTGGTTCTATGTGCTCGGCGCGTCGCTGATCTTTATCTTTTCCCTGCAGATGGTCACGGGCATCCTGTTGGCCATGTACTACGCCCCGACGCCCGACCATGCCTACGCCAGCGTGAAGTTCATCGAAGAGGTGGCCCCCTTCGGAAGCTTCGTCCGGGGTCTCCATCACTGGGGCGCCAGCTTCATGATGGTCCTCGTGGGTCTGCATATGGTCCGGGTGTTCGTCTTCGGCGCATACAAAAAACCGCGGGAGATCATTTGGGTGCTCGGGGTGGGTCTCATCGCCATTGTAGGCGGGTTCGCTTTTACGGGCTATCTGCTTCCCTGGGACCAGAAGGCCTACTGGGCGACGGTGGTGGGGACCAACGTGGCGGGCACGGTGCCGGTGGTGGGCGGCGTGCTCCTGCGCATCGTGCGCGGCGGCACGGAACTGGGGGCGTTTTCCCTGAGCCGGTTCTTCGCGATCCATACCTATATCCTTCCCTGGAGCCTGGCGCTCCTTGCCGGCCTGCATGTGTTCCTGCTCGAACGGGCAGGGGCAGGGGGCATCTGGAATGCGGCGGACCGGGTTCCCTACAAGGCGGAACCGCTGTTCCCGAACCAGCTGTTCAAGGATACGGTCTTCATCGGCATGGTCTTCATCGCGCTCGCCAGCATGGCGGTCCTGTTCCCAGCGCCGCTCGAGCCCCAGGCGGACCCCACGGACAGCACCTATAACCCGAGGCCTGAGTGGTATTTCTATTTTGTGTTCCAGATGCTCAAGATATTCGAGGGGAAGCTCGAACTGCTGGGGACGGTCATCCTGCCGAACCTGGGCGTCGCAGCCCTGCTGCTCATCCCGTTCATCGACCGGTCTCCCGAACGGGACCCGGCAAAACGGAAGCTCATGATGGCCGCGGGGGCGCTTTTCGTGGCGACCGTGATCGGTCTTACCATCGCCGGCGCCCGCGCGCCCATCGTGAACGCGCCTGCCGTCACGTCGCCCTCGGTCCTTGCCGGCAGGGCCATCTATGCCCGGAACGGCTGCAGCGCGTGCCACGGCATATTCGGCAAGGGTGGGAAGATCGGTCCCGAACTTACTCATGTAGCAGCGCGGCGTCCTGACGCGGCCTGGCATCTCAAACATTTCCGGAATCCCCAGGCGATCGTGCCGGGCTCGATCATGCCGAAGCTGGACCTGTCCGACAGGGAGCTTCAGGAACTCACCGATTACATGCTGAGCCTGAAATGACGGTGCAAAAGCGCCCCCGGTGTGCCGATCGCAGCGGTTGCTATGCCGTGCCGCGGTCATCGCCGGGACCCTGACCATGGCCATGACGGTCATCAGGTCCGTTATTTGTTCTTTCGTATCCGGTAAGGGAGCTCAATGAAGAAGATCCTCGTGGAATGGTTCTGCTATGACAAGGCAGGGCAGACCTGCGGCAGGTGCGATGAAAGCTTCCAGGTCATTAAAAGGACCGTGGAAAAAATGCTGCCGGTCCTGACCGAGCGGGACATCGTCGTCGATCTCAAGGCGCACCTGCTCGATGAGAGCAGGATCGATCACTCCAACACCGTGACCATCAACGGCAAGGACATCCTGCATCTGTTGAACGAACGGGACGATATCTTTACGTTCTGCCGTTCCTGTACAACGATCACCGGAAAACCAACGGAATGCAGGGCTTTTATCTATAAGGAAAAGGCCTATGAGTCCATTCCCGAGGAAATGCTGAGGGAAGCCATTCTGCAAGAGGCGTCAGCGCTGCCCTAGGCAGGGCGAGGAGGACCATCATGGTGATCAAGGTGTTGGGTCCCGGCAGCCTCAATTGCCAGAAGTTGGAGGAGATGGTCAAGGTCGCCGTCAAGGAGCTCGGGGTCGACGCTACCCTGGTAAAGATCACCGATATCGGAGAGATCGTCAAGTACGGCATCGTGTCCACGCCGGGGCTCATCGTGAACGGAAAGGTAAAACATTCCGGCAAACTGCTACCGGACATGGAACGGATCAAATCTCTTATCAAGGAAGAGATGTAGGCGGGCGGGCAACCGACGCGCCACGAAGATACAAGGCACGAAGAAATGAACCTCTCCGTAGCAACAGGCTACGGGTATATTGCTTTTAACTCTCCCCTCCCTTCGAGGGGAGGGGACCAAGGGGAGTGTGAAGTATCCGGCGTTCGTGATCATCACCCCCACCTAACCTCCCCCATCAAGGGGGAGGAACTAAAATCCAGGTTCCCATGATGGTGTCCCCATGTTGAAGGTGATGTTCCTCTGTACCGGAAATTCCTGCCGGAGCCAGATGGCGGAAGGGTTCGCGCGGTCACTCGGTGAGGGGCTCATTGAGGCGCACAGCGCAGGCCTGATGGCGGCAGGGGTCAACCCGCGGGCCATCGCTGTCATGGAGGAGGCCGGCATCGACATTTCCCGCCAACGATCGCGGGAGATCGATCCGAACCTGCTCAAGACCATGGATATCGTTATCACCCTCTGCGACAACGCCGCTGAGGCCTGTCCCGTCACTCCGCCCGCCATACAGCGGATCCATTGGCCTGTCAAGGACCCGGTAGGGGCCGTCGGTACCGGTGAAGAGATCATGAAGGAATTCCGACGGGCCAGGGACGAGATCCGCAAGAAGGTCGAGGGTTTTGTCCGCGACCTTCCACCTGCCGTGCCAACGTCCCGGACCTGATAAAAAACAGTTGCGAACTATCGAATACGGGAGTACTATACGGCAGTTTTATGACCGATATTGATCAGGGTTCTTCTCTGATGACCTTAAGGAGGAAGTAGCAGATGGTAAGTATTACTGACGGTGCGGTAACGAAGTTCAAGGAAGTGGTCACCCAGCAGGGTACCGCAGGCGACGGGGTAAGGATATTCCTCGTCCCCGGTGGCTGAAGCCCCTCATTGGCTATGGACGTAGCCAAAGCCGCCCAGGCGGGCGACATAACCCTCGAACAGAACGGCCTGAAGGTATTTCTGGAGGACCGGGCGAACCAGATGCTTAACAGCACGGTCATCGATTTCGCCGAGGGACAGGGTTTCGTGCTGTCCGGCATGCAGAAAGAAAGCTCCTCCTGCGGCTCCTGCAGCTGCTGAGCGCTCAGCGCAGGACCACCGCGCGCAATTAACCATTGAACGGCCGCTTCCCTTAGTTGGGAAGCGGTCTTTTTTTGTTCATCGGTCCCCTATAAAGCAATCGGTATTCCTGGGCTTATACTTCAGCAAGACGCCCCTCCCTGCGCTACAATACAACTAGAAGCAATGTTGACGGTCAGAGGGAAGGTTCATCCATGCCTATGCTGGAGATCAATGACCTGGTCTATACGGCCGACGTGCTGAGGCCTTCGCGCATCCTTGACGGGCTCACGTTCTCCGTCGAGGCGGGGGAGGTCCACGCGCTGCTCGGCGCGAACGGGACCGGGAAGAGCACGCTGGCCTATCTTATCATGGGATGCGGAGGATACCGGCCCGCGTCCGGCGACATCCTGTTCGAGGGAAGCGCCCTCGGTCACCGGCCGATCCACGAGCGGGCCCGGCTGGGCATCACCATGGCATGGCAGGAGCCGGTTCGGTTCGAAGGGATCACCGTGAACGATTACCTCACCTTCCGGAACAAGGGTGCGGACACGGCGGAGCTCCTGGCGCTCGTGGGCCTGAACCCTGCGCTCTATGGCTGCCGGATGGTGGACCGCGCCCTGAGCGGCGGTGAACGGAAGCGGATCGAACTGGCGTCCATCCTCGTGCTCCGGCCGAAGCTTGCCATACTCGACGAACCCGATTCGGGGATCGACATGCTCTCCACGAACGACATCATCAACGTGATCACCGCTTTCAAGCGGAACGGTGCGGCGGTCCTGCTGATCACCCACCGCGAGGAGATCGCCATGATCGCAGACCGGTCCTCGCAGCTGTGCAACGGCCGGATCATCTGCTCCGGCGACCCGGCGAAGGTGGCCGAGCATTACAAGTCGCGGCATTGCATGACCTGCAGCGACGGGGAGTGCCACTATGTCTGAGCTCGAAGAACTGATCGCATGTTTCAGCGGCGCGGGCGGCGACGAGAAGGCCCTTGCCGACGCGGCGTCGGCTCACCTGGCCGCGAGCGGTCACCGCATCCTGAGCAGCCGCACGGTCGAAGGTCTGGTGGTCGACGCCCGGGGGACCTGGAACGGTATACGCGCGCGGGTGACGGTGAAAGCCGGCGTGAAGCTCCGGAACCCCGTTCACATGTGCTTCGGCGTTCTCCACAAGAAGGGGACGCAGAAGATCGAGATGGACGTCCGGCTGGAGGAGGGGGCGTCGGCGCACTTTATCGCCCACTGCCTTTTTCCGAAGGCCGAGAAGGTGCGGCACATCATGGATGCCACCGTGAGCATCGGTGAAGGCGCTGAGATGAGGTATAGCGAGACGCATTATCACGGTCTCTCCGGCGGGGTCGAGGTGGTGCCGAAGCTGTCGGTCCAGGTGGGCAGGAACGGCCGTTATTTCACCGATTTCACGTTGACGACGGGCAGGGTGGGAAAGCTCGCGATCGATTATACCGTCGAGGTAGCGGAGAATGCCGTTGCCGAGCTGACGGCGCGCGTGTTCGGCCACGGGTCAGACGACATCCATATCCGGGACAAGGTCCTGCTTACCGGGAAGAACGCGCGCGGCCTGATCAAGACCCGGGTAGCCATCGAGGACGACGCCACCGCCGAGGTCACGGGCATCACCGAGGGCAACGCTTCAGGAGCGCGGGGCCACGTGGACTGCATGGAGATCGTAAAGGACCGGGCCGTGGCAAGGGCCATCCCCATCGTTCAGGTGAACGACCCCGGGGCGAAGGTGACCCACGAAGCGGCCATCGGCAGCGTGGACAAACGGCAGATGGAAACGCTCATGGCGCACGGGCTGTTGCCAGAGGAAGCGGTGGATATCATCGTGAAGGGGATGCTGCGGTAGGCTGCTCCGGTTGCAGCGATCCAGCTCGCTCCTGTTTCTTCTGTCAATTACCCTGTTCTTGCGATATAATCGCTGATATGACTTAATCCGATCAGGAGGAATATTCTATGGGACGGAACGTTGCATTGCTGATGCTGGTTGCGGTGGTCATGCTGTCCGGGTGCGTGGCCAAGTCGGACTTTTTGGCCAAGGTATCCGAACTCGACGGGGTGAAAAAAGACCTTGCGAGCCTCGATGCGAAGCAGAAAGGCACGGAGAAGTCGCTGGCCGACGAGAAGAAGAAGAGCGATGACCTGACGGCGAAGGTCGCGGACCTGGAAAAGCAGAAGGCCGCCCTCCAGCAGGAGAACGCGAACATCAAGAGCACCCTGGAACTGAGCCGGAGTCAGCTCTCGAAGGAAGTGGTGGCGCTCAAGAACAAGATCGATGAGAACAGCGCGAGGATCAAGGTGCTGGAGGATGAGCTGGCCGCAAAGAACACAGAGATCGCCCAGCTCAAGGCGCAGGCGGACCAGCTTGCCCAGGAGAAGGAGCGGGCCATCGCCAGCGTCAAGAACACCTACGACAGTCTGCTCACCGAGCTCAAGCAGGAGATCAAGGAAGGCGAGATCCAGATCACCCAGCTCAAGGACAAGCTGACGGTGAACATGGTGGATAAGATCCTCTTTGACTCCGGAAGCGCCGTGATCAAAAAGAACGGCGAGAAGGTGCTCGACCGGGTGGGTGAGATCCTGAAGGGCGTCACCGGACGCCAGATCAAGGTGGAGGGCCACACGGACAACGTGCCGATCAGTTCGCGGTTGGCTGAGCGTTTTCCCTCGAACTGGGAGCTTTCGACCGCGCGGGCGACCATGGTGGTCCGTTACCTGCAGGGACGGGGCGTGAATCCGGGGGTCCTGAGCGCCGAGGGCTATGCAGAGTTCCGGCCTGTCTCGCCGAACGATACGGATGAGGGGAAAGCGGCAAACCGCCGGATCGAGATCGTGCTGATCCCGCAGGAAGTGAACAAATAAAAAAGAACGATGAATTAAGCGCACACGGGGCAAGGTTAAATAAACACCGGCGGGTTTTATCTCCCGCCGGTGTTAGTTTTATTGGATGTGGCCTTGACCCTTGACCCTTGACCCTTCTTCTCCCTACACCCCACCCTTCTCCAGCGTGATCTTCTTCGTAACCTTGTGCCACGTGATGCCGCTGTCCTTTTCACCGAAGGGCATGTAGATAAGTTCGATGTCAACGGTCATCTCGTGGTCGAGGATGTTCGTGACGCTCTTGCCGTCCTTTTTCAGGTATTCGGCGGGATAGGGTATTTCGAAGTTCTCCTGCACGGGCCTGTTGGGCGGCAGGCCGTTGTCGCGGATAATGCCGCTCTTTTCATAGGGCCCGCGGCCCATCTTGTCGCCGCGGCCGAGCTGCTGGGGAATAGGCATGTAGATACGGGTATGCTTCGCTATCTGATTTCCTTTTGAATCTTTCGCGGTCACTTCCAGGACCAGCCGGTTGGGGGTTGGTCAGCCGTCGGGGATGGAGTGTCCGGCGCGGTTGATCATCTCGATCTTGACCAGCGCCTGGGGCATCATCTTCGATCCATCGCGCCAGATGTAGCCCAGGGTCTCGACCTGGAAGTCCACGGCGCTCTTGCCCATGTTGAGGTCGTTGTAGCTCTGCATGTTGTGGCCGAGTTTGCTCTTCTTCATGTGGCATTCCTGGCAGCTTTCCTGTCCGCCTTCCGCCCGGTAGGCCCAGAGGTAGCTCCCGTAGAGCGTGCCGCACTGCGACGGGTTCTCAAGTTCGAAGTTCGGACCGAGGCCGTGGCACTGGCCGCAGAGGATGGATTCGGACATGATGGGGCTCTTCTTCATGACCGGATGGCCTGGATCGGGATGGCTTCCTTCCTTGGAGCCGTAGACCTCGTTCTTCTGCGGGAACCCGTCGACCCACTTGTGGGTGATTGCGTTTCGCTGGTGGCAGACGAGGCAGTTGATGCTGACCTTGATCAGTTGCTGCTCCGCCTTGTTCCTCGCGTCATCGCCGGACTTGGGGTCCATGAAGATATTGACGTTCCTCACGATCTCCTTGGCCACGTCGTCCGTGGCGTCGGCCAACTGGGGGAGGTGGCATTTCGTGCAGATGGCAAGATGCCGGTTTTCAACGTCCTCGGGCTTTTTGACGCCCGAATGCTTCCAGCCCATGAGCCCCACGGTGATCGTGGTCTTGATGGTCGCCGCGGTCCGGCCGGTGCCGTAGATCGATTTGGCATGGAGCGATTTCTCCCAGTCCTTGTATATCTCCTCATGGCACTCTTTGCACCCGGTGGAGTCGTACATCTTTGCCAGTTCGTCTATGGTCCTCGCTTTCCTGCCCTCGACCGACGCGGTCTGACCCGGTAATGGCGTCAGGAGCGGCAGCGCGAGTAATGCCATAACTGCTGCGGTTGTTACTACCCTCATACACTTTCTCCTTTCAGATGGTGGTCTTTGCGGAAGAACAACTTTAGGATTCTATAGTTGCAAAGATTAGCAACAATAGGCGGCTTTGTCAAGGAGGATTAAATTGCATCATATTTCTGTTAGTTGACAGGTTGGATGCCGCCTTAATGTGCCTTTACTTCCGGATCATCACCCGCATCCATGATGATCGGTTGAAGGAATGGCCTGAATCTTCCCTTGCGTATGGACAAGTCCAGCAATAGCGTGAGCATACGAAAAAAGCGGGACTGTGTAATCTGTCCCGCCGTTCTTCGTTTTCCGGATCACCGGATCATATGCATCAGCTCTTTGCGCTTTTATCGTCCTTCTTCGCCCTCGCCTCGTTCTTCCTCTTTTTGCCCGCCAGGTATGCCTCGATGGGCCTCCACCCGAAGGACATGCTGCCCGCCGCAGCCTCGGTCGCCGCATTTGCCAGCTTCTTGCCGATCAGGGTCACCGTCATCGCGATCCCGATGAAGGGGAGGAACACCGCGAAGACCAGGCCGATGACCGGGGCCGCCATCAGCATCACCGCTACCGGCGCCTTGATGTAGCGGGTCGCTCCGCTGCCCGGAAGCGCGCCTTCCTGCTCCATTCGCACCCTGTTGCCGTTCGCCAGGTTCCAGTAGGTCCCCGCCTTTACCAGATGTCCGCCTTTGTTCAACATGTTCATTCCCTCCTTGTGGGTGGTTTTTTGTTCTTGTTGATCATACGATACCCCGGGGAGGGAAAAAGGTAAATCGGGATTAGTTCCTAGGGTGAGGGGCAATTGTTCCTAGGAAGAAGTTCGTAGGGGCGGGAGATCACCAAGCAATAAAAAAGCGGCCCGAAGGCCGCCTGAAGGGATATGCTGCACGTGGTGCTGATGCTACTCGAGGACGTGGATGATCTGGACCACGTCGCTGCGAAGGGCGTCTGAGGGGTGGACCTTGACGTTTTTTCCCGCGATAGTAACGGAGAAGGAGGGCTCTCCCATGTGTTTCTCATAGACCTCGCCGAGTCTCAGGGACATGACCTGGAGCTTCTTGTTGGACAGGCCCTTGTCCTTGGCGAGTGATTTCATGTTATGCTCCTTGCCGTCATGGAACCACGCCATGCCGAACATCGCCGGCGGTTTTCCGACGAAGCAATAGACCGCCTCATCGGCAGGCACGAACTCGAGTGTATCGTTCATCTTCGCGACGAATGTTTCGAGCTCGGCCTTGAACTTGTCGAGCCGCTTCGCCGCCGGGCTGGCCGCGTCGAGCGGGGGCAGCTCTTCCTTCTTTCCGAACAGATTGCCGAATAATCCCATATCACACCTCCTGAAGAGAATAGCGAGGACTGCCTAGGGCCGTCTCTCGTGTTCGCGCTGAATGACTGGGCTGTTGCGGGGAGGGAATTCTTGATGCTGCCTGACATGCGTCAAAATGGTCAGGCCTGCCGCAACCTCCCCTGGTTTGTGGTCTTGCCCGCTGTTTTCTGTTCAAAAAAAAAGGCCGGTCATGATGCTTCCGCATCTATGTCCAGCCCTCTCTCCCGGGTACCACTGAGTGCGTATCTCCGGGCGCGTCCGTCCGCATTGATATGTGAACTTCAGTAACGAACAAAGAGTAGCACAAAATCATAATGGTGTAAATAAAAATATTTCATGCCATCAGTGAGGCCTGCTGACCTTCTTTAGGATCCCGATCCTGACGCGAGGTGCGACCGTATTTCTATAAACCACCATTCGAAAGCTTGAGTCGACAGGGGCAAAGTGGTATGATACGTGCTACGTCACGATTACGGAGGAACACCGCACACATGAGGATCATTACCTGGTTCAAACGAAAGCTGACCGGCAGGCACGATGCGATGACACGGGAACAGGCCAATCGAATCAAGCGTCTGCCGAAGGAACAAGCGCGCAGAGAGCTTGGGACATTTCTGTTCGAGATAGGCCTGCAGCATGCTACGGAGTTCGTAAAGGACGAGTTGCGGCGAAGCGACTCGCCGTTCAAGGGTGTCCCTCCGGAAGTTGTTTTTCACGAGATGCTTGCCCTGACCTTCTGGGTCATGGACAAGGATGTCGCGGGGGGGGAGAAGACGCTTGCTGCTGAGCTGCATGATCATTATATCCGTTCATACCGAACCCCTGCAGGTTCTCCGGAGGAGCGGACCCGTGCGCTTGGAGAAAAATACAAGCGTTATGAACGGGAATGGGACGATGTGACCGGCCACCAGGACGAGTTTGGCCTATGCGTGGCGCAGAACATATTCGGCGACGCGGCCAGCCAACGGACGAGGGAGAGGACCTTTTGGATTATCCAATACGCCCATGCTATTGCAGACGATTGCTCTCCTCTAAAAAAGATGTTCCGTTCGAAGTTCAAACCTGAGCCGTCGGCATCGGGCAACACGTAAACGTCAATAGTTTGCTGAATGGGGCTTTCAGAGCCCCTTCAGCGTTTCGCCCTTCGTTCTGATAACCACCACCAGCTGTTCCGCGCACTTTTCCCAATGCACTGACTATCTATGATCACGAGGGGCGGCGTATGTTCGTTCCGGACCTTGAGGACGATCTGTCCCGATTCGCGCTGTTGGTCGTTTTGGAGAGAGCGTTGGTTCAGTTCAATCCGGTCCTGCAATGGCGGCTCTTTTTGTCACAAAAATGATACGGTCCAGTCTTATTTCTGAGAAAACCCTATGCCGGTGTTTTGCAATATATTGATTTATCAGCCTATTTGTGTCTGGCAGTTTAATTGCATTTATCGTTACAATTGACCTAAATCCAACAGCTACAGGGGACGGTGGGAACCCATGGGAGTACTCACAATGGACAAGACTGATATCTTCATCAAGTCGGCCAAGGGTGAACAGGAAATTGCGACACGCGTCAATAAGCTGCCGATCAAGCACCGTTCGGTGCTTATCATGGTAGACGGTACCACGAGCGAAGAAGCCTTGCTCGCCAAGATCTCGGGCATGTTCGATGGCAAGATCATCGTGAACGATCTTGAAACCCATGGTTTCATCGAGCGCAAGGCCGGCTCAAAATCCGCACTCCAGGCAGCAACGGCAAAACCACAGGTCCTCAACGTCAGCGCGAAGCAATACATGATCGATTATATGTACCAGGTCCTCGGACCCGAGGCCGACACCTTCGTGGGGCGCATCGAGAAGTGCAGGACCAACTCTGATCTGGCCGGGATGATCGATCCATGCCGGGACACGATTCTTGGTGTGGGAAAACAGAAAAGGGCGGCGGAGTTCGAAGTAAAGATAAAAGAGCTCATGGGGTAACGCCCGGTCCCTCTTGAGAACGAGAGAGGCGCGATCAGGGGATGGGTGAAGATGCTGCGGGTGGACGGATCATGCGTAGCGAGGGACCGGGAGATGTAGGACGAGAGTTAAAGCTTGCCCTGTAATGTAATTCTAAACCTCCGACCTCCGGAGGCAGGTACATGTCAATGATTGATTTCTGAACGGGTCTACCTAGTATGTTCCTTCAGCTCTTCCAGCCCTTCTTCTTCAGGAATGCCCAAAGCTGTTCAGCCTCCTTCGTCTCCAGATACTTGCTGTAAATGATCACCATGCGCGGTGTATGGCCGTCCCGCACCTTCACGACGATCTGCCCCGTTCCGCGCTGCTCCACACTGGTAATGTCCTTGTAGCGGACATGCTCGGGGCGGTTCGTCTGGTTCAGTTCGAGTTGCTCCTCCTGCACGGCCACGAGGGGTTTCCTGTTCTTGAGGATCGTCCGGACGCACATCCCCGCGCCGAAAACGAACATGAATCCCGCACCCGCCGAGGGGTCCTGATTGCGGCTGACCAGCACGATGCTATACGCGGCCCCGAGCAACGCCAGGACCCCGTAGAGAACGAGGAACAGGTAGTACCGTTCTTTCTTCTGATACAATTGAGCTCCGATCATAGAACCTCCCGTAAGGTGTGGTACTGTTACGCTACGTGTCGCCGGAATAAGAGCGCTCCGTTGGTGCCGCCGAATCCGAGCGAAAGGGATAGACCGGCGCCGACGCTCTGAGCTCTTGCATGGTTCGGCACATAATCCAGGTCGCATGCAGGGTCGGGCGTTTCATGGTTGATGGTCGGCGGAATGATGCCGTCGCGTATCGTGAGTACGGTCATCGCCGCTTCCACAGCGCCGGCAGCGCCGAGCATGTGGCCGAGCATGGACTTGATGGAACTGACGGCAAGTTTCTTCGCCTGTTCACCGAAGGCGCGCTTGATCGCCAGCGTCTCGATGGCATCGTTCGATACGGTCGAGGTCCCATGAGCGTTGAGATAGATGATCTCTTCCGGCTGCATTTCCGCGTCGGCTAATGCCAGCGCCATGGCGCGTGCCGCTCCGTCTCCGGCGGGATCGGGCCTCGTGTAATGAAAGGCGTCGGAGGTCAACCCGTATCCTGCCAGTTCAGCGTAGATATTTGCCCCCCGCTTTTCCGCGTGTTTCAGCTCTTCCAGGATGAGGACCCCGGCGCCCTCGGACAGCACAAACCCGTCGCGGTCCCGGTCGAAGGGCCTGCTGGCCTTCTCCGGAGCGTCGTTTCTGCGGGAGAGGGCTTTGGCCTGGCAGAATCCCGCGAGCACCAGCGGCGTGAGGGCTGCCTCGGTCCCGCCGGCGATCATCACGTCCGCATCGCCCCGCTGGATGATCTTCATGGCCTCGCCGATGGCATGGGTCCCCGTTGCGCAGGCAGTGGACACATCGAGGCAGGGGCCTTTCGCGCCGAGCTTCATCGCGATGAATCCCGATGCCATGTTCACCAGCGTCATGGGTGTGTAGTGCGGCGAGACCGCGCGATGGCCCTTCGCCATGAAGGCGATGAGGTTCTTCTCGTTCGTCGTGACCCCGCCGCGGCCGGAACCCACCAGAACACCCGTACGGCGTGAGGCGTGAGGCGTGAGGACGAGGCCGGCATCATCAACTGCCATGAGCGCGGCCGCGAGTGCATAGTGGATGAAGGGATCGGTCGTGCGAGCCTCTTTGGCGCTCATGAACAGGCGGGCATCGAAACCTCTTATCTCGCCGGCGATGCGGGAGGGGAACGATGATGCATCGAACTTCGTAATGCGGCTGATACCCGAACTTCCCGCTTGGAGGGCGGCCCAGGTCGTTTGCAGGTCATTTCCGACAGGCGACACAGCCCCCGATCCGGTTATCACGACGCGTGTTTTCATCGCGTGCAGTATAAGGTTTTCGCGTTGTTTTGTCAAAGCGGAACGCGGCGCAGCGCCTCCGCCGGTTTGATAAATGAGGGGTTTTGTGGTATAGTTCATTCGTTGATGAAATCAGACCGGAACGAAGGGAAAGGGGGTTGAGATGAAAAAGAACGACTTGACATCCAAGACCGTTGCAGAGCTCAAAGCCCTGGCCAAAAGGAAGAAGATATCCCTGCCTGCCGGTTCGAAGAAGGCGGACATCGTGAAGGCCCTTGCCAAGGGTGCTCCCGCGTCGTCCAAACGTAAAGGAACAGCAGCCGGGAAGACCGTCCTGAAGGCGAAGACCCCGAAGATCGCAGCAAAAAAGAAGACGGCAGGGAAGGCAGCCGGAACGAAGAAGGTTGCGGCAACGAAGAGGCCTGCTGCAATAAAGGCCGGCCCACGAGCAGCGCCCGCGGGGCAGGCCCCGGTCCGCCGCCCCTGGCAGATGCCTCCCGGAGTGGAAGAGCCGCTCCTGGCGCAGGAACGTGTGGCCGACGCAAAGTACTACACCGGGACGGCGGAGCAGCGACCGGCCGCCCCCTCTGACACGCTGGCACATGAATATGGGAGCGAGCGGATCGCCCTGATGGCGCGCGATCCCTATATGGCCTTCTCGTACTGGGAGCTGCCGCAGGCCAGGCTCGAAAAGGAAAAAGCGTGGTTCGGATGGGACAGCAAGCTCTGTATCCGCGTCTACGATGTCACCGGAGTCCTGTTCGACGGGACGAATGCCACGGCCTACTTCGACCAGGAAGTGTACGACCGCGTAGGCAGCTGGTACTTCGAGTTCGGCAGGCCCATGCACTCGTTCTGCGCCGATCTGGGGCTGCTCGCGCCTAACGGCCGTTTCCTCACCATGGTCCGCTCCAATGCGGTCACGATGCCGCGGGACGGCGTCTCCGATGTTCTGGATGAGGAGTGGATGCTGATGGACGAGGAATTCATGAAGCTCTACGGCATCACCGGCTCCACATCCGGAGGCTTTTCGTCACAGCAGGTACAGGAGCTCATGAGCCAGCGGCGGATGCTGAAGATCACGTCGCCGGGCCTGTTCTCGAAGCCGAAGGCAAAAAAATAGCAAGGCCTCGCCAGGTCACGCAGCATACGCGGTTCTGTGATAAAGTCCATCCCCTTGTGGATGGGCTTTTCTTTTCCAGAACGGATAAACTGGAACATGACCCGCCACTAAGACACAAAGGCACGAAGAAAGGGATGCTGAAAACGCGCACGTTTTTCTTCGTGATCTCCGTAAGCTTCGTGTGAGAACGACTTTTTCGAGTACGCCAAGGTTCACCGCAGAGGGATCGGCAGGACCGCAGCAACCTACATAAGAAACCGGAGGAAGCATGGAAAAGGGTTACCTGGCACTGGTGCTGCACAGCCATCTGCCCTATGTACGACACCCCGAGTATGACCAGTTCCTGGAAGAGGACTGGCTGTTCGAGGCCATCACGGAAACCTATATCCCCCTCATCAACGTGTTCGACGGGCTGGTGAACGACGGTGTGGACTTTCGCATCACCATGAGCCTGACGCCCACGCTCATCTCCATGCTCACGGACCCGCAGCTCCAGCATCGATATGTCCGGCACATCACTAAACTGGCCGAGCTTGCCGAGAACGAGATCGAGCGGACAAAGCACCAGCCGGAGTTCAATTCCCTGGCGCGTATGTACCTGGACATCTTCCGGAACTCACGCTCCGTGTTCGAAGAAAAATACGGCCGGAACATCGTCACCGCCTTCAGGAGGTTCCAGGACCTCGGCAAGGTGGAGATCATCACCTGCGGCGCGACCCACGGCTTCCTGCCGCTCATGCAGAACAGGAACGCGATACGGGCGCAGATCATGGTCGCCGTGGAGCAGCATACAAAACATCTCGGCAGGCCGCCCCGCGGCATCTGGCTGCCCGAGTGCGGATACTTCGAGGGCCTGGACGAGATCCTGAAGGAAGCGGGCCTGCGCTACTTCTTCACCGATTCCCACGGGATCTTCCACGCGACCCCCCGGCCCAAGTACGGCGTGTATGCGCCCCTCTTATGCAGATCCGGCGTCGCCGCGTTCGGCAGGGACATCGAGTCGTCGAAGCAGGTCTGGAGCTCCGTCGAGGGGTATCCCGGCGACTACAGCTATCGCGATTTCTACCGCGATGTGGGCTTCGACCTGGACTACGATACGGTCAGACCGTACCTCCATGACGACGGCGTGCGCGTGAACCTCGGGATCAAGTATTACAGGATAACCGGCCAGACGGACCAGAAAGAACCCTATGTCAGACAGCAGGCGCTGGAACGGGCCGCGGACCACGCAGGCAACTTCATGTTCAACCGGGAGAAGCAGATCGAGTGGCTCGCGGGCATCGTGCGGGACCGGAAACCCATCATCGTGGCCCCGTACGACGCGGAGCTGTACGGCCACTGGTGGTTCGAGGGGCCGGACTGGATCAACTTCCTCATGCGGAAGATCGCCTATGACCAGAAGACCATCAAGCTGACGACACCCTCGGAATACCTTGCGGAGAATCCCACCTGCCAGGTCGCCACGCCGTCCCTTTCGAGTTGGGGATACAAGGGCTATGCCGAGGTCTGGCTGAACAGTTCGAACGACTGGATCTACCGGCATCTCCATGTGGCCGCTGAACGGATGGTGGAACTGGCACGGCAATTCCCCCACGGGGAAGGAGTGCTCCGGCGGGCGCTGAACCAGGCCGCGCGGGAACTCCTGCTCGCCCAGAGCTCGGACTGGTCTTTCATCATGAAGACCGGCAGCCACGTGGAATATGCGGTCAAGCGGACGCAGGACCACGTCCTCCGGTTCACCCGGTTATACGACGACATACGGGCCGGCACCATTGACGAGGGGTGGCTGACGGACCATGAATACAAGGACAATATCTTCCCCGATATCGACTACCGCGTGTATGCTTAAACCTCACGTTCTCAAGGAACTAGCGCAGATCGTCGGCCCTGCCAACCTCTTCACCGATGCCGAAGAGATGATCGTCTATTCCTACGACGCGACCCGGCTGGCGTCCCTGCCCTGGGCCGTGGCACGCCCCGCTTCGGCACAGGAGGTATCCGGAATCCTTCTTCTGGCGAACCGGGAGCGGTTCCCCGTTGTCCCGCGGGGGGCCGGAACGGGCATGTCCGGAGGATCGGTCCCGTCGAGCGGCGGGCTGGTCCTTTCGTTCGAACGGATGAACCGGATCCTGGAGATCGACGAGCTGAACAGGACGGCGGTCGTCGAGCCCGGCGTCATCACCGGAGACCTCCAGCGGGAGGTCGAGGCGCGGGGGTTGTTCTATCCGCCCGACCCGGCAAGCCACCAGTTCTGCACGCTGGGCGGCAATGTGGCCGAGTGCGCCGGCGGCCTCCGGGCGGTCAAGTACGGCGTGACGCGTGATTACGTCCTCGGTCTCGAGGTGGTCCTTCCGACCGGAGAGATCATTGAAACCGGCGCCCGCACGCTGAAGAGCGTGGCCGGATACGATCTTACGCGTCTTCTCATCGGCTCCGAGGGAACGCTGGGCGTCGTGACAAAGATCATCGTGAAGCTCCTTCCGCTCCCGGAGAGCGTCCGGACGCTCTCCGCTTTTTTCCCCGACGTGACGAGCGCGGCGCAGGCGGTTGCCCGGATCATGGCGGGCGCCATCGTGCCGCGGGCGCTCGAACTGATCGATGGTGGCGCCATTCGCGCCGTGGAGAACTATCTCAAGCAGGACATCTCGCACGGTTCCGGGGCGATGCTGCTCGTGGAGGTGGACGGGCCGGCTGCTGCTACGCTTATCGAGATCGAGACCTTTGAGCGGATCTGCCGGGAAACCGGCGCGGTCACGGTAACGAGGGCGGCGGACAAGGCTGAGCAGGACCAGCTGTGGAAGATACGGCGCTCCATTTCTCCGGCGCTCTATACCATCAAGCCCCGGAAGATCAACGAGGACATCGTCGTCCCGCCGTCGAGGGTGCCCGATATCATCGCCGAGGTGCAGGAGATCGCGAGACGGTACGGCCTGCTGATCGTGACCTTCGGCCATGCCGGGGACGGGAACATCCATGTGAACATCCTGATCGAGGAAGAGGAACGGCCGAATGCTGCGGAAGCGGTGAAAGAGGTGTTCGCCGCAGTGCTCCGGATGCAGGGGAGCATTTCGGGCGAACACGGCATCGGCCTTTCCAAGGCTGCCTACCTGCCGATGGAAGTGGGGAAGCACGCGCTCGATGCCATGAAGAAGATCAAGCGGGCGCTGGACCCGAACAACATCCTGAATCCCGGGAAGATATTCATCAGTGCGGAGTGAGGAGTGAGGAATAGCGTAAAACAACAAAATATTACCGCGAGGACGCGAAGGGATTCATTACCCGTAGGGGTAACCCCATGTGGTTACCCTGATCCGGGCGGCCACGCAGGGCCGCCCCTACAATTTGAAAACCTTCGTGACCTTGGCGCCTTTGCGCTTCGAGTCATTTGTTCTGTCTTTCTGGTTGTCCTATGCACGCCTCTGTCAGAAGTGTCGGCTCTTGAGCAGTCCCTGGCCATCGAGGAGCTTCGCACGAAGGTCGCCGCCCTCGAGCAGGAGGCCGCCAGCCTGGAGGAGCAGAACCAGGGGCTCCGGCGGATGCTGAAGGAGCAGGACGACGACGAGGTCTATATCGTCGTGGACACGGAGAACAACCGTCTTACCCTGCGCCAGGGCGATACCGTATTGCTGAACGCGGTCGTCGGCACCGGCAGCAGGCAGTTCATCGAGGAGGAGACCGGAAGGAACTGGTTTTTCGAGAGTCCCATGGGATCCCTTACCGTGCTCGGGAAGGAGCGGAACCCGGTCTGGATACGGCCCGACTGGTCCTACGTGGAGGAGAACATGCCTGTTCCGGCGGAGAATGATCCGGACCGCATTGTCCGTGAGGTGCTGGGTAAATACGCACTCATTCTCGGGAACGGATATAAGATCCACGGCACCAAGTATACCGATCTTCTGGGAACGCATTTTACCCATGGCTGCGTTTCGGTGGGGGACAAGGACCTCGAGGTCCTTTACCGGACCGTCAAGATAGGAACGAAAGTGTATATTTACTGATTGCAGCGGGCGGGAGACAGTTATGCACCGTACGGAACATTCTTTAATACCGGTAGTCATCGTGATTATGCTGTCGATCCTTCTTCTGGGAATGCAGGGGAAGTCCCCTGAGGACATTGAGCGCCAGAGGCTTATTGAACAGCAGACGAAGCTTTCCGAGCGGATAGCGTCCCTGAACCACGAGCAGGAATTCCTGCTCATGCAAAAGGCCTTCTATGCGTCGGATTCCAAATACATCCTCCTCGATCTCCCGACCCGTACGGGCATGCTGAAGTTCCGGAACCGGGTGCTGAGGACGTTCGCATTCTCCACGACCGCGGGCAAGCGGCCTTTTTCCCGGAACACCATTCTAAAAATGACCGCGAAGACCGACGGTAATGAACGAAAGAGAACGCTGCTGTTTGGAGACGCACTTCTTATCCAGCCAAAACGTTCTTCCAGCGTCGCAGGGAGTGATGTGAGGGTGCCGCGGATACTGGTCGGATCAAAAGATTTCGCCGCGCTCTATTATGCTGTCGAGCAGGGAACGATGCTGTATGTGGGGAAATGACATTACCATTAACGCAGAGAATTACCAAGGTATGTATAGTATAGTTAACATCCCTTGCCATCGCCAAAAGTAGGCGCTACTAAGCGAGAACACGGAGGTCGCAGAGAACGGCCGGCAAGAATTCTTGCTTTACGATTTCCTCGGTGTCCTCTGTGGCAGAGTATTATTACTCCTGTTAATGAATAGGAATTTACTACCAATAGTAACGAAAAAAATAATAACTTGATTACAAAATGTAACGATATAAAAAAAACTACAATAAGTTATGCTATTACTGTGACAGAAATTATTATAATTACAATTTTGCAGCAATATTTATAAATGAGCACATTATGACATAGCATTACATTGCATTCCGTTACATTGTAACGCCTCAAATCTGAAAAATTTTCTGCATTAATGATAACCTGCTGAAATTAAATATCTTATGCTGGTTTTGGCCCTTCTTTATTCTTGATCAGATCTAGTTCTGTAGCAGATAGTCCATTTCCCATCAACCGTCCTTTTCTCTGCTTCCCCTACGAGAAGTCAATAAGTTGATTAATGCGACCTTTGTGGTATCTAATTTGCTATTATAGAACGGAACAGGAATCAGGTTCCTTTATATATCGATATGTTAATTGCAGAAGACAGCATACTTTTCCTCAAGAACGTGCCTCCCTTCCAGTTCCTCAGTGAAGCGGACATGAAGGTCGTTGCGGACAACATGACCATGGAGTTCTATCCTCGCGACGCCGTCATCCTGAAGCAGGACGACCCTGCGAGCGACTCCCTCCGGATCGTCAAAAAGGGAGGGGTGAAGGTCTCCGTCAGGACCGACAGCGGCGAGGACCTGACCATCGACCACCGGGGAGAAGGGGACACCTTCGGGCTCGTCTCCCTCATGGGCCAGGACCGGCAGAAGACCACCGTCGTTGCCCTGGAAGACACCATCTGTTACCTGCTGAAACGCGACCAGATCAAAGAACTGCTCGAGTCCAACCCGTCCTTCACCGAATATTTCCTCCAGACCCATTTCACCACCTATGTCGACAAAGTATACCGGGAGATGCATTCGAAGAGCCTGTTCTACGGGAGCAGCGACCATCTCCTGTTCACGACGCCGGTGGGCGATATCGCGACGAAGGGGGTCGTCACCGTCCGCGAGGACACCACGATCCGCGACGCGGCGCAGGAGATGTCGAAGAACCGCATCAGCTGCCTGATCGTCATGGACCGGAATGAGCTTCCCGTGGGGATCGTGACGGACCGCGATCTCCGGGAAAAGGTGGTGGCCCGGGGCCGGAACGTGAACGATCCCGTCGAGGACATCATGACCCTGCCGCTCATCCGGGTGGACGTGAAGGACTACTGCTTCGACGCCGTGCTGAAGATGATCAAGCACAACATCCACCACATCCTCGTGATCAAGGACGGGAAGCTCAAGGGGATCCTTTCGAACCACGATCTCATGCTCTTGCAGGGATCGTCGCCCCTGTCCTTCGCCAAGGACCTGGAGAGCCAGGAAAGCATCGATGGGCTGGTCCCGGTTTCGGCGAAGATCAACCGGGTGGTCGGGCTGCTGCTCAAGGACGGCGCCCGGGCGAGCAACATCACGAAGATCATCGCCGAGCTGAACGACCGGCTGGTGCGCAAGGTGCTGGAGTTCGCCGACAGGAAGTTCGGCAAGCCGCCGGTGCCCTATTGCTGGCTCTCCTTCGGGAGCGAGGGCCGGAAAGAGCAGACCTTCAAGACGGACCAGGACAATGCCATTGTCTACGCGGACCCGGTGGGCGCGGCGCAGGAAGATGCGACGCGAAAATACTTTGCCGCCTTCGCGCTCTATGTGCGGGACGGCCTGGTGAAGTGCGGGTTCCCGCTCTGCCCGGCCGATTATATGGCGAGCAACCCCAAATGGTGCCAGCCGCTCTCGGTCTGGAAGCGGCACTTCGGCGGATGGATCAACAATCCCACGCCCGAAGCCGTGCTCCGGTCCCTCATCTTTTTCGATTTTCGTCCGCTCCACGGCGATGATTCCCTGGGTACCGGGCTCCGCGAGTATCTCATGAAGCACGTAAAAGGGCAGAACGTGTTCCTGGCGCACATGGCGTCGGTAACGGTAAAGAACCGGCCTCCGCTCGGTTTTTTCAAGACCTTCATCGTGGAAAAAGGCGGCGAACACAAGGACGAGCTGAACCTGAAGTTCCGGGGCATCGGTCCGCTGGTGGACCTCGTGCGGCTCTTCTCGCTCGAAGCGGGCATTTCCGAGACCTCGACGCTCGAGCGGATCGAGGCCATGAAAGGCAAACACCCCACCATCGATTCCGTCGGTGACGAGCTTGCGCAGGCCTTCGAGTTCATAACCCTGCTCCGGATCCATCATCAGGTGGAGCAGATCGACCTGGGCGAGGCGCCGGACAACTTCATCAATCCGAGCAAGATGAGCAACCTGGAAAAAAAGATCCTGAAGGAATCGTTCCAGATCATCTCGAAGGTGCAGGACGGCATCATCGACCTGTACGGGCCCGGCATGGTGAGCGGATGAACGCCGTGATGGAACTGTTCAAACGACACGCTGCCGAGAACTTCTGTCCCGGTCCGGCATTGCCCATCGGCGAGTGCCGGTACGTGGTCATGGACACCGAGCTTACGGGGCTCGATGTAAAAAACGACTCCATTGTCACGGTCGGGGCCGTCGCCATGCAGGGCGGCAAGATCATCCTGGGCGAGACCTTCTACGAAATGGTCTGCCCCGAAACGGCGCTCCGGTCTGAAAGCATTTTGATCCACGGCATCATGCCGTCGGAGGTAGTGGGCAAGCCGTCGATCGATGACGTGCTTGATGATCTTCTGAAGTTCTGCGAAGGGGCGGTGGTCGTGGGGCATTTTCTTTCCCTTGACCTGAGCTTTCTGAACAAGGAGATGAAGCGGCTGCACGGGGGGAAGTTCCGCCAGCCCGTGGCGGACACCCTCAAGATGCACGCATGGATGCAGGACCAGAGCAGAGGGTCCCGCGGCCAGTACGACGCCTGTGAAGAGAACAAGGACCTGTTCAGTCTGGCGAAAAAATATCATATCCAGGTTTCGGCGGCTCACAACGCGCTCATGGACGCTTTCATCACGGCGCAGCTCTTTCAGCGGTTCCTGAGCTTTCTGCCGGCGCTCGGCGTCAGGACCGTGAAGGACCTGCTGCGGATCGCGAAACCATAGGGGGAGGAGGTGAGAGAAAAAAAACATTCGAAGTGCAACGTTCAGGTTCCAAGGACTACAATCCTACAATAGTTAAGGAGGAAGCAGTATGGCTAAGGAATTAGCAGGACTTGATAAAGAGAAGTTGAAAGCATATTGGGCGTATAACGTGCGCCTCACGACGATCGTCATGGTCATCTGGTTCGTGGTCACCTATGTGGCGATCTTCTTCGCACCGCAGTTGGACACCATCGTGATCGCCGGGTTCCCCATGGGCTACTATATGGGCGCCCAGGGCTCGCTGATCATCTTCGTGATCCTGATCTTCTGGTACGCATTCAAGATGAACGCTGCGGACAAGACGTACGGCGTGGAAGAGGAGGAAGAATAACATGGCTATGAAAGGTGGATTTCTTGACAACCTCGGAAAGATCTACGGCATTTACACGGTAGGGTTCATCGTATTCGTGATCTTCCTCGGCATCTCCGAAGCAATGTTCGGCATGAGCCCGAAGACCATCGGCTATGTGTACATGGCCGTGACCATCGGCCTCTATGCCATGATCGGCATCCTGTCGCGTACGGCAAAGGTCTCGGAGTACTACGTTGCCGGGCGTTCAGTTCCGGCGTTCTTTAACGGCATGGCAACGGGCTCGGACTGGATGTCCGCGGCCTCGTTCATCGGCATGGCCGGCACCATCTTCACGCTGGGCTATGACGGCCTCGCCTATATCATGGGATGGACCGGCGGCTACGTGCTGCTCGCCGTGTTCCTCGGCCCCTACCTCCGGAAGTTCGGCCAGTACACGATCCCTGACTTCCTCGGCGCCCGGTACGGCGGCAACGCCGCCCGTTCCATCGGCATCATCGCCGCCATCACGGCCTCGTTCACCTACCTGATCGCACAGGTCACGGGCGTGGGCATCATCATGAGCCGGTTCCTGAACCTCGACTTCACGGTCGGCGTGTTCGTGGGTCTCGGCGGCATCCTCGTCTGCTCCATGCTCGGCGGCATGAAGGCCGTTACGTGGACGCAGGTGGCCCAGTACATCATTCTCATCGTGGCCTATCTCATTCCGCCCACGGTGATGTCCTACAAGGCAACGGGCAATCCGATCTCCGAGATCGCCTACGGTCAGGCGCTCCAGAAGATCGACGCCAAGGAAAAGGCGATCAACGCCGATCCGAAAGAAGTCGAGGTCATGGCCCTCTGGAAGAAGTCGGCCGATGAACTTGACGCTGACATAAAGGGCCTGCCGGGCAGCCTTGCCGCGAAGAAAACGGCGCTTGAAGCAAAACTTGCCGCGCTTCCGGCAACGGCAGCGGTGGCCGAGAAAGAAGCGATCAACAAGGCAATCACAGCGCTTCCCGCCACTCCGGAAATAGCAAAAGAGAAGTGGAGCGCAGCCAAGACGGCTGCATTGGGCAAATCCAAGCCCATGAAGCCCTATCTCCAGCCCTTTGCGCGGCTTGACATGAAGAACATGCTGGCGCTCACCTTCTGCCTTATGGTGGGCACCGCCGGCCTGCCTCACATCCTGATGCGGTACTACACTGTTCCGTCGGTGAAGGACGCGCGCATGTCCGTGGGCTGGTCCCTGTTCTTCATCTTCCTGCTCTACTTCACCGCGCCGGCCGTCGCCGCGTTCGGACGAAGCGAAGTTCTGAACAACATCGTCGGCCTCCCCATCGCCCAGCTCCCGGCGTGGATGGCGAACTGGGGCAAGGTTGGCCTGGTGGCCTTCAAGGACATCAACGCCGACGGCATCCTGCAGTGGTATGAGCTCACGATCGGCCCGGACGCCATCGTGCTGGCCATGCCCGAGATCGCCGGTCTTCCCTACGTGATCTCCGGCCTCGTGGCCGCGGGCGGCCTTGCCGCGGCGCTTTCCACGGCGGACGGTCTGCTCCTGACCATCTCCAACGCGTTGTCGCATGACCTGTACTACAAGATGCTCGACCCCCATGCGTCGATCAACAAGCGGCTCGCAATGTCCCGCACGCTGCTCGTGGTCACGGCCCTCATCGCTGCGTGGGTGGCGACCTATAAGATAACGATCATCGTGGAACTCGTTGCCTGGGCGTTCTCCATTGCCGCGGCATCGTTCTTCCCAGCGCTCGTCATGGGCATCTGGGACAAGCGGTCCAACAAGGCCGGCGCCCTCGCCGGCATGTATGTGGGCTTCTTCTCCTGCGTGATCTACATGGTCGGCAGCAGGTTCTACGGCCTCGACATCTGGGGCGTCAAGACCATCTCGTCGGGCCTGTTCGGCATACCGCTCGGATTCATCGTGACCTATGTTGTGTCGCGCATGACCGCGCCGCCGAGCCAGGAACTTCAGGACTTCGTCGAAAGCGTCCGCATTCCGCGCGGCGCCGCGAAGGGTGTAGAAGAATAGTCGAACTGTTCGGTTCCGCAGGCAGCCCCGCAAGGGCGGGGCTGCCTGTTTTCTTTGTCTGCCCCAGAGGCTGTAGAATAACAGTGAACCGCCAAGGCGCAAAGGTCGCGAAGGTTTTGATAAGCATGCTCGCTTGTAATCATGTCAGCAAGTATGCCACTTCGCGTTCTTCGAGGCTTCGCGGTGTAATAGGGTTATGCTAAATTTGCGTGGAATAGGAATCGATCTACATGAACATATTCGTCTTTCAAATGATTAACTACACGCTTTCCTTCCTGATGTGGATGATCCTGGGCAGGATCTTCATGACGCTCATATTCGGCAAAAAGGATAACGTGATATCCGGCTTGTTCCGGAAGATCACTGATCCGGTGTACCAGGTGGTGAGCGCCATGGTACCCTTTGCGATCGTACCGCCGGAAAAGCAGGGGACCATGTGGGGCGCCATCGGCGGGTGCATACCGTTCTTCTCGTTTTTTCTTATTGTTGTTCTCCGGCTCGCGTTGATCCTGTTCTTTACTCCGGCGCCGCTGCCGAAATGAACGGCGGACCGGGACAACACCATCCCGGTTCTGCTCTACTTCGTAACTGTGCACGATGCATCGGTCCCTTCCAGGGGACGGTGCACGTTCTCTGTTGGGGGAATAATGGAACCATCGGTATCTATAGAAAGCGCCAAACACGTTCTCCTGGTCTTCGGCATCATCCTGGCCGCAGGCGCTCTCTCGGGACTTATCGCCCAGAAACTCAAAGTGCCTGACGTGGTCGTGTTCCTGATCACCGGCATCCTGCTGGGGCCCGAGGTGCTCCCGATGATCGATATCAGCGCCGATTCGGCGCTGAACCAGCTTATCCTGATCTTCGGGTCTTGCTACATCCTCTTCGATGGCGGAGCCTCGCTTCGCCTGAGCGTATTGAAAGAGGTCTGGATCACGCTTGTCGTGATCGCCACAGTGGGCGTCCTGATCATGACCGCCGTCACCGGCATCGCGGCGTACTATATCCTCGGCGTTCCGCTTATCGTCGCGCTGCTGCTCGGCGCCACGATCGCTTCGACGGACCCGGCGACGCTGGTGCCCATCTTCAAGCAGGTCCCTATCAAGGACCGGGTGTCCCAGACCGTGATGAGCGAGTCCGCGTTCAACGACGCCATGGGCGCCATCATCACTTTTTCGATACTCGGCATCGCCATGGGTTCCGGAGGGTTCTCCATCGGGAAAGCGTTGTTCGACCTCCTGTGGGAATCTGTCCTGGGGATCGTTGCAGGCGGTGTGCTGGGGTATATCGCGGCGTTCGTGATCGCCCATGAGAAGTACGATTTCCTCGTCGAGTACGCTCCGCTGATAACGCTCATGGCGGTGATCGGGGCCTACCTCGGCGCCGACGGCCTGCACGCAAGCGGGTTCATGGCGGTCTTCGTCTTCGGCGTCATTCTGGAGAACAAGGATGTCTTCGGATTCCGCATGGAGGACCACGAAGAGGAAAAACTCGAGGAGTTCGTGCTGACCACTTCGCTCATCATGCGGATGTTCATCTTCATCCTGCTGGGCGCGCACGTGGACTTCGGCCTCATGAATCAGTACCTTGTGGGAGGTGTTGCCATTGTCCTGATCTTCATGTTCATTGCCCGGCCGCTCACGGTCTTTGCCTGCGCAGGGCCCGACCGTCGCGCGAAGTGGAGCAAACAGGAACTGCTGTTCATGTGCTGGACCCGCGAGACCGGCGTGATCCCTGCCGCCCTGGCGGGCATGCTGGTGGGCCTCAAGGCGCCTGGCAGCCAGATGATCGCATCGGTCACCTTCATCGCCATCCTGATGACGATCCTGATACAGGCGACGACGACGAAGTGGCTCGCGGGGAAGCTGGGGCTGCTGGTGGAGAAGCGGTAAAACATACCAGGGGATATCAACCCTTAACTTGTTATCTAAGGAGGATACCGAATGGCAAAGGACGAGAAGAAAGGCATCGAAGTACTGTCGACGGAGAAGCGGACGTTCCCGCCGTCGAAGGCGTTCAGCGAGAAGGCGCACATCAAGAGCCTGAAGGAGTACGAGAAGACGTACAAGCAGTCCGTCGACGACCCGGACAAGTTCTGGGGCGAGCAGGCGGAGAAGAACCTGACGTGGTACAAGAAGTGGGACAAGGTGCTGGACTATGATTTCCACAAGCCCTACATCAAGTGGTTCCAGGGCGGCAAGCTGAACGCGTCGGTGCAGTGCCTCGACCGGTTCGTCAACACGGCCACGCGGAACAAGGCGGCGCTCATCTGGGAATCCGACGGCGGCGAGTACCGGACCTTTACGTACCAGCAGCTGTACATGGAAGTGAACCGCTTCGCCAACGTGCTGAAGAAGAAGGGCATCAAGAAGGGCGACCGGGTGACGATCTATCTTCCCATGATCCCCGAGCTCGCGATCTCCATGCTGGCCTGCGCCCGCATCGGCGCCATCCATTCCATCATTTTCGGCGGGTTCTCCGCCAAGTCCATGATCGACCGCATCCAGGACTGCCAGTCGTCGCTGCTCATCACCGCCGACGAGGGCATGCGGGGCGGTAAGTTCGTGGCGCTCAAGGCCAACGCCGACGAGGCGCTGAACGAGTGCCCGACGATCAAGACCGTCATCGTCGTCAAGCGCGCGACGGGGAAAATGCCCATGGAACCGGGCCGCGACACGTGGTGGCATGACGAGGTGAACGCCGCCGACATCGGGCTGTACTGCGAGCCCGAGAAGATGGACGCAGAGGACCCGCTCTTCATCCTGTACACATCCGGTTCCACGGGCAAGCCCAAGGGCGTGCTGCACACCACGGCGGGATACATGCTCTACACCAACCTGTCGTTCCGGTACATCTTCGATTATCACGACGAGGACATCCACTTCTGCACCGCCGACATCGGGTGGGTGACGGGACACAGCTACATCGTCTACGGCCCGCTCTCGAACGGCGCGACCAGCATCATGTTCGAAGGCATCCCGAGCTATCCGAACCCGGGCCGGTTCTGGGACATCGTGGACAAGCACCGCGTGAACATCTTCTACACGGCGCCCACGGCGATCCGGGCGCTCATGAAGGAAGGGGAGAAGTGGGTCACGAGCCACGACCTGTCGTCCCTCAAGGTTCTGGGCAGCGTGGGCGAGCCCATCAACCCCGAGGCATGGATGTGGTATCACAAGAACGTGGGCCGCGAGAAGCTTCCCATCGTGGACACGTGGTGGCAGACCGAGACCGGCGGCATCCTCATCACGCCGCTCCCCGGCGCCATGACCACCAAGCCCGGATCGGCGACCAGGCCGTTCTTCGGCGTGGTCCCCCGGGTCGTGAACGACGCCGGCAAACCTGCCGCCGTGAACGAAGGCGGCAAGCTCGTGATCGAGAAGCCCTGGCCGGGCATGCTCCGCGGCACTTACGGCGACCCCGAGAACAAGCGCATCAAGGAGGTCTACTTCTCGACCTTCCCGGGTGTGTACTTCACCGGTGACGGCGCGCGGGTCGACGAGGACGGAGATTACTGGCTCATGGGCCGTGTCGACGACGTCATCAACGTCTCGGGCCACCGTCTCGGCACCGCCGAGGTGGAGTCCGCGCTGGTCTCCCATGCGGCAGTTGCCGAGGCCGCGGTCGTCGGGTATCCTCACGACATCAAGGGCGAGGGCATCTACGTGTACGTAACGCTCAAGGATGGCCAGACGCCTTCGGACGATCTGAAGAAGATCCTGATCGGCCATGTGCGCACGGTCATCGGCCCCATTGCCACGCCCGACAAGCTGCAGTTCGCGCCGGGTCTCCCGAAGACGCGAAGCGGCAAGATCATGCGTCGCATCCTGCGCAAGATCGCCCACAACCAGGTCGACGAACTCGGCGACACGTCGACGCTTGCCGATCCGTCGGTGGTGGATTCGCTGGTGAAGGGAAAGCTGTAAGGCCGAAGCCCGACCATCATATCTCTCTCCTAGAGGGGCCGGAGCAGTTCAACCGGTCCCTCTATTCTTTTATTGATCGTGAATGGAATATGGCCCAACCTCGCGTCAAGAACGCCTTGCGTTCACCCTTGGAAATCGGCATTTACACGGTCGATTCCTGTTGAATGATAATAGTCGATACGGTATTATACGAATATGAAACGGGGCAAAATCAAAATAGTCTGTACCCATTTCCTTCTCCTGTATTTCCTGTTTTTTGTAATCCCCCCTTTGTCATCAATAGTTCCCTCGGCGGATTCATTTGCCCTCTTAGATGGTCAATACAATATTGGGGAGCATCATAAGCGGGAAAAGCTCTATCTCTTCGATCTCTCGCTCTGGGAAATACTGAACAGGGCAAAGCGTTCTGAGAAGCTGGCAACGCCGGCCCTTTTAAGCAGGGAAGGCCACGATCAGCCGTTACTTGCTCAACTCTCCGGTATCGCCGAATGTGGATCGGGCACGCTTACGTTCCAGGCCACGAGAATCTGTCATCGTACAATAAACTGGTTACACCAACCTGCGGGCTTTCAGTTCGCACATTCCGGCCTCTCTCCTCCAAGTCTCGCGTAATCCCTTGTAGTTCACACAACTGACGCCGCAGCACACACGCAGCCCACTCATAGGTAGTTTCCGACGCGTGCGGTCATATACGCACGCGTTCGCGGGACTGTACATTCGCGGGTTGCGGAAAAGCGCATGTCCGCTTGCCCTCCGTATTCAGGCAATGCCGTTGCCTTGCTGCGCATGGTCACGCTCCATTCATTGCGAATCTAAACAGAATCGTACGGAGACAGCATGAAAGCTAAAGACCTCATGGTTCCTCTGGTCGACTATTTGCGACCATATTCAACGTTGAAAGAAGCCGCAAGTTTGCTGAGAACGGCGCGACGGAGCGAGAAACGCATCGGCGTCAAGGCCCTCCCTGTCCTCGATGATCATGGTTCGTTGGTCGGGATTCTTTCGATCGGCGACATTCTCAAGGCGGTGTATCCCTCATATCTGTACCTGATGGACCTAGGAGAATTCACCTGGGACGGAATGGTCGAGTCATTTGCAAAAAAAATGAGCGACAGGAAAGTGTCTGATCTTATGACTCAGTCGGTCATAACCGTTCATGAGGAGTCCTCACTGATGGAGTGCGTGGACCATATGCTGAAGAACGGCGTAAAGCGGGTCCCGGTCATGAGCAGGGAAGGCGCCGTCGTTGGCATGATCTATGAACGGGACGTATTTTACGAGATCACGCGGTCCATGCTCGACAGGCATGCAAAGGAGGGCGCATGACCTTTGAGACGATGACAACGATACAGAACTTTGTGATGGATATCCCGTTCTGGATCGCTACCGTAATATTTATCACGGCATATGCATTGATCGTTGCGGAAAAGATGCATAAGACCGTGGTGTCGATATTTGCGGCGGGATCGATGCTAGTCCTGAAAATAGTCGATCAGCACGAAGCCTTTCATATGGAGGAGCTGGGGATCGATTGGAATGTCATCATTCTTCTCATGTCAATGATGATCATCATCAATCTCATGAAGCCGACAGGCATCTTTGAGTATGTCGCTATTAAGTCTGCGAAAATGGGCAAGGGCGAGCCATTCAGGATCATGGTCATATTTGCCGTGGTGACCGCGTTCCTCAGCGCGCTGCTTGATAATGTGACCATTGTCTTGTTGATAACCCCGGCAGTCATTTTCATTGCCGACGCATTGGAGGTTGATGCCGTGCCCTATCTCCTGTCGTCTGTTTTCGCCTCGAACATCGGCGGAACGGCGACTCTTATCGGGGACCCTCCAAATCTCATGATTGCCTCAAAAGCGCAGCTGACCTTCATGGATTTCATCGTGCATTTGACGCCGATCGTGATCGTGCTGATGGCGGTTTATCTGGTCGTGATCATGGTGTTCTGGCGAAAGCGCCTGAGGACGCGGGATGAGCTCAAGGAAAGGGTCATGGCCATGGATGAGCGTGAGGCGATCAAGGACCCGATAATGCTGAAAAAGTCGCTGATGGTGCTTGCGCTTGTGCTGGTGGGTTTTGTTTTTCACGGTATGCTTCATTTCCAGCCCGCCACGGTCGCACTTTTCGGCGCAGGACTCCTGCTGTTGATTGCGCGGACAAACGAACCGCACCATATCCTCGCGGAAATCGAGTGGCCAACCATATTCTTTTTCATGGGATTGTTCATCATCGTCGGCGGTGTCGTAAAAGTAGGGCTCATCAAGAGCTTGTCGCTTCAAATGCTCGCGCTGACCGACGGGAACCTGTTCGCGACATCCATGATCATCATATGGTTTTCCGCATTCGCGTCGGCCATTGTTGACAATATCCCCTATGTGGCAACCATGAATCCCCTGATAATTGAAATGGCACAGCAGCTGTGGCCGAACCTGTCGGGAGTACAACTTCTGCAGCACCCGGATTTGATGCCGCTTTGGTGGTCATTGGCGCTGGGCGCTTGTCTTGGGGGAAATGCCACCGCGATAGGAGCGTCGGCGAATGTGATCGTCATCGGTATGGCTGAAAAGGCCGGTAAACGCATCTCTTTCTTAAAGTTCATGGCATACGGCGTGCCGGTCATGGTATTGACCGTTGCGATCTCGTCTCTCTATATATGGGTGAGATACTATGTGTTTTGATGCTGTTGAGATGAGGTCGTTGAGAAAATATTAGTGAATCAGGAGAATATCATGAAAAATAGAATATCGGTGATAGTTATCGGACTGGTTGTAACAGGGGTCCTGTATGTTTATGTGAGCGGTAATAAGTTCCATGATCGTGTAAACGAGGAAGTACGTAAGGTACTTACTTCAGGAGAAGCCGGGACCAGAAAGTATCTGGTCAGGGATATTAAATCCCTGCCAGACCCTGTAAGAAGATATTTTCAGTACACCCTGAAGGATGGTCAGCCGTATGTCGGCAGTGTTCGTATCGCCATGAACGGAACCTTTAAAATTAAGGAAGTCGATCAGTGGATACCCTTTACGGCGAAACAATATTTATCGACGAAAGAACCATCGTATGTCTGGCATGCCACGTTGAGACCGCTCCCGTACCTCTGGACCGAGGCAAGGGATAAATTCTATCAGGGAAGGGGGTCCTCGGAAAACCGGCTTCTCTCCGCTATGCCGATATCATATGATGCCGGGCGCGAAACCGACCTTTCCGCTCTGGCACGTTTTCTGACGGAAGCGCCCTGGTTCCCGACTGCCCTGCTACCGAGTGAGAACCTGGAGTGGAAGCCGGTTGACTCCCGGTCGGCAAAGGCCGTTTTGCGCTATAATGGCTATACGGTGTCCGCGGTATTCATGATGAATGAGCGCGGCGAGATCGTCAAAGCAATGACAAACGACCGGTTCCGGATGGTCAAGGGAAACCGGGAGCAGACGCCCTGGACCGCACATTACCGGAATTATCAGGAGGTGCATGGCATGATGATACCCCGGGAAGTGGAAACAGAGTGGAACTTCAAGGACCGGTCGTTTGTCTATGCCAAGTCGTCGGTCATCGACATTACGTATAATGATAAATAACGTTCATCTAACGCGAAGGGGGCAATCTCATGACCGTGCTGTGGCTTGAATTCCTGCTCTGCTCCGCGGTCATCGTCTACTGCGGGACGAACCTGTCGCGCTACGGGGACGTGATAGCGGAAAAGACCGGTCTGGGGAGGGCCTGGATCGGCCTGATCCTCATGTCCGGCGTCACATCCCTGCCGGAGCTTATCACGGGGATCAGTTCCGTTGCGTTCGCGGATGCTCCTGATATCGCGGTCGGCGATGTGATGGGGAGCTGCGTATTCAACCTGTCGCTGATCGCCCTCATGGACATGCTGCACGGTCCCCGGCCCATTTTTTCCCGGGCAGAGCACAACCACAACCTGAGCGCGGGATTCGGTGTGCTCCTGATCGGTTTTGCCGTGCTGTCCATTTCGGCGGCGGCGGGCATGCCGTCGTTCGGCCGCATCTCCTTTTCAACTCCGATCATCATCGGATTGTACGCGCTCGCGATACGCAGCGTATTCCTGTTCCAGAAGAGGCAGGTGGCGCAGCATATCGGCGAGATCGCGGCCGTTCTTCAGTATGGCCACATCTCAACCAAAGAAGCGTCCGTGAAGTACGCGGCGAACGCCCTAGTCATCGTCGGCGTGGCCGCGTGGCTTCCCTTCATCGGCGACCGGCTGGCGGAGGCGACCGGTCTCGGCAGGAGCTTTGTCGGCTCCATCCTGATCGCCATGACCACGTCCCTGCCGGAGCTGGTCGTATCGATCTCTGCGCTCAGGATCGGCGCCGCGGACATGGCGATCGCGAACCTCCTGGGCAGCAACCTGTTCAACATGGTGATCCTTGCCATCGACGATCTTGCCTATCCGGGCGGCCCCCTGTTCAGCGCGGTATCGCAGAACCACGTGGTGACGGGAACGATCGCCGTCATCATGACCGGCATCGTGGTCGTGAGCCTCATGTACCGGCTGGAGAAGAAGACGGCTCTGCGCATCGGATGGGATGCGCTCGCGCTGATCCTTGCCTATCTGGTCAACATCGTGCTGCTGTACCGCCTGCGGGCGCAGGGATGATTCGGCAAAAGCCTGTAGTTCGTGTCACGAATAATATTACACCTTCGGTTGCTGATCAGGCGAGAGTGCAGGACGGATCTTATTGCAGAACAAGTCCTTCTTCATTCACCAGGAGATGCCAGATGAGACTGTTATCACTTGTCATTGCAACGACGCTTGCAGCGGTAATTGTATTGTTTTATGACCGCAATCCTGAAGTCGTTCGCATCGATTTGTTGCTGGGGAGGGTTAGCGCGGCCCTCTCCCTTGTGGTCTTGGGCGCAGCGTTCCTCGGAACGTTGGTGGGGGGCGTTCTGGTTTCTCTGTGGAAGCAGAGAGTGCCGAAACAAGAAGGTGACGTGAGAAGAGAAACATGATGCCTGAATTTATATGAAGAAGCCAGATCGTGAGTGCTTCTCCATTGATTCGTAGAATGAAAAGTATAATGACGAAGATCGTAATATTTTCAGACCTCGACGGGTCCCTGCTTCATCCGATATCGTATTCCTACGACGAGGCGGTGCCCGCCCTTGATTTGATCAGGGAACGGGACATTCCGCTTGTGCTCTGCTCCAGCAAGACACGTGCAGAGATCGAGGTGTACCGGAGGCGTCTGGACAACAGGCATCCGTTCATTTCCGAGAACGGCGGGGGGATATATCTTCCCGCGGGATATTTTCCCTTTCACGGCCCTGGTGACCAGCGGGAAGAGTATGAGGTCATATATCTCGGTTCGCCCTATGAAGAGATTCGAAAACGGTTCGTTGAGATGCGTGAACGGCTCGGGATCGCCGTTCGCGGTTTCGGCGATATGAGCATCGAGGAAGTTGCCGGCCTGACGGGGCTGTCCATTGAGGAGGCCCGACTTGCCAAACAAAGGGACTTCGAGGAGCCCTTTATCTTTTCCGATAAGCCTGATGACCGGTTCCTCAGGGAGATCGAAGGGGAAAAACTTCGCTGGACGCAGGGACGGTTCTTTCATCTCATGGGAGATCACCATAAGGGGAGGGCGGTCAATATTCTCCGCATGCTCTATGAGCGGAGGGACGGGCCGGTCATGACCATCGGCATCGGCGACAGCCTGAACGATCTCCCGTTTCTTCTCACTGTGGACAGGCCCGTGCTGGTCAAAAAAGAGTCCGGGAAGCATGATGCAAGGATCGACATTCCAGGACTGGTCCGGACGGAAGGCATCGGTCCGGCCGGGTGGAACGAGGCGGTGATAAGATTGGTCAGTGAGCTGCCATAGCATCGGTATGCTATAGTTATCATATCGAACGGCATCAACAAGAGACAGTCTATCCTATCTCTACGGAAGGGGGTGATACCATGGGTTATTTTGAAAGTATCGACTGGAAAGGTATCAAGAAAGACCTGCAAAAGGGCATGGAGAAGGGAATGGCGGCGATGAAGAAAGGGGCCATCGTCGCTCAAAAGAAAGCAGGGGACCTGACGGATGAGGGAAAGCGGCAGTATAAGATATTGGCGCTCAAAACGAAGGTGCATGAGGCGGTTTCCGACCTGGGCGCCCGTGTCTATGCTCTCATGGGGTCCCGGGTGAAGAACCCCGCGCTCGACGTCCAAGTGAAGAATATCGTAGCGCAGATAAAAAAACTCGATGCGCAGATCGCGGAACTCGAAAAAGAGCCACGTTCAGCCAGGACCAAGAAAACAAAATAGAATGCATTCATGAGTACTATTCAGCAGGATCATCTTTTGGAGATTTTTAATACCGCGCTCATTGCCGTCGACCCCTCCTCTGCGGTGACCAAGGCGGTAATCATTGAGAACAGTCATTTTCATGCTGCGGGAGCCGCATATGATCTGGATGCCTACAACCGCATCCTCCTGGTAGGGGCAGGAAAGGCAACGGCGCGCATGGCTTTGGCTATCGAGGACTCGATCGGCGAGCGGATCACCGAGGGGCTCATCATCGTGAAAAAAGGTCCTGCCGCGCCGCTTCGGGTCGTCAAACAGATCGAGGCGGCTCATCCTATTCCCGATGAGGCCGGAGTTCAGGGCACGCAGAGGATCCTTGAGCTGGTCCGGCGCGCTGATGCGAAGACCCTTGTCCTGTGTCTCCTCTCGGGAGGAGGTTCATCGCTGCTGGTAGCACCGCTTCCCGGCGTCACGCTGGAGGACAAGCAGAGGACGACAGAACTGCTTCTCAGGGCCGGCGCGACCATCGATGAGCTGAATACGGTCCGGAAGCACCTTTCAGCCGTAAAGGGGGGCAGGCTCGCGCAGATCGCCCACCCGGCAACGGTGCTTACGCTGATCCTTTCCGATGTCATCGGCGACCGGCTTGACGTGATCGCATCAGGGCCTACGGCGTCCGACAACTCGACCTTTTCCGATGCCGCGCAAGTGATCGAGCGGTACCGGTTGAAAGCGGTGCTCCCCCCGGCGGTGACTGCGTTCCTTGATCGGGGCGTCGCGGGACAGGAGCCGGAAACCGCGAGGAGCATGGATGCGTGCTTTCTCAGGACCAGGAACGTGATCGTCGGCAGCAGTGCCCAGGCCCTTGCCGCCGCCAGGGACAAGGCAACGTCCCTCGGATGGCGGCCGGAAGTGATCACGGCGGAGCTTCAGGGCGAAGCACGCGACGCGGCCCGTCTGCTGGCGCGGAAGGTCTTGCAAACACGGGATGAATTGAAGCCGGGCGAGCGGCGCTGTCTATTGTATGGCGGAGAGACCACGGTCATTGTCCGCGGGACCGGAAGGGGCGGCAGGAATCAGG
Source organism: Nitrospiria bacterium (assembly GCA_919902495.1). Lineage (GTDB taxonomy): Bacteria > Nitrospirota > UBA9217 > UBA9217 > UBA9217 > JAAXXJ01. The sequence goes on from CAKKRC010000087.1 coordinate 41,385, forward strand.
AACTGGCTTTGGCGTTCGCCCTGGAGGTCGCAGGCGTGGACGGGATAACCTTGCTTTCGGCAGGTACGGATGGAACGGACGGCCCCACGGACGCTGCCGGCGCCCTGGTGGACGGGAACGTGGCATTTGTTGCGCGGAACCTCGGCATCCATCCTGAGGTATACTTGGGGAATAACGACTCCTACGGGTTCTTCCAACGGCTCGATGCGCATACCGGTGAACAACACCACCTTATGATCGGCCCGACGGGTACGAACGTGATGGATATACAGATCATCCTGATCGAAGGATGAGGGTGGCCGGCGATGTGCTCCAAAACTGCGCCGACGAGCTGTAAATATAACAGCGCGATGAGAACCGATGACTAAGATCGTTGAACGTCAGGAAATCCGCACGATTCTCGATCGGGTCGGATCCGCAGACATCGTTGTGGGTATCCCGAGCTTCAACAACGCCCGTACGATCGGCCACGTGGTCCGCGCGGTGCAGGCGGGGCTCGCGAAATACTTTCCCGGCCACAAGGCGGTGCTCGTCAATTCCGACGGCGGGTCCCGGGACGGGACCATGGATGTGGTGCGGAGCACGCGCATCGAGGACCAGGCGGCGATCCTCGTGCATCATAGGATCGACCCGGTCCCCGTTATCGCGACACCCTATGAGGGGATCCCGGGAAAGGGAAGCGCCTTCAGGGCGGTCTTCGAGATCTCCGACGCGCTGAACGCGAAGGCCTGCGCGGTCGTTGATTCCGACCTGCGGAGCATAACCCCGGAGTGGGTGGAGCTTCTGCTCAAACCCGTGCTTCGGGAAGAGGCGGATTTCGTCGCCCCGTTGTATCACCGGCACAAGTTCGACGGCACGATCACGAACAGCATCGTCTATCCCCTGACGCGAGCGCTCTACGGCAGGCGCGTACGGCAGCCCATCGGCGGTGATTTCGGGTTTTCCGGAAAGCTTGCCCGGTTCTATCTTGCGAAGGATGTGTGGGGTACGGACGTTGCGCGGTTCGGCATCGACATCTGGATGACGACTACGGCTGTTGCGAACGGATTTACCGTCAGCCAGTCATTCCTCGGCGCGAAGATCCACGACACCAAGGACCCCGGCGCAGATCTCTCCGCCATGCTCTATCAGGTCGTGAACGCCACCTTCGGGCTTATGGAGACCTACCCGGAGGTATGGAAAAAAGCGCAAGGCTCCGAACCGGTCCGGACCTACGGTTTCCAGTATGCTGTCGGTCTTGAGCACGTGAACGTGAACGTGGAGCGGATGCTCGGGATCTTTCGCGAAGGTCTCCGGAACCTCCGTGAGATATGGATCGCCGTGCTCGGCCAGGGAGATTTTGGCGAGGTCGAAGCGCTCGGGAATACGGGGGACGAGGCATTTCACTTCCCGAGAGGCCTGTGGTCGAGGATCATTTATGATTACGCCCTTGCGTATCATCAGAGGAGACTGCCGGCAGAGCATCTGATAAAGTCCCTGACGCCGCTGTATCTCGGCCGCACCGCCTCCTTTGTACTGGAGATGCGGGATGCGGACCAGAGCGGCGCGGAAGAAGAAATCGAACGGCTCTGCGAGGAGTTCGAGAAGAACAAGGAATATCTGCTGAACAACTGGAAATGAAGGGGGTATGATCATGCAGGACTTTCTGACGCTGGTGCTGGAACCGTTCCGGGAGGTGTTTGCCGGGTTCAAACGATTTGCACCGAACATGCTGGCGATGCTCACAATCCTGATCGGGGGGCTGGTGTTCGCCCGGATCGTTCGCGCGCTGCTGCGCAAGGCGCTCACCGCGCTCTCGTTCGACGCTTGGAGCGACCGCATGGGATTCACGGTCATGATGCGGAAAGGAGATCTTTGGACGAAGCCCGCGGAAGCGGTCGTTCGCGTCGTTTTCTGGTTCCTCGTCATCTTCACGATCATGATCGGCCTGAGCGCGCTCAAGGTGCATGCTGTCAACACCCTGGTGGCCCAGTTCTTTCTCTATCTTCCGCGCGTATTATCCGCCGTGCTCATCCTGGTCATCGGATATGTAGCGGCAGGCTTCCTGAGCAGGACGGTCCTGATCGCGCTCGTGAACAACGGGTATCACTACGCAAAAGTGCTGGCCGAGGCCGTCCGGCTGCTGCTCATCGTCCTGATCCTTGCCATGGCCCTTGAACAGCTCCAGGTGGCGCCGAATATCGTCGTGGCGGCGTTTTCGATCATCTTCGGCGGTATTGTCATAGCCCTTGCCATTGCTTTCGGCGCGGGCGGGATCGAGGCCGCCCGCAGGATCATCGAAAAAGGCGCGGCCGAGAAAAGCGAAGGAAAGGACGACATCCAGCACCTGTAGGAGGCTCTTTCATGTCCGATTTCTATCAGACCGGCGTTATCACCACGCTGCACCGGCTCGGGAAACCGTCGCTGGAGCGGATCGAGGGGGAGTTGCTGCATTTTTCGCGGACCCGTCCTGTCGCGCTCGTGCTTCCGGCGCTCTATTCCGAGTTCGAGGGACCGGCCATGCCGAAGATCGTCGAAGAGCTTTCGAAGGTGAAATACCTTTGCGAGATCGTGCTGGTTCTCGATAAGGCGTCGGACAAGGAGTTCCAGAAGGTGCGGGAGTTCATGGCGCCCATCCCCGGAGACGTCAAGATCATCCACAACGACGGCAGGCGCGTCATGGAGATCTACGACACGTTCAAGCGCAACGGCCTGAGCGTGGGGGAGCGCGGCAAGGGCCGCTCGGCATGGCTGGCCTACGGGTACGTCATCGCCAACGGCAAGTGCGACGTCATTGCGCTGCACGACTGCGACATCGTGAACTACAGCAGGGAGATGCTCGCCCGGCTGTGCTACCCCGTGGCGAATCCGAACCTGGATTACGTGTTCTGCAAGGGATTCTACAGCAGGGTGACGAACAAGATGCACGGCAGGGTCACGCGGCTCCTGGTCACCCCGCTCATCCGTTCTCTCCAGAGCCTTGGCGGCGAGCACCGCTTCCTCAAGTTCATCGACAGCTTCCGTTACCCTCTCGCCGGAGAGTTCGCGATGAGCACCGACATGGCGAGGGTCAATCGCATTCCCTGGGACTGGGGCCTTGAGGTGGGTTCCCTTGCCGAGGTGTACCGGAATTATTCCCCCCGGCGGATCTGCCAGGTGGATATCGCCGACACCTACGAACACAAACACCAGGTATTGTCCTCCGAGGACCCGGAGAAAGGGCTGATGAAGATGACGATCGACATCTGCAAGTCGATCTTCCGGACACTCGCTTCGGAAGGGATCGTTTTTAGTGACGGTTTCTTTAAATCATTATCCGTGGCTTATCTCCGCCTTGCCGAGGACACGATCATGAAGTACGAAGCGGATGCTGCCATCAACGGCCTCGAGTTCGACCGGCACGAGGAGGCAAAGGCCGTAGAGTCCTTTGCGCGGGCCATCGCCATGGCGGCGGAGACATTCATGAAAAATCCCATGGGCACACCGCTGATCCCCAACTGGAACCGGGTAACCTCGGCCATCCCGGGGATATTGGACATGCTGAAAAAAGCGGTGGACGAGGATAACCGGTAAGCGTGCGCCAGATCCCCTCCGGGCGAACTTAGAATCCTTTTGCTGTGAGTCGAAATGCTTGTAAAGAATAAACCCGCTGCTCCTCAATGCAGACCTTCGTGAAGGATCCCCCATCAGCAGAAAGATACGATGCGCTTCCGGACAGCGATGCATGCGCAAAGGTTTGTTCCGTGATGAACGCCAATTCGAATCCTGTTGACGGCGTCGCAAGGGATCACTATAGTACTGCCATGAACGATCCCATAGACTTACACAAAGAAGAGAACCCGTTCTTTCGCGGCGGTTATCTTTCCTTCACGCTATTCCTGAGCGGTGCATCGGTGCTCGTGGTGGAGATCGTCGGCGCCCGGGTGATCAGCCCCTATTTCGGCGCATCGATCTTCGTCTGGTCGTCGCTCATCACGGTTACCCTTGTCGCACTGGCATTGGGGTACTGGTGGGGTGGGCGATATGCCGGGCAGCGGCCGGGGATCATCGGCATGTACGATGTCGTGCTGGCTGCGGCCCTGTCGCTTGCAGTCGTTCCCATGCTTCGGGCGCCGGTCCTTGCTCTGCTGGCTCCGCTGGGCATTCGAGCCGGTTCTTTCCTTGCCGTTACGGTTCTGTTCCTGCCGTCCCTGTTTCTGCTTGGCATGGTCACCCCTTGCGCCGTCGGGATCGCATCCGGGCCGGGTACGACGGTCGCCGCACTGACAGGACGGTTGTACGCGATCTCCACGATGGGCAGTGTTGCCGGGGCGCTGGCAGCAGGCCTCTTCCTCGTTCCGCTCCTCCCGGTGGACGGGACATTCTCGTTGTTCGCAGCCATGCTCGCGGTGACCTCGGCAGTTCCCTTTATTGCCGGTGGCCGACGCGGCCAGGCAATCGCAGCTTTCGTCGTCCTTCTGTTTTGTCTTATCCAACTCCTTTGGCCCGACCGACTGCCGCATTCCGGCCAGGCAGCAGTCCTGTTCAGACAGGAAAGCCCTTATGCCGATGTGCGCGTGATCGAGAATGCCGCGGGGCGAAGCCTCCTCGTAAACGGCATTATGCAGGGCAGCATGGATCGTGACGGACTCCCCGCTGACCGCTATTTCTATACTGTCGATGCTCTGGTCCAGGCCTATCGTCCCAATACGCGGGACTCGTTGGTGATCGGATTGGGGACGGGCGCCTATTCAAAACTCCAGCAGGCCCGGGGATTCAGAACGGACGCAGTGGAGATCGATCCCGTCGTGAGCATCGCGGCGAAGCGCTACTTCGGATACAACGAGGAGGCGGGGGCGTTGTATGTGCAGGATGGACGCGATTATCTGCGGAGCACGGCAAAGAAGTATGATTGCGTTTTCATCGATGTCTATGCAGCGGAATCCCTCCCCATTCACCTGTTCTCGAGAGAATCCTTCCAACTGGCGGCCGGGGTGTTGCGGGAAGGGGGCATCGTTGCCGTCAATTTCCATGATGCTAGTACAGCGTAAAATAAGTTCTTGCTAGTTAATGCTTTTCATGGCACACTC
>CAKKRC010000088.1 GCA_919902495.1 Nitrospiria bacterium
GCCGACCCGCTCGATCTCGCGTTCCTGCAGCACGCGGAGGAGCTTGAGCTGCACCGGCATGGTCATCTCGCCGATCTCGTCGAGAAAGACCGTTCCGCCCTCGGCCATTTCAAACCTGCCGATCCGCTGCCGGATGGCGCCGGTGAACGAACCTTTCTCGTGTCCGAAAAGCTCCGATTCAAGAAGTGTTTCCGGAAGGGCGGAACAACTCACCACCACGAAGGGTTTATCCTTCCTCCTGCTGTTATAGTGGATCGCCCGGGCGATGAGCTCCTTGCCCGTGCCGCTCTCGCCGTGAATGAGCACCGTTGCGTCCGTATCGGCGACGGTCCGGACGATCTGGAAGATCTCCTGCATCCGCGGGTTCCTGCCGATGATGCTCCCGAACTGGTAGCGCTCCTCCACTTCATGGCGCAGGGACCGCAGCTCCCGCGAGAGCCGGTGGCGTTCCACGGCGTTCTTGACCTGCAGGCTCAGGTCCTCGTACTGGATGGGCTTCGTGAGATAACTGTACGCGCCGTCCTTCATCGCCTGGACCGCCATCTCGATGGTGCCGTACGCCGTAATGACGATCACCGGCACATCAGCGTCGGCCGCGCGTCCGGCGGCCCTGTCGCGGAGCCGTGCGAGGAACTGCATACCGGTCAATCGCGGCATCTGGTGGTCCAGGACAATGGCGTCGTAGTCGCGCGACTCGAGCTTCTTCAGGGCCTCCAGACCGTCATCGGCCGTATCGACCTCATAGCCTTCCTTCCTGAGGTTTGCCGACATGACAAGCTGGATATCAGGTTCGTCGTCGACGATGAGGACAGCGCCTTTCATGGTTACACCGCTTTGAAGGGAGATGCTTCAGGCTGGATGGGGGCGTTCCCGTTCCGGTCGCCGGAGAGGGCGTCACGGCCACGCTGGTGTTCGTCTGCATGCTGCCCCGATACCGGGAGACAGAGCACGATGCGGGTGCCGGCCCCTTCGGGCTGCTCCACAAAGATCTTCCCCCCGTGGTTCTTCAGGACACCCTCAACGATGGAAAGGCCGAGGCCTGTTCCGTTGGTCTTGGTCGTGTAAAAGGTTTGGAAGATGCGGTCCCGGTCCCCGGGGTGGATCCCGCAGCCGGTGTCCTGCACGGTGATCCGCGCCCATCCGCCATCGGTGTCACCCGACGTTCCGATGCGCAGAGCGCCGCCGCGGGGCATTGCCTCCACCGCATTCCGTATGATATTGGTGAGCGCCTGCTCGATCTGGAACTCGTCGGCAAGAAGCAGCGGGAGGGAGGGCTCGCTCTGCCGCGTCACCGTGATCCCCTGTTCCGTGATCGTTTCCTGCAGGGCGGAGATCACCTGGTCCACCAGGTTGTCGAGATTCACCCTGGTCCGCGCAAGCCGCAGGGGCTTCGCGGCATACAGGATGTCCGAGGCAACCTGGTCCACGCGGCGAGACTGCCGCTTGATCAGGCTGGTGAACTTCTGGATGGTCTCATCGGAAGGATGCTCCGTGGACAGGAAATGCGCCGCGCCGTTGATGGCATTCAGGGGGTTCCGCACCTCGTGCGCCACCCGGGCGGCCATCTCTCCCAGCTCGGCGAGACGGCGCGCATGCTCCAGCCGTTCGGCGATCCTGACCCGCTCCGAGACATCCTTGATGTATTCCACGACCTGCACGACCCGGTTGCCCCGGTCGAGCAGCGGGAACGTGCTGATCTCGAGGATCCTTTCGTCGAATCCGCCCGGCACGTCGGGACGGCGCGGGATCACCTTGATGAGGGAGGCGGGCTGTCCGGACCGGAACGTTTCCACCGCGGGACAGTCCTCACAGGCAACGGAATTCGACAGGCAGGCCTTGAAGCAGTGCTGCCCCAAGGTGACCGCGCGGCCGACGAGGATGGTCATGGACTTGTTCACCGCGGTGATCCTGAACTCCGGGTCCAGCACCTGGATGCCGTCGGTGATGCCGTCGAAGACCGCCTGCAGACGCTTCCGCCCGTCAGTGATCTGGTCCTCCATCTCCTTCTTCCGGGTGATGTCCTCGAGCATGATCACGACGCCATTTCCCACCGACCAGGCAAGACGCCCCAGCGGATAGACGCTGTAGGCAATGATGCGTTTCTGGCCCATCGGCCGGACCAGATCGTATTCCAGATCAAGGGCCGCTCCAGCCGCCCACACAGCATCCGATAGCCGCTCCCACAGCGCCCGGAGGGAATGGTCCTTGAAACCGATCATCCTGCCCATGTCGTTGAACGGCCGTCCCAGCACCGCCTGACGGCGCACGGCGAAGAGCATTTCCGCCACCGCATTGAACACCCGGACCCTGCCCTCACCGTCAAGCGAGATGATGCCGGTCTTCACGCTGTCCAACAGACTGCCCAGGTGCTGGAGGACCTCGTCATCCTGACTACCCGGGGCCGGTTCAGGCCGCAGCAGAATGACGCCGTCATCGCGCACCGGCTGCTGCCCGACCGGAGGCGGCGTTGTGTTATCGTCCGCATCCGTCCGGTGACGGTCCGCAAATCTGTTCCGAATCGTTCTTCGTTTCATTTCTTGTCCGCGGTAGGCGCGTGGTATGCATAGGCTGGCGCGCCGAGCTTGAGAAGCCCCTTGTTGATAAGTTTCCGCGCCACTTGTCCCACTTCAGGATCGAATTGGAGACCTGCCTCCTTGTCGAGCTCCCGGAGAACGGCCTCGATGGAAATGGTTCCCCGATAGGGCCGTTCCGATATCATGGCGTCGATGGTATCTGCCACGCTCAGGATCCGGGCGGCGAGCGAAATGTTCTCGCCCCCGATGCCCTGCGGGTACCCCTTGCCGTCAAAACGCTCGTGGTGCTGGTAGATCGCATTGCTGATGGACTTCGAAAAACCGATGGGCTCCAGGATCCTCATCCCGTGCGCAGGATGGTCCTTCATGATATCGAACTCCTCACGGCTCAGCCGGTCCGGCTTGCTGATGATCCGCTCGCTGATGCCGATCTTGCCCACATCGTGCAGGATGGCCGCGATATGGATATCCTCGAGCTGTGAGGGTGAGAGTCCCAGGTCGCGTCCGATGGCGACCGCGTACTTGGCCACATTGGTCGAATGCCACCGTGTGTACGGATCTTTCGCCTCCACCGCCGCCACGAGGGCCTGGACCGTCCTGAAATAGCTCTCGCGGAGGCCTTCGTACAGCGATGCGTTCTCCATGGCCGCCACGACCTGGCTGGCCAGGACCGATACGATCTGCAGGTCGCTGGTAGTGAAGGTCGGGTCTGAGAACTTGCTCACGTTGAGCACCCCCAACTGTTTATCCCTGCCGACGAGCGGCACGGACATGGACGAAAGCGGCATGTCGTCCATGTTCAGTGCATCCATGACCTCTGGATCGGGGTGTTTTCCCTTGGTGATGATCAGCGGTTTGCGATGTTTCAGCACGAGGCCTGAAACGCCTTCTCCGGGCTTTCGCTGTGCCTGAAGAGAAAGGTCTTGAGGCAGGCCATGGGAGGCACGGATCATGAGGCTCCCGCTCCCCTCGTCAACCAGCATCAGGGATACCCGCTCCACCGAGAACTCCTTCACCAGGACCTCGGTGATGATCTTGAACAGGTGGGCAAGGTCGACCTCGGAGATCAACAGTTTGCTGATCTCAAAGAGGGGGATCAGGGCCTTGAGCCGGATGTTCTCCTTCTGAAGACGGGAGCGCGTGATGGCGCGGTCCACTGCGTTCAGCAGTTCTTCCTGCGTGAATGGCTTCAGAACGAACCCCTCAACACCCCGCATGAGCGACTCGATGGCGGTATCTATGGTGCCGTGGCCGGTAATGAAGACCGTCACGATGTCCGTATTCAGGTTCTTGACCCGTTCAAACAGCTCAAGACCGTCCATGCCCGGCATCTTGATGTCCGTAATGAGGAGATCCGTCGAACCGCGCTGAAGCTCTTCGAGGGCAGCCTCGCCGGTCGACATGGTCGTGACCGCATATCCTTCCGCGGTAAGGATATGGGAGCACAGGTCCCGGATCATAGCTTCATCATCTACTATCAGAATTCTCTCGCCAGCCATAGGATATCGTACCGTCTCCTTAATTATGCCTTGTCGGGGCCCTCTCCCGGGGCGGGCAGGTACACCCGGAACGTGGAACCCTGGCCCACGGTACTTTCCACCTCGATACGACCGCCATGGTTCTGAACGACCATGAAACTGATGGAAAGCCCGAGACCCGTTCCTTCCCCGTCGGGCCGGGTCGTGAAGAACGGATCGAAGATCTTGTCCAGGTGGTCTTCGGGAATGCCATGCCCCGTGTCGGAAAGGCTCACCACGACCATCGTCCGTCCTGTCTCTTCTGTTTCGGATTTACAGCGGATCGTCAGGGTCCCGCCCGACGTCATGGCGAAGAAGGCATTGTTGATAAGGTTCACAAAGACCTGTTTCATCTCGTCCGGATCGGCCGCTACAAGCGGGAGGCCCGCGTTGCACTCGGTCTTGATCTCGACCCGGGCCGCTTTCGCCTGCCCTCTGACCAGCGCGAGTGTGTCATCGATGATATCGGAAATGTCCGTCATGACCATGCGGGGCGGCTTGCGCCGTGAGAAATCCAGAAGGTTCTTCAGGGTCTCCCGTGCGCGGAGCGTTTCCCGCTCAATGGTCCTCAGGTGCTCTTTTCGCTCGGCCGGTATATCGTCGGCCTTCAAAAGGAGGCCTGTGTAACCAAGTACGCCGGTCAAAGGATTGTTGACCTCATAGGCTATATTGGTGGCCAGTTCACCGATCGCGGCGAGCTTCGCGCCCTGCAGGAGCTGGCGCTGCGAACGGTGAAGGTTCTGGGTCATCGTGTTGAACGCAGCGGCAAGTTCCCCGAACTCATCTTCTTCATGGTCGGAGCCCTCGATCCGATGCTGCAGGTCCCCTCGCGCGATGCGCCGTGTTGCCTCGAGCAGACGATCGAGCCGTTGATTGAGGCTCCGCACCAGGAGGACGATGATGACGACAGCCAGCAGGAATCCGATCAGGAGCGTAACCATCAAAATGATCTTGACCTCGCGGATGGTCGCCATGGTCTCCTGGGTCTTTTGCTGCAGGCGGATATTCGCTGTAAACGCCATCCCCTGGGTCATGGCGATGAGTTCCTGGCCGAGGTACCGGGTCCGCTGTTCTATTTGGGCGATATGCTGGGGATTCGAGCTCGTGGTGACCATCCGGCTGATCGACGTCTTGTAATCGCTTGCCATGTCGCGCATGGCAAGCAATCCCTGCGTAAGCTCCGGAGTATGATGGCAACCGACGCAGGAGTCCATCACCTTGTCCATTTCCTGGACATGGGCGATCAGCACATCCACCTCACCCCCGGTCCGGACCTTGCTGCGGGTGATCTGCGACTGCACTGTCTGAATATGGATGATGAGGTCCTCTCGCAGGATCTCGACCTGATGGAGCAGGATGAGCCTGTCCATGCGGGCCGTCGTCTTGGTGATATAGAGCACCGCGATCACGCTCCCGACCAGAAAGATGGAAAGGAGCAGAACAAAGCTCATGAGAATTCTTTTTTTCACCTAAAAATGCCTTTCTTCAGAACGCCTTCCCCTCGATGGGGGAGAGATCGAAGCCTGCCCTCGAATGATTCTATGGGGGGTGAGGGTGACGATAGGGTCGCCGGAAAGCGCCGTATCGCATCCTCCCCGGTGAGCGCAGCTCACGAACGGTTCATCGTGAAGGTGACCTCATTTGTTCTTGTATCGATAGGTGTTCAGATCAATCCCCACCTGCGCGGTCAAGGTGTAGAGATATGCGTAGTCCCGGTCCGTCGTTTCTACAAAACCGCGTGCGCCGAACTTTCGCAGCACTTCAGCCCCTTCAGGGGTCTTGTCCATTTCCAAAAGCACCCGTTTCAGCTCCGCCTTCAGGACCGGGTCCAGGTCCTTGCGGACGGCCAGGCAGTTTTGCGGTACGACCCCCGATGTCGCAAGAATGATGAGTTCCTGCTCGATCCGGGGATTCTCGCTGGCAAGCTGGTCAAAGATAGTGTTCTTTGCCGCGCCTATGTCTGCCTCACGGTTCAACACCGCGAGGATCGCGGCATCATGGCTGCCGGCAAAGAAACTCTGTCCAAGATGCTGCTGGGGATCGGGAATATTGCTTGCTTTGAAATAAGCCAGCGGGAAAATATAGCCGGCCGTTGTCGCTTGCTCGACAAACGCAAACCGCTTGCCTTTCATGTCGTTCGTGCTCCTGATCCCGCTGTCCTTGCGCACAAAGATGTACCCGTGATAGGTCGAGGTCCCGTCAAGGTTCACGGGACGTACCAGGGGTTCCACTCCCAGCTGCCGGTGCGCCAGCGTGTAGGTAAAACTTCCGAAGAACGCGCCGTCCATTTTTTCAGCGTTGAAACGCTCAATGATGTTTCCGTAACGGCTGAGACTCGTGAAGTTCGCCGTGATGCCAAGCCGGTCCAAAAGATATTTCCGCAGGACCAGGTACCGTTCCCGCTGGCGGAATATGTTCTGCTCCGGAATGAGCCCGAGCAGCAGTTCCTGCTGGCCAAATGCCTTCCCTGACGGCCGCTCCTCTTTCTGTTTCTGGCAGCCGCCCGCCAGGAGGACAATGCATACCGCTCCCGCAAGGAGATACAGGGTCTTGCAAAACGCACCCTGCGTTCCATTACCTCGTAGCTTCATGGTTCAACTCCTTTACCATTGCGTTCTTTTGGAGCGGCAGGACGACACGGAAGATCGATCCGCGGCCAACGTCACTTTCCACCTCGATCCTTCCTCCGTGGTTCTGAACAATGCGATAACTGATCGATAGCCCCAGCCCCGTCCCGTCCCCATTCCCCTTGGTCGAGAAAAAGGGCTCGAATATTTTCCCGAGATGCTCTCCGGGAATGCCGTGGCCGGTGTCGGAAAACTCGACCCCTCGCTCGTTATCCCGTCCGGCATCCACTCTGACCCTGAGCTCTCCGCCCGATGGCATGGCGTGGAGCGCATTGTTCATGAGATTGATGAACACTTGTTTGATCTCATCGTGGTCCATGCGTACGATCACCGGAGACTCCGGATAGTCCTCGATGATGCGTACCGCGGCTCCGTCGGCGGCGCCCCGCAGGAGCGAGACCGTTTCCCGAAGCGGTTGCAGAAGGTCGCCCTGCTGCATCCGGGACGCCCGCTGTCTCGAAAAATCCAGCAAGTTCCGGATGATCTTCCTCACCCGAAGGGTTTCCTGCTCGATCGTGCGGAGCTTTTGGCGCGATTCTTCGGGCACGTCCAGGGTCTTCAGCAGATGGCTCGTGTATCCCAGGACGCTGGTCAAGGGGTTATTGATCTCATGCGCTACGTTCGCCGCCAACTCGCCGATGGCCGCCATCTTGGTGGAATGCACGAGCTGTTGCTGGGTGCTGCTCAGCTCGTTGATCTTGTGCTTCAGGTCGGCATAGAGAAAAGCATTCTGCAGGGCCGCCCCCGCCAGGTTCGAGTACACGGTGAACAGGCGGAGGTCCTGTTTATCAAAGCCATCTCCGCCTTTCTTGTTCACGACCGAGAGAATGGCCATCATGGTGTTCGATGACCAGAGCGGGATAGAAATGAGGGACCTGATGCCAAGAGCCTTCATCTGCGCGGCGTCAAGCCGAAAATCTGCCTGCGCGTCCTGGATCAGGAGAGGGGTCCCGTAACTGGCGATCCAGTTGAATATCCCCCCCGCCTCCAGGGGCATCGACAGTTCCTTCAAGGCCCGGGCTTTTCCGCCGGTCACACCCAGATACTGCAGGGTCCGTGTGTTCCGATCAACTGCAGCAACGGTGGTCGTATCCGCTTTAACCAGGTCAGCTGCGCGCGATGCGATCTTTCCCAGAAGCGCATCGAGGTCAAGGCTCTCCATGAGGTCCAGACCGGCCGTATGGAGCAGGAACAGGTCCCGGTTGCCGCGGGAAAGGCTCGTCTCCCTCTCTTTCAGTGCAAGGGCCATCTGGTTGAAGGCATTGGCCATCCGGCTTAGTTCATCTCGTCCCTGAATGGGAATTGGCGTTTTCCAGTTCTGCCGGCCAAGTTCGTCAATGGCGGCATTCAGTCTCGTGATCGGTTTATTTATGCCTGCTGCAATGATCTGGCTGAACAAAAGTCCCAGGAGCAGGACGATCACGACCAGGGAAATGGTCTTCGTTGCGAAAATACCGAACCGTTGCTGAACGCGCTGTGCTGATATTCCCACTTTAACAAAGCCGACGGAAATCTCATCGACAAATACCGGCAGGGTAAGATCATAGATGTTGTCGGTCAGGCGCAGGAAACGGGGACCGGAACTTGCTGGCGAACCGACATCGATGCGTCGCGGAACGGCGGCGGCACGGTCCTGACCAGGTCGTTCTTCCGGATCTGTCGCGGTAATGATACCCTCAGGTGTTTTCCCGAACAGGAGCTGTCCATTTCTGTTATAAACAACGAGGTAAACAAGGTCCTGTTCCTTGTCAGAACCGTCTCCGGTGACAAATGCGGGGATGGTTTTCCGGTAGAGCTCAAACTGATTTTCCGCTATGATATCGGCGGCGGCAAGACGGGAAAGATAGTTGGCGATCGTGAATGCCTTGCTGCGCATTTCCGCATCCTGGGCTCGCCTGCCCTCCCAAAGCATAAAGACGCCGATCAGCGCCACGACAAGAAAGATGGCGAGCGACATGAAAAAGGCGACCCTGCATCCGATCCCCCCCCACCACTGTGACGCGGTCTGTCGCACCTTGTCTGCGATCTTCGACGCACTATGTATTGAGGCCGTAAGCATAGTAAAAACCAGCGTTTCGCTAGAATAGTAACATATTCACCACCCAGTGTAAACGCAAGAAAAAAGGCAAGGGGGAAATCCCCTTGCCTTTGGATACAGCGGTGGTTTGTGTTATGGAACAAGGCCCGGAACAGTTTGCTCCGGCCGTATTGGGCGCATGATGTTCAGGAACGGTTCGGCACTTACGATTTTTGTTTTGCCTCAGCCTTGGACGCTGTGGCCTCTTTCTTCTGACGCTCAACAAGCTCGATGACCGCCATAGGGGCCGCATCACCCATACGCTGGCGGGTAGGTACGATCCTCGTGTACCCGCCATTCCGTTCCGCAAAGCGAGGAGCAATATCGACAAACAGCCCCCTGACCACGAGCTCATCCTGGATAAAGCTGAGCGCCTGGCGCCTGGCGTGGAGGTCGCCCCGTTTGCCGAGGGTGATCATCTTTTCGGCGAGCGGGCGAATTTCCTTCGCTTTTGCCACGGTTGTCTCGATCTTTTCATTCTTCAGGAGGGCGGTCACCAGCATCCTGAGCAAGGCCTTGCGGTGTCCCGTGTTTCTCCCAAATTGTCTGCCTGCACATGCGTGTCTCATAGCGCTATCCTTAGTTAAAAGAAGGTTTACTTATACTTCGGTCGGACGCTCCGCCAGGAGCCGCCTGGCCTCAGTGACGATCTTATCATCCACTTTCATGCCAAGGCCCAGTCCCATGCCACCCAGGATCTCTTTGATCTCGTTCAGGGATTTCCGCCCAAAGTTCTTGGTCTTGAGCATTTCGCTCTCGGTCTTCTGGACCATCTCCGCGATGGTCTCGATACCGGCGTTCTTGAGGCAGTTTGCCGCCCTCACCGACAGCTCAAGCTCGTTGACGCTGCGAAGAAGATTCTCATTGTAGGTCGGCGATTTTTTCAGCTCTTCTTCGGCGAGAGGGACCTCCTCCTCTTCCTCGGGAAGATGGATGAATATGGACAGGTGGTCCTTCAGGAGCTTCGATGCGTGTGCCACGGCATCATCAGGCCGAAGGCTCCCGTCGGTCGTTACCTCAAGGACCAGCTTATCATAGTCCGTATCCTGCCCGACTCGTGCATTCTCCACCTTGAAATTCACTTTCCGGATGGGAGAAAAGATCGCATCTATGGGCACAACGCCGATGGGCTGGCCGGACTCTTTGTTCTTATCCGAAGGAACATAGCCCCGGCCGCGACGGGCCCTCATTTCGAGCTCAAGCTTGCCGTTCTTGTCGATGGTTGCAAGGTGGAGGTCCGGGTTCAGTATCTCCACTTCCGCATCGGCTTCGATATCCTTCGCGGTAACCTCGCCAGGACCCTTCGCCTTCAGGGTCAACGTCTTCGTCTTGTCGGTATGGAGCTTGAGCCGAACCTCCTTCAGGTTCAGGATCAGGTCCGTCGTATCTTCCACGACGCCGGGGATGCTGGAAAACTCATGATGGACGCCGCTGATCTTCACGGCGGTGATCGCTGAACCTTCCAGCGATGAAAGCAGGACGCGGCGCAGCGAATTCCCCAACGTAGTACCAAAACCCCGTTCCAGCGGTTCTGCCGTAAACTTTCCATACGTATCAGTGACCTTCTTCGGATCGTATTGAAGCTTCTTGGGCATCTGGAAGTCTTTCGCTTTTTTCAGCATGGTTCCTCCGAGCTGGAGTGAAAAACTGAACCGTGGCTGAAGGAACAGGCAAACCCTGTTCCCACGGCCACGGAATCGTTTACCTGCAATTACTTCGAATAGAGTTCGACAACGAGCTGTTCCTTCACGGTCGGAAGGGTACATTCATCCCGTGGCGGCAGCGAGAGGACCTTGCCGCGGTACTGGACCTTGTCGATCTCCAGCCAGGATGGGAATCCGCGTTTTTCAACAGCGGCAAGGGTCTGTTGCACCTGGGCAATACCCCGGCTCTTTTCGCGAAGCTCAATGACATCGCCTGATTTCAGGATAAACGAAGGTATGTTCACTTTCTTGCCGTTCACCAGCATATGTCCGTGCCGGACCAGCTGCCGCGCTTCTTTCTTGGAGCCGGCAAATCCCATCCGCTGCACTACGTTATCCAACCGCCGTTCAAGGAGCTGCAGCAGGTTGTCACCGGTGATCCCCTTCATCCGCTCGGCCTTCTCAAAGTAACCCCGGAACTGACGCTCCAGAACACCATAGAGACGACGGATCTTCTGTTTCTCCCGCAGCTGGATGCAATATTCCGACTGCTTGATCCTCCCCTGGCCGTGCTGGCCCGGTGGATAGCTTCTCCTGACGATAGCGCATTTATCGGTATAACACCGCTCCGCCTTCAAGAACAGTTTCGTGCTTTCCCTTCTGCAGAGCTTGCAGACTGATCCAATATACCGTGCCAAGTGTGTCTCCTCCTAATGAAAACCCGTTCCTGCCTACACCCGCCGCCGCTTCGGCGGTCTGCACCCGTTGTGCGGGATGGGCGTCACATCCTTGATCGCCACGATCTCGAGTCCCGCTGCCTGGATCGCCCTGATGGCCGATTCTCTGCCGGTGCCCGGACCCTTCACATAGACCTCGACCTGTCTCATGCCGTGTTCCATGGCCTTTTTGGCAGCCGCCTCGGCAGCCAGCTGCGAAGCAAAGGGCGTGCTCTTTCGTGACCCCTTGAATCCCTTGTTCCCTGAGCTCGACCATGTCAGAACATTCCCTGCAGTATCCGTTATGGTCACGATCGTATTGTTGAACGATGCGTGGATGTGGGCGATACCGTTCGCCACGTTCTTTCTTTCCTTACCCTTCTTTGCCATCGGTTCTCCCGTGTGTATGAAGTTGCCGCCGGGTCAGGGTATCGCCCTTCCGGTGCAAACCGTCCACTTACTTTTTCGCCAGACTCTTTTTCTTGCCCCTGCCCGCCATCGACGACTTCTTAGGT
Source organism: Nitrospiria bacterium (assembly GCA_919902495.1). Taxonomy (GTDB): domain Bacteria; phylum Nitrospirota; class UBA9217; order UBA9217; family UBA9217; genus JAAXXJ01. Next base: position 11,630 of record CAKKRC010000088.1, read on the forward strand.
CCTTTTCGCGTTCGTGCGTTCGTCTTGGTCCGCTGTCCCCGCGCCGGCAGACCCCTGCGGTGCCGGAGGCCCCGGTAACTGCCGGTGTCCATGAGGCGTTTGATATTCATGGTGATATCGCGGCGCAGATCACCCTCCACGACATAGTCCCTATCAAGAATGGCACGGATCTTAACAATAGCGTCTTCCGTGATGTCCTTGGTCTTTGTGGCCGGATCGATGCCGGCCTCAGTAAGGATCCTTCGTGCGGTCGTTGGACCGATGCCGAAGATATATCTCAGCGAAATCTCAATCCTTTTGTCCTTGGGTAGATCAACCCCGGCGATACGTGCCACGATTCCTCCTCACCTTCTCAGAAAAAACAGATTAAACGATACGATAAACCGACGAACCAGCCGTGCTTGGCCAGGACGACCGTTATCCCTGGCGCTGCTTGTGGCGCGAATTCTCGCAGATAACGCGCACAACTCCCTTACGGCGGATTACCGTGCACTTTGTGCAGATCTTTTTTACCGATGAGCGTACTTTCATGATTTCAATCCTATTCCTCTTTACCGTCTCAAGTTCTGCGGTGACCGATATAACCCGCTACTTGAAACGATAGGTTATTCTTCCTCTGGTCAGATCATAGGGAGACAATTCGACAGTGACCTTGTCCCCGGGCAGTATCTTGATAAAGTGCATCCGCATCTTTCCGGAAATGTGTGCCAGGATCTTATGTCCGTTCTCCATCTCCACGCGGAACATGGCATTGGGAAGCGTCTCCAGCACCGTACCCTGAACCTCTATAGAGTCTTCTTTTGCCATCGTTCTCCAGAACAGCCGTACCCGCCTACCGTTTCGTCAGTATCCTCGGACCATCCTCAAGAACAGCGACCGTATGCTCAAAATGCGCTGAAAGGCTTCCGTCCGCCGTAACTGCCGTCCACTGGTCGTCCTGTACTACCGTCCTGCTCTTCCCGGCATTTACCATCGGTTCAATGGCGAGGACCATGCCTGCCTGGATCCTTGGTCCCCGGCCTCGTTCACCGAAATTGGGGACCTGGGGATCTTCATGGAGATTTCTCCCGATCCCGTGACCGACGAACTCACGGACCACCGAGAAACCATGTAACTCAACATGCTTCTGGATCGCCGCGGAAATATCGTATAATCTGTTGCCTGGCCGCGCTTCGGTAATCCCCCGGCCAAGGGCCTCCTCGGTGACACGCATCAACTGTTCCGCCTGGGCCGTCACCGGACCCACCGGGACCGTCACCGCCGCGTCTCCGAAGAAACCGTCAACAACCGCACCGACATCGATACTGAGAAGATCGCCGGACTTAAGAACAATGTCTTTCGAGGGGATCCCATGGATCACCTGGTCGTTCACCGAGGTACACACGGTCCGGGGATATCCCCGGTACCCTTTGAACGCCGGTTTTGCGCCGGCTGCCAGAATGAACTGTTCAGCAAATTCGTCGAGTGCCAGAGTGCTGATGCCCGGCCTGACCCGTTCCCGGATACCGGCCAGCACATCGGCTACGATCAGACCGGCCTTGTGGATCTTTTCGATCTCCTGAAGGGACTTAAGAATGACCATGCTGTTGCCGGCCCCTTATCGTCGCCCCTTAATGGAAACACCCTTCAGGAACCCTCCGTAATGCCGCTGAATAAGGTGAGACTCGACCTGTGATACCGTGTCGAGCGCAACCCCGATCACGATCAGCAGCGAGGTCCCTCCAAAATAGAACGGCACGTTGAATGCCTTATAGAAGATGTCCGGTAATACGCAAACGGCCGCCAGATAGAGTGCGCCGCCGAGCGTAATGCGGGTCAGGACCCGGTACAAATAGTCGGATGTTTTTTTTCCGGGTCTGATCCCGGGGATGAATCCGCCATACTTCTTCAGATTATCAGCAATGTCGACCGGATTAAATACGATCGCCGTGTAGAAGTAAGCAAAGAATACGATCATCAGGACATAGACGGTCGTGTACAGAAGTTGTCCGGGCGAAAGTTGCTGGGCGATCGCCTGGATCCAGCCAACCTGGGTGAATCCTGCAATGGTCGCGGGGAACAACAGTATCGACGACGCGAAGATCGGCGGAATGACCCCGGCCGAATTTATCTTGAGCGGAAGATGCGTGCTCTGACCCTTATAGATCCTCCGCCCAACCATACGCTGGGCGTACTGGACGGGGAGCTTCCGCTGTCCACGTTCCATGATGATGATGGCAGCCACCACCGAAATGATAAGGCCCAGGATCACCACGACCATATAATAGGGGATCTCTCCGGAACGCATGAGACCAAAGGTGTTCCCCACTGCGCTGGGAAGCCCGGCCACGATCCCGGCAAAAATTATCAGGGAAATACCGTTGCCGATGCCCCGTTCGGTTATCTGCTCCCCGAGCCACATGATAAACGTTGTCCCGGCGGTGAGCGTGATCATGGCCATGATGCGGAATGACCATCCGGCGGAATCCACGAAGGCGCCGTCACCCATCCTCTCAATGCCTACCGCCATCCAGAACGATTGGAACGCGGCAATGAGAACCGTGCCGTAGCGCGTGTACTCGGTGATCTTCTTTCTTCCCGCCTCACCTTCCTTGGCCAACGCCTGGAGCCGCGGGATTACGACCGTCAGCAGCTGCAGAACGATGGAGGCGGTGATATAGGGCATGATCCCCAAGGCGAAGATCGTGACCTTGGAAAGAGCCCCCCCTGAGAACATGTCGAAAAATCCCATCAGACCCGATGCTGCCTGATGAAGGTACTGGCTGAGAGCCTCGCCACGTACCCCGGGGGTCGGGATATGGGCTCCGATGCGATACACTGCCAGCATCAACAGGGTGAACAGAATCCGTTTCCTGAGCTCAGGGATCCTGAATATATTCTGAAGGCCGGTGAACACGCGCTATATCACCTCTGCCTTGCCGCCGGCTGCCTGTATCTTGTCAACAGCGCTCTTGCTGAACTTGTGCGCTCGTATCGTCAGTGCCGACTTCAGCTCACCCACGCCAAGGATCTTGATGCCGTCTTTCGAATGCCTCACGATCCCCTGTTCCTTGAGCGTTTCCGGGGTAATGGTGCCGCTGAGATCGGAAAGGTCGCTCAAGTTCACCACTGCATATTCCTTGCGGAAAATATTAGTGAAACCTCGCTTGGGGAGCCGGCGCTGAAGCGGCATCTGCCCGCCTTCAAAACCCGGTCCTTTCACGCCTCCAGAACGGGCCTTCTGTCCCTTATGGCCCTTACCCGCGGTCTTGCCGCTGCCCGAACCGGGACCCCTGCCTACCCGCTTCGATTTTTTCCGTGCCCCTTTGGAGGGCTTTAGTTCTTCTAATTTCATAGTAGTGTTCCGACCTGTCGAGTATGGAGATGGACGACCTTACGCGTTCTCTACCTGCACAAGATGGCTGACCTTGTTTATCATGCCCCGGATCTCCGGCGTGTCCAACCGAATGACCGCCTTGTTGAGTTTCTTGAGTCCGAGACCGATCAGGATCGCCTTATGCTTCCCGGGACGCGCGATCCCGCTTTTCACCAGGGTGACTTTTATTTTTTTTACGTCGGCTGCCGGCATATTATCCAAGCTCCTCTACCGTTTTCCCCCGGAGTGCTGCTACGCTTTCGGCGCTCCTGAGCTGAAGCAGACCCTTCATCGTTGCGCTCACCACGTTATGGGGATTGCTGGATCCCAAAGACTTACAGAGCACGTTCCGGACGCCGACGACCTCAAGGACCGCACGGCTTGCGCCGCCGGCGATCAAACCCGTACCTTCCGATGCGGGTCTGAGCAACACCTTTCCGGCTCCGTAATGACCGAACACCTGATGGGGAATCGTATCCCCTTTGAGTGCGACGGTCACCATATTCTTCTTTGCCCGTTCGACGGCCTTTTTAATGGCAACCGGCGCCTCGGCTGCTTTTCCCTTGCCGACGCCGACCCGGCCCTTGCCGTCTCCAACGACCACGAGGGCACTGAAATTGAACCGCTTGCCGCCCTTCACCACCTTGGCGACTCGATTAAGCGATACCAGCTTGTCCTTCAGGCCATCGCCATCTTCCGCATCTCTTTGATATCTCTCTGCCAAAGCTGCCTCCACTCAGTGTTTCGTGTTAGAACTTCAGACCCTGCTCACGGGCCGCATCGGCGAGGGCCTTTACACAGCCATGATACCGATACCCGGCACGGTCGAACACAACGGTCGTAATCTTTTTGCCTAGCGCCTTCTGGGCAAGGATTGCCCCGATCTTCTTGGCCGCCTCAAGATTTCCGCCATGCTTGAGGGCCGTTCGGATCTCCTTCTCCAGGGTGGATGCTGAAAGGAGGGTCTTCCCTGCCGTATCATCGATAAGCTGGGCGTAGATATGGTTCAGGCTCTTGTACACGCTGAGCCTCGGTTTCTCGCCCGTCCCCTGGAGACGCTTCCGAATCCGCTGATGTCTTTTGATCCTTGATTGCTCTTTGCTCAGTGCCACGTTAACTCTCCATATTACTTAATTACGAACGTCTGTCCGCAATCCGATATCAGGATTTTATTTACTTGCCGCCCTTACCAGCCTTGCCTTCCTTGCGCTGGATGACTTCGGTACTGTATTTGATGCCCTTGCCTTTATACGGCTCCGGCTCCTTGAGACCTCTGATATTCGCCGCGACCTGCCCGACCACCTGCTTGTCGATGCCCTTGAGCACCACCTGGGTCTGCTTTGCGTCGACCGTGGCCTTGATTCCCTGGGGAAGCGGAAAAACGATGGGATGCGAGAAACCCAGCGTGAACAGCAGGTTCGATCCATGCACGGCAGCCTTAAACCCGACCCCCGAAATGTCCAGTGTCTTACCAAACCCTGTGCTGACGCCGGTCACCATATTCGCGATCAGGTTCCGCGTGAGACCGTGAAGTTCCCGATACATCTTCTGGTTCGACTGCCGCTCGACCAGCAACGTATTGTCGTTCTTCTTGATCTCCAACCGGGGATTCACCGCCTGGCTGATCTCGCCCAGCGGTCCCTTGACGGTGATCTTGCCGGGCGTTATCTTTGTCTCGACACCCGATGGAATTACTATTGGTTTTTTACCGACCCTCGACATAACAACTCCTCAATCCGATCTCGGGAAAAAGTATTTATCCTTCTTTAAGATCCTTACCACACGTGGCAGAGAACTTCTCCGCCAACATTATCCTTCTTTGCCTGCTTCCCGGTCTGAATGCCCTTCGGTGTGGAGAGAATGGCAACACCCAGCCCCGCAAGGACCTTGGGAATCGCGTCATTCCCTGCGTATACCCTGCATCCCGGCCTGCTGACACGTTTAAGCCCCAGGATCACCGGAACCTCTTCATCAGTGTACTTCAAATAGACACGGATCACACCCTGACGGCGGTCCTTCACCATCTTGAGGTTCTTGATGTACCCCTCGTCCTTCAGGATCTTCGCGATCTCAAGCTTCAACTTCGAGGACGGGATGTCTACCTTTTCTAGCTTCGCTTTACTGCCATTGCGGATGCGCGTAAGCATATCCGCGATCGGATCGGTCATCATCGGTTCAAACCCCTCTCGCTTACCAGCTGGCCTTTACTACGCCTGGAATCTCTCCCCGGAGCGACCTGTTCCGGAAACAAATTCGGCACATATCGAATTTCCTCAGGTACCCCCGTGATCTGCCGCACAGCGGACAACGGTGATATGCCCTCACCTTGAACTTCGGTGCACGTTTTGCCTTTGCGATCAATGATTTTTTTGCCATTCTGCCTCCAACCTGCTACTTTCTGAACGGCATGCCGAGATGACCGAGCAACGCCCGTCCTTCTTCATCGGTCTTTGCCGTCGTGACAATAACAATATCCATGCCGTGGATCGAGTCGACCTTGTCGATCTCGATCTCCGGAAAGATGACCTGTTCCTTGATGCCGAGAGAGTAGTTCCCTCTCCCGTCAAAAGATTTCGTCGGGCTTCCCTTGAAATCCCTGATACGAGGCAACGCAGCGTTGATGAACCGGTCCAGGAACTCGAACATACGCTCCTTGCGGAGCGTCACCATGCACCCGATAGGCATCCCTTCGCGAAGTTTGAATGTCGCGATGGACTTCTTTGCACGGGTGATCACGGGATGCTGACCGGTAATGAGACCCAGCTCGCTGACCGCGTGGTCAAGGGCCTTCGCATTCGTGATCGCCTCACCCATGCCCATGTTCAGCACGACTTTTACCAACCGCGGAACCTGCATGGGATTCTTGTAGTCAAACTGCTTCATGAGGGCGGGGACCACTTCTTTTTCGTACCGTTCCCGCAGCCGGGGCTTCGGCGCCTTCACCCGCTCTGCCGGTGCGGCCGCTTTTGCTTCCTTCTTTACGTCGGGCGCGGAGGTCTTGGCCTTTGCCGGCGCTGGCTTTGCCGGGGCCTTCTTCTTTTCTCCGCCCTTTATCTCTTTTGTCTTATCTTTCTTGTCTGCCATAGGTCTCTTTTCCTAACTTGCTTAATCCAAGGTTGCGTCACACGCCTTGCATACCCGCACGCGGGGCCCGTCGCTCTGAGGCTTCCGGGAAATACTGGTAGGCTTGTCGCATTTTGCACAGATGAGCTTGACGTTCGCAGCCGAGATCGGGCTTTCCTTCTCCACGATCCCACCCTGCCGAAGCTGCTGGTTCGGCCGTGTATGCCGCTTGATCATGTTCAGTTTCTCGATCAGGATCCGGTTCTCCTTCGGGTACACAGCGATCACCCTTCCGCGTTTCCCTTTCTCTTTGCCGGCCGTCACCAAAACGGTATCATTTTTTTTGATCTGCATCGTTATCTTTCCTGTTCTTATTCGGAAGTCGCACTGCTGTCGGAACTCTACAATACTTCCGGAGCAAGCGAGATGATTTTCATAAAGTTCTTTCTTCGAAGCTCCCGGGCCACGGGTCCGAAGATACGCGTCCCGATAGGCTCGTTCGCATTATTGATCAGGACCGCCGCATTCCGGTCGAACTTAACATACGACCCGTCGGGACGGCGCACTTCCTTCGCGGTCCGCACCACCACCGCCTTGGCAACGGTCCCCTTCTTTGCCTGCCCGTCAGGGATTGCCGATTTGATGGCAACAACGATCACATCGCCCAGGCTCGCGTACCGTTTGCGCGTTCCGCCGAGCACCTTGATGCACATCACCCGCTTTGCCCCTGAATTGTCCGCCACATCCAAAACCGTCTGCTGCTGAATCATGGTCTAGTACCTTCTCTTCGCCGTTCGAAATTCGATTTTCGAGTATCAGATCGCTTTTTCCACGATCTCCAGGACCTTCCAGCGCTTGTCCTTTGAGATGGGCCTGGTCTCGATGACCCGGACCATATCACCCACTTTGCACTCATTCTTCTCATCATGGGCCTTGTACTTGGTCGTGCGCTTCACGACCTTGTTGTATCGGGTGTGCGCGATGCGCCTGGTTACCGCCAGCACGACCGTCTTGTCCATCTTATCGCTCACCACACGGCCGATAAATGATTTTCTTTTATTAGACTCGCCCATGTTTTTCCCTTAAGATCGTTTTGGTTTTTGCGATATCCCTGCGAAGCGTCCTGAGCCTCATGGGATTCTCGATCTGGCCCATGGCCTGCTGGAATCGGAGGTTGAACAGTTCTTTTTTCAGTTCTGCCGCCTTCGCCGTCAATTCCTCTTGGGACAGGTCCTTCATCTCTCGTACATTCGCCTTCATATCTCAGCCTCCCGAGATATGAACTTCGTCGCCATGGGCAGCTTATATGCCGCAAGACGGAATGCCTCACGTGCCACTGCCTCGTCGACACCGCCCATCTCATACAAAATCCGGCCCGGTTTCACTACCGCTACCCAGTATTCCGGGGCGCCCTTACCTTTCCCCATGCGGGTCTCTGCCGGCTTCTTCGTAATAGGCTTGTCGGGGAAAATGCGGATCCATATCTTGCCGCCCCGCTTCACATAGCGGGTCATGGCAATTCTGGCAGCCTCGATCTGACGGCTCGTGACCCAACAAGGCTCCATCGCCTTCAGTCCGTACTCGCCATAGCTCACCTCAGCCCCGCGGTAACCGGTTCCCGTCATCCGGCCCTTATGCATTTTCCTGAACTTTACCCGTTTCGGTGCTAACATAATCGCTTTCCTTTACCTGCAATCGTGGTGGTTGTTTCAGCCGCGTCTACCCTATTCTGCCTTGGGTTGCTGCAGCACATCACCCTTATAGATCCACACTTTCACGCCGATCTGTCCCATGGTGGTCTTCGCTTCGGCGAATCCATATTGAATATCGGCCCGCAGGGTATGGAGCGGAACTCTTCCCTCACGGTACCACTCGGTCCGGGCGATCTCTGCGCCAGCCAGCCTGCCTGCACAGTTGATCTTGATTCCCTGGGCGCCCAGACGAAGGGCCGAGGTCACCGATTTTTTCATGGCCCGCCGGAACGCGATCCTGCGCTCGAGCTGAAGCGCGATGTTCTCCGCGACAAGCTGGGCCTCGAGCTCCGGTCTCCGGATCTCTTGGATATTGATATACATTTGCTTGCCGGTCATAGCCTCGAGGTCTTTCTTGAGCTTGTCTACCTCGGCGCCTTTTTTCCCGATGATGATGCCCGGGCGGGCAGTATGGATATTGATCTTCGCTTTCTGGCCGGCACGTTCGATCTCGATCTTGGAAACCCCGGCATGCGTCAGCCGCTCTTTCACGATGCCGCGGATCTTGATGTCCTCGTGGAGTAGCGCCGCATAGTTCTTCTTGGCATACCAGCGGGACTCCCATGTTTTGATGATCCCGAGCCGAAACCCGATCGGATGTACTTTCTGACCCATTCTGCCTCCAGAGATATGACTATGCCGACAGAACCAGCGTTATGTGGCTGGTCCTCTTCTTGATCATGTTCCCGCGTCCCATGGCCCGCGCCCGCAGACGCTTCATGGCGGCGCCCTGGTTCACGAATGCCTGTGCGACCTTGAGCGAATCCACATCGCCAAGCTTTTTCTGCTCGGCGTTCGCCACTGCCGAGTCAAGGATCTTCTTCACGATGCGCGCTGCATGGAGCGGTGTGAACGTGAGAATGCTCCTGGCATCACCCACCATTTTCCCCCGGATGAGATCGATAACCTGACGTGCCTTCCGCGGCGTGATCCGTATATGTCTGGCAGTTGCGCTTGCTTCCATGTCACTGTCCTCTCTCGAATACCCGTTGCCCGGCGATGGTTACTTCGGGGCGCTGGTCTTCTCGGCTACCTTTTTTCCGCTGTGTCCCTTGAAGGTCCTGGTCGGCGAAAACTCTCCGAGCTTATGTCCCACCATGTTCTCGCTGACATACACCGGGATGAACTTCCTGCCATTGTGTACCGCCAGCGTATGGCCGACGAATTCCGGCAGAATGGTCGACCTCCGGGACCACGTCTTCGTGATCTTTTTGTCCCCCGACGTGTTCATGGTCTCAACCTTCTTCATGAGACTTGCATCGACAAAAGGGCCCTTTTTAACTGATCTCGGCACCGCTATCCTCCGTTATCTACCTGCTCTTGGTCCTGCGTGAAATGATGTATTTGGTCGTTTTCTTGTTCTTTCTTGTTCTCACCCCGTCAGGAAGCCCCCAGGGCGAGCAGCCAGGCCGGCCGCCGGACGATTTTCCCTCGCCGCCGCCAAGAGGATGGTCCACCGGGTTCATGACAACACCGCGCACCCGAGGACGCCTGCCCAGCCAGCGAGACCTTCCCGCCTTGCCGATGCTGATGTTCTCGTGGTCAAGATTCCCGACCTGACCGATCGTCGCCATGCATTCGGACCGCACTTTGCGCACCTCGCCGGAGTTTAGCCGCAACGTGGCATATTCACCCTCCCGCGCGAGAAGCTGTACGGAAGATCCGGCACTTCTGGCGATCTGGCCGCCGGCGCCTTTTTTGAGTTCCACATTATGGATCACCGTGCCCACGGGAATCGAGGCCATGGGAAGTGCATTACCTGTGCGGATGTCTGCCTCAGGGCCGGACACGACGCTGTCACCCACCTTAATGCCCAGCGGAGCAATGATATAGCGTTTTTCTCCGTCAGCATAATGGAGCAGCGCAATACGTGCCGTGCGGTTGGGATCATACTCAATGTGGGCGACTTTCGCGGGGACCCCGAACTTCTCCCTCCGGAAATCAACGATCCGGTACTTTTTCTTGTGCCAGCCGCTCCGGTACCGCACCGTGATCTTGCCGCGGTTGTTCCTGCCGCCCTCTTCCTTGACGCGGACGACCAGCGACTTCTCTGGCCTGCTCCTCGTCACTTCTTCGAACGTCGATACGGTCTGAAACCGTCTCCCGGGGGAGGTTGGATTATAGCTCTTTACCGGCATGATTACGCACCCTCAAATATGTCTATCTTTTCACCTGGCTTCAGCGTCACGTACGCCTTTTTCCAATCCGACCGTTTGCCTACCCGCATTCCCATCCGCTTCTTCTTGCCTAAGACGTTCACGGTGGTCACATCGAGCACTTTTACCTTGAATATGACCTCAATGGCCTTCCGCACCTGCACTTTGTTGGCGTCCGACCTAACTTCGAAGGTCAGGACGTTGCTCTTTTCCTTTAGCCGAGAACCTTTTTCCGTGATGCGGGGTACGCGGATGATGTCATAATTATCCATCGTCATTTTCCGTATACCTCCTGCATGGTGGTCAAGGCATCCTGCGTCGTGATCAGGTACCGATATTTGAGAAGATCGTAGACATTGATGTTCTCCATCCGAAGGACCTTTACGTTCGGCATGTTCCGCGACGCAAGGGCCACGTTCTTGTTCTCGGCAGAGATCAAAACCAGGGCGCTTTCAGCCACACCGAGCGTCTTGAGCAGCTCCGACATCTGCTTGGTCCTGGGCCCCGCAAGTTCCAGCTTGTCCAGCAGGACCATCCGGTTCTCACCCACCTTCGAAGACAGCGCGGCGGCCAGGGCAGCACGCTTCTCTTTCTTCGGCATGCTATAGGAGTAGTCCCTCGGTGTCGGACCGAACACCGTTCCACCATGACGCCACAGCGGGGACCGGGTGCTTCCCGCGCGGGCGCGTCCGGTACCCTTCTGCTTAAACGGCTTTGTACCGCCGCCGCTCACAAGCCCCTTGGTCTTCGTGGCCGCAGTGCCGGCCCGCCGGTTGGCAAGCTGGTTCACCACCGCAGAATGGAGCAGGTGGGACTTTACTTCCTCGCCGAACACCGCGGGAAGCTCCACGTCCTTCACCTTTTTGTTGCTCATATCAACCATCGCTACAGAAGCCATTGTAGAAACCCTCTATAAAGTCTTGATTATCCCTTGGTTATCAGGACCAGTGCATTCTCTCCGCCGGGAACCGCACCGCGCACGAAGAGCAGGTTCTGCTCCGGCCGCACTTCAACGATTTTCAAATTTTTCACCGTGACGGTGACATCGCCCATGTGCCCCGGCAGTTTTTTGCCCGGCCAGACCCGCGACGGATAAGCGCTCGCGCCAATGGAACCCGGGCGCCGGTTGAACATGGAGCCGTGCCCACCCGGTCCGCCGGCGAAGTTATGCCGCTTCATGACCCCGGCAAAACCCTTCCCCTTGCTGACGCCGCTGACCGCGATCAGTTCGCCCTTCTTGAAGAGGTCCACCGTCACATCCTGGCCCTGCTCATAGCCTGCCATGGCGAACTCGCGGAGGAAGCGATGCGGCGTTGCCCCGGATTTTTTAAAGTGTCCAGCGATGGCCTTCGTCACGCGGCCCTTTTTCTTCTCTTCTTCAAAGGCAAGCTGAACCGCCTCGTAACCGTCCTTCTCCATGGTCTTCTTCTGGACCACTTTGCATGGCCCTGCCTGGATGACCGTTACCGGTATCAATTCCCTGCCATCGAACACCTGGCTCATGCCGATCTTTTTTCCAATTATTCCTACGCTCATTGTACTGTCCTTTTACCACTGCCGTGAAGGTACTCCGTTCACGGCGGTCTCTCGGTTGTTAGAGCTTGATCTCCACATCGACACCGGCGGCAAGGTCGAGCTTCATCAGCGCATCGACGGTCTGCGGGGTCGGGTCCAGAATATCGAGGAGCCGCTTGTGCGTCCTGATCTCGAACTGCTCCCGCGATTTTTTGTCCACGTGGGGCGAGCGGAGCACCGTCCAGCGGTTGATACGGGTCGGCAGGGGAATCGGGCCCGACACCTTGGCGCCCGTCCGCTTTGCCGTATCTATGATCTCCACCACCGACTGGTCCAGCAGGCGATGGTCGTATCCTTTAAGCCGTATTCTGATCTTCTGCGTCACGGAATGCCCTTCCTCTCGTTTCTTGCTTACTCGATGACTTCGGTGATCACGCCGGCGCCCACGGTACGGCCGCCCTCGCGGATCGCGA
>CAKKRC010000089.1 GCA_919902495.1 Nitrospiria bacterium
TGAGGCCGATGTTCGGACCTTCCGGCGTCTCGATGGGGCAGATGCGGCCGTAGTGGGTGGTGTGCACATCGCGCACCTCGAAACCGGCACGCTCGCGGGTAAGACCGCCGGGCCCCAGGGCCGAGAGCCTGCGCTTGTGCGTGATCTCGGCCAGCGGGTTGGTCTGGTCCATGAACTGCGACAGCTGGCTGGAGCCGAAAAATTCCTTGATGGCCGCGATCACCGGCTTGGGATTGATGATGTCATGGGGCATGAGGGCGTCGACGTCCTGAAGGCTCATGCGCTCTTTAATGGCGCGTTCCATCCGGGCCAGGCCCACACGGATCTGGTTCTCCAGAAGTTCGCCCACGGAGCGGACGCGGCGGTTGCCGAGATGGTCGATATCGTCCACTTCGCCTTTGCCGGTCCTGAGATTGACGAGATAACGGATCACCTCGACCACATCCTGCGCCGTAAGCGTGGTCTTCTCCAGCGGGATATCGAGGTTCAATTTCTTGTTGAGCTTGAGCCTCCCCACCGGTGAAAGGTCGTACCGTTTGGGATTGAAGAACATGCCTGCGAAAAGGTTGCGGGCCATGTCGGCGGTCGGCGGCTCTCCGGGACGCATCTTGCGATAGATCTCGAGGAGCGCTTCGTCCGAGGTCTGGACCTTGTCCGCAAGGAGCGTGTCACGCATGGCCGGTATCACATGAATGCCGTCCATGTAGATCACTTCCATCTTCTCCACCTTGGTGGCGGAGATCTTCGCCAGGAACTGGTCGGTGATCTTCTCATTGGCCGGCAGAAGCACCTCCCCCGTCTCGGGATCGATGACGTCCCGAAGGACCACCCGGTCAACAAGGTCCTCGCGGACGATGGGGATCTCAGTGATGCCCGCAGCCTCCATTTTCTTAACTGCCAGACGGGTGATCTTGGCGCCGTCCTTGACGATCTGTTCACGGCTCGCCTTGTCCGTGATCGTAACGGGAGCCTTGTGCCCGACCAGCACCTCGGAAACGTTGCGGGTGAAGCCGTCCTTCTTTATTTTTATGTCCTCGATGGGGTAGTACATCCGGAGCAGGTCCTCGTTGGAATACCCGAAGGCCTTGAGCAGTATGGTGGCAGGGATCTTCCTGCGCCGGTCGATGCGTACGTAAACGATGTCCTTCACGTCAAACTCGAAGTCAAGCCACGAGCCGCGATAGGGGATGATCCGCGCCGAGTAGAGGATCTTGCCGCTGGCGTGGGTGCGGCCTTTGTCATGGGTAAAGAATGCGCCCGGGGACCGGTGGAGCTGGCTCACGACCACTCGCTCCGTGCCGTTCACGATGAACGTACCGTTCTCGGTCATGAGCGGGAGATCGCCGACGTACACTTCCTGTTCCTTGATGTCCTTGACCCGCTTGGTGCCGGCCTGCTCGTCCTTCTCGAAGAAGACGAGGCGGATCTTGATCTTGAGCGGTGCGGCATAGGTGGCCCCGCGCTGCAGGCATTCCCACAGCGTGTATTTGGGCTCTCCCAGCGAGTAGCCGAGATAATCCACCATCGCCGTCTCGTTGAAGTCATAGATGGGGTAGACGCTCCGGAATGCCGCCTGGAGGCCCATGTCCTTCCGCTTGTCCGACGCAAGGTCCTTCTGAAGGAACGTGTCGTATGACCGCTTCTGGATCTCGATGAGATCGGGGATCTCCAGGATCGTGGGGATCCTCGAAAAATCCTTCCGTGTCCGAACCATTTCCCGTTTTCCCTTAGACATGTCCGCACCCCTCTGCAAGAATAGCCGCTCGTATGCTCGCAAAACCTTATAAATCCAAGAATAATTCCGTTTTTCTTAAACTGTCCCCGAGCCGATTAATGCCGTCCATATTAAAACGCAAAAAAGTCCTCTGCCCTCCGGGGTGTCCCGGAGGGCAAGGACTTGATCAACACTGTCTGTTCGGACCTGCTTACTTGACCTCGACCGTCGCGCCAGCCTCGGTGAGCTTCTTCTTCATGGTCTCTGCTTCTTCCTTCGCAACGCCGGTCTTCACTGCCTTGGGTGCGCCTTCCACCAGGTCCTTCGCTTCCTTCAGTCCAAGACCGGTGAGCTCGCGTACCACCTTGATCACGTTGATCTTCTGCGCACCGGCGTTCGCAAGGATAACATCGAACGCGGTCTTTTCCTCGGCTGCTGCCGCTGCGCCGCCCGCTGCACCGGCTGCCGCAACTGCCACCGGCGCTGCCGCCGATACGCCCCACTTCTCTTCGAGCATCTTGCTCAGTTCAGCGGCCTCCAGAACGGACAGGCTGCTCAATTCATCAACGATCTTCGTTAAATCTGCCATGATCACTTCCTCCTCGGTAATGTTCAAAACTTTAGTTAGATCCGCTCCCTGGGGTATGCGGATATCCTGACGATCTGGTTAACCCTTGTCTGCCTTGGCCTTGATGACCCGTGCGATCTGGGCACCCGGTGCCGCAAGCACACCAACGATCCTTGATGCAGGCGCCTGGAGAAGACCAACGATCTTGCCCCGAAGCGCATTGAGCGACGGCAGGCTCGCCAGCGCCTTGATGTCGGCCTGCTTGAGCAGTTTTCCGTCCAGCACGCCGAACTTGAGTTCAAGCTTCGCCTGCGTTTTGCTGAACTCGAAAAGCACCTTTGCCGGAGCGACCACGTCATCATACCCGAGGGCGATGCCCACGGGGCCGACGAAGTGATCCTTAAGGATCTCGAGGCCGGTGCCTTCAGCGGCCTTCCGCGCCAGGGTGTTCTTCACGACCCGGTATTCAACCTTCGACTGCCGGAGCTTGGACCGAAGCACGCTGATCTGCTCCACGTTGATCCCGCTGTAACCGGTGATCACCGCGGTCTTCGCGCGGGCAAACTTCTCATGGAGTTCGTCTATTGCTGCTTTTTTCTCTTCTTTGTTCACTCTGTCCTCCTTTCTTTCAAGAATTCCCGATGACCAGCCCAGGAACCTCAAAAGAAAGCAGCGATTGGTCGCCTACGTTCTTTTCACCCGGGTCTCGGCAGGCCCCGCATAAGGGGATTAAATGGAGGAACCGACGGTCCTCCTCCATGCCCGCTGTCTCGGACCGCACCCTTCTCCAAGAGAAAGAGAAGGACCGACCTTTACATGATGATACCGAAAGAGCCTTGCGCTCTGCTATTATCCTATTAATTTTTCGACGAGAGCCGTGTCCATCTTGATGCCCGGCCCCATCGTGGTGGAAGCGGTGACCGCTTTCACGTACTTGCCCTTGCTCGACGACGGCTTCGCCTTCAGGATCGACTCCAGGACAGCCTTGGCGTTCTCGATAAGTTTCTGCTCATCGAAGGACGCCTTGCCCACCGGAACATGCACGATCCCGGCCTTCTCCACGCGATATTCGACTTTACCGGCCCGGATCTCCCTGATGGCCTTTGCGACATCGAAGGTGACAGTGCCCGTTTTGGGATTCGGCATAAGACCGCGGGGGCCCAACACCTTGCCGAGCTTTCCTACCAGTCCCATGATGTCCGGCGTAGCCACGACCGTATCGAAGTCCGTCCACCCTTCCTTCTGTATCTTGTCGGCAAGGTCCTCGGCGCCAACATAGTCCGCGCCGGCATCCCGTGCTTCCTTTTCCTTTTCACCCTTGGCGAAGACCAGGACCTTCACCTTCTTGCCCGTGCCGTGGGGGAGCACTACCGTCCCGCGCACCATCTGGTCCGCCTGTTTGGGGTCCACGCCGAGGTTGACCGCCAGGTCGACGGTCTCATCGAACTTCGTGCGCGCCGTCTTCTTCGCGAGGCCAATCGCCTCTTCAACGCTGTACAGCTTATTCTTTTCTACCAGTGCTGCTGCTGCCTTGAATTTTTTTCCTGCCATAGTCCCTCCTCGCGGTCGTAGCGGTCACGCTGATGGCGTGACCTCCCGCATCTTTACGACAATTGTAAATTGCAGATTGGAAATTAAAATTTTAAATTTTCAACTTCCAATTTCCACTGCAACATTCGAAGAATGTTGTTAATCCACGATCTCCAGCCCCATGCTCTTCGCCGAACCCTCGATCATGCGCATGGCGGACTCGACCGTCGCCGCGTTCAGATCGGGCATCTTCGTCTGCGCGATCTCCTTGATCTGGGCACGGGTCACCTTGCCGACCTTGTCCTTGTTCGGCACACCCGAGCCCTTAATGATGCCGGCAGCCTTCTTCAGGAGCTCCGCGGCAGGCGGGGTCTTGGTTATGAACGTGAAGGACCGGTCCGAATAGACAGAGATGATGACAGGCACGATCGTGTCACCCATCTTCTGGGTCTTGGCATTGAACGCCTTGCAGAACTCCATGATATTCACGCCATGCTGGCCGAGGGCCGGCCCCACGGGCGGCGCCGGGTTGGCCTTGCCTGCCGGGACCTGCAGTTTGATTTTCGCGGTGATCTCTTTAGCCATGATACGCTCCTACCTTCATTTTTGTAGTATGCACTGTCAATCTTACTTTTCTTTTTCCCGCTCGACCTGGAGGAACTCAAGTTCCACCGGCGTCGAACGGCCGAATATGCTCACCATCACCCGGAGCCTGCCATGCGCAGGATTCACATCCTCCACGGTCCCGATGAAACTGCTGAACGGGCCATCGATGACGCGGACCCGGTCGCCCTTCTGGTAGGCGATCTTCGGTTGGGTCGGGGCAACAGCGCCTTCCTCGGCCTGCTTCAGGATGGTGCTCACCTCTTCCTCGGAAAGCGGCGTCGGGTTCAGGCTCCCGCCGACGAACCCGGTCACCTTCGGCGTGTCCTTTACGATGTGCCACGTGTTGTCGTCCATTTCCATCTCGACAAGGATATACCCCGGGAAGAACTTTCTCTGGGACTTCCGCTTCTTCCCCCCCTTGAGCGACAGGACCTCTTCCGTGGGCACCAGGATCTGGGAGATCCTCTCCTGCAGATTGAGCTTGGAGACCGTTTCCAGGATGCTGGCCTTCACCTTGTTCTCGAATCCAGCGTATGTATGCACGACATACCAGTTCTTAGTTGACATAGTTCTCTCTATTTAAATATCGTGGTCATGAACTTTCCCAGCGACATGTCCACAATGCCCAGAAAAACGGACGCGATGAGCACGGACACGATCACGACCCATGTGGAGCCGATGACCTCTTTCTTCGTGGGGAACACGACCTTCTTGAGTTCCAGTTTGACGTCCTGGAAGAATTCCGCGATTCTCTTGAACATGGGTATGCGCCTCTCCGGAGCAGAAAATTTGGCAGGCCAGGAGGGACTCGAACCCCCAGCAGCCGGATTTGGAGTCCGGAGCTCTACCATTAGAGCTACTGGCCTGTACACGAATTCAAAAATCAAAAAGAAAAATGAAAAATAAAGGTGTTCACCTTATTTTGTCATTTTGCACTTTTCATTTTGAATTGGAATTACGCCTTGGTTTCCTTATGGACCGTATGCTTGCGGCAGAACCGGCAATACTTATCCAAATTCAGCTTATCGGGCGTGTTCCGTTTGTTCTTGGTCGTTGAATAGTTCTTCCGCTTGCAGTCACTGCAGGCGAGCAGTATGATTTCTCGCATCGCTTTTTGCCTCTTTCGTTGTTAGTGGTGTCCTACGCTATGACTTCGGTGATCACGCCGGCGCCCACGGTACGGCCGCCCTCGCGGATCGCGA
>CAKKRC010000090.1 GCA_919902495.1 Nitrospiria bacterium
CCCGGACGGACTCGGGAGACGCGTCCTCGATCAAGAGGGCGCTTTCCTGATACCAGCCGTGGCCGTGTCCGCCATTCAGATCGAAAGGAATATCGGCGTTCTTCGTCACGATCCCCCTCTGGAGGGCAAAGTATGACACATCGGCCCGAAGCTGCTGCAGGCCTTTGAAAGCAGCGTTGGAGCAGATCCCGGTCCTTCCATAGATGATGGGATTGAACTTGGGCAGGCTGAGGCCGCTATAAAAGATGTAGCTCCCGGGGCGGCGCTCGGACTCACGAATGACGATGGAAAAATAATCATTCCTGTATTCCAATGAAACGGCGGCTGTGGTTTGCATGATACACTTCCTCCTTTGTCGAGACTAAATAATACCAAATCGGTCCTGATTGATCTGAGTATAGCCGAAGTCCCTGCCGGGTGCAAGCAAAAAAGAATAATTCTTATCTGTATCTGTGATTTGACATCTCTTGACAATCGCCGGCAAAGGGGCGTGCGGGATCGGACAGCATCGGATCAGATCGGAAAGCCTTGGGAACGCAGGTTCGGGGGGGTATGGGGGAAGAACCTTAATATAAACGGAATGAGGCCTGCATGATCCTACACTGTATTATACATGCCCGCCGTAACAGGGACGACCATGGGAAAAGTCAAAGGCCGGAGAGAGCAGCCTCTCCGGCCTTTTTCATTCCGTCTATTTCCCGCGTCTTAACTGAACATCAGTTTTCGCTCAAGGTCTTTTGAGTGAGAGATGCGCTTTGCCTCATCGAGAGTTATGAGTTCCGCCCTGCAAAGCTGAATCAGATGCTGGTCCATGGTCTGCATGCCGTATTCGTCGCGTCCTTTTTCGATGTACTGCTCGATCTCATCGAGCTTATTGTCCCGGATGCACGCCTTGATGGCCGAAGTCGCATACATCACTTCAAGGACAGGCAGAACGGTATCGCCGCTCTTTCCCCGTATAAGCCGTATGGATATGACGGCGATAAGGCTCTCTGCCAGCCGGTGCCTGGTGTTCTCCTGCGCCTCGGGCGAGAAATAACCGACGATACGGTTGATGGACGAAGCGGCATTATGGGTATGAAATGTGGATAATACCAGATGCCCCGTCTCGGCTGCCTTGAGACAGGCGTCTATGGTATCGAGATCGCGCATTTCTCCGACCATGATGACGTCCGGATTCATGCGCATCGCGGATTTTAATGCAGCACTGAAACTATCCGTATCGATGCCCACTTCCCTCTGAATAATACAGCTTTTGCTCGAAGTGAACAGGAACTCGATCGGGTCCTCAATGGTAATGATATTGTAATCGAAACTATCATTGATATACTTCATCATCGATGCAAGCGTCGTTGATTTGCCGTTGCCGGTCGGTCCGGTGACGAGGATCAGGCCGTTCGGGACCTGCGCGATCCTGCCGAGGATCGCAGGAAGATTCAGCTGCTCGAAGGTGCTGACCTGATGGGGTATGACCCGCATGACAACGCCGAGATTGCCGCGCTGCCGGAAGATGCTCACGCGGAAACGGCCGACATTCGCCAGCGTATACGAAGTATCGAATTCCTTCAGGTCCTCGGGCAGCTTCCGGCCGTGCTGCGCCATGACCGCGGTTGCGACGAAATCAGTATCCTGCTTCGTCAGGGGCCCGAGCTTGGCGCGAATGAGATGGCCGCGTGCCCGGAACATCGGCGGGTTGTCGACCTCAAAATGAATATCCGAGACCTTTTTTTCGAAGGCAATGTTAAGGATCTGATTAAGAATTGCATTATCCATGGCGCCCTTATACCTCCGCGTTCTCTCTTGGTCTAACCTGCTATTGAAAAAGATGTCTCAACATCGGATCAATGCGTTACAATTTGGCAGCCGTCCCGCAAGCGGGGCGTAATCAGTTTTTCGGCGGCCTGCTATGGCACATGCAGGGCGCTATGATTTTTGGGGTGCTTTTGTCATCTGTCTGCGGTACAGGGCAAATTCCAGCGAAATACCGACCTGCTGGGCGAGGATCTCGAGTATATCGAGCTGCACCGGCGATGCCTCTTTCTTGCCGAAATCCCCATAGACGACAGCCACGACCTTTCGGTCGCTGATCAGGGGCAGCAGGACAACAGCCGAACTCAGGGGTTTGCCGATCTCCTGAAAGAGTTCCATGAGCGCTTCGTCCCTGCTCTCCCCATAGAACGCCTGTCCTTGTTCGAGCACTTCCCGGAAGACCGAGGATTTCGAGAGCGGTATCTTCAGTCTGTCCGCGTGGGTCGGCCCCAGGCTTTTTTCGGTACTCACTCCAACGGACCGCTCACCGATCAATTCAGAAGGACGGACAATGAACGTGACCGCGCGTTCGAACATCTCGGCAACGGTCGCAAGCATCACCAGCGCCGCATCGGAAGGGGTGGCGATCTCGCGAAGCGCTTTGATGTCCTTTTTCAGCTCTTTCACGTACCGGTCGGTGATATCGGGCCGGTATTGAAAACTCTTGATATAGGACTTGAAGACGGCGAGAAACTGAATTGTATCGCGGACGTAGGTTTCCTTCCGGAGCTCTTTCTGCGGCTTCGGGAGAACGGCCCAGACGCCGTCACTGTACGATCGGAGGATGAAGCCGCTCTCCTCGGGAGAGGCGAACTGGAGGAGAGGGACGGCAGGGTACGTTCCTTTCAACCGGTCCCGCAGGGAAATGATCGTTTCCTCTGGAAAGCCGCCCTCGGATCCCCCGGGGCTGTCAAAAACGACCACGGGCATCCGCAGGGCGGAGAGACACTGCGATACGAGCCGTTCGAGATCCTTTTCGTCGTCTGCCGCAAATACGGCGATTCCTTCATCCTTGCATATCGTCATAACCGCATGCCTGATCAGCTTGTCGCCGCTGAACATGACGACGGCCTTGCCCGCCTGCTGCGCCGCAGCGTCGGGCTAAGCCTTGCGATCGACGGATCTCTGCAAAAAAGAAACAAACGACTCCTGTTCCTCGACCGAAAAACCCGCGAGCATTTCCTTTATCTTTTGACGATGGATCTCGACAGGATCGAAGCTCTCCATTTCAGAAACAGGCCGGCGTATCTTCTTCTCGAGCCGGTCGATATCGGCAAGCCCGAGAACATCGGCGGTGATCGCCGAGCGGTCCGCGTTCGTTCCCCGGGCCCGCACCTCCGGGAGGACATCGGCATACTGCGCCTCAAAGGGCGGCACCTCTTTTCCATTCGCGCGATCACGTTCGCGCTCGTCAAGGATGCGAAGGGCGTCCATCAGGACCATCTGGGCATCGACTCCCACATCCTGCTCCCCGTCGCCGGAAGAAGCCCCGCCCGCCGAAGAGAGGACGATCGCCTCCGTATCGAACGTAAAGGTGCCCCTGGTCCAGCTCATCAGCTCGACGATCGTCATCGCGACCAGCTTTTTGAGCCCTTTCTGGGCGTCTTCCCGTTTGAGCTTGCCCATCTGCATCAAGGCAGCCATAAGCAGGATGCGGTCCTGAGCAGCATCGTTCGTGGCGTCCAATGCCTGCTTGAGATCGTCAATTGTTATGGCGCCTGTCTTTACCAGAACGGTCCCGATACGGACGCTGCTGTTGACATAATTTGCACCAACAATATGTCCGCTGCAGAAGAAAAGCCTGCTCTCCCCCTTGTCCCCCTCAACGGAAAAAATGCCCGACTTCCGCGTTGTATGGACCAACTGGATAATTTCTACGATGGGAAGCTGTTCAAGATCTCCGGTAAATGCCATGGCGGTACGTATCCCCTCAAGGGTGCTGAACTATCAGCTGAGAAACAACGTAATATCCGGGCCGAAGGACTTCGCTCCTGGATCAGGTCGATGGCTCGGTTCGGATATTATATTATTATAGGGTATCAGAAGCAAGTGCGCTTCTCAAAATTGTCAAACCCGAGCAGAAATGCAGCATTTTTTGATAAAGTAGAAATGTCCTTTCAAAACACCTTATCAGGTCTATATTATTAGATTTCTGCCTGCCGTATGGAATGATTCTCCGGTCTCCTTCCGCTTGTCTCGCAGGTTCATGTGATGTAGCGGGATGGCCGCGGGCTCCACATACTTCGGCAGGTAGCCCGTTTCTCCCAGAAAGTCCTGAACATCGCCGTGATAGGCGCAGACTGGTTTTTCAATATTTATTAAGAGTTGACAGATCCTGATTTTGTCATTATGATTTGAATCGATGCATCATTGTGAACAAGCGCTACAATTTGTTGCGCAGGTGTTTTACGGAACATGATCGATATTCTAACATATAAATCGTAATTCGAGGAGGAGTTCCCATGTCAGAGATCTGCCCGATCGTGAATACAGAAAGACTGCTGCTTGCGACGGAAAGCTCAGAGTTCAGCGAGGGTGCCATCCGGGAAGCTATCCGGCTCGCTAAGCGGTGCGGGAGCAAGCTGACCGCTTTGTCGGTGATCGAATCAAATCCCGAGTTCGGATCGATGGCGCCGGCGATCCTGGAAAAGCTCGAAAAAGAAGCGCTTGCACACCTCGATGGCGTGAAGGCCCGCGCCAAACAAGAGGGGATCACCTGCGAAACGATCACCTACGAGGGTGAGGATTCATATAAATACATCGTTGATGAAGCGGTCAAGCAGAAGAGCACCATGATCATCATGGGTCGACGCGGGAAAAAGGGCTTCCGGCGGCTGGTGATGGGGAGCACGACATCGTGGACCATCGGCCACGCGCCGTGCAGCGTCATGGTCGTGCCGCGGGCCGCGCAGGTGGATTTCAAGAGCATTGTTGTGGCAACGGACGGCTCGAAATATTCGACCGCTGCGGCGTCCGAGGCCATCGGCATCGCCAAGCGGAACAGCGCGAAACTGACGGTCCTCGCGGTCGTTTCGGCGGATATCGACATGGTAACGGACATCGACTTTGCCGCGATCGAGCGTGAGAAGCTCGCCGATCAGGATATGCAGGCGGCGGAGAAGAACGCACGAGCGGTAAAAGATGCCGCGCAAAAGGCGGGCGTCGATGCCCAGGCCTTCGTCATGAGCGGCAAGCCCGCGGACGCCATCATCGAGATCGCCAAGGACAGGTCCGCCGACCTGATCGTCGTGGGAAGCCACGGCAGAACGGGCTTGGACAGGCTGCTGATGGGCAGTGTCGCGGAACGCGTGATCGTCCTGTCTTCCTGCGCCGTGCTGGCGGTGAAAGGAAAAGTAAGCTGACAGGCTTGCAAGCGTGCAGGCTGACAAGCAGCTCCTGATATGCTGAACATTCTCATCATTTCCGATGAAGCGAAGGGCATTGCCTCCCTGTTCAAGTCCACGGGCTATACCCCCGATACACGCGACATGAAACAGGCGGGCACCGCGCCGGCGAATGCCGATGCCGCATCGGACAATTACGACATCGCCTTCCTCGACCTCGATACCGAGAACTGGCAGGAGCGGCTCCTGGACGCGCGGCACAGCATGCCTGTCATCGCCTTCTCCCATCCGGACCTGCACAGGGCCGTGGAGGCGTTGAAGCTGGGCGCCGGCGATTATCTGGAAAAACCCCTTACCGCCGATGTCCTGTCCGAGGTCATCGGCAGACACAAAAAAAAGATCCTAAGCAACAAGTACGGCTTCGACGAGATCATCGGGAATAGCGCGCCGATGCAGGAAGTGTTCGGGCTCATCAAAAAGGCGGCTGCCAGCGAGAGCAACGTGCTGATCACCGGCGAGAGCGGCACGGGCAAGGAGCTCATCGCCCGGGCCATCCACCGCTGGAGCCCGCGCAGCGAACGGTCGTTCACGACCATCAACTGCACGGCAATTCCCGATACGCTCCTCGAGTCAGAGCTCTTCGGTTTCGAAAAAGGCTCCTTCACCGGCGCGCAGTACACCAAGAAAGGGCTTCTGGAGCAGGCCGACGGCGGCACCGTGTTCTTTGATGAGATCGGCGATGTGTCGCCGCTGTTCCAGACCAAGGTGCTTCGCGTTCTGCAGGAAGGGGAGATCATGCGCATCGGCGGAATGCGCCAGATCCGCGTAGACCTCCGGTTCATCACTGCCACGAACCGCGATCTCAAGATAGCGTGCCAGCGCGGCGGTTTCCGGGAAGACCTGTTCTACCGTCTCAATGTCATCAATATCCATCTTCCGCCCTTGCGTGAACGCATGGAGGATGTCGCGCTGCTGGCAAAGCACTTTGTCCAGAAGCACGCTCACAAGCGGAAGGACGTCCTGATCAAGTGCATCAGCGGCGAAGCGCTGAGCCTTCTGCTGGAGCATCCCTATCCCGGCAACGTGCGGGAGCTCGAGAACATCATCGAGCGTTCGATCTCCTTCGCCAACACCTCAGAGATACTTCCAGTCGACCTTCCGCCCAATCTTCGCCAGGCGCAGGCGCCCGCAAGGCCCAGGGCATCTGCCCAGAGGCTGAAGGACGCCCTCTCTGCCGTGGAAAAAGAGACCATCACCGCGGCGCTTCTCGAATCGGGCGGGAATATCTCGCGCGCAGCCACCCTTCTTGGTATCTATCGGCAGCAGCTTCAGAGAAAGATAAAGCAGCATAACATCGCGGTTTAAATGTCCGCTGTATGACCTCTTCACGCAGGCTGAGGCCTGCGACTGCCAGTTCATATAAACCCCCTGTACCGCAACATTTCATTGCTCCAAAACATCTACTAATCCCTTATTATTCATATGAGGCATGCATGCTTATGTTGCACCATTTATCATGCATGCGTGTTTTCTCTCATTATTTCAGCATGTTTAGTGATGGCATAGTACTTGTAATAGTAATAGTATTCCTGAAAGGGAGGGCATTATGCAGAAACTCATCAAAGCCTTTGAAAACATGATGGTTGCAATTACTTTCGCAGAAGCCGGTGAATATGACGAAGCACAAAGGCTCTCGATCCAGGATCACAAGGAAGAGGCCGCCGAAGAAATTGCCACAAGAGGAATAAAGGCAACAAAAGCCTGACAAAATAGGAACACATTTACGGGACCTCTATATGGAAATAGCCGTCCCGAGTTTTTTATCCATAATTATTCATTATAACGTTATAAAGAACTGAAATTATGCTAACCGATAAGACAGTAAACCGTGAAAGCCAGCAAAAGCTCTATGTGCAGATGTCTTCGATCATCAAGGACAAGATCGAACAAAGGGAGTGGCCTGCCGGCTCGCAGATCCCCACAGAAGACGATCTCTGCACGACCTACAACGTTAGCAAGGCCACGGTAAGAATGGCCATCGCGGAATTGGTGAGGAACGGATATCTGAGGAAACAGCAGGGCAAGGGAACGTTCGTCAGTCACGCTCTGCCCGATCTTGGCATTACGATGAAAACGAAGTTGACCGAAGACATGTTCGGGGAGGGGGTGGTCGCGAGAAAAGAGGTCCTGGTCAAGGGGGTGAAAGTGCCGCCCGAGGATGTGCGGAATTATCTGCGGTCGGAGGGTGACATCTACTACATCCTGTGCAAGCGTGTTGTGCAGGGAGAACCAGCCTACCTTGAAGAGTCATTCGTTCCGCTCGAGGTCGTGCCTGATATCGAGGAGGCCGACGTCTGCCAGACACCGTTCTATGAGATGATGCAGCAGCGGGCGAAGAAAAAGATCCAGAAGGTCGTCCAGATGATCGAGATCACCGAAATGACCGGCGATGCAGCGGCGATCCTCAAGACCGGAAAGGGAGCACCCATGCTGCTGCTGCACCGACTCCTGGTCGGGACGGACGGCAAGCCCCTGGCCTACACGCGGCTCATGGGGGACGGGAAAAAATACAAATTACAGACCGAGTTGATCCAGATCGCGTAAGAAAATACACTACACAGGAGGGAGGTTTTCGTATGGGTATCTTTCGCAGCACGTATGAGTTTATGAAACAGGCGTCCATTGCGCACGCCAAATGGGATTATGAGGTCTCCATGAGCATCATCCACAACCGCAAGAAAATGTGGATCCTGCTGCTGCTGCTGCTGCCGATCGTGGCCGTTTCACTGGCCGACGCGGGCAGCATGCTCGGCGGGAAAACGGCCTACGCGCCGGCATTCTATTCGACCAGCATCTTCATGGTCTCCATCGCTATCGGACTGGCTGCCGGCCTTATTACCGGCTGCATCGGCGCCGGAGGCGGGTTCATCATCACGCCGGCCTTGATGGCCGCGGGCGTAAAAGGCATCCTCGCCGTGGGCACCGACGTGTTCCATATTTTCGCCAAGGCGATCATGGGCACCACGGTCCACAAGAAGCTCGGCAACGTCTCGACGAAACTGGCCATGGCGTTCCTCGTCGGTTCGGGAGCCGGGACGTTCATCGGCGGGTCCATCAACAGGTTCTTCTATGACAAGGACCCGATCCTGTCCGAAGCGTTCATCAGCCTGGTCTATGCCGTCCTGCTCGGATTCCTTGGCTTTTACGCGATGATGGACTTCTGGAAATCAACGAGAGGACCGGCAACAGAGGGCGGCGATGCGCATGGCGGCCCGTCCGGCACCACCGACTTTGCAAAGAAGCTGCAGAAGATCAACATTCCGCCCATGATCACGTTTGACGAAGATTATGTAGAGGGCGGCAAAAAGATCTCCGGCGTGTTCATCGCCATGGGCGGCGTGATCGTCGGCATCCTTGCCGCCATTATGGGCGTGGGCGGCGGATTCGTCACCTTCCCCATGTTCGTGTACACGTTCGGCGTATCCACGGCAACTACCGTCGGCACTGATATTCTGCAGATCATCTTCACCGCGGGCCTGGCCTCCATCGCCCAGTACGCTATCTACGGATACGTGTTCTATACGCTGGCCATGGGCATGCTGATCGGCTCGCTGATCGGCATCCAGGTCGGCGCACTCACGACCAAGGTGGTAAAGGGCATTCAGATACGCGGTTTCTATGCCATCTCGATCATCGCTGGATTTATCAACCGCGCCTCCACGCTGCCCAAGAAGATGGTGGAGCTTGAGTATATCGATATGTCCAAGACCACCATCAATGCCATCGAATCCGTCGGCAACGTCGTATTCTGGATCGTCGTCGCTATCTTTGGTCTCTGGATCTTCAGCAAGTTCTTTGCGAACATAAAAACACTCAGGGAGGAGGTATAGCCATGATCGTCAAGAATAAAATGGAATTTGCCAAAGGCGCATTCCTTGCGGCGACGTTTGCCGGCGTGCTTGCGCTTATCTTCTCGCCTGTCTTCGGCGATGGCAGGAACGGGCTTGTATACGCCGACGATATGTTCAACAAGCTTTCGAAAGGGTCGTCCTACTTTATCCCGAAGGTTGCGAAGAACAATGAGAGGTTCGCGAATACCGCCATTGCAGTGAGCGTGAAGTTTGAGAAGCCGGAGCAGATCGACGGCACGGTGAAGCTCCTTGCCGCCTCGGGAATCGAGGCGAAAAACG
The DNA here is from genome assembly GCA_919902495.1 of Nitrospiria bacterium. Lineage (GTDB taxonomy): Bacteria > Nitrospirota > UBA9217 > UBA9217 > UBA9217 > JAAXXJ01. Next base: position 9,344 of record CAKKRC010000090.1, read on the forward strand.
CGAATTCCGAGCTCCAGATCAACGGCAATCTCGGTGCGCTTATGGCGAAGATCCTCCAGGACTCGGACGATATGTATAAAAACAACGGCGCCGCGGTTGTCGCCCGCTATGGGGCCGATGAAAAGAAGGTCATGGAGTCCTGGCATACCATGCTCAAGGGCGTGGACAAGTCCCTCAAGAAGCAGGGCAAGATCGAGGAAGCGAAGCTCGTTTCGGATGTCATAAAAAAAGCGGTCGAGCCTGCCTACAATTATTACAAGGTCGATGCGCAGAATGTCGTGGACAAAGCCGGCATCATGACCGGGCTCCTGGTCTTCTACGTGGCCTACACCATGTGGTGGGGTTTTGCGATCTTTTACATGTTCGACGGCATCGGCCTGACCATGAAAAAAGCCAAAGTGAAAAAGGAGGTCTAAGAGAACCATGAAAGTACTCGTGCCGATAGACGGCTCCAAGCACTCTACGGAAGGCCTCCGCGTCGCTTCCCATTTCGCGAAGACAAACAAGGCCAAGATCTATATCCTCAACGTCATTGCTTCGGTGGCCGATGTGGACCTCGAGCTTTCCGCTTCGGACCGCGACAGGCTGCTTGAAAGCCTGAAGCGCCGCGGCGAGGACCTGCTGACCAAGGCCAAGGACCAGATGAAGTCGCACGGCGTTACCGACATCAGCACGGTCCTGGTGACCGGCGACTCGCCGGCCCATGAGATCGTGTCCTTTGGAGAGAAGGAAAAGATCGACCTGATCGTGATCGGCAGCAAGGGCAAGAGCGCCACCGCCCGCTTCCTGCTCGGCAGCGTCGCGTCAAAGGTCGTGAAATACAGCCACTGCTGCGTGTATGTGGTGAAAGAGCCCTGCTGGGCATAGGTACACAATAACGGGGCCCGGCGATGCCGGGCCCCTATTTCATTTCCGCACCGGTTACGCTATAATAGCGCCACATGAAGATCCGCGACAAACTGTTCCTCGGGTTCGGCCTCTATCTGGCGCTTGCCGTCGTTTTCGGCATCCTTGCCTACAAGGACCTGGGAACGATCGGCACCCACCTCCGGCACCTTGAGACGTCCGATGACATCACGAACTCCCTCCTCGAGGTGCGCCGCTACGAAAAAAACTACTTCTTGTACAGGGATTCCGGCAGCCTCGAGGAGATCGCGCGCTTCCTGACGGCGATGAAGGGATCCATCGAGAAGATCCGGCATGAAATGGTGAACAACATCGGCGCTGAGCGGCTGGTCCTGATCGACCGCTCGCTCGCCGAATACGAACAATTGATAGGAAAATTGGGCGCCCAGAGGTACGGTAGAGGCGCGGCGCCGGGACAGCAGGAGAAGTTCGATGTCGAGCGCATCCGCATGACCGCCCGGGAGATCCAGGTCCATGTCGAAGCGAACGCCCAAAAGGAGCGCTCGGATATTGACGCTATACTCAAAATGTCCGCGGTCCTGCTGGTCGTCACGATCGCAGTCATAATCGTTTTCGGTACGATCATCAACATGAAACTTGCCAAGAGCATCGTGACCCCGATCCAGGACCTCGAACGGATCACAAAAAAGATCACCCGGGGAGATTTTTCCGAGAGTATCGAGGTCAAGGGGCATGACGAGATCTCGTCGCTGGCGGAATCCTACAATCAGATGGAGGACAAGCTGGACCATGCCATGAACTCCCTGGAGGACATCATCAAGCAGCTCCAGGAGAAGCAGGCGCAGCTCGTCGAGGCGGAAAAGCTGGCGTCCATCGGCAAGCTTGCCGCCGGCATCGCCCATGAGATCAACAACCCCCTCACCTCGGTGCTCACCTTTTCGAACCTTATGCTGGAGCAGTGTCCTCCCGACGATCCCCGGTACGATAAACTGAAGCTCATGGCCCGGGAAACGGACCGCGCGAGGACCATCGTGCGGCAGCTGCTCAACTTCGGGCGCGAAAACGTCATCAAGCCGGTAAAGATCAACATCAACGAGCCGGTGACGGAGATCGCGGAGTCGCTGGTCGCCCAGGAGGCATTCAAGGGGATCGAGCTTTTCCTGAAGCTTGCGGAAAACCTCCCGGAGGTGTATGCCGATCCGGCCCAGTTCGGCCAGGTCGTGCTGAACATCCTGCTGAACGCCATCCATGCCATCACCCCGCCCGGCAGGATCGAGGTCGAGACGCGGCAGGCGGGGAAGAACATCGAGGTCATATTCACTGACTCGGGCAGGGGTATTCCCGAGGAGCACCTGCACAAGATATTCGACCCTTTTTTCACCACCAAGAACGCGACCAAAGGCACGGGGCTCGGGCTCGCTGTCAGTTATGGCATCATTAAGAAGCACGGCGGGGAGATCTCCGTCGCGAGCATCGTGGGGACAGGTACCACCTTTACCGTGAGGATGCCGATCTATGGATAAGCTCAAGGCGCTGGTCGTCGACGACGAGTCAAGTGTGTGCGAGGCAGTCAAGGCCATCCTTGAGATCGAGGGGCTGGACGTGACCACCACGATCAGCAGCGTCGACGCCGTGGAGATGGTCAGGAAGGACGGCTTTGACCTGATCATATCGGACCTCAAGATGCCGGTCATGGACGGCCTCCTATTCTATGACAAGGTCCGGGAGATCGAAAGCGACAGCATTTTCATCATCATCACCGCCTTCGGCACCATTCCGTCGGCCGTGGACGCCGTGAAAAAAGGGGTCTACGACTACATCCCCAAGCCCTTCACGCCCGACGAAGTGCGTCTGCCGCTGCGCCGCGCACTGGAGAAGAGGCGTCTCGAGCTGGAGAACACCACGCTCCGGACGCAGATCGAGACACGGTATTCCTTTCAGAACATCATCGGCAACAGCCCCGAGATCCGCGAGATATTCCGCATCATGCGCCATGCCGCATCGAGCGAGTCCAGTGTCCTGGTGACCGGCGAGAGCGGGACCGGCAAGGAGCTCGTCGCACGAGCCATCCACTCCAACAGCGTCCGCGCCCGGAAGAAGTTCGTGACCGTCAACTGCGGCGCCATCCCCGAGGGGCTCATCGAATCGGAGCTCTTCGGCCACGTGAAGGGTTCGTTCACCGGCGCGGTGGCCGACAAGAAGGGACTGGTCGAGGAGGCGGACAAGGGGACGCTTTTTCTGGACGAGATCGGCGAACTTGCCCCCCAGCTCCAGGTGAAGCTGCTTCGCATCCTGCAGGAGGGAGAGTTCACGCGCATCGGCGACACCCTGCCCCGGCGGGTGAATGTCCGCGTCATCGCGGCCACGAACCGCGATCTGAAACGGTCCATTGCCGAGAAGATGTTCCGGGAAGACCTGTTCTACCGGCTGAACGTGATCCCCATCGAACTGCCGCCGCTCCGGAGGCGCACCGAGGACATCCCGCTCCTGGCCAATCATTTTGTCGAGAAGCACAAGGGCAAGGCGGCGGAAAAGAAGATCACCGGCATCGCCAGGGACGCCCTGCAGGCGCTCATGAACTACCACTTTCCCGGGAACGTGCGCGAGCTCGAGAACTCGATCGAGTACGCCATCGCCTTTACCGCGGGGCCGATCGTCCAGCGCGATGAACTGCCGAAGTATATCCTCGAAGAGAAAAAGCTGAGCGAAGAGGCCCGGACGATACCGCTCATGCCGCTCAAGGACGCAAAGCACCAGTTCGAGCGGAGCATCATCATGGCGGCGCTCATCGAATCGGGCGGCAATATCTCCGAGGCAGCGCGCCTGCTCCACATCCACCGCCAGAACCTCCAGCAGAAGATCCATCTCCTCGGCATCGACCTCGATTCCGTTTCGACCGCGAAATAATATTGTTCCGCAGATCGCCCGCTAAACATCCCCTGACCCCCGGATGTTCTGAGATGACAGGAACGCAGACGTGACCCTGGGGGGGCTCTGCGTTTTTTGATGAAGACCGTCTGCTCGTTCCGGGAAGAAGCGGCGTTATGCCCGCGACGCTGCGGTATGCAGAAGCTGGGAAGGCGATCGACGCACTGAAGAAAGACCTCAAGGCGAAAGGCGCGGCAAGCGACTTGTTCGGGAAAGAGCGGGGCGATTCACTCGAATGCATCCTGGGAACGCTCGATCAGACGTTCGGGGGCCAGGCGCTCTATCCGATTACTCTAAGCTAACTGTCCAAGCTCAGGGGTGCAGTTCACAGCCTGCTGCAGGAACGACTCTATACATGGCCGAAAGAAAAGCTTGATTTGCACATTATCCTGGTCTATATTTAGAGCAGTATATGAACCTAAATCCAGGAGCGAGCGCATTCCCCGCAGCGGCTCGACCATTCGACAGGCTCATGGTGTGAGCACCGTCGAACCGCTGAGCTCGCCGAAGTCTTGCTGCGGGGTCAGCGAGCGATGATAATAACATATTTCTACACTGAGGATCGAAGCTCCCTGTTGTTTGCTGCCGGGAGCTTCAATAAGGAGTTGTCGCGTGAAGACTATTTCTATTAAAAATGATATTGTCCCTATCGCCGAATTCAAGACAAGCATCTCCAAGTGGTTCAAGGGCCTCCAGGGTACGGGGCATCCGGTGATCATTACGCAGAACGGCAAGCCCGCCGGGGTCCTTCTGTCGCCGGACGATTACGACGAACTGGTATACAGAAGATCTTTCATTGATTCCGTCGGCAGAGGAATTGCGGATGTTGACAGCGGGAGAACGTACTCCACAAAAGAGCTCAGGGCGGCACTCGCTTCCCGAAGGGCCAGGGAATGATCCCGCATGAAGATACATTGGACCTGTGAATCCCTCCAGCGGTTGACGGAGATCGAGGATTTCATTGCAAGGGACAATGCGGAGCGAGCGGCAAAATTTGTCGATGAGATCGTAGCGCATGCGGAGTCCCTATTGCCCGGTGAACCCCGCAGTGGAAGAACGGTGCCGGAAATTTCCAATCCGGATATACGCGAATGGCTGTTTAAGAAATATCGAATAGTCTACAGAGTAAAGAAAAACATCGTGGAGATACTGACCGTGTTCGAGGGACACCGGTTGCTGCGGGTTGACGAGATCGGCCGCTGAAAGGAAGGGGTAGGTCGAGCCTTTTCCCCTTGTCACCTTGTCCTTTTTTGCTGTCTCCCTGTCGGTTTAATCGTCCCCGCATCTGTCTTACCTGCCCCCTGACCCTTGACCCTGATGTTACACGCCGCACTTAGAAGCCCTCCCCCATCAATACCCCATGGAAACCCTTGCAATTTGAGGTTCTGTGTACTATTCTCGTGTTGTCATCAGCGCCCGATCCTGCATGGTTGCTCAGTCCCTAAACCATACCCCTTGGACCCGGAGACATAGCTCATGAACAGGCAGGGTGGAAGGTGAATACGTGAAATCACTTGTCGCGATGGATGTTGTGGAAAAGAAGATACTGTTAATTCGAGGGCAAAAGGTGATCCTCGATGTCGATCTCGCAGAATTGTACTGCGTGACAACTAAAGTCTTTAATCAAGCCGTAAAGCGCAATGTCGATCGTTTCCCGAAAGACTTCATGTTCCAGCTCACTGCAGACGAGGCCCGCACTATCCGGTCACAATTTGTGACCGCTTCAAGAAGAAATATTCGTTACGTACCCTATGCCTTTACTGAACATGGGATCATTATGGCTGCCAGTATACTGAACAGTCAACGAGCTATAGATGCGAGTGTTTATGTCGTGCGCGCCTTTATTAAACTGCGGGAGATGATCGCATCCCATAAAGACCTGATGAAAAAATTGAATGATCTCGAAAAGAAGTACGACGGACAGTTCCAGATCGTTTTCGAGGCGATCAGACAACTGATCGAGGTCGAGGAAAAGCCGAAAAGAAAGATCGGCTTCATTGCTCGGGAACGACCAGCAGCGTATCGGACCAGCAGGAAACGATAATGTCAAATCGCAAGAACTGACCCTCAGAGGTTATGACAGCCCATGAAAATCGAAAGCGACATGTTCGATTTTCATGGTATAAAGGAGAGGCGGTCCCTATGAAGAGAGAATCGGTGCAGTTGTTGGCGGTTTTCCTGGTCGCGCTCACCATGAGTGCGGGTTGCAAACAAGGGGCCGACTCGCCTGATCTGTCGAAGATCGGTCCGTCATCAGCGGCCACCTCTACGGTCCTGCCTGTTGGAAGCCCCCAATGCCCCGATGGGGGGATAGGAATTTATACCGGCAGTGATACGAACGGCAATGGCGTTCTGGACGCCTCCGAGGTCCTGAAGGGAATTCCGATCTGCCATCCGCTGACCGATGATGGAAAACCAAGCGGGTTTGTCTCTCTGGTCATGATCGCATCGGAACCGTCCGGCACCGTACACTGCCCCGGGGGCGGCTTGAAGGTCCTGTCCGGGCCGGATGTGAACAGGAACGGTGTGCTTGAAGCGCAGGAGATCGTGTTCACGGAATACCTCTGCAATGGTACGCCGGGATCGGGCAGCGCGGCAGGGATCACGGTGGCCGTGGCGCCGCCGGTCTCACCCTCCTCCCCTGGCGACAAGAAGAAGAAGGTCAAGAAGCCGGCGCCTTCAAAGAAACCGGCCGCAGCATCAAGCAAGGCGCCCGGCAAGGCCGCGGGCAAGGCTGCACCAAAGCCGGCGGCGGAAGCAAAGGCCGCTCCTGCTGCTCCGGCGCCCGAGGAAAAGGACACGCCTGCCGAGCCTGCCGCCCCGCCGAAGACGGCCAAGGAAAAAGCAAAAACGGAATCGGCGCGCAGGGAACAGGGCGGGTCTGCAAAGCAGGCCGCGCCGCAGGGATGGACCAATGTCAAGGTGGGATCTCCCCAGCTTGCCTCGGTTGCCTACAAGATCGAGGGACAGTACATCACCGTCCGCTTCACGAACCTCAGCGGCACGTCAGCGGTCCGCTTCAAGTTTACCGTCCGGTGGAAAGTGAACCAGAACGGAAAATGGGTGGATGACTCCTCCGTGGAAGGGATCAGCTTCCGTCTGAAGCCGCAGGAATCGCTGGATCGGGAGGTCCGCACCCAGACCCAGAACGTCAAGGATGTGGTCGTCGATCTCGACGTTGTTGAGACGAGCTGAGCGTTGGCCGCCTTGTAAGCCTGTCAGCCGGCAGGCTTGCCAGCTTGCCAGCAGGTAAGCTCACCTGACCTGACCCTCGAGGGGGCTTCCGGCCCGGAAGTCCTTTGCGAGCTTTGCGGCCCTGCGAGAGAAAAGAAATGTTCTTATGAGCAGACATCGCATTGCATCATTGCTGGCCCTGATCATCGGGCTCCTGACCGTCGTGGAAGGCGGGATCGTCCTGCTCGGCCTCGAGACCAAGCCCTACCCCGTCCTTCCCTGGCTCCTTCGCTATAACGTGGCGATGGGCTTTGTATCCCTGGCAGCCGGCCACGGCCTGTGGAGGGAGCAGGGCTGGGCCGGGAAGCTTTCGAGGATCGTCCTTGCCTGTCACGGTTTGGTCTTTCTTTCGCTCGCGTGCATGCATCTGCTCGGAAAGACCGTGGCTGTGCAGAGCATCGGGGCGATGCTGTTCAGGACCGCGATATGGACCGGGATCAATTTTATGATGAGAGGGAAGGAAGGGAAGGGGTAGGGCAAGGCGAGGGATGTCAGAATCGAGAAGTGACCCCAAGTACTCTTCTTGCCAGCGTTCCGGCTCACATCGACCTGACGCTCAAGGGTTCTAAAATATCCTGTTGCCTTATTTTAGATTTTGTGTAAAATCTAAAATAACGAACATGCTTATTTTACCGTACGAAGAGGCCTCCCCATGAAGCACTTCCAATCCGGCCGATCTGTTCAGCAAGGCCATTACAAAAGCTTTCAACCGAACCCGATCAGCCGTGCCTGGTCTTTGGATAATATGGAGCTTATTCAACTGCTTGGCCAGGCTGATCGCGAACTGGGCAGGCTGGATATGTATTCCGAGTATATCCCGAATGTCGATCTCTTCATCAGCATGCATGTGCTGAAGGAGGCAACGCAATCAAGCAAGATCGAAGGCACGCAGACGAACATGGAAGAGGCGCTTCTCGAAAAGGAAGACGTCGCGCCCGACAAACGGGATGACTGGGAAGAGGTGCAGAATTATGTGAAGGCCATGAACGAGGCGATCGTAAAGCTGAAGAAGCTGCCTTTTTCAGCGCGCTTGATCCGGGAAGCGCACAAAACCCTGCTGCGAGGCGTGCGCGGCAGGCACAAGCAGCCGGGAGAGTTCCGGCAAAGCCAGAACTGGATCGGCGGTGCTACGATCAGCGACGCCGTTTTCGTGCCACCGGCGCACACGGCAGTACCCGGACTGATCGCTGACCTCGAAACATTCGTGCACGACGAGACGCGGCATTTCCCGGAACTGCTGAAGATCGCGATGCTGCATTATCAATTTGAGACCATCCACCCGTTCCTGGACGGCAACGGCAGGGTGGGCCGGCTCCTGATCACCCTGTACCTGGTCAGCAAGGGGATATTGAAGCGTCCCGTGCTGTATCTATCGGACTTCTTTGAGCGCAACCGCACGCACTATTACGACAACCTGATGCGGGTGCGGGAGAAGAACGACCTGCAGCAGTGGTTCAAGTTCTTCCTGGTCGGGATCGTAGAAACAGCGAAGAACAGCATCTCCACGTTCGACAAGACCCTCAAGCTGCAACAGAAGGTGGAAACCGAAATTCGTACGCTCGGCAGCAGAACGGCAAACGCTCAAAAGGTCGTGCATTACCTGTATCAACGGCCGATGATCGACGCGGCAAAGGTCGGGGAGGTGACCGGCATATCCCCTGCATCCGCGTACAAGTTGATCGTTGACCTCGAAAGGCTCGGCATCCTGAAAGAGATAACCGGCGGCAAGCGCGGGAAGCAATACCTGTTCGACGCATATTTGAAGCTGTTCAAGTAATTGCGGCATGTCTCCCGGTCTATGCAACAAAAGAAACCTGACCCTAAATGCTAAATGTTCCGGCGTCGCTTGCTAAAATGATCGGGATGAGGGTTGGGATTTGTGAGTAATGCAACGTAGGAAACAACGTTATATATAGGTAGAGCATGAAGTTATATTTCCCCATTAAAGTATAGGGAAAAGTATCTTCAAGACTATCCAAAATAGAAACCTCCTGCTAAGAATTAGTTTATGACGGAACTAAATTCATGAACAGGAGGTCCCTATGAACTGTGTAAATGATATCAGACTTGAGCAGTTTCTTCAACTGAAGAAAGGGATTCGCGGTTCGGAAAAGCATTTGATCGTCGGGATTGACGCGGCCAAAGAAAAGCACAATGCCTTTTTCGGCACGGCCCGTGGTAAAACGCTGGTGAAGAATCTGGTCTTTGACAACACGCTCGAAGGCTTTCAAAAGCTGCTCGCGTATGTCGAGCGAATCAAAGTTCAATACAGCCTGACGGTGGTTGTTTTCGGCATCGAGCCGACGGCGAACTACCACAAGCCCCTGGCGGAGCACCTGATCAAGTGCGGGCACCTGGTTGTTCTTGTGGGAGGCGTCGCGGTCAAGAACAACCGGCAGCTCCTGGACGGTCGCTGGGACAAGCATGACGTCAAGGACGCGGCAAATGTAGCCGACCTCATCTCCCAGGGGAAGTGCCTGTTCTACGAATACCCCCTGATGACGCTGCGGAACGTACGCATACTCAACGCTCTCAAGCGGCGGCTGAAAAGACGGGAGCATGGCATAAGCGTCTGTATCCGCAATAACCTCATTGCGCAGTATTTCCCGGAGCTGGACCGGCACTACGGCCCCTCGGAAACCCTGGCGGTGGTGCGGGAATGTCTCGATCCGTCGGAGGTCGCCGGGATGGAATACGACGCATTTTACCGCACCATAGCGCCGGGCAGAACGACCTTGGCGAAGGACCGTAGGGTCGGAGCGATCTGGAGGGAGGCGGTCGACTCCATTGGCTGCACCATGGGAGAAGCTGCTTCTTTCGAAGCCCAGGTCATGGTGGACAGTTTGAAGCAGATACGACGGACCATCAAATCGGTGGAGGACAAACTCGAGGATGCCTGTCTGGAGTTTCCCGAGTACACGTACCTTCTGAGCATCCCGGGATTCGGGCCGGACATCTCCGCGAAAGTCCTGGGGGCCATCGGGAATCCCCACCGCTTTTCAAACGCGAAGCAGGTCTTGAAAATGGCGGGCCTTGACCTTTGCGCGAGCCGTAGCGGCAAGAAGTCAAACAGCGCGATACCGGTCATCTCCAAGCAAGGCAAGGCCGACCTCCGGTACGGCTTGTATCAGGCGGCGATGATCGCCTCGCTCAAGAACAAGGACTTCATCGACTACTTTACGAACAAGCTCAAAGGCCGGGCGAAGGAAAAAGGGATCGGTACCAAGATGCGTGTCAAGCTTGCCGCAAAGCTCCTGGTCATCGCCTGGACGCTGATGAAGAAGAAAGAATGCTTTGATCCGAAATACC
>CAKKRC010000091.1 GCA_919902495.1 Nitrospiria bacterium
ATTCATGCGATTATTATTGGCTGATTATGCAAATACTATTCTTACGAGACCATCACATATATATACAAGCATTACAGGACCTGTATATGCTTTTCAGGCTTAGAACAGCCTCCCCATCGCCTCGTCAACGGTCCGCACGCCCATGAGCTGCATCTTCGAAATGCCCGCGGTCTTCTCGAGTTTCTCCACGTTCACCATAGGAAGAATGCAGCGGGTGAAGCCGAGTTTCGCCGCGTCTTTCAGCCGCAACTCCGCCTGGCTGATGGCCCGGACCTCGCCGGCGAGGCCGACCTCGCCCATGACGACAGTGTTGGAGTTGATAGGCTTCTCGCGGAAGCTCGACGCAACAGCCGCGATAATGCCGAGGTCCACTGCGGGTTCGTCGATCTTGAGGCCGCCCACAACGTTCACGAACACGTCCATGCCCATGAGGTGCATGCCGACGCGTTTTTCGAGCACGGCGATGAGCAGCGATACGCGGTTATAGTCCACGCCGATGCTGGTCCTGCGCGGCATGGTCATCTTGGTCGGGGTCACTAGCGCCTGGAGTTCGGCCAGGATGGGCCGCGAGCCTTCGAGGGACGAGACGACGACGGAGCCCGTCGCGTCCTTCGGCCGTTCGGCAAGGAACATCTCCGAGGGGTTCGCCACCTCGGCCAGGCCGGATTCCTTCATCTCGAAGACGCCGATCTCGTTCGTGGAACCGAACCGGTTCTTGACGGCCCGCAGGATGCGAAAGGCATGGCCCCGGTCTCCTTCGAAATAGAGCACCGTGTCCACGATATGTTCGAGCACGCGGGGACCGGCAATGGCGCCGTCCTTGGTCACGTGGCCGATGAGGAAGGTCGGGATGCCCGTCTTCTTGGCATGGATCATGAGCCTGCCGGACACTTCGCGCACCTGCCCAACGCTCCCGGGAGCTGACGGCAGCTCCGACGTATAGACCGTCTGGACCGAATCGATGACGATGACCTGGGGCTGAAGCTCGTCTGCCGCGCGCAGGATCTCATCGAGCGACGTCTCGGCAAGCACGTAGAGGTTCTCCGCCTTGACGCCCAGTCGCTGGGCACGCATCTTGATCTGGGCGGGCGATTCCTCGCCCGAAACGTAGAGCGCCTTTCCGCGAAGCTCCGACACCTGCTTCAGCATCTGGAGCACCAGCGTGGATTTTCCGATGCCCGGGTCGCCGCCGATCAGCACGACCGACCCGGTCACGATCCCGCCGCCCAGCACCCGGTCGAGCTCGCCGATCTTGGTGACAAAACGGTCCTCGTCGCCGATCGTGATCTCGTTCAGGGCGAGCGGCTCCGACCCCTTGCCGCGCTTGGCGGCCCCGATGTCCTTCTGCTTCTCGACCCGCTCCTCGACCAGCGTGTTCCACTGGTTGCAGTCGGGGCATTTTCCCATCCACCGCGGCGACTGCGAACCGCAGGACTGGCATACATAGACCGTTTTTACCTTTGCTTTCATAGCAGTCATTCTATTGGTTAGCACCGGGGTTGTCAAATTCTATTTCCCGGCAGGCATCTTGATTAATAAAAGCGGCCATGCTATGCTTCTATCACTCACATTCACACCAGGAGGTATCGCCATGAAGAGATATTGTTCAGTTCTCCTTGCGCTTTCGCTGGTCCTGTTCCCGGTCCTGGCGCAGGCGGCGCAGTTCGCCATCTTCGGCCCGCGCGCGCTCGGGATGGGCGGCGCGTCGGTGGCCGCGGTGAACGACTCGACCGCCGTGTACTGGAACCCGGCGGCGCTTGCCAACTCCCGGAAGGTGGACATACGCGTCCCGGGCGGCGCGGCCATCCGGGACTACATGGACCTCGGCAATAAGTGGGACCGGATCCAGGTCATCCAGGATGCCGTCGACGCAGGCGATTATACCGCGGCGGCGGAATTGAAACAGCTCCTTCTCGACCTCGCGCGCCCTGATGCCGTCACGAACATCGATGTGACGGGAGGGCTGCTCGTGTCGTTCCCCGTCTCCAGTTCGGCGGTCGCGGTGAGCGTCATCGGGATCGGGTTCGCCGAGCTGCGGCCGACGGTGGACACGTTACATCTCAATACTTCCTTGCCGACGAGTTCGATAAATGGCATTGCCTTCAACAATTCCGCGGTCGGCGCGTTCGGTGTCGTGACGGCGGAACCGGCCATTTCCTTCGCGACCTCCCTGGGTGACCATTTCCTGGTCGGCGCCAATGCCAAGATGGTCTATGCCAGCACGTTCCTCCATTCCGCGTTGACGCGCTCCGGGAACTTCGACAACTTCGTGAGCGACATGAACAACAGCGAAACGACGAGCCACAAAGGTTCGATCGACGCGGGTATCCTGTACAAGCCCGTGAGCGGCCTCGACATCGGCGTCGTGGGCAGGTACCTCAATTCTCCTTCGTTCCCCATCATGGGATTGGCCGCGGTGAAGAACGGGGCGGGCGACGTGATCCTCGCGCCGGTCGCGTCAGGCGAGATCGAGATCAAGCCGCAGTATCGGGCGGGCGTTGCCTGGCATCCCTTTGACAACCTGACCCTTTCGGCGGACTATGACCTGACCAAGAACAAGTCCTTCACGGAAAGCACCGAGGACCAGACCATCGCCGGCGGCATCGAGCTGACGATGCTGAACGAGATCCTGAGCCTTCGCGCAGGCGCCTACAAGAACACGGCGAACGACCTCGCCAACATCGTCTATACCGCCGGGCTGGGCCTGCGCGTGTTCTTCCTGCGCATCGACGTGGCGGGGGCGTACGACTTCAAGGAACAGGAAGCGCAGGCGTCGGCGAGCCTTGCGCTCAGGTTCTGAGGTCCTTGACGACGCGGACAAATAACGCTCGCCTGGCGAAGGTCCTGGCGGTGAGGAGACCGCCCGAATGATACGACCTGTTTCTGCCGCGATCGCGATCACTGCGAGCCTGTTCCTTGCCCTGTCCCAGCCGGTGATCGCCGCGCCCGCTTTCAACCGGCAGGCGGGTGAGGGCCTGTTCGGCTTCGGCCTGGGATACCTGACCGGAAGCACGCTGTATCACATCAGCATCTATGATGCGACCGGCGGCGTCGAAAGCGAGCTCGAGTTCCCGCTCAACACGTTCCTGTTCGGCCTGGAAGGCGGCTATGTCGGCAAGAATGCGAACGGGCGGGATGCGTTCAAGATTGGCCTGCAGTGGTCCACGAACCTCGATAGCGGCTCGGGCAAGCTGAAGGACTCGGACTGGATATCGGGCACTGCCGAAACCGACCCGCTGCCCAATGGCCTGGGCCTCCCAGCCCATCCGGGCCTGGACATCTATTCCGAATCGGATATAGCTCTCACGGCGAATATCCTTGACCTCCGGGCTTCCTATAACTTCTGGCCCTCGAAAGGACTGGTAATAGGACCGCTGGGCGGGCTCCTGTATCAGAATTTTCAGTTCGACGCCAGCAACGTGCACCAGGTGGGGTATGGCCCCTACGCGCCCGGCTTTACCGGCAGCGTCTCAGGTCTTGTCCTTACGTACGAGGTGACCTACACCATTCCCTACCTCGGCATGCATTCCGAGCTGCTCGTCGGCAGAGGCTTCCAGGCGTTCCTTGACCTCGGCTACAGCCCCTGGGCCGCGGCCAAGGACAGAGACGATCACGTTCTCCGGAAAAAGCTCTCGACGGCAAAGACCGATGGATATGCCTACTTAGCCACGATCACCGCGCAGTGGGACATAGAGGACAATGACTTCTTCCTGATCCGGGGGCAATACCTCGAGATCAATACGAAAGGGACCCAGACCCAGACCTTTTATGACGGATCGGGAGATGTCTTTGCCGGCATCAACGACAAGATCACGTCAAAACAGCTGTCCACCACGGTCCTCTTCAGCCATAGGTTCTGAAGCATTCATTATAAAGTTGAAAACAACTACGAACGTCGGTCTCTCGCAAAGTCGCCAAGCTCGCAAAGAACAGCAATTCATTCGAGTTAAAAGACCAGAGCTTAAAGATTACCTTTGCGTACTTTGCGGCTTTGCGAGAGATGCCTTTTGGTTTAGGATTGTACCGGTTAGGTCTTTGCGGCGGAAGGTCAGAAGCGCGGCATCGGTTCTGCAACCGTGCCGGCAAGCGTGAGCAGATAATATCCTTCGGGGTCCCTGTTCTTCAGGAGTGACAGGAGCCCGGCCTGTTCCGTTGCAAGGCGCTCCGACGGCTTGAACTTCACCGCCAGATTGAGCGTCCCCCGCTCGCGCATCACCAGGTCCCCCGAGATCCGGACCTTCAGCTCCTTCCCATCGAACTCAAATTTTTTGATGATGAACCGGTCCCCCTTCACATCGCCTTCGATCCACCCCTGGTCGAAATCCAGGTCCGGCACCGGGAATCCCATGATCTTGAGTTCGCGTGAGGCGAGGCCCTTGAGCAAGAACTTCCCCTTCCCCGCATCGCCGGTCATCTCATACGATCCTCCCAGCTTTCCCGACAGCTTGAGGCCGAGTGTCTTGAGGAGCGCATACGAGCCGATGTCCAGTCCATCGGCATTGAACGCGACGAACCGGCGCTTCGTCCCCTGCTCGGTCTTCACGGTCAGGTCTCCGCCGTAGGCATGGGCCTTTATGGTCACGGCGGTAATGCCGCGAAGAAAATTGAACAGCGATACGTGGGTGCTGATCGAGGGGCTTTCGAACAGCACCCTGCCGGTCTGGTCGGACAGCACGACGTCGGAGAGGACAAAGCGGTTCAGGAACCGCGGAGAGATGCGCGCGATGTTCAGCTCCATCTGCGTCCCCGCGCGGACCTCGGATTCCAGCCTGGTCTTGATCCGGTCAAAGGGGAACAGAACGACAAGGAACGTCACAAAGGCAATGACGAAGTAGAGGGCGAAGGAAAATCTGCGAATGAGTGTTGTTCTATCGATCATGATAATAGTTATCCCCTCCCTTGAGGGGAGGGGTCAGGGGAGGGTGATTTAAGATCTGAGACAGTACACCTTCGATATTTTGCAGAACATCATGGTTCCAAAAGCGGTAGACTGTGAACCCCTGATCATGAAGCCACAAATCCCGGATCGCATCTTGCGTATCCGAATGCTGACCTCCGTCCACTTCTATCACAATTTTCTTTTCAAGACAGACGAAGTCGACAATGTACCGCCCAATAGGCTGCTGCCTGCGAAATTTTGATCCATCAAACTGTTTCCCTCGAAGATGCCGCCACAATGCTCTTTCAGCGTCTGTTGAATTTTTCCGGAGGTCTTTAGCAAGTGTTGAAAGATCGTTCTTCAAATCTCGTCACCCTCACCCTACCCTCCCCCCTCAAGGGGGAGGGATAAAAACGACGGAGACTCATCATCACCCCGCGCTGGACACGAGGAGCGTGGCATTCAGGATCTTGGGGTTGTCGTATCGCGGTTTGAAGGAGAGCTTCCGGACGCGCAGCGTGGCCTTCTCCAGAAGGTAAACGTAATTCACCACGTCGTAGAGGGTGATGTTGTCGAGCCTGATCTCGACGATGCTTTCCTTATAATTCCCGGTCTGGGTCGCCGCCTGGGGTTTGAGGGAAACGATCTTGGTGTTCAGGTTCGCGCGCTTCGTGAGGTTCTCGATCTCCGTGAGCAAAGGGCCGCGTTTTGACGCCGCCTCCTGGGCGATCTGGAGCTGTTTCTGGACCTCGCGGTACTCGTCGCGCAACTTTTTCATTTCGACGAGATCACGTTCCTTTTTCGGAATGAGATCGCGTTTCCGCGACAGGTCGGAAAGGAACGGCGACAGGACGAAGGCGTACAGCACGATGACCGCCGCGACGGACCCGCCGATGATGAGTGTCTTTTTATCCCGGGATTCTAACTTCAATAGCAACTCCTGATGTAACCACGGATGAACACGGTTTAAACAACAAGTCTCTCAAACTCCAATTTCGGCCTTGCAAAATTCAGCAATAACCCGACCCGCAGACCTGAGATCCGAAGGTAGTTGAGAAGCTGCGCACGATGAACGTCATCCAGTTTGTCTACTGATTTAGCTTCTACAATAACATTGTTTTCCACAACCAGATCTGCGTAGTAAACACCGACTTCCTTGTCTCGATAAAACACCTTGAATTCCCTTTGGGCAATTACCTTTCTCTTTTTTAATTCCAGGTCCCAAACAAGTGCATTACCATATACTTTTTCAAGCAAGCCGCATCCCAAGGCATTATGAACGTTAAAAGCAGAGTCGATAATTTCTTTCGTTAATTCTCTATGAAGAAGTTCTGTATTTGTCGTCATCGTGTCCCCGGGATCATCCTTGGCTATTCCACCACTTCTATTCCAGAAGAAGTTCCGTGTTAGCCATTATCTTTTAACCGTGTTCATCCGTGGTTATATGCATATCCGTGGTTCACATCCCCTGTTTCAGCTTGATATCGAACCGGAACTTCACCTTGTTGTCCACGCCCATGCGGGTGTCCAGCACCGTGACCTCGGTAAAGAGCGGCGACTTCTGGAGTTCCGCCTTGATCTTGTCCACGGACTCGAAGGACGACGCCTCGCCCTGAAGCTTCAACCGGTCGCTCTCCAGGACAAACTCGGTAAAGTTCACCCGGACCTCCTTGGGGATGCCGTCGGTGACCGTCTTCATCACATCGAGGACCGAGCTTCCGGAGCCCAGCGCGCCGAAGAGCTTTTTCGCCTCGCTCAACTTGTCCCGCATCTGCCGCACGGGATCCGCAGCCGGCTTTCCGTCGGGAAAGGTCTGGCGGTAGATCTCCTTGATCTCGGCGTCGAGCTTTCCATAGCCCGACCGGACAATGGAGAACTTCACGGCGATGTTCACGGTGAACAGCAGGGCCGCGACGGCCGCGGCGATGATGAGCATGCGCCTTTTGCGTCGTGTGCCTTCGTCCGCCAAGTGGTAGGCAAACTCACCCTTGCGGAAGTTCACATCATCGAGGAGCGCGATCCCCAGGCTCACCGGGTCCAGCGCCTTTTTTCCGTTGATCTCGGGAATGACCAGGTCGACAGCCACGCCGGCTTCGGCCAGGATGGCCCGCGCAGATCCGTCGTCGATCAAGAGCGCCGCCTTCTCCACTTTTTCCTGGTGCTCGATCTCGAGCGCCTGAAGGACATGGCGAAGGCCGCCGGTGGGCTGACCGATCGAGAAGCTCCGGAGGGCCTTCAGAACGCCGCTCTGCCGGAAGCAGACATCTGCACCGCACAGTAGAAGAGTGCCGGTATCTTTCGGCATCATATTCGCGACCGCCGAGAGCCCGGCAAAGGACGGGACAATGGCCTGAGGATCGATCCCCGCGCCCGCAAGCAGGTCCAGATGCTGCCGCAGGACCGTCTTCGGCAAGAGCATGCAGAGTACCGGGGTCGCCGTCTCTTTCTTTTCCGTCGCGCTCCAGAGCACCAGATGATCGAGCACAACATCGCCGAGGTCAAAGGGCACGAGGTCCTCGACCTCGAAGGGCAGGGCCTTCTCGATGCGCTTCCGGTCGGCAAAGGGAAGCGTGAGCGTGCGCTGGCTGAAGAGGTGGCCGGGAATGGACGAGACGATCTTCGCGCCGGTCCAGTCCTTTGACCTCTCCTTGAGAATACCCATCAACTCGGCATCAGTGGCAAAGGGCAGACTGAACGAATCCACTAGCTCCGTCCGGCGGAAGTCCTTCTGCACCACTGACGCGGCAACGAGCCCCTTCTCTATTTTGAGACCTACGATCCTCACAATGATCTCCAGTAGGAGAAGACATTTCCTTTCACTACGACCTCGACCTGTTTGGTATAACCGCCCACGGTCGTATAAGAATACACGCGAAAGATATTGCTTGTTGTATCAACATTATTGATAATGGCCGGGCTTATGGCATTCTCGGTCGTGATCCCGGCGGCAGCTTTGCTCTGGAACAGCGAGGTCTTTCTTGTGTTTATAATGGAGCTTACCACGAGAGGCTTGTCCCAGAATATGCTGTTCAGGACCTCCGCCGATGCAGTGTTGATATTAACGATACCATCCGAATCGGTGGTCATGAAATTTACAACCTTGTTGTAATCCTCATCGGACATGACGGCATGCAGTTCCGACAGGAGCACGAAGGCCCTTCCTTTTTTCAGTTCTTTGAGACTTTCCACGACCTCGATACCGATCCCCTTGCTTGCGAACAACCTCTCGACCCAATCGAGCGCAGCAACGGTATTGATATTGATCTTTCCCCGTTCATCTTCCCACATGATCCTGACCGCTGTGTCGCCATCACTGATCATCGGGACAACGCCCCATTCACCCTGCGGGATATAGCTGCCCCGAAGGGTGTCGCCGTACTTGACGAAGGCAAATATCCCTGACCGGGCCAAAAAGTACGCGCGCTGGCTGTCGCGGAAATTGACCGCGCTGTTCAGGCTGATCCGTGTCGCGTACGAGAACTCGAAGATGAGCGCGATCAACAGTGCCGTTACCAGGAGCACGATCAGCAAAGCAACACCACGTTCGTTCCGCGGCATCGGCGATCTCATTGTTGTCTCTCGGGCATCATCTGGAATCACTTGCTATTTCCGACATCCACCCGCGCAGAGTACATTCTGCCCGTATCCAGGATAAGTGTTATTTCCACTGCCTTCGGGAGTTTGTTCCCGAATGCTGACGACCTGCTGTCCCATCCGGTATCGGTCCAGGTCGATCCATTATTGGAATAGGTATATTGAAGGCTCTCCACACGGTCCGTGATCTCGTACTCTACCCCTCCTTCAAGTGCCGGCACATCCTTGCTGAGCTCCCGCTTTTCCCTCCGGAAGAGAACGTATCCCTGTCCGTCCGGTTTCTCCTTGAAAAAGTAGCCCACTTCCCACAGCTCCGTCTCTTTTGAATCGGGTTTGCGCCAGTTCGTCAGGGTCGTGAGAGAAATACTGTCACGCCTGATCTTCTCATCTCCCGCTCCGATACGGTCCCCGGCCTCTTCCTTTTTACCATAAAAGATCGTCGGCACCGCCGGATAATTCGCGCTTACAGTGGGGTAAGCGTTGGCGATGTCTGCAGAAAGCCGGGCGATCAGCGTGCGCGCAAGATCGGTCTCATCGCGTATAGCCTCTGCCTGTTCAACATTTTTCCCTGCCGTGGAAAAGCTCGCATAGATCACGGTCATGATCACAGAGAGGATCGCCATGGCAAGCAGCACTTCGAGAAGCGTGAAGCCTTTTGATTGCGAATTTCGGATTGCGGATAGCGGAATTAAAACCATAGGATTTAACCTTGACCTTAAATCCGCAATCCGCAATCCGCAATCCGCAATGTTTCTATTCATAACTGAGCAGCTCCACCATCTCCTGCCGTTCGCCTACCTTCCAGAGTACCGCCACTCGTACTTCGGTGATCGTAACATCTCCTAACGGCTGAAGTTGGGAGATCGATTGTTTCCACGTATACTCTTTGAACGCCTCGTCCGGGAACTCTCCCTCGTCCTCTTGTTGAAAGACCGTTCGTGAACCCGCGGTCACCAGGTTCTCGTTCATCTTGCGCTTGGCCAGCAGCGTCGCCGTAGTAATGTGGTCCGCGAGCATCACGTCCTGCATGCTCCTGTTCTTCACACCCAGGAGCGTCACGAGCACCATGCCCAGGATCGCCACCGCGACCATCACCTCGAGCAGGGTAAAGCCTTTCGATTGCGGATTTCGGATTTCGGATTTCGGATTTAAATCCGCTTTACGCAATTCGCAATCCGCAATCCACAATCCGCAATTGGTCATCTCTCCTCCACATACCCTTCGCGGAGTTCAGTCTGTCCGGTCAGCGGCTTCACGATCAGGGAAAAATCCCGATTGCTGCCGTCACGAATATGGATCACCGTATGCTCCACCCAACCATCGGGTGTGAACAGGATATAGGGATCGTCCGGATGACTGCCTGCCTTGATGTCGCGAAACGTGGTCTGGCCCGAAAGACTTCCTTCACCTGCTATTACCGATGTCGTCTTACGGAACTCGCCGACCTTGTCCGAGAGAGGCGTAAACGCTTCAGCCCAGTAGCGTCCGTCCTGGATATCGAACCGGAGACGGTATTCTCTTTTTTTCGCCTGAGCCTCCTCATGGAGGAAACGGATCATGCCGGTCAGGTGCCTGGCGCTCCGCTTCAGATTGGCTTCGCCCAGTTCCCCGACCATCGGAGCAACAAGCGCGATCATGACCCCGAGTATCGCGATGACAACCGCGAGTTCGATGAGCGTAAAGCCTTTTGATTGCGGATTGCTGATTGCGGATTTCGGATTGAAAACAGAAGCGATATTCCGCAATCCGCAATCCGCAATCCGCAATATGTTCTTTCGCATTTTATTCCATTTTCCAGCTCTGGATGTCGGCGTTATTCCCTTCGCCGCCCGGCTCGTTGTCCGCGCCATAGGAGAGGATCTCGTATTCCCGCCCCTCGCTGCCGGGAGAAAAATAAACGTAATCCTTGGTCCAGGGGTCCTTGGGAATGCGCGCCGGCTTGAGGTAGCCGCCTTCACGCCATTTGTTCGGGATGCGGCCGGCTTCCGGCTTCTTGATGAGCGCCTCAAGCCCCTGATCGGTGGCCGGATAAAAACCGTTGTCGAGCTTGAAGGCGTCCAGCGCGCTTTCAAGCGACCTGATCTGGACCTTTGCGGCCCCGACTCTCGCCTTATCTTCCTGTCCCAGGATCCGGGGCAATACCAGGCCGGCAAGCAGACCGAGAATGATGACCACGACCATGATCTCGATGAGGGTGAAGCCTTTCTGGTTCTTCATATGAAATCTCCTTGTTCTACGTGATCAGATCCCAGACATCAGATCGTACCTCCACGCAGCAAGCTGCGCGGTATCTTAACTTTTCCTCTCCCTCGATGGGAGGGGTTAGGGGAGGGTGATGCACCGACCGCTGTCACCTCCACCTGGCCTCCCCCCTCAAGGGGGAGGAATCTATTTTTGCGGCCCTGCGTGGCCGCCCGATGAGGGCAACCACATAGGGTTGCCCCTACAATTTGTTGCGGGGTTGACAGTTCTCAATCCGCAATCCGCAATCTGAAATCCGCAATTGAACTACTTCACTCCCGAGCTCATCTGCAGGATCGGCAGCATGATGGCGACGACGATGAACCCGACGACCAGCCCCATCACGAGAATAATGATCGGTTCAAGCAGCGACATGAGCGCCGTGATGCGCGTATCCACCGTGCGGTCGAAGGAATCGGAGATCTTGAGCAGCATCTTTTCCAGTTCGCCGCTCTTTTCCCCCACCGCGACCATCTGGATCACGACCGGAGGGAACAGGCCGCTTCTTCTCAGCGGATCGGCGATCGATTCACCTTCCCGCACGTTCTCCCGCGCCTTATGGATCGCGTCGGCGAGCACAGTGTTCCCGACCACGCTCTTTACGATATCAAGCGCCATGAGCGTCGGTACTCCGCTTTGCAGCAGCGTCCCGAGCGTGCGCGTGAAGCGCGACACGGCGACCATCCTGATGAGCGTGCCGAACACCGGGAGCCGGAGGAGCGACGCGTCGAGCCACGCCTTGCCTTCGGTCGTCGAGAAGTACCGCCGCAGATAGTAGGCGGCCCCCCCAACGGCGATCAGGATCGCCCACCATGCCGACGAGATGATCCTCACCAGCCAGAGAAGCGCAAGGGTCATGAAGGGAAGCTGCTGCTTCATGTCCTCGAACATGCCGACCACGCGCGGCAGCACGAAGCTGAACAGGAAAAAAAGCACACCCACGCCGACCACGGTCATGATCGCCGGGTAGGCAAGGGCCGCGGCGAACTTGCCGCGGAACCTGACCTGTTCGTCGAGAAAATCCGCGAGGCGGTCAAGGGTTATCTCGAGAGTGCCGCTCGCCTCGCCGGCGGAAACCATATTGATATAGAGCTGCGAAAAGGCCTTCGGGTTCGCCTTGAGCGCATCTGCAAGCGAAGCGCCTTCGCGGACAGCGTCCCGCACAGACGAAAGCGCCGATTTCAGGGCCTGCCCCTCTTCCTGCTCAACGAGCACGGTCAGGGAGTCCATGAGCGGGAGTCCGGAAGAGAGGAGTGTTGCAAGCTGGCGGGTCGCATTCGCAAGGTCTCCAAGCCGTACCCGTCCTGCGCCGAATTTGAACTCCAGCGGCCGCCCGGCGGCGCGCAACGCTCCGCCTTCCTGGACCTCAAGGACGATGATGCCGTCCTTCTTGAGCTTCGATTTGACGGTCTTCAGGCTATCCCCGTCAAGGACGCCGGAAACGCTCCGGCCGGTTGCATTGACACCTTTGTATTCGTAGACAGGCATAGGTTCAGACAACAGATGACAGACGATCAGATAACAGACGGTCAGACATCAGACTAAGGAAAAGCAAATTCAGACAGCAGATGACAGACGGTCAGATGACAGATAAAAGATGAAGACTCTTATTGCATGCTTCAGTCTGTTGTCTGTTGTCTGCCGTCTGTCCTCTGAGCTACTGCGATTCCTTCTGCGTCACCCGGACGACCTCGTCCACCGACGTGATGCCTTTCAGCACTTTGTCGGCGCCGTCCTGGCGGAGGGTCGTCATCCCCTTCTTCACGGCCAGGACCTTGATCGTCGACGCGTCTGCGTTCTTCATGATGAGCTGGCGGACCTCGTCGTCGATCTCCATCAATTCGTAAATGGCGGTCCGTCCCAGATATCCGGTCTGGAAGCACGCCGGACAACCTTTGGCGCGGTACGCCGCCGGATGTTCGCCGCTGGCCGTGAGCTCGAGCTCGTTCATTTCCAGCTGCGTCAGCGGATAGGGCTCGCGGCACTGGCTGCAGAGCACGCGCACCAGCCGCTGGGCCAGGATGGCCATGACCGACGAGGAGATGAGGAACGGCTCGATCTTCATGTCCAGGAGCCGGGTGATCGAGCCGGCCGCGTCGTTCGTGTGGAGCGTGGAGAAAACCAGGTGGCCGGTGAGCGCCGCCTGGATCGCGATCTCGGCGGTCTCGGAGTCCCGGATCTCGCCCACGAGGATCACGTCCGGGTCCTGCCGCAGCACGGACCGGAGGCCGGCGGCAAAGGTCAGCTGGATCTTGGAATTCACCTGGATCTGGCCGATGCCCTTGAGCTGGTATTCCACGGGGTCTTCGATGGTGATGATGTTCTTGTCCGGCGAGTTGATCTTCGAGAGCGCGCCGTAGAGCGTCGTGGTCTTGCCGCTCCCGGTCGGCCCCGTGACGAGGATGATGCCGTGCGGCTTGGTGATGAACTCTTCGAACCGCCGGAGGGTCTCGCCGGTGAACCCGATCTGGTCCAGCGGCAGGAGCGCGCTCTCCCGGTACAGGAGGCGCAGCACGATGCGTTCGCCGAAGGACGTCGGCACGATGGAGACGCGGATGTCGACGTCCTTGCCGCCGATCTTGATCCGCATGCCGCCGTCCTGGGGCAGCCGCTTCTCGGCGATGTTCAGGCCCGACATGATCTTGACGCGCGAGGCGATGCTGGCCTGGAAGCGCTTCTGGATGGTCAGGATGTTGTAGAGGATGCCGTCGATGCGGAACCGCGCCACGACGTCCTTCTCGAAGGGCTCGATGTGGATGTCGCTGGCACGCTCGCGGATGGCCTGGGACAGGAGCGAGTTCACGAGCCGGATGATCGGGGCGTCGTCGGTCGCCTCGAGCAGGTCCGTCGGCTCTTCGAGCTCCGCGGCCAGGAACGACAGGTCTTCCTCCTCCATTTCCTGGGCCGTGTCCTCGGCCTTGTTCAGGTCCTCACTGTGGAGCCGGTTCAGATTGTCGAGGATCGCCTCGGACGGGGCGAGGCAGAGGTCGATGGGCGCGCCGAACAGCACGGCAAGGTCGTCCACCGTGGACAGGAGCAGCGGTTCCGCTGTCGCGGCGAGGACGGTGCCGTTCTCCCGGCGCAGGGGAATGACAACGGCCTTCTTGGCGTAGGTGATGGGAAGCTTGAGGGCAAGTTCGCGGTCGATCTCGACGATCGCGGGCTGGAAGGGAAGACCGAGCTGGACGCCCAGGGCCGTGAGCACCTCGGCCTCGGTCGCGAAGTTCAAGCGCATCAGGAGCGTGCCGATGCGGCCGCCCCGTTTTTTCTGGAGATCAAGGGCCTTCTTGATCCGTTCGGGGGAAAGTCCTGACTCAACGAGTATCTCGCCGAGCAGGCGTCTCACCGGCCGCCCTCCGCAGGCGCCGGGGTCTTCTCGGCAGGCGCAGTCGGCTTGTCCGCAGGGACGGGAGCAGCCGGTGCGTCGGCAGGGCCCTCCTGCTTCGCGTCCGTCGCCCGCGGCGCTGCGAGGGCCTTCGTATCGGCATCGATCTTTCCGGTTTCCTTCTTTTCGATCTCCTGCCCGGCAGGTTCCTTCTTCTCCGCTCCCGGCATGACCGGCTCCTTGCCCTTCTTCTCGAAGCGCTGGTCCTTCCGGAACTCCTCCTGCGTCGCGTTCTGCCGGCGCGTGATCTCTGCGGCGTCCTGCTCGTTCTTGATGATGTAGGGCGTGATGAAGATCATGAGGTTCGTCTTCTCGACCCTCGTGTTCTTATACTTGAAAAGCCAGCCGAGGAGCGGAATGTCCCCCAGGAAGGGTACCTTGCGCTCCGACGAGACCACGTTGTCCCGGATCAGCCCGCCGATGACCATGGTCTCGTGGTCCTTGATCACCACCGTTGTGCTTGCCGAGCGCTTGCTCGTGGTCGGGCCGTCCGAGTTGGGCGTGGCGCTTTCGACCACGTTCGAGATCTCCTGGTAGAGTTCGAGGCGCACGTTGTCCTCGGAGGTGATCTGGGGCGTGATCTTGAGGCTGATGCCCACGTCCTTCCGCTCAATGGTGGTCAGGATCGAACTGCCTCCTGTTGCCGCGGACTGGGACTGTCCGGTCTTGAAGGGCACGTTCTCTCCCACCATGATCTCGGCCTTCTGGTTGTCGCTGGTCAGGATGTTGGGCGTGGACAGCACGTTCACGTCGGTGTCGCTCTGGAGCGCCCGGAGAAGGGCGCCGATGTTCAGGAACTCCGTCCCCTTGTAGGTGAAGGTCCCTTTCACCGCGCCGACCGCAAGGCCGTTGAAGTTGGCGAAGGCCGCGGGGCCTCCGACGGTGGCGGCCCCGATGCCGCCGAAATTGGTGCCGCCGATGACGGAGGTGCCGCCGTTATTGAGCTTATTGAGGTTCGCCGCCTGGAACTCGAAGCCCAGCTCCCGCGATTTGGAGAGCCCCATCTCGACGATGGCCGCTTCGACATACACCTGCCGACGCCGGATGTCGAGCTTTTGGATCACGTCCTTCATGGTCTCGTAGTCGATGGGCGAAGCGACGATGATGAGGGAATTGGTGAGCTTGTCGGCCGTGATGGTGACCGCGCCTTCGAGGATCGTGGCCGGGCCCGTCGGCTGTGCCGCACCGGCCGCCGGCGGCGCCGGGAGCCTGGACACCAGCGCCTGCATCACCTTGGAGATGTCCTCGGAACTCGCGTGCTTCAGGTAATAGACGTTGATCTTGCCTTTGCCCGTCGGCGTCGGAACATCCAGGGCGGAGACCAGCTTCTCGATCTTCCTGATGGCGGACACGGAATCGGTGATAATCAGCGAATTCGTGGCGGGATACGCGATGAGGTTGCCGTCCTTGGTGATGAGCGGCGTGAGCGTCCGGACGATCTCCTGGGGGTTCACATAGGTCATGCGGATGAGCTTGGTGACGTAGCCCTCGCCCTTCATGTCACCGTCTTCCATCACCCGGAGGCCGCTCTGCCGCACCGCTGCCGTGCTGACGATGCGAATGATCCTGCCGTCCTCCACAGCGGTAAAGCCCTTGATCTCCAGCGCCGAGAGGAACACCTGGTACGCCTCCTCCGGCGATATCCTGGTCGGCGTCATGAGCGTCACCTTGCCGGTGACCTTTTCGTCAAGGATGAAGTTCCTGCGGGTGAACTCGCTCATGACCTTCACAAGCGCGGCGATGTCGATGTTCGAGAAGTTGAGGGTGATGAAGTCGTCCCCCGCCTTGCTGATCTTCGGAGGTTCCGGCTGGTCGGCCGCGGCCGGAGCCGCGGGCTGCGCATGGGCCGCGCTGACACCAAGAAGCCCTGCAAGGAGCAGGGCCGGGATCGTTTTCACGTGGAGCAACCTCCGTCAGGTATGTCTGGGATAGGGATCTGAGGATCGGAAACGCGGGGGACCGGTCTGGCACGCCCACCCCTTCCCGATCTCCCGGTTCGGCGGTAATTACCGTACGTCGTAGTTCAGGGACTGGCGCTGGCCGTTCCGGAGCAGGTCGACGGAAATGCGCTTCTCGTCCTTGAGCCCCTGGTACAGCTGGAAGAACTTCCCGGGGTCGTCAACGTCCTGCGAGTTCACCCGCTGAACGACGTCGCCGTTCAGAAGTCCGATCTTCTCGTAGATACTGCCCGGAACGATCTCGCTGATGCGGAACCCCACGGTCTTTCCCGCTTCGATGTAGGGGAGGGCGCGGGCCTGCGTGAGCACCTGGTTCAGGTTCTCGGAGCTTGACGCGATCTCCCGCTGGTCCACCATGAACCTGCCGTCGCCGACCTTCCTGACGCCGCTGCCCGGCGCCGTCCGGGCGACGTTCACGATCTTCGTATCATCGACGATCTGGATCTCGACGGTCGATCCATCGGTCCGCTTGAGCGTGACGCTGTCGCGCTTCACCTTCACGATCTGCGACCCGTCGGGAAGCTTCTGGTCGCGGCGATAGAACGCCTGCTGGTTCGCGCTGTCGGCGAGCACGGCACCGGAGAAATACTCGCCCTCGATGGTGCCGATGAGCGTATACGCGGTGTAGGATTCCGCCATGGGCGCGCCGCCGGAGGGGCCTTTCCCATCGCCGAACAGTCCACGCTCAAGGATCGACGAGTAATCGGAGAGCTCCTTGCGCGGCTCGATGCCCGCCCGCTCCTGGTTGATCGGCGCCACGACCTTCGCGGTCGCGTCAAGGCTCCTGCCGATCATGGCATCCACAGTATCGGCGAGGAGATAGGCCGAGAGTGTGAGAAGCGCGATCAGGGCGAATGTGTATGGTTTGCTGCTTTCTTTCACTTGAAAATGCCTTTCACCAAAGCTCCTCCACCTCGATGGGGGAGGAATTCAAAGGTGGGGGTGATGATCGAGAGACCAAAAAGCGTCTATTTTCATTACCCCTTGTGAACGCAGTTCATGGATGATGCATAACGTCAACCTGAAAAAATTATACTCTCCTGCTCCTGCATTGTCAATGTTTTTGCCGTGGAACCTCTCGGAAAAGCTGGTTTTTCCGACTCCCCGGTGATGACGTCTCCGGTCCACTTGTGTCAGTCGTCTTCGATCGAACGCGGCCGGTTCCGTCTTCCTCCGCCGCCTTTCCTTCTCGCGCCCGGGTCCTGGACCTGAGCACCCTGCTGATTCGGATTCTGACGGTCCATCCGGGAAGGCCGTCTGCCTGCCGCGTCCTGACCGATGCCCGCGGAAGGAACCTGTTCCGGCCGGATCCTGTCCGGGTTAGCGATCCGCGCCGGGGCTGGCTGGTCGACCGGTCGCGGCGAAGCGGACGGAGCGGCAGCGGCAGTACCCGCATGAGCGCTTCCGCCTCCGGAACCCGGCGTTGCGTAAAGCTCCGTCCTCGTGCCGTCCGGCCATTTCAGCACGATAGAGTCGCTCTGCACCTTCACGATCTGCGATTCATCCGGAAGCTTTTCATGCAGCCGGTAGAAGGCCTGGGGATTCTTGGTGTCGTCGATCACCGCGCCGGTAAAGGGACCGCCTTCGATCGTGCCGACCAGCCGGAACGCCGACTGCCGCGACGCGTCGAGCTGCGCCCAGGCGTTCGATCTGCCGCCGAACAGCGGTCCGGCCAGCGCCGCGACGATGCCGGACAACGTGATCAGCAGTGAGACCAGGCCGCGGCCCTTGGCGGACCTGCCAGTTGTCTTCGTGTTCCCGTGAATATCGGCGGTCTTCATTGTGCTGATTATACGGTTGGCACAACAGGTTGTCAATGAGAACGGCCATCATGTCCCCTTCCCGCGCGACCGCTCAGGATCCCGTCTCTCGCAGAGGCAACGAAATGGCGAACACACTCTGTGACACGGCCATGAGGACATTGGTTGAGTGTCATAGGCAGATCGCTCCGATCACCGATGGTAAGGCTGGTCCCCGGTCACGATCGTAAAGGTCAGGCATTATTATATTCCGGTCTTATTGATGCAATTTTTCGTCTTTTTCCCTCTGCCATAGACGGTTAAATGATTGTATTATTACACCTATTTAATAATGGCAATAATAACTTTATTTGATAGCAGGTTCTTGAATTCTCTGCTATATTATTATTCTACATCTCAGAGATCGTTTCCTCAAGCATTGCACTTCGAGATCGAACCCGTGTTCATTATAATTAGTTCATCAACCTGACCCTCAAGACTACCAGAAAGAGCAATGCAATCTATGCCGGTTCCGTATTATATTCAAACATTGCCAACCATAGAACGTCAAGCTCGGAACGAGCTAATTCCAAAAGTAGGAGGGTTATGCAAATGAAGAAAGCAGCAAGCATCATGGTCCTGGTAGTACTGGCAGCGACCCTGCTCACCGCATGCAGCGGCGACAACGGCGGCGGCGGCGCAGCGGTCAGCGGAACAGCAACGGTGCTCAGCCTTGCGGGCGGCGAAGGCACCGTCGGCTCCGGAGCAAACGGCGGAGCGTTCTATGTCTATCCCTTTGACAACACCTCGGTGAAGATCAGCCGTACGGGAAGCGTGGACACGACCGTCGACACCTCGTTCTTCGATAAGGTCATCTCGACGGCAACGTTCACGACCGGCGCGGTACCGCTGGATGTCACCACGAACTTGACGGTCTACACCTATCCGAGCGGGACGGCCGGTCTGACAGACGGTCAGTTCTACATGCATGCCGGCACGGATAGCATTTTCAAGTATGACGCGGCAGGCGACACGGAACTCGTTGTCACGGGCATCCATGTCCATCCCGGCGTGACTCTCACGCTCGGGCTTAACCTGGACGGGAACAACACCGGTCCGTTTGCGGGCAACTCAGGCTATGACATGGTACGATTCGTGCTGACCAACGGCATCTGGAACCAGGGAACCATCACGACCATGGACCTCGTGACGGGCAAGGACGATATCTTAAACCCGGGAATCAACACGGCGGACGGCACGTCGCTTGACAAGGGCAGCATGGATATCAGGATCGGCAGCAGCAATTACCCACCCAATGACGGCATGGTCTTCCTGAATGACGGCGTGATCACCACCAGGGGCACGGACACTGCGCTCACGACCGGCGGCTTTGGCGGCCACATCGGATTCTGGGCCGATACGGCAGTCGTGAACCGGGGCACCATTGACTCCTCCGGCGGCAACGGCATGGACGGCGGCAGGTCGGGATCTTCAGCGTTGAAAGGAGGCTTTGGCCTCTGGAACACCGGGCCGGTCAATGCCAAGGGCGGCACCGGGACGAACGGCGAAGGCGGCCTGGGATATTTCATAAGCTTCGACACCGGCTCAAAGGTGGACGGCACCTATGTCTGGCAGTCCCTGCTGTATAATTCCGGCACGCTGAACTCGAGCGGCGGCGACGGCACGGGCGGCGGCGGACATGCTTCAGGCGCAACTCTGTATGCCGGCTTCGCAGGGAGGTATGCCTGCGGCGCTTTTGTGAACAGCGGCAGCCTCATCGGGAACGGCGGCAACGCCACGACGGCGGGATACGGCGGCGACGGAGCCAGCTATAGTGCGTATGGCTATCATGACCTACGCGCATACGGCTGCAACCTCCTGAATTCCGGCGCCATCGAGTTCAAGGGCGGCACGGGCAAAGGCGCCGGAACCAGCGGCGGCTCGGGCGGTGAACTGTATGTACAGACCGCTATGGCTTATGACCACTATGGCAATGTAGTGGCGCCGGGCAGCATCTACTTCGGCGGCAGCGTGCTCGCTGACGGCGGCGCCGGTGAATCGGGCGGCAGCGGCGGCTACGTGGAACTCGGGAACTACGTCTATCTTGGCATTTTCAATTGGAGCTGGGGCGACTATATCTATGCCACCAACAGCGGAAGCATTGAGGTGCTCGGCTACAGCACGGTCAACCTCAAGGGCGGCAAAGGCGCCATCGATGGCGGTATCGGCGGGACTGCGGAACTGTTCTGGGACATCTCGAATTACAATGACACCAACGTGGACGAAAACGGTAATGGCTTCATCGTGACGCCTTCGTCCATCTACAATGACACTGACTTCGACCTGGCTGGCGGACAGGGCATGGCCGGGAACGGCGGCACCGGCGGGACGTTCTATGCCGAGATGAGCGGCGATTATCTCTTCTGGAACTGGTGGAAGCCCGGCGCCAAGAGCACGCTGCCCGCTCCGGGCAGCATTGAGAACCGCGGCAATATCTCCACAAAGGGCGGACAGGGAGCGCTGCAGGGCGGCAATGCCGGTTCGACCTATCGCGGCTACGCGGGTACCAATGTTTCGATCTATCTGCTCGCGTCCGGCAACATCACCAATACCGGCGCCCTCAACGCCTCGGGCGGCCTGGCAACCGCTGCCACCGGCACCGGCGGCATCGGCAATACGGTCTACTTCGACGCGCTTGGGAACGTCCTGAACAGCGGAACCATCGCGGTGAGCGGCGGCAACGGCGCGGCAGCAGGCGGCGCTGCGGGCTGGCTTTACTTCTGGTCCGAAGCGGGAACGGACATCAACACCGCAGCCATCACCGCGAATGGCGGCAATGCCAACGCCAGTCTGGGCGGTTCGATCGGCGGAAGCGGAGGATGGATCACTATTTACACATTGAATGGCCCGATGATCGCAACCAGCACCGGCACATTGTCCGTGACCGGCGGGACAGGGGAAACCCCCGGAGGCATTGGTTACAGCTATGTCGGCTGGGATTAACACCGAACGCAGATAGACGTGGCAACATCAGCATCAGGAGGCGGGAGCGATCCCGCCTCCTTTTTTATTCTCTCCGGCATCGGTAAGTTGAATAATACGTTTGGTGTGATTTGAAGACGATCTTATATTCCGAAGAAGGCGCGGTAGAACGCTTCCGCCCGTTTCCGATAGGGGCCGTAGATCTCCTGCGACCGCGTGTCGATGAGTGGAAAGTCGATGCCCTTCTCGTTCCGAAGCCAGCCATGGACGATCGCCGGCGTCACCTCGATGTGGAACTGGAGGGCATAGACGCGGTCGGAATAACGGAAGGCCTGGTTGGGATAGAGGCCGGAGGAAGCCAGGCGTACGGCTCCCTCGGGAAGGTCGAAGGTATCGCCGTGCCATTGGAAGACCTTGGCGGTGCGCGTGCCGGTGACGGCAAGCCCGGCCATGCAAGGGTCCGTCATGCCGTCGTCGGTCAGGTCCACATCGTACCAGCCGATCTCCTTAGCACCCCCGGGATACACCCGGGCGCCCAGGGCATGGGCCAGCATCTGGGCGCCGAGACAGACACCGAGAACGTGCTTGCCCGCCTTGACGGCCTTCTCGATGAATTTGGCCTCGGCCCAAAGATAGGGAGTTCGGTCCATCTCATAGACCGCCATGGGGCCGCCCATGATGATGAGGTGCGTGTACGCGTCGATCGCAGGAAGGAACTGTCCTTGTTCGAGGTCGATGATGGTAAAGGAAGCCTTGGCCGCCGCCAGATGGTCCGCCATGGTGCCCGGGCCTTCGGAGGTCACGTTCTGGAGGATAAGGACGTTCATCGTTCACCTGCGCGCAGCACCGGGATGACGGTCACGCTCAGGGATTAACCGTGAGCGTCGCGGGGGTTGCCGTCAGGCCTGTTGCCAGGTACGTTGCCGTGATGGTCACTGTTCCCGCAGAGACTGCGGTGGCAAGCCCATACGCTGGCGATACGTTGCTGATCACCGCGATAGCGGCACTGGATGAAGCCCAGGATACCAGATGGGTCAGGGGCTTCGGATCGATGCTGGTAGTCGCTCCTGAGAAGAAAGCCGTTGCGGTAAATTGCGTCGAGGTCAATGTGCTGATGACCGCGCTTGCCGGGGCTATCGTGATGGGAGAGACGCTGAGCGTAACGCTGTAGGTGATCGACGGGTGGACGAAATCGATCGCCGTGATAACGGCCGTACCTTCCTTGTGCGCGGTGACCACTCCCGCAAAGCTTACGGTCGCGACCGAAGTGTCCGACGATTGCCACGACACCTGGGTCCACGATGTCAGGGCCTTCCCATCGGAGAAATGCGCTACGGCGAGTAGCTGCAGCGACGTATCCTTGGCAATGATCGGGTCCACCGGCGTCACGGTGATCGATGTGATGGTGTTCTGCTTGCCGCAGCCAGGGAGGCCCACGGCGGCGAGGGACAGCAGCGAAACGATGAGAGCGAGCGCGATCAAAGTGCGTTTCATAGATACGGTATCCTTGACTCCCGCTTTAGCGGCGCGGGGAAATTACATCCCTGTCCGAGCACGCCCAGTATACGATACTCACCGCGCTCTTGGCAAGAAAAAGTCGCCTGTCCGGCCGCGGCGCTGCTCCTCCTACGTCCCGGCGACGGCGGCGTCGTTGGCGTTCTTCAGCGCCACGAGCTGCTCCAGCTTCGTGATGGCGGCGGGCTCCCCCAGGATGATAAGGGTGTCCCGGGCATCGATGCGGGTCTTTGAATCGGGGTTGAAGACCATCTTGCCGCTGGCCTTCTTGACGCCCACGATAATGACGCCGGTCTGTTTGCGAAATCCCGAGGAGAGCAGGTTCTCGCCCACGCAGTACGACGCCTCGGGAATGCAGATCTCCTCCATCTGGAGGTCGAAATGGTCGCGCCCCGTGGCGATCTCGATGAAGTCCACCACGTTCGGCCGCAGGATGGCCTGGGCCATGCGGCTGCCCCCGATGTGGTACGGCGAGATCACCTTGTTGGCGCCGGCCCGCTTCAGTTTGACCTCGGACCCTTCTTCTCCGGCGCGGGCGAGGATGTAGAGGTCCGGATTCAGGCCGCGGGCGGTCAGGGTGATATACACGTTCTCGGTATCCGACGTCACGACCGAGATAAGCCCCTTGGCGCGCTTGATGCCGGCCTTGAGCAGCGACTCGTCCTCGGTGGCGTTCCCCCGGAGATACAGGTAATTCTCCGCCTCGAGCTTTTCGATCACATCCTGCTTGCTCTCCACGACGACGAAGGGGATCGGCTTCGCGGCGAACTCCCTGCAGATAAGGGAACCGATCCTCCCGTACCCGCAGATGATGTAATGGCCCTGCATGGCTTCGATCTGTTTTTCCAACTTTACCCTCCCGAAATACCGCTGGAACTGGCCCTCGAACATCACCTGGGCGATCTTGCCCACCGTGTAGAACAGGACCGTCACGCCGAACACCACGAGCAGCATGGTGAACAGGCGGCCCGTCTGGCTCAACGGGTGCACTTCCATGAATCCCACCGTGCTGATGGTCGTCAGCGTCATGTACAAGGCGTCGAGGAACGGCCAGCCCTCGACGGACATGTACCCTGCCGTCCCCAGCAGGACCAGCAGAGACAATGCCAGGATCGCCTCCCTGAGCTGGCGGAGCGGATGAACGGTCACGTGTCCGCTCCCCCTGCCGCGCACACGGGACCGCCCTTACCCTGGTCCGTGAAGAACAGGAACGCCATCACTGGGCGCCGTGATGCCTGCGTGCTGACGAACTGAATGCTGGCGAACGAGTACCCCCGTCCTGTCCACTCGTTCAGGATACATTCGATCTCGACATCCGTGACGGTGCTTGTTTCCACGACCTTGTAGATCATGGCGTTATTATAGAGGATGCGTCGGTTTTTTTCAACACAGGAACCATTTAAGATCCCTACAGCAAACGGCATGGAGCTTCGATCCTCAAGGTTGAACTGATTCTTCTAATCGCTCGCTAACCCCGCAGCAAACTGCGGGGAATGTGCTCGCTCCTGGATTTAAGCTCCCTGCGGCAAGCTATGGGGAATCCGCTCGCTCCTGGATGCCGATAGGTCTTCGCGAAGCATCGGAGCGCGTAAAATAGAAAGGCACCCGGTCGGCCTCTGACCGGGCGCCTCCTGCATGACGCAAGGTGACCCTGCCGTTTCACGTCCCCGCGGTCTGCTGGTCGCCCTCTCCTTTCGAAAACGCGAGCACGCCCATGAAAACGAAGTTTATGATGGGCAGCAGCATGAGCAGGCCGAGCCACTTGTTCCTGCCCAGGTTCTCGGCGATGCACATCCAGAGGTACACCCCGATAAAGATATTCACCAGGGGAACGAGCAGCAGGATGACCCACCAGCAAGGCTTGCCGGCCGAGCTGAGGAACGGCCAGGCCTGAATGATCGGTATCCACGCCGCCCAGGCCTCCGCCACATTCAGTTTCTTGGCGATAAGATAGAGGCAGAGTGAGAAAAAGATGTACATACCGACAGTGATGAACAGAAAGACCGTCATGAAACCGGCCAGGAGCGCGGTGAGAAGGTCCGCGGGCGGCGCGCTTCCCGGCAGAACGGGCGACGGAACACTCCTGCCCGGCGCTTCCTTCACCGCCGGCATCGCCGGGGCGGGCGCGGACGGGGCGGCAGGCGCAGGGACCGGTACGGCATGCGGGGCGGCCGGGGACGGCGACGATGCTGCCGCGGGTCTCAGGGTAGTCGCGGGAGAGGAAGACTGAGATGGCGCAGGCGCGGGTGTCGCCGCCTGCGGGGCCGTTGACGGCGCTGCCGGCCGCGCCTCGGGCGCGGGGGCCGGCGGCGGCGCATCAGGCACTTCCCGGGACTGCCTGGACGGCGGCGGGTTATCGGTTATATGAAGATCGCCCTTTTCGTCCACCCATTGGTAGAGAGCGGATGCAGAAGGAGCGAACGATACAAGCAGGACAGCGGTCAGGATGAAGGCCAGTGTGCGTCTCCGGTTCATGGTTTCTCCTTATGCGGTGATAGTGGCTGTGCTCCGCCGTGATGATTGGCAAACTGTAGCACGATACGAAAGAGCATGTCAAGGCCGGGGGAAGGCCTTTCCCCTTCTTAACCCGGACAAACCGGAACTATGGACTAAAGGCATCTCGCGCAAAGACGCAAAGAGCGCAAAGGGAACCAAGAGTCAAATACTTTTTTGTTGGTTTAAACCCAAATGCAATAGCCGTTCTTTGCGAGCTTGGCGGCTTTGCGAGAAAATTTCTTGCCGTTGTGAGTAAAAATTGATTATCTAATTTCCTGTTGCACTTCACCGGGAGAGCCTCTATAATCCGCTCATGTCCGCCAAGAAAGCAATGCTGACCGGCCTCGACCTCGTCGAGAAGCTCTGGCCCCGGGACCTGAAAGGCGCGCGCGTCGGTCTCGTGGCGCATCCCGCGAGCGTGGACCGCACGGTCGGGCACGCGGTGGACGTGTTCCGCCGCTCGAAGAAGTTCCGGCTTGCCGCGCTCTTCGGTCCGCAGCACGGGATCTACGGCCAGACCCAGGACAATATGATCGAGTGGGAGGGCTTCCGCGATCCGGCCACGGGCCTGCCGGTCGCCAGCCTTTACGGATCCGTACGCAAACCAACTGCCGCCATGCTCGAGAACATCGATGTTCTCGCCATCGACCTCCAGGACGCGGGGGCCCGTTATTACACCTTCATCTGGACCCTCGACCTCTGCATGCAGGCCTGCCGCGAGGCGGGAAAAACGGTCGTTGTCCTGGACCGGCCGAACCCCATCGGCGGGCACATCACCGAGGGGCCGGTCCTGCGGCAGGGATATCATTCCTTCGTCGGCCTCAGGCCGCTCCCCGTCCGGCACGGCATGACCATCGGCGAGATCGGTCATTACCTCGAGGACGCGTTCCATCCCGGCATCCACTACCGCGTGGTCCCGATGCAGGGCTGGAAGCGGAGATCGTGGTTCGACCGGACGCTGCTCCCCTGGGTCATGCCTTCGCCCAACATGCCGACCCTTGACACTGCCCTCGTCTATCCCGGGATGTGCCTGCTCGAGGGAACGAACCTGTCCGAAGGCCGCGGCACGACGCGCCCCTTCGAGATCTTCGGCGCTCCCTTCATCCACCCCCGGACCCTCGTGGACCATCTCCGGGAGTTCAAGCTGCCCGGCGTGGTGTTCCGTCCGCTTTATTTCGAGCCGACCTTCCAGAAGCACGCGGGCATCCTCTGCGGCGGCGCCCAGATACACGTAACGGACCGCGAGAAGTTCAAGCCCTTCAAGACCGGCGTTGCCATCCTGAAGGCGGTCCATAATACCTGGCCGAGGGACTTCGCCTGGAAGCAGCCTCCCTATGAGTATGAAGAGGTAAAGATGCCGATCGATATCCTCGCCGGCAGCGGCCAGTTCCGGAAGGACATCGAATCCTGGAAGGACATCAAGGATATGGAAGCGTGGTGGAAGGACGAGCTGAAGGAGTTCGAGAAGGTGCGGAAGAAATACTTGTTGTACAGGTAAATACATAGTTCTGTGCTCCGATGGAAATCACAGAATGGTAACATCGTTTTGCCACCGAGAACAGAGTAGAGATCACTGAGAAATGCAATGACAAAAAGTGTTTAGCTTTCCTCGGCGTCCTCGGTGACCTCGCTTAGAAGCGCCTACTTTTGGCTGTGGCACAAAGAATTTAATGCTCCTGGCTCCTGACGCCTGGCTCCTGAATTAAAACCATGCCCAAGATACCTCTTAACATATTCCTCCCCGCCGCCGGTATCGGCGAGCGGCTCCAGCCGGTGACGAACCACATCCCGAAGCCGCTGCTCCCTCTTCTCGGAAGGCCCCTCATCGGGATCATCCTCGGAAAGCTCACCTCCATCTGCGAGGGGAAGATCGGCGTCAACCTCCACCATAAGCCGGAGATGATCCGCGAATGGTTCCGGGGCTCCCCCTATGCGGACCAGGTCACCTTTTTTCCCGAGGACCGGCTCCTCGGCACGGGCGGAGCGCTCAAGAACGCCGAACCGTTCCTCGCCGGAACCCATTTCATCGTCCATAACGCGGATATCCTTCTGGATATCTCGTTCAGCAAGCTCGTCGAGACCCATTTCGCCTCGGGCAACATCGCCACGCTCGTGACCCACCGGCACCCCGACCTGAGCAATGTCGTCATAGACGATAACGACTACGTGATCGACGTCGAGAATCCCGGGGCCTCGCGTCCCGATCCCACCCGCATCGCGAAAAAGGTCGCCTATACCGGCGTCGCCGTCTATTCGCCCGACATCCTCAGGTTCCTGCCTGCCGGCGTATCCCATGCAACGACAGCCTGGATCGCGGCATCCAAGGCAGGCTACAAGGTCAAGACCCTGGACTTTACCGGGTCCTACTGGAGCGATATCGGCAGTCCCGCCACCTATACCGCGGCGGTCCTCGACACGCTCAAGATGATCGGAGAAACGGTCTATTGCTCCTCCTCGGCCAGGGTCGGCGAGATCGACGTGGACGGTCATACGGTGATCGAACAGAGCAGCGCCGTACGGGGCGGCAGCCGTCTCCGGAACTGCATCGTCATGCCGGGTGCGGAGGTCGCCGGCAGCCACGAGAACAGCATCATCGGGCCCGACTATGAGCTGCCCCTCCCGGAAACAGCCATGCAGCCCTCGGCCCATGCAGCATACAAAAAGGACATCGGACTTGCTGGCCCTCTGTTCTCCTCCTTCGACAACCCCGCGGCGGGCAAGGGCGGCATCGCACAGGCCGTCCTCATCGGTTTCGGCGGTTCGGACCGCCGCTATTTCCGCGTGCTGAAGGGCGGCATGACGGCGGTCATGATGGAGTGCAGGCGCGATGATCCCGACTACGAGCGCCATCTCATCTATGCGAAGTTCTTCCACGGCCAGGGGATCCCGGTCCCGCGGCTCCTCGGAACGGATGAGCAAAGCAGGCGCGCGCTCTTCGAGGACCTCGGCGACATGTCCCTGCACTCCTACCTTAGATTTCCTCACGATCCGGATGTGGTCGAGGCCCAGTATCGCCGCGTTCTCGACATTCTGGTCAAGCTCCACGGCCGGGCCTCGGAGCACGCGGACGACTGCCCGCCCCTGGCGTCGCGGATATTCGACTACGACCACCTGAGATGGGAAACGAACTATTTCTTTGAGCGGTTCGTCACGGGCATGCGAAAGGCCGTCGTCCCCGACCGGAAGGCCCTGGACGAGGAATTCCACCTCCTCGCGAGGACCGTCAGCGGTTTTGTGCCGACCATCATCCACCGGGACTTCCAGTGCCAGAACATCATGGTCCGGGGAGGCGTTCCCCATGTCATCGACTTCCAGGGCAGCCGCATGGCGCCGCCCGCCTACGACCTTGCCTCCATCCTTTGGGACCCCTATCACCGGATCGACGACGGCATGCGGGAGCGGTTAGTCTCGTACTATATAGAAGAAATGAAGAAGCAGTCGAAGGACTTTGACGAGGCCTCGTTCCGCGACAGCATCCTGCCCTGCCGCCTCCAGCGCCATATGCAGGCCCTCGGCGCCTACGGGTTCCTTTCTGTCGTCAAGGGCAAGAAATACTTCCTCAAGCACGTTCCCGAAGCGCTCCGGCTGCTCCGGGAAGATACCTCTCTTTCTCAGACCGACTATCCGGAGCTCCATCGCCTTGTAGCCGGCCTCCCCTGACCGTTCCCCACGCGCACGGTCATATCCGCATACCAGCTATTCCTCCGCTCCTTGCCCTTCCCTTCCGGAGGCGGCAAAATATTGCAAACGGTCCCCGCCTCACCTGCTATACTTGAAACAGGCGCGGGTTCTGATCCTGCGCCAAACGACCGCCCGTCCTTCAAGGGAACAACACCATGCTCTTCCGTATCGCCGAAAAGACCGAACTGAAGGCCCTCTTTGATATGCTTGCCGAAAAGAACACGGTCGTCGGGCCGGTCCAGACCGATACCGACCGGAAGGGTAAACCCCTTTTCGCCTTCGAACAGATCACCGATCAGGGAAAGCTCCGGCTGGACTACACCACGACCAGGCTTCTCGCGAAACGGTATTTTCTTCCTTTCCGCGAGGACCTCGCCACCTTCACGGTGAACGGCGGCGACTGGACCAAGGATATCGACTACCATATCGACCGCCCCTATGTGTTCTTCGGGCTGCATGCCTGTGACATCAACGCTCTCAACAAGCTCGACAAGGTGCTGATGGGAAACGTCTATCCCATGCCCTACTATGTCGCCAAGCGGATGAACATGTTCATCATCGGCATCGACTGCCGGCCGCAGCCCTTCTGTTTCTGCCGTTCCATGGGCGCCGACACGGTGCTCCACGGGTTCGACCTTTTCCTCACCGACATCGGCGACAAGTATTTCATCGAGGTCCTCTCGGCCGGGGCCTACGGGATCATCAAGGACCTGAGAACGGAAACGCCGAAGGAATCGGACCATCTGCAGTACATGAGGACCGTCGCGGAGAAGAACAAACTGTTCACTGCCCGCGTGGACACCACGGACCTCACCAAGATCCTCGACATGGAGTTCCAGTCCCCGGTCTGGAAGCAGTGGGGGGACAAATGCCTGGGCTGCGGCACCTGCGCCAACGTCTGCCCCACCTGCTATTGCTACGGCGTCGAAGAGACCGTGGACGTCGGCCTGCAGAAGGCCCGGAAGACCAAGTCGCTGTACTCATGCAATATCGTGGACTTCGCCGAGGTGGCCGGGGGCCACAATTTCCGGCCTGAGCGCAGCTCCCGGCTCAAGTACCGCTATTATCACAAGCACCGCGGGTTCGTGGAGGCCTATGAAGAGTCCCTCTGCGTGGGCTGCGGCCGATGCGGCGAGGCCTGTCTCGCCGGCATCACCGTACCCGAGGTGATCGCGAGCGTCCGGGGAGAGGAGCAGTGATATGGACCACCGCCTTGCGTTCCATAACGTGACCCCTCACCATCACAAGTACCACCGGAAGGCCGACCTCGACAGTTTCGAGTTCACCTACAAGGCCGAGATCACGAGCGTGTACCGGCTCACAGAGCACGAGAACCTCTACCGCATCCGCATCATGGACAGCGAGGACCGCAGGCACTTTTCCTTCCGACCCGGCCAGTTCATCATGCTCGAGATCCCCGGAGTGGGCGAGGCCCCGTTCTCCATCTCCTCCTCGCCGAGCAACCACGAGGACATCGAGCTCTGCATCCGGACGGCGGGAAATCTCACCGGCGTCCTCTCGCGCGCCCAGCGGGGAATGCGCGTGGGCATACGGGGCCCCTTCGGCACCAGCTTCCCCATGGAGCACATGCACGGCGGGAACATCCTGCTGATCGCCGGGGGGCTCGGACTTGCGCCCCTTCGTTCCCCCATCGCCCACGTCCAGGAGCATCGGAGCCAGTTCGACCATGTCGACATCATCTACGGCGCCAGGGAACCCGCCCAGCTGCTGTTCAAGTTCCAGTACGAGATGTGGAAAAAGGACGACATCAACCTCCATGTCATCGTTGAAAAGCCGGACCCGGCCTGGACCGGCGATGTCGGGCTCATCACCAAGGTCCTGGAGAGCATCATCAAGGGCCGGGACAGCACCTTCATCGACAACACCTACGCCATCGTGTGCGGCCCGCCCGTCATGTTCAAGTTCGTCTGCGCCATGCTGGCGGAGCGCGGCATCCCCATGCAGAAGATGTTCGTCTCCCTCGAACGGAGGATGCACTGCGGCATGGGAAAGTGCTGCCGCTGCAACGTCGGCTCGACCTACACCTGTCTGTCGGGCCCGGTGTTCGATTACTGGAGCGTCTTGAACCTGAAAGAGGCCATCTGATGAACGCGAAGACACCGATCACCCGGACCTATCTCGGCATCCCCGTCCCCCGGCCGAAGGTCGCCTTCTTCGAGCTCTCGTCGTGCGAGGGCTGCCAGCTCCAGCTCGTGAACAACGAGGCCACGCTGCTCGACTTCCTTTCCCTCGTCGACGTGCGGACCTTCCGCGAGGCCATGACCGAGAAGCTCGACGATTACGCGATCGCCTTTGTCGAGGGGAGCGTCACCCGCGCCGACGAGGTCGACCGGCTCAAGAAGATCCGTGGCACCGCCGCGGTGCTTGTTGCCTTCGGGTCCTGCGCCTGCTTCGGCGGCGTGAACCAGCTCAAGAACCGCTTCAAGGACCCCGCCTGGGTGAAAAAAGAGGTGTACGGCTCCCATCCCATCGAGACGAACGACACAGCGAGGCCGCTCGAGGATTTTGTGAAGGTGGACCTCCAGATCTTCGGCTGCCCGGTGAAAAAGGAAGAGGTCGAGAAGATCGTCACGAACGTGGTGCTCGGAAAGTCCATCGTCCAGCCCAAGTATCCCGTCTGCATGGAATGCAAGGCGAACGAGAACACCTGCCTCTTCGACCTGGGCGAGCCCTGTCTCGGCCCCATCACCCGCGGAGGGTGCGACTCCTGGTGCCCGAACAGCCGGTTCGGCTGCTGGGGCTGCCGCGGCCCGACCGTGGACGCAAATGTGGAACAGATGCGGGAGATCATGAACAAGTACGGCTTCTCCGAGGAGACCATGCTCGACCGGCTGGAGTGCTTCGGCGGCTTCGCGGGGCATGCGGCGGAAATGCGAAAGACTGTTCGTAGGGGCGGCCC
Source organism: Nitrospiria bacterium (assembly GCA_919902495.1). Classification (GTDB taxonomy): domain Bacteria; phylum Nitrospirota; class UBA9217; order UBA9217; family UBA9217; genus JAAXXJ01. The sequence goes on from CAKKRC010000091.1 coordinate 31,391, forward strand.
TGCGTGGCCGCCCGAATGAGGGCAACCACATAGGGTTTGCCCCTACGGCTGCCGCGGTATTAACGATCTTTATTCCGCAATCCGAAATCCGCAATCCGCAATGCATGGCGTTCAGTAAGACGATCTGACGATCTGCAAACAACCGAAAGGGAGTAATGAAGATAACGCAAAACATAGACATCCGCCACCTCACCCGGGTGGAAGGCCACGGCAACATCAAGATCGCCATCAAAGAGGGCAAGGTCGAGCAGGCGACCTGGGAGGTCGTTGAAACTCCGCGGTTCTTCGAGGCCATGCTGGTCGGAAAGAAATGGGAGAACGCGCCCTGGATCTGCGGCAGGATCTGCGGCATCTGCTCCATCGGCCACACGCTGGCCAGCATCCGGGCGGTCGAGAACGCCTTCGGGATCGTCCCGACCGACCAGACCAGCAAGCTCCGCCTGCTGCTCAAGCACATGGAGACACTCCAGAGCCATGTCCTGCATCTCTATTTCCTGGCCGCCCCGGACTTCGTCAATGTCGGAAGCGTGTTCCCGCTCATCGACTCCCACCCGGACGTAATAAAACGCGCCGCCAAGATCAAGCTGCTCGCGAACGACCTCTGCGACTGCGTCGGCGGCAGGAGGATGCATCCCACCCGGACCGTGATCGGCGGGTTCACCATGCTGCCCGGAAAGGAAGAGCTGGTGAAGTTCAAGTACCGTCTGCAGGATGTCGTGGACGACCTCACCAGGACGGCCGACCTGTTCCGGCAGTTCGTTATTCCTGACTTCACGCGGGAGACCGAGTTCGTTTCGCTCAAGGGTGACGGGGATTATCCGTTCATCGGCGGGGACCTGGTCTCGACGGACGGGGTGGTCAAGAAAGAGCACGAGTACCGGTTGATGACGAACGAGTACATGGTGGGGCAATCGACTTCCAAATGGAGCAAACTCTCGCGCCAATCATTTGCGGTCGGCGCGCTCGCCCGGCTGAACAACAACTTCGCGTTCCTGCATCCCGCCGCGAAAGAGCTGTCCCTGAGCTTCGGGCTCAAGCCGGTGAACCACAATCCGTACATGAACAACATCGCCCAGCTCGTGGAATGCATGCATGTCGTGATGGAATCGATCGACCTGATCAACGGAATGCTGGACAGGGAACTGCAGGAGCCGCGCCAGAAGGTGGTGCCGCGGGAAGGCATCGGCGTCGGGGCGGTGGAAGTGCCCCGGGGGATCTTATATCATTGCTACGAGTTCGACAAGGAAGGCAGGATCGTCAAGAGCGACTGCGTGATCCCCACGAGCCAGAACCACGCGAACATCCAGCATGACCTGATGGCGCTGGCGGAGCAGTATGCCCGGGAGGGTAAGAAGGACCGGGACATCGAGCTCCTCGCCCAGATGCTCGTCAGGTCCTACGACCCCTGTATCTCCTGCTCGGTGCACTGAGCGGCGATCATCGCATGTCTGACAGCTTGATTTCCATCAATTTCATTAAACCGGTATTTCAAGCATGATCTTGCCGTAATCAACATGGGGCACAACACGCTTCTTATCGGCGTCCGTCTTCTCCAAAGTAACCAGGCCGATGTCGGCAAGGAGCTTCAGGTCCTGGTTAACGTTTTTCAGGTCCCGTTCCAGCATTTTTGCCAACTCGTAGACGGAGCCCGGATTGCGGTCCCGGATCGTTTTCAGGATAAGCAGCCGGTTGTTCGTCAACACGGACCGCATCGAGTCGATGGAGTCAAAGTAGATCCCCTCATCTTTCCTCGTCTTCTTGCCGGATGCCGACTTTTTCCACGTCGCGGCAAAATCCTTCAAGCTTTCCGCCAGACCTTTGATGCCTATGTCGATCTTTTTCACTTTCATAACTCACCTCGTTTTGCCTTCTCGACATCGTTCTTGAAATCCTCGACCAGCGTATCCACGTCTATGAACCGATAACGTTGCTCTCTCTGGCCGTAATGCCGGTGGTCTCCCCTCCCCTCGGCATTGTCGTAGCCCACCGCTCTTTTCCCCTCGTGGATATAGACGAGCGAATATTTCAGTCCGTGCGGCCGGTCTTTTGAAGGCGGCACCTTCCACAGTATCATCTCGACGATGTCTCCGTTCCGCTCGATGTTCTTCCGGTGGAATAACAACTCGGCCTTCATATAGGGTATGATATACCCAGTACTGACAATTGTCAAGCAGTGAGAGCGGTTTGTTTGTTGCTTTTGAGAGGGGATCAGAAGGAGCGCAGCGGCGACTGGAAGGGTTTAATCGGCAATTCGGCAACTACATTGGGAGAAGGATGTTTGATGCAACGATATGGCAAGGATAAAGAAACGACCACGGTGATTCTGGATTCTATCTCATGCTCTTTTCGAAAGGATCGGCTTTTCACTGAGGACTTTAAGCATCTGCACGAGCCGGGATTTTCTCTTGTTCAGCTCGGTCAGGTTCGCAAGATAGAAGGCCCAATCGGTCGATTTGCCAAGACCGTCAAGAGTCTTTCGCGCTTTTTTGAGATAGGTGACCGCCTCGCCGTAAGCGTTGACGTTGGTCTGGGCTATGAACCACTCGGCAATTTTCTTCCAGATGGCAATCGCCCTGTCGGGATATTTCAGTACCCATTAGGGTCAGGTCCTGCGGTGTGACATTACCGTTCACCTCTTGCTATCCT
>CAKKRC010000092.1 GCA_919902495.1 Nitrospiria bacterium
TGGAGGGGCGGGGACACTGTTTTCTCCTTGACAACTGTCAACCATATCAGGGTCAAGGGTCGTGGGGTGACAAGAAAACTTGTCTGTGGCCGGTTAAGATGCTCATTCTAACCCGCATATACCAGAACCAAAAGGCGTCTCTCGCAAAGCCGCAAAGGACGCAAAGAAAGTCTTAAACACTGATTGCTTCTGGTTTTAAACCAGAAAATATTTTGATTCACGGTTCTCTTTGCGCGCTTTGCGGCTTTGCGCGATAACGTACTGCTTTAAGGTTCATATGCAGTTGACATCGGCTGGGAAGGTGATAGAATTTAATCAGGATTGTCGAAGTCCTGATTGAGGGGTGTCGGACTGCTGCCATGAAAAAGAACCTTACCCATAAGATTCTGGAGGCCCATCTCGTAGAGGGCAGGCTGGTATCCGGCGAAGAGATCGGCATCACGATCGATCAGACCCTCTTGCAGGATGCCACGGGAACGCTGGCCATGCTCGAGTTCGAGGCGCTGGGGCTTGACCGGGTGAAGGTTCAGCTCGCCGCCCAGTATGTTGACCACAACCTCCTCCAGACGGACAACAAGAACGCCGACGATCATAAGTTCCTCCAGACCGCGGCGGCGCGGTTCGGCGTCCACTTCAGCAAGCCGGGCAACGGTGTGTCGCACCAGGTGCACATGGAGCGTTTCGGCGTGCCCGGCAGGACGCTCCTGGGCGCGGACAGCCATACGCCGGGAGCGGCGGGAGTCTCGGTGCTCGGTATCGGCGCCGGCGGGCTCGACGTGGCGCTTGCCATGGCCGGTTATCCCTACCATCTGACGTGCCCCAAGGTGCTCGGCGTGAAACTTACCGGAAGGCTTCCCGACTGGGTGAGCGCCAAGGACGTGATCCTCGAGATGCTCCGGCGGTATGATGTAAAAGGCTGCGTCGGCAGGATCATCGAGTACTACGGACCGGGTGTCCTGTCCCTTTCCGCCACGGACCGCGAGACCATCGGCAACATGGGCACCGAGACCGGCGCTACGACCTCGATATTTCCTTCCGACGAACGGACGAAGGAATATCTCGAAGCGCAGGGCAGGGGCAAGGACTGGGCGCCGCTCGCGGCAGACGAGGGCGCGGGGTACGACGAACATGCGGAGATCGACCTGTCGAAGCTCGAACCGCTGATCGCGAAGCCGTCGTCGCCGGGAAGTGTCGTTCCCGTGCGCGAGGTTGCCGGCATCAAGGTGGGCCAGGCCATCGTGGGCAGCAGCGTGAACTCGTCCTTCCGCGACCTCATGGTGGCGGCGAAGATGCTCGAAGGCAGGCGTGTCCATAATGACGTGAACTTCCATGTGAACCCCGGGAGCCGGCAGGTGATCGAGAACGTGGCGCAGCAGGGCGGTCTCATCACGTTCCTGACAGCGGGCGCGAGGGTGCACGAATCGGGATGCCAGGGCTGCATCGGCATGGGCCAGGCGCCGGGCACGGGCGAGGTGAGCCTGCGGACGTTCCCGCGGAACTTTCCCGGACGGTCCGGCACGAAGGACGACAAGGTCTATCTCTGCTCTCCCGAGACAGCGACGGCAGCGGCCATCACGGGTGTCATCACGGACCCCCGGGACCTCGCGAAGGTAATGAGCTATCCGGCCATCGCAGACCCGAAGAACTATATAATAGATGAAAGGTCCATCATCTTTCCGTCTGACAGTCTCCGGAATACCGATATCGTCCGCGGTCCGAACATCAAACCGCTGCCGGTCCTCGCGGCCCTGCCTGATACGCTGACGCTGGAGGTCGTGCTGAAGGTGGGGGACAACATCTCGACGGACGCCATCATGCCGGCGGGGAACAAGGTCCTGCCGCTCCGCTCGAACATCGAGGCCATTAGTGATTTTGTCTTCTCTGCGGTGGACCCCGGCTTCGCGAAGGAGTCCCGGCTGCGGGGCGACGTCGTGGTCATCGGCGGCGAGAACTACGGCCAGGGGTCGAGCAGGGAGCACGCGGCGCTCGCGCCGCGGTATTTGGGAGTACGGGCCAAGATCGTCAAGAGCTTCGCCCGCATCCACAAGTCCAACCTCTGCAACTTCGGCATTGTGCCGCTCACCTTCAAGGACCCGTCGGATTTTGATACTACCATGAAGGGAGCGAAGGTCGTCCTTTCCGACGTACGGAAGCGCATCGAGCGGGGGGACCGGGAGATCCCGGTCCAGGTGGACGGCAGGACCATCATGACGGCGCTGGACGTCTCGGACCATGAGAGAAAGCACCTGCTGGCGGGTGGGACGCTGAACTTTGTGAAGGAAGAACTGGCAAAGTAAAAAGTACGCTTCTTGCCACAGAGGACTCCGAGGACACCGAGGAAAGCTAAACAACTTGATTTTGGCATTTCTCTGTGAGCTCTGTGCCCTCTGTGGCAAAAAGATCATGAACTCGGTTGGTGGGGGTCATCATGGCGGAAACGAGCAGCACCAAGAACATCGGCCTGCGCGGCGTAAAGGTCGCGGACACGCGCATCAGCGACGTCGACGGCGCGAACGGCATCCTCATCTACCGCGGTTTCCGGATCGAGCAGCTTGCGGAGCACTCGACCTTCGTGGAGACCGCGTACCTGCTCCTGTACGACAGGCTGCCGAACGCCGAGGAGCTCGAACTGTTCAAGAAAGGCCTTGGAGAGGCGCGGACCGTCCCCGGGTTCGTGCTGGACGCGCTCCAGCGGCTGCCGAAGACGTCGGCGCCGATGGATGTGCTGCAGGCGTCGATACCGCTGCTCGGCATGGCCGACCCCGACCTTGCCGACGATTCCCGGGAAGCCAACCTTCGGAAAGCGGTCAGGCTCATCTCCCGTGTGCCGGCAGTGATCGCCGCGTGGCACCGCATCCGCCAGGGGAAGGATCCCGTGCCCGAAGACCGGGCCCTGCCGCATACGGCGAATTTTCTTCTGCAGCTCACCGGCGTGCGGCCTGACGCCGAGACTGCCAGGGACCTCGACACGGCCCTCATCCTGCACGCCGACCACTCGTTCAACGCGTCGACCTTCGCCTGCCGCGAGGTGGTGTCTACCCAGGCGCACCTGTACGCCGGCGTGGCGGCCGGCGTCGGCGCGTTGTCGGGCAGCCTGCACGGCGGCGCGAACGCCCAGGTCATGAAGATGCTCGAAGCACTGAAGAACGAGAGTGATGTCCCGGGCTGGGTGCGGAAACAGCTCGACGACGGCCGGAAGATCATGGGCATGGGCCACGCGATCTACAAGACCACGGACCCGCGGGCGCGGTTCCTGAAGAACATGTGCTTCAGGCTGGGTAATAAATTGGGGCAAGAGCACTGGTGCCGCCTGTCCACGCAGATCGAGGAGACCGCGGTCGCCGAGTTCGCCAGGCGGGGCAAGACGACGATCAAGCCCAACGTGGATTTTTTCAGCGCGCCGGTCTACCACATGATGGGAATCCCGGAAGACATGATGACCCCGGTCTTCGCCGTTTCCCGGATCGCCGGCTGGACATCCCATATCATCGAGGAGAAGTTCGGCGACGCCCATGGGGAGAAGCCGGCGCTCTACCGGCCCTCGTCGGAGTACACGGGGACCTACTGCGGCAAGGAGACGTGCGCGTACACGCCGATCGAAGAACGGAAGTGAACTGAACTGAGGAACACGAATGTCACGAATGGACGAATGGCACGAATAACTTCCTGTTAACACTTTAGTAACCACAGAGAAATACCCAGTAATAGGGTCTTTGGTTTTTCTCGGTGTCCTCGGGAACCTCTGTGGCGCAAAGAATTTAATGCCCTTGTTACACGTATTGCATTCGTGTCATTCGGCAGTATTCGTGTAATTCGTGATAAAGCCTTTTGATGATGTTTTCTGTGGAGGGTGGCAATGAAAAAGAAGAGAATGAAGAAGTCAGCGAAAAAGACCGTGAAGAAGAAGGCCGCAAAGCCCCGGGCAGGCAAGGCCCGTGCTGTGAAGTCGAAAAAGACCGTGGCAGCCTCCCGGAACAGGATCCTGTCGGTCAACCCTTACACCGAAGAGGTGATGAACGAGTTCATGACGATGTCACCCAAAGAGGTGCAATCGATCATCGCCAGGTCGCGGGAGGCGTTCGTGGATTGGCGCGACAGGCCGATCACGGAGCGCCTGTCTCGCATGAAGCGCCTCGGAGAAGTGCTGAGGCAGGAGAAGCGGAACTACGCCGAGCTGATCACCAAGGAGATGGGCAAGCCCATCAAGGACGCGATGGCCGAGGTGGAGAAGTGCGCCACGCTCTGCGATTACTACGCCGCGAACGCGGAGCGCTTCCTCGCTCCCGAGATGGTCGCCACGGAGGCGAAGAAGAGCTATGTTGCCTTCGAACCGCTGGGCATCATTCTCGCGATCGAGCCCTGGAACTTCCCGTTCTGGCAGGTCTTCCGCGCGGCTGTTCCGTCCGTCAGCGCGGGCAACGTGGTCGTGCTGAAGCACGCGTCGAACGTGCCGATGACGGCGCTTGCCATCGAGGATGCCTTCCGGAAGGCGGGGTTCCCGGAGAACGTGTTCAAGACCCTGCTGATCGATCCCGCGGCGACCGTGAAACTGATCGATGACGACCTGGTGGACGCAGTTGCGCTCACCGGCAGCAACCGGGCAGGCGAGGAGATCGGCGCCCACGCGGGCAGGATGATCAAGAGCATCGTGCTCGAACTGGGAGGGTCCGACCCCTTCATTGTCCTGGATGACGCGGACGTTGAGAAGGCGGCCCGGACCGCGGCCAACGCGCGCATGGTGAACAGCGGCCAGAGCTGCATCGCGGCCAAGCGGTTCATCGTGATGGAGAACGTGGCCGAGGAGTTCACGAAACACTTCATCGCCCGGCTGCGGGAGATGAAGATGGGCGATCCCATGGACGAGACGACCGACATCGGCCCGGTCGCGCGGAAGGACATCCGCGACGGCCTGAAGGCCCAGCTCAAGGACGCGAAGCGGAAAGGGGCGAAGACGGTCGAGCTGCCGCAGCCCCTGTCGAAAGGCTGGTTCTTCTCGCCCTGCGTGGTGCTGAATGCAACGCAGAACATGAAAGTGCTCGCCGACGAGGTCTTCGGGCCGATCGCGCCGATCGTCGTCGTGAAGAGCGAGGACGAGGCGCTGCGGGCGGCGAATAACACCGAGTACGGCCTCGGCGCGGCCATCTGGAGCAGGAACACGGAGCGCGCGGAACGGATGGCGAAGCGGATCGATGCGGGCTTCGTCGCCATCAACGACATGGTGCGGTCCGACCCGCGGCTGCCTTTCGGCGGCGTGAAGAAGTCCGGCGTGGGGAGGGAACTGTCCCATTACGGGCTGAGGGAGTTCGTGAACATCAAGACGGTAGTTGTAAAAGAATGATCAACATCTACCACGGAGACACGGAGGCACGGAGAGAACCTATTGTAACCACGGATGAACACGGATACACACGGATGAACATCAATACAGACGAACCGAAACAAGAAAACGTGCCGGGATGGAAATGCAAATGCCCTTGTCATAAACCGGGGGCCTTGCTGGAGCACCCTGTTCCGTGCTGTGTGCCGTGTCCTCACTGTAAAAAGAACGTGGCGAGGGGGCTGCTTAAGGAGCATCTGAAAGATTGCAGTAAATATAAATCAGAATGATAGTGGATTTTGTTATTTGCAGGGGCGGCCCTGCGTGGCCGCCCTTTATTCAGGGCAACCACATAGGGTTTGCCCCTACATGATATATTCGCCGTTATCATAGCCGTTATCAGTGCAAATCAGTGTCAAAGATGTTGCTGTTCGTTTTTCTCCCTGTCTCCGTGCCTCCGTGGTAAAATTTTGCGTCAGGAGATTTCATGAAAGCATCGGACCTGTTCGTCAAGCAGCTGGAAGAGGAAGGCGTCGAGTACATCTTCGGCCTGCCCGGCGAGGAGAACCTCGATCTTCTCGAATCGCTGCGAACGTCGCGCATCAAGTTCATCCTCACACGCCACGAACAGGCGGCAGCGTTCATGGCTGCAACCTACGGCCGGCTCACCGGCAAGGCGGGGGTCTGCTTCGCGACCCTCGGCCCCGGCGCCACGAACCTGGTGACCGGCATTGCCCACGCGCAGCTCATCGGCGCGCCGCTCATCGCCATCACGGGCCAGAAGGCGATCCGCGACAACTGGCAGGCCTGCTTCCAGCTCATTGATGTTGTAAGCCTGATGAAGCCGATCACTAAGAGCGCCGAGTCGATCGCCGACCCCAGCACCATTCCCACGGTGCTCCGGAACGCTTTCAAGCACGCCCAGGCCGAGCGGCCGGGTGCGGTCCACATCGAGCTGCCCGAGGACGTGGCCGCCGGTCCGGATTTGTAAGACCTGCTCACCGATTTCGAGCAAAACGGCGTCGACATCCTTGAGGAGCCGAAAGAGTTCGACAAGAAGGCCGCCGAGTCGCTCGAAGAGCAGCTCAAGGCGATCAAGTGTGACGGCGTCACCGACAAGATGCTCTATGGCGTGTTCTACGGCTACGCCGTGTCCGAGTTGCTCTACGCGCGCGACGGCGCCGAGGTGGTGATCGACCAGGTGCGCGTGCGCGACCGCCGGCGCTTCGGATTCGACGGCGACGGCAACTTGCGCCTGCTCACGATGAGCAGCCCGAATCCCGGCGAG
>CAKKRC010000093.1 GCA_919902495.1 Nitrospiria bacterium
AGTCCTACAAGATGGACATCATGGGAGAGCGGAACCCCACGCCGCCCCAGTACTACACCGCCATCGACATGGTCATTACGATCACCGGCTCGGCCCTTACGGCGAAGAAGATCGAACGCGCCATTTCCCTTTCCCAGGACAAGTACTGCTCGGTGTACCACTCGCTCCGCAAGGATATGAAGGTAAAGGTGGAGTATACGTTCGAGAACGCGTGACGCGTTCTCGATTGGAAATTGCAGATTGAAAATTGGAAATCGCAAAAGTGTGGGGCATGGGCACGGATCCTTTGGTCAGCCATTTTACAATCTGCAATTTGAAATTTCCAATTTGCAATAATTCTATTGCCCTATGACCAAGGTCCGCCTACTCAAGAACGGCCCCGAGATCTTTCCCGCGATGCACGATGCCGTCGACCGTGCCGTTTCCTTCATCGGGCTCGAGATGTATATCTTCGCTGATGACGGGACGGGGAGGGAGTTCCGGGAGCGTCTGGTGAGCGCGGCCAAACGTGGTGTCCAGGTCATGGTGATGGTGGACGCCGTGGGATCGTGGTCGCTTCCGGAAGCCTTCTGGGACGAACTTCGGACCGCGGGCGGCATGGCGCGGCAGTTCCGGCCGGTATCGCGGGGCATGTTCTTCTTCCGAAATCACCGGAAGCTCCTGCTGGTGGACGACCGCATCGCCTTTATCGGCGGCATCAACATCGCCGACGAGTACTTCCGGGGTTCGCGTGGCGAGCCGGGATGGCGGGACAATGCCCTCGAGATCACGGGCCGCGAGGTGAAGCGGATGAGGATATCCTTTGACCGGATGTGGACGCGGGCAGAAATGCCGTTCCGCAAAGTTGTCCTCTCGATGCGCCCTGACCGGAGAACGCGCGAGCGGCCGGCATCCGGTCCGCTGCGATTTCTCGAGAGCGGCCCGGAGGATCCCATACAGCCGGTGCGGAGCATCTATCGCCGGCTCATCGGGGGGGCCGGCCAACGCATCGATCTTGCGATGGGGTATTTCTATCCCCACGGCAGGATCCTGCGGGCGCTCAAACGGGCGGTCCTGCGCGGGGTGCGCGTGCGGCTCCTGTTCTCCCAGAGGAGCGATGTGGCCGTGGCCCGTTGGGCGGCGCGGGGCCTGTACGGCAGGCTGCTCCGCGACGGCATGGAGGTCTGGGAATATCGGCCCGCAATGATGCACGCCAAGCTTGCGATCATCGATGATGTCGTGATCGCCGGATCGGCGAACCTGGACATACGGAGCGGCAGGATCAACAATGAACTGGTGGCGGTCGTAGACGATCAGGATCTGGCGCGCCAGGCCCGTACCGATTTCGAGGAGGACCTGATGCAGGCCGACCGGGTTTCTCTGGTGGAATGGAAAGAACGGCCGCTTTTCCAGAGGATCAAGGAACGCATCAGCGCCTGGCTCCTGGCCCGCCTCGATATTTTCATCGCACGGGCGGAAATGGCGAGGATGATGAGGTAGGTTGACAGGTAACGGGACAAAAAATCAAGACGAGGTAACCACGGGTCCCGACAATGTCGGAACACACGGATAAACACTGTTTTAAGATCTGTTCTCTTCTCCGTTTTACCGTGTGCGGCGAAGCCGCCAGTGGTTAGTGAGGTTTGACTTTTGTCGTTGCATTAATCTTGTGTAATGGAGGTTATGATGAATCTCAAAGGATCGAAGACCGAGAAGAACCTGCTGGCGGCCTTTGCCGGCGAATCGCAGGCCAGGAACCGCTACACCTACTTCGCGAGCGCGGCAAAGAAAGATGGATTCGAGCAAATAGCGGGGCTCTTCCTCGAAACCGCGGACAACGAGAAGGAACACGCCAAGCGTTTCTTCAAGTTCCTCGAGGGCGGCATGGCGGAGTTCACGGCGACCTTCCCGGCGGGCCGCATCGGGACCACTGCCGAGAACCTGAAGGCAGCGGCCGAAGGGGAGCATGAGGAGTGGACGAAGCTCTATCCCGGATCTGCCGATGTTGCCGAGAAAGAGGGGTTCAAGGAGGCGGCGGCGGCGTTCCGCGCGATCGCCAAGGTGGAGGTGCAGCACGAGAAGCGCTACCGGAAACTGTTGGAGAACGTTGAGAAGGGGAAGGTCTTCAAAAAGGACAAGCCAGCGGTCTGGAAGTGCCGGAACTGCGGGCATTTCCATGAAGGGCTTGAAGCGCCTGATCTCTGTCCCGCCTGCCTCCATCCGAAGGCCCATTTCGAGCTGGCTGCGGAGAATTACTAAGTTCGCTGTTGCATTACGGTCTGCCGGAGTCGTATAATCCTGCCATTACGTTCCGGAGGAGCCAGGGTATAACGATGGAAACAGACTATAAGATAAAAGAAGCGCCGACCTGCCCCCACTGCAAAGCGGTGATGGAGAAGATGGATGCGCGCAATCTTGACTGGGGTACGACTTTTCTCTGGGTCTGCTATAACAACGACTGCGCGCCCTTCAAGAAAGGCTGGCAGCACATGATGGACAAATATGGCCAGCTCGTGTCCTATCGCTTCATGATGACGCCGGACAACGGGACCACCGGGGTGATCCCGGCCTTCAGCTCGGAGTATTTGACCAAGGCAGGCAAGCCTTCGAACCCCTATATGGACCCGGACGCCGTGAACAAGTACTATGAGGTGCCGGACGAAGAGTAGTTCCTCGGCGAAGCATGCATTGTAAAAAAAAGAGGCAGCGATTTCGCTGCCTCTTTGCTTTGTGTCCCTGTCGGCGGGAACTATTTTGCGCTTGCCGTGACTTCCTTGGCGGCCTTTTTCTCCAACGGCACGATCTCCACCGCGCAGACCTTGAACTCAGGGATCATGACATCGGGATCAAGTGCGTCGTTCGTAAGCACGTTGGCCGCCGCTTCGCGGTAGTGCATGGGGATGAAGACCGTCCCTTCCGATACCCGCCGCGTGAACCGCGCCTTGATCTCCACATCTCCGCGCCTCGAGCTCACTTTCACCATCTCCCCGTTCGCGATCCCGAGCTTGCCGCCGTCCGCGGGATTCAATTCCACATAGGCCTCGCCGGCATGCTCTTCGATGGCACCGACGCGTCTGGACATGGAGCCGGAATGGTACTGGAACAGGTTCCTGCCCGTGGTGAGCACGAAGGGGTAGTTTTCGCACACGACCTCGTCTGGCGGATTGTAGGCAATTGGCACAAAGGGGACCTTCTTGGCGAATCCGTCCTTGTACAGGAACTCGGTGCCTGGATGGTCCTTCGTCGGGCATGGCCAGGCGATCCCCCGTGACTTGATGCGGTCATACGTGATGCCGGCAAGGGCGGGCCAGAGCCGGCCGAACTCCTCCAACACTTGTTCCGGCGAGCGGTAGTCCATGGGATACCCCATGGCAGTCGACAGCTCCATGATGATGGAAAGGTCGTCGCGGGCCTCGCCGGGAGGGCTGACCGCCCTGCGCACGCGCTGGACGCGCCGCTCGGTGTTGGAGAAGGTCCCTTCCTTTTCGAAGGAGCATGCCGCCGGGAGCACGACGTGGGCATGGCGCGCGGTCTCGGTCATGAAGATGTCCTGCACAACGAGGAACTCCAGGTTCTCGAGCGCCTTGATGGTGTGGTGCTGGTTGGGATCGGTCAGGATGGGATTCTCGCCCATGATGTACAGCGCTTTCAGGCTGCCGTCCACTGCGGCGTTCATCATCTCTGTGGCGTAGAGGCCACGTTTGGGCGGGAGCGGGACGCCCCAGGCCTGCTCGAACTTCCGGCGCACCTCGGGGAGGTCGACCTTCTGATATCCCGGATAGACGTTCGGCAGGCACGCCGCGTCGGACGCGCCTTGCACATTGTTCTGGCCGCGCAGGGGATTCACCCCGGTGAACTCCCGGCCGATGTTCCCGGTGAGCGTCGCGAGATTGGCGATGGTGCGCACGTTGTCCGTGCCGCAGGTGTGCTGGGTGATGCCCATGGTGTAGAAGATCCCGGCCTTGCGGGAACCGCCGTACATCTTCGCCGCCTTGATGATGTCGGCCTTTGGCACCCCGGTGATCTGCTCGGCCTTCGCGGGAGTGAACTCTTCCAACGAGTTCTTCCAGGCCTCGAACCCTTCGGTCTTCTCCCGGATGAACGCGTCGTTCTGCAGGCCTTCCTTCACGATGACATGGGCCATGCTGTTCAGCAGGGCGATGTCGGTGCCCGGGCGCAGCTTGAGGAACACCTCGGCGAACTTCACCATGGGGACCGTGCGCGGGTCGGCCACGATGATCTTCGCGCCCTTGCGGTACGCCTTGATCATCCTGTTCGCGATGACGGGGTGGGTCTCCTTGGTGTTGGAGCCGATGATGAAGATGACCTCCATGCCTTCGATCTCCCGGATGGAGTTCGTCATGGCACCGGAACCGAAGATGGCGGCCAGACCGGCCACCGTGGGGGAGTGTCAGAGTCGGGCGCAGTGGTCGACATTGTTCGTGCCGACGCCCGCGCGCATGAACTTCTGGAAGAGGTAGTTCTCCTCATTGGTACAGCGTGCGGACGAAAGGCCGCCGATGGCGTCCGCGCTGTGCTTTTCCCGGATCTTCTTGAACCATGCCGCAGTGTATTCCAGCGCTGCAGTCCAGGAGGTCTCCTCGAACTCACCGCTGGCCCTCCGGATAAGGGGCTTGGTAAGGCGGTCGGGACTGCTTACGTACTTATAGCCGAACCGGCCCTTGACACAAAGCCAGCCTTCGTTCGGCGTCCATGGCTTCGAGCTTACCCGGACGATCTCGTTCCCCTTCACGTGGGTCGTGAGGGTGCAGCCTGTGCCGCAGTAGGGGCAGGTCGTGTCAACTTCCCGGACTCCCTCGTAGCGGCCCCTGCGGGCCCACTGCTTGCCGGTGAGCGCGCCGGTGGGGCAGACCGAGACGCACTGGCCGCAGAATTCGCAGTCCAGGTCGTCCTCGTAGGAAGGGCATATCTTGGAGCGGAACCCACGGTAGGTGAAATCGAGGGCCTCGACGCCCTGCACTTCGTCGCACACCTTGACGCACCGGCCGCAGAGGATGCACTTTTCCATGTCCCGCTCGATGAAGGGATTCCCGTCGCGCTTGGCGTAGACGCGCCGCTCGCCGGGGTAGGCCTCTCCCCGGACGCCGTAGGCATACGCGAGCTCCTGCAGGGCGCAGCTGCCCGTGGCCTCGCAGGTCATGCAGTCGTTGGGGTGATCGGACAGGATAAGCTCCAGCACCAGCTTTCGCAGGTCCTCGATCTCCGGCGTCGAGGTGGTGACCTCCATGCCCTCGGAGACGGTCGTGGTGCACGATGCGACCGGTTTGGGCATGCCCTTCACGGAGACGACGCAGAGACGGCAGCCTCCGAAAGGAGTGAGCTGGGGATGATGGCAGAGCGTGGGGACCTTGATCCCGTTCCTGCTCGCCGCTTCGAGGATGGTTAAGTCCTCGGGGACCGAGACCTTCTTATTGTTGATGGTAAGCGATACCATGGCTACCTCGTACACCGGGAAAGATCATTTTACCGCAGAGGACGCAGAGAACGAAAAATACCAAATTTCAAATCACAAATAAATCCCAATTATCGAATTTCAAAATTTGAGACATTGGAACTTGGAGATTATTTGATATTTGGTGCTTGAAATTTGGCGTTTATCATTAATCCCTCATTACCGACTTGAACTTGCAGACGTCGAAACAGCTCCCGCATTTGACGCACTTGGCCTGGTCGATCTTGTGGGGCACCTTCTTTTCTCCGGTGATGGCCTTGGCGGGACAGGCACGGAGGCAGGAGCCGCAGGCCTTGCAGAGCTTCTCATCGATGCTGTAGACCAGCAGGGCCTTGCACACCTTGGACGGGCACTTCTTGTCCCGGATGTGGGCCTCATATTCCTCGCGGAAATACTTGATGGTGCTGAGCACCGGGTTCGGGGCGGTCTGGCCGAGGCCGCAGAGCGACATGTTCCGGATTCCCCCGGAGAGCGTCTCGAGCCGCTCGATATCGTCCTCCCTGCCCTGACCTTTGGTGATCCGCTCCAGGATCTCGAGCAGCCGTTTGGTGCCGACGCGGCAGGGGACGCACTTCCCGCAGGACTCCTCCTGGGTGAACTTCACGAAGTACTGGGCCATGTTCACCATGCAGTTGTCCTCATCGAGGACGATCATGCCGCCGGAGCCGACGATGGACCCGACCCTGGCCAGGGACTCGTAGTCCACGTTCAGGTCCAGCATGCTCGCGGGGATGCAGCCGCCCGAAGGGCCGCCGGTCTGGACGGCTTTAAGCGCCTTGCCGCCCGCGATGCCGCCGCCGATATCCTCGACGATCTCCCGGAGCGTGATCCCCATGGGGACCTCGATGAGGCCGGGATTCCTGATCTTCCCGGTGAGGGCGAAGACCTTGGTGCCGCGCGATTTCTCGGTGCCGTAGGATGCGTACCAGCCGCAGCCCTTCCGGATGATGGCGGGGATGTTGGCGAGGGTCTCGACATTGTTGATGACCGTGGGCCGCTGCCACAGACCCTTGTTCACCGGGAACGGTGGCTTGGGGCGGGGCATGCCGCGCTGGCCTTCGATGGAAGCGATGAGCGCGGTCTCCTCGCCGCAGACGAAGGCGCCGGCGCCGAGCTTGACCTTGATGTCGAAATCGAAATTGGAGCCGAAGAGCCGGTTGCCGAGGAACCCGCGCTCCCGCGCCTGCGTGAGGGCACGCTTGAGACGCTCGACGGCAAGGGGATATTCGGCCCGAATGTATACATAGCCGTGGTGCGCGCAGATGGCGTAGGCGCCGATGAGCATTCCCTCGATGACCGAGTGGGGATTGCCCTCGATGACGGCGCGGTCCATGAACGCGCCCGGGTCTCCCTCGTCGGCGTTGCAGATGATGTACTTGACGTCGCCCGGCGCCTTCTTGCCAAGCTCCCACTTGAGGCCCGTGGGGAACCCCGCGCCGCCGCGGCCCCGGAGGCCTGACTGCTTGATCTCCGTGATGACCTCTTCGGGGTACCAGTTGTTGAGCACATCGCGCGCGGCCTCGTAGCCGCCGATGGCGATGTACGCGTCGATCTCTTCGGGGTCGATGCGTCCGCAGTCGGCAAGGACGACCTTGATCTGCTTCTGGTTGAACCGGTCGTAGTCCTCGCCGACCCGCCACTCGTCCACCGGCTTGTTCTCGAGCAGGTGTTCCTTGACGATCCGAGGGACCATGTCCGGCTTGATGAACTGGTAGGTGACCTTTTCGTCGTCGATGGCCACGTCGACGAGCACGTCCTTGGCGCACAGTCCCCGGCATCCGACCTGGTGGGTCGAACAGTGCTCCTTCACGCTTGCGGCGATACCCGAGGCCGCAACCTCCTGCCGGAAGGCTGCGAGGACCTCGGTGCCGCCCGACGCGACGCCGCCCGTGCCCATACAGACCCGTATCTCGATGTTATTTCTTTGCATCATGGGGAACCTTGATGGCGCGGATCTCCCGGACGATCTTGTCCGAAACAGCCTTGCCGTGGACCTTCTTGTCGATGATCGTTACGGGTGCGATGCCGCAGGCGCCGACGCAGTTGACCTTCTCGAGGGTGAACATGCCGTCCTCGGTCATGTCCGCTTCACCGGAGAGCTTCAGTTCGAGCTTGACGCTGTTCAGCAGACGCTCGGACCCCTGGACGTGGCAGGCGGTCCCGCAGCACACGGTAACGATGTGCTTGCCGCGAGGTTTCAGGCGGAACTGGGAGTAGAACGTTGCCACGCCGTAGAAGCGGCTGGGCGAAATGCCCAGTTCGTCTGAAAAGTACAGAACCGCTTCCTTAGGGACGTACCCGAAGGCCTCCTGTGTTTCCTGGAGCAGGGAGATGATATTGCCTCCCGTTTCGCGGTAATTTTTAAGGAGATCTGTAAGTGTGTTTTTCATAAGTAAAATTTATAAACCGATAAATAATACCACAGGAAATTCTTATTGCAATGAAAAAATGTTACGAAAAGGAACGTGGCAGGGGGAAAAGGGCAGATAACAGGACCGGCGGCATGGTCCTTTGACCCTGCCGACGGATGATGTCATGCCGCGGATGGACCGGGCTTGATCAGCCCGCGATATAATCGCGAAGGTAGTGAAGGTCTGCGGTGAGCTTCTTGACCTGGGTCTGGATGATGTCGCGGATGGACAGCATGCCGATGACCCTGCCGTTGTCCAGCACGGGCAGATGACGAATGTTCTTCTCGACCATGATCGAGCTGATATCGGCCAGTTCATCGTCCGGCACGGCCACGATGAGGTTCGTCACCATGGCGTCCCTGACCTTGGCATCCTTGAAGCTCTTGCCGCCCGAGGTGATATAGCTCCGTACGACGTCGCGTTCCGTAAAGATCCCCACGGTCTTGCCCTGCTCGGTCACCATGATGGCGCTGATCTTCCGGGCGTTCATGGAACGTATGGCATCATCGACAGAACTGTTAACGTCAATGGACACGATATCTTTCCCTTTTGAATCCAGCAGGTCCCGTACTTTCATGATCCTTACCCCCGTATAGTGAGAATAATAAATTATCAGCCAACGCTCTCCGGAGAACTGCGTCGGTGCTTGACCACACGGCGCTCATTATAGCAAAGGCATAGGGTGATTGTAAAGATAAAGAGGCGGGAAAAAAGGCAACCGGCTCACCATCCGGTACTCAGGGGCGAGGGTAGTATCTGCCAAGTATGCATACGATAGATGTATCTCCGGGAGCGCAAGGTCAGGGAACGCGGACCTCAACCATGACGCAACAGCATGGTCCCGATCAAAAAACATTTTGCAAATCACACCTCTCTGTGCTAAAGTTTCCGTGAATTCGCGTGTTTGCGTGATCTTCATCCGGGAGCATTGGAGGATGAAGATCGGAGGCTGATCATGGAACCGATCATGTGCCCGTACTGCGGCGGCACGAACCTGTACCAGGACGACGACTACAGCCTTGAACTGGATTTTGAATTCTGGACCATCCACCACTGGGATTGCATGGACTGCGCCCAGTCGTTCGACAAGATCGAGATATTGCCCGCAACCAATTCCTTCGAGGAGATAAATGAGAGCACCATACACTGACGCGGAGTATGTCTGCTCGCCCATTGTTTCCGGGGCTGCGCGCCCTTCCGACCGACCGACGCGGGCGGAGATCGATCTGCATGCCCTTACCCATAATTATGGAGAAGTGACGCGGCGGATCGGCGGGCGGAAGGTCCTGGCTGTGGTCAAGGCCCAGGCCTACGGCCACGGCGCGGTCCCCGTTGCCCGTCATCTGGCGGGGCTCGGCGCCCATATGTTCGGCGTTGCGCTGGTGGAGGAGGGGAGCAACCTCCGGGACGCCGGCATCACCACTCCCATCCTTGTCATAGGGCCGGTCTTTCCCGAACAGGCAGAAGCACTGGTCGGGGCGAACCTCACTCCGGTCGTGTATACGCTCCCGGTCGCGAAGGCGCTGTCGGACGCCGCAGGCAATGCGGGAAAAGCGGTCCCGGTGCACGTGAAGATCGACACGGGCATGGGCAGGATCGGCGTATCGCCCGAAGAGGCTGTTCAGTTCATCGAGACCATCAGCAAGTTCCCCGGCATCGTTGTAGAAGGGTTGATGACCCATTTTGCCGACGCCGACCTCCGGGATAAGAAGTTCGCTACGAACCAACTGGACCGGTTCGAAGCGCTGATCGGCTCACTGGACAAAAAAGGGATAACCATTCCGCTTCGCCACGCGGCCAACAGCGCCGCAGTGTTGGAATACGACCGGGCGCTCCTGACCATGGTCCGGCCGGGCCTGATGCTCTACGGGTATGATCCGCTGGAGAGCGGGGCTGCCGCCGATGTCCGGCCGGTGCTCTCGCTGGTGACGCGCATCGCCTATATCAAGAAGGTGCCGGCCGGCGTCCCCATCAGCTACGGCAGGACCTTTGTGACGAAACGGGAGAGCCTTATCGCCACCATTCCCATCGGTTATGCCGACGGGTACAGCCGCGGCCTCTCCAACCGGGGAGAAGCGATCGTACGGGACAAGCGCGTACCGGTCGCGGGGCGGGTGTGCATGGACATGACCATGCTGGACGTTACCGAAGTTCCGGGCGTCGCGGCGGGAGACGAGGCGGTGCTCATCGGCAGCAGCGGGAACGAACGGATCACGGCCGACGACATCGCCGCGAAGACCGGCACGATCGCCTACGAGGTGCTCTGCGGGATCTCCGGCAGGGTGCCGAGAATCATTAAACAGGTTCAAAGTTGAAGGTTCAACGTTTAACGTGACAGCGGTCAAGTGAGCTGAAGCGTATGTCGTTACCTTGAACATTGAACATTAAACGTTGAGTGAATATCTATGATAAATAAACTGCTGGAACTGATCGGCAATAAGACCATGGCCCTCCTCCGCGAGATGGGTGCGGTCATCATCTTCTGCGGACAGACCTTTCGCTGGACCTTCAGCAGGCCGTTCTATCTCAAGAACCTGTTGAAGCAGATGGAGCAGATCGGCGTGAACTCGGTCCCCGTGGTGCTGACCACGGCGATCTCCACGGGCATGGTGCTTGCGCTCCAGAGCTATACGGGATTCAAGCGGTTCGGCGCTCAGTCGCTCATCGGCGCGGTGGTTTCGCTCTCCATGACCCGGGAGCTGGGGCCGGTGCTTACCGGGCTCATGGTGGCGGGCCGGGCCGGTGCTTCCATGGCGGCCGAGCTGGGCACCATGCGGGTGACCGAGCAGATCGACGCCCTCTACACGCTCGCCACGAACCCGATGAAGTACCTGGTCGTGCCGCGGTTCCTCGCGAGCACCATCATGATGTTCTTCCTTTCCGCGCTGGGCATGTACATCGGCATCCTGGGGGGCTACTTCGTGGGTGTCAAGGTGCTGGGAACCAATCCGACGACCTATATGAACCAGAGCATCAACAATACGACCATGTCGGACATCTGGTACGGCCTCATCAAGTCCCTGGTGTTCGGCGCCGTGGTGGGGCTCATCGGCTGCTACAAGGGTTTCAACACCGAGGGCGGCGCGGAGGGCGTGGGCAAGGCGACGACAGGCGCCGTCGTGGTGTCGTGCATGCTGATCCTGATCCTCGATTATTTTCTGTCGGCGCTCCTGTGGTGACGCCATGGCGATGATAGAGATCACCAACCTCTGTAAGGGCTTTGGCAGCCACCAGGTGCTCCGCGGTGTGAACCTCACCGTGGAAAAAGGCGAGAGCATGACCGTTATCGGAGGGAGCGGCAGCGGCAAGAGCGTGCTGATCAAGCACATCATCGGCCTGCTGTTCCCGGACCGGGGAGAGGTAAAGGTGGACGGCGAGGTCCTGAACAACCTCGATGAACGGGGATTGAACGATGTGCGGAAGAAGTTCGGCATGCTGTTCCAGGGAGCGGCCCTCTTCGACTCGCTCACGGTCTGGGAGAACGTGGGCTTCGGCCTGAAACAGCATACGAAGATGTCCGACAAGGAGATCCGGGACGTGACAACGCAGAAACTGGCCCTTGTCGGGCTCAAAGGGGTCGAGGACAAGATGCCGTCGGACCTCTCGGGCGGCATGAAAAAGCGCGTAGGGCTCGCGCGGGCCATCGCGATGGACCCGCAGATCATCCTGTACGATGAGCCGACCACCGGCCTCGATCCGATCACGGCGGACGCGATCAACGACCTGATCGTAGACCTCCGGAAAAAGCTGGGCGTGACATCGGTTGCCATCACCCACGACATGTTCAGCGCCTACAAGATCTCGGACCGGATCGCCATGCTGTACAAGGGCGAGATCCAGGAGACCGGAACACCCGACGAGATCAGGGGCACGTCGAATCCCATTGTGAAGCAGTTCATTACCGGCAGCGCAGTGGGGCCGATCACGGCGGACTGAAGAAACGGAGTACAGCAGAACGGCAGTAGATACACATCTTTGACACGGAAGAAGCGGATAGAAAAACGGATAAAGGCGGATGAGATCAGGGACGCTTCGGTTCTGAAGTATCCGCCGTTATCATGGCCGTTCTCAGCAGTGATCAGTGTCAAAGGTTGGTTCTCTTTTTGATGAATAATAAAGGATTGAGTTTGCGGACCAAAATTGGCATAATGCGTGAATTATCGATGCCTGATCATTCATTACCGGAGTCGCAATGAACAATTTGAGTGCAGAAGCGAAGGTCGGCCTGCTGGTCCTGGGGAGCTCCGTCATCCTCCTTTGGATGACCATGATGGTCGGCAAGTTCGATTTCGGCAAGCCGGAAGGCTACAAGGTCGCGGCGACGTTCGACACGGTTTCCGGCCTCGATCTCAAGGCCGCGGTGCGCATGGCCGGCGTCCAGGTCGGGACCGTGGAGGTCGTGGAACTGGAAGACAGCAAGGCAAGGGTCATCCTGCGCATCGACCCCGGTGTCAAGATCCCGAAGGGGTCCGAGGCCGCCGTCAAGACCATGGGCCTGCTGGGAGACAAGTACGTGGACCTTATTCCCCCGCAGCACCGGGTAGAACCGGGACAGGCCGGGCAGGAGCGTTCAGGCTTCTATAAGGACGGGGACCGCATCGAGCGGTCGGTCGCCTCGAGCGACACGGACCAGCTGATCACCAAGCTTTCGGCCATCGCCGACGACATCAAGCAGGTGACGGGATCGCTCCGCAACGTCTTCGGCAGCCAGCGCGGGGAAAAGTCCATGGAAGACATCCTCCATGACCTTCGTCAGACCACGGCGAACATCAAGGATTTCTCCTACGCCCTGCGCGGCGACGGGAGCGAACTGGTCGTGCGCCTCAACGAACTGGTCCAGAACCTGAACGGCATGGTGAATGATAATAAGGACAATCTGAAGGTTACCATGGAGAATGTCCGCGAGGCGTCCAAGAGCGCCGAGATGGCCCTGGCGTCCATTGATAATATCACCAAGCGGATCGACCGCGGCGAAGGGACCCTGGGCAAGCTCGTGAACGAGGACAGCATGTACAGCAACATCGACAGCGCCGCCAAGGGATTGAGCGATTACGTGTCGAAGGTCGAACGGCTCAAGACGACCATTGCCTTCCGGAACGAGTATATGTTCCCCAAATCGAAGAGCTACTTTACGCTGGAACTGAAACCCAAGCTGGACCAGTACTACATTGCCGAGATCGTCTCCGATCCCTACGCGAAATACACGAGGACCGAGTCGGTCACTTCGCCGCCGGGGACCACGACGACCAGCGAGACCTACGAGGACAAGCTCCGCTTCAGCGTGGAGTTCGCCAAACGCTGGGGCAATCTTGCGATCCGTCTGGGCCTCATAGAGTCCAAGGGAGGCATTGGCGCCGATTACTTCGTCCTGGACGACCGGATCAAGTTCAGCCTCGACGCCTGGAACTTCAACAGTACGGAGCCGAAGAACGACAACGCGCATATGAAGGCAACGGCGACCTGGAACATCGGCAAGGTGGTATTCGTGAATGCCGGATATGATAATTTCCTGAACTCATCCCGCGCCGCCGGGTTCGCCGGCGTCGGCCTCCGGTTCGACGATGACGACCTCAAATATATCATGGGGAGCGTGCCGATCCCCAAGTAGCGTGGCCGCTGCCGGCGCTCCGTTCTTGACTTTTCCCACCTCGTACCCTAGAATACGTTCGTTGGTGATGTCTCGCAAGGAGATGGATGTGACGAAAGAGATCACGAAGGCCGTGTTCCCCGCCGCGGGCCTCGGGACGCGGTTCCTGCCGGCGACCAAAGCGTCTCCCAAGGAGATGCTGCCGCTGGTGGACAAGCCGCTCATCCAGTACGTGGTGGAGGAAGCGGTCTCATCGGGGATCGAAGAGGTGGTGCTGATCACGGGCCGCGGCAAGCGCGCCATCGAGGACCACTTCGATGTGGCCTTCGAGCTCGAGGAGGAGCTCAAGGCCAAGGGGAAGCACAAGATCCTGTCCGAGATCCAGCGCATCGCCGACCTGGTGACGTTCTGCTATATCCGGCAGAAGAAGGCGCTCGGTCTGGGACACGCCGTGCTCATGGCGAAACGGGTGGTGGGCAATGACCCCTTCGCGGTGCTCCTGGGTGATGACGTCATTGACGCCGAAACGCCGGTCCTTCAGCAGATGATGGGCGTGTACCGGCGGTATCCGGCAACCATCCTTGCCATCCAGAAGGTGCACCGGTCGCAGACAAGTCAGTACGGCATCATTGACGCCAAAAAGATCGACGACGGCATCTATCTGGTGAAGGACCTGGTTGAGAAACCCGCTCCCGGAGATGCACCGTCCAACCTCGCCATCATCGGGCGCTACATCCTGACACCGGAGATCTTTCCCGCGCTGGAGCGCACGAAACCGGGAAAGGGCGGCGAGATCCAGCTGACCGACGGGCTCCGTCTGCTCATGGAAAAGCAGCCGATCTACGCCTACGAGTTCAAGGGAAAACGGTACGATGCGGGCGACAAGCTCGGATTCCTCAAGGCCACCGTGGAGTTCGGCCTGAAGAACGCCGAGTTCGGAACTGAGTTTCGAAGCTATCTGCAAAAATTGAAATTGTGACGAGTTCACGGCGGCGTCCCGCGTGCGATCATATACCGCGGACGTTGTCAGAGGAGACCATTTTGGCAAAGACCGAACCGAAAAGCACCGACCTTCAGCAGTCCATAGAGATCCCCAAGAAGATCCCGCTGCTCCCCATCCGGGACATCGTGGTCTTCCCCTACATGGTGCTTCCCCTGTTCGTGGGGCGCGAAATGTCCATCAAGGCGATCGAGACGGCGCTGGAAGGGAACCGGATGATCTTTCTCGCCTCCCAGAAGGACATCAACGTGGAGAACCCGACGCCTTCCGACCTGTATTCCATGGGGACCGTCGGGGTGATCATGCGGATGTTGAAGCTTCCCGACGGCAGGATCAAGATCCTGGTCCAGGGAGTGTCGCGCGCGAAGACCGCGAAATTCGTGCAAAAGGAACCCTTTTACCTTGTCGAGATCAAGACCTTCCCCGATGCTCCGGCGCCGGTCAACATCGAGCTTGAAGCGCTGATGCGGAACGTCAAGGAGCAGATCGAGAAGCTCGTGTCCTTCGGTAAGGTGATCCTTCCCGACATCATGGTGGTCATCGAGAACGTGGACGATCCCGGGAAGCTTGCCGACCTGGCCGTGGCGAACATGGGGCTCAAGGTCGAGCAGGCGCAGGAGATCCTGGAGATCACGGACCCCCTGCAGCGGATCAAGCGGATCAACGAGGCCCTGGGCAAGGAGATCGAGCTGCTGTCCATGCAGCAGAAGATCCAGGCGGACGTCCGTGGCGAGATCGACAAGACCCAGCGGGATTATTTCCTCCGGGAGCAGCTCAAGGCGATCCAGAAGGAGCTGGGCGACACGGACGACCGGTCCGAGGACATCCGCGAACTGAGGGACAAGATCAAGGAAGCCAAGATGCCGGAGAAGGCCATGAAAGAGGCCGAGAAGCAGCTTCGGCGCCTCGAACGCATGCATCCCGATGCGGCCGAGGCCTCCATGACCAGGACCTTCATCGAGACGCTTGCCGAGCTTCCCTGGAGCAAGTCGACCAAGGACAACCTCGACCTCAAGGCCGCCAAAAAGATCCTCGAAGAGGACCACTATGACCTCGAGAAGGTGAAAGAGCGGATACTTGAATACCTCGCCGTACGCAAGCTGAAGGAAAAGATGAAAGGGCCGATCCTGTGCTTCGTGGGACCGCCCGGCGTCGGCAAGACGTCGCTTGGCAAGTCCATCGCACG
Source organism: Nitrospiria bacterium (assembly GCA_919902495.1). Classification (GTDB taxonomy): domain Bacteria; phylum Nitrospirota; class UBA9217; order UBA9217; family UBA9217; genus JAAXXJ01. The sequence continues at coordinate 15,637 of CAKKRC010000093.1, forward strand.
ATCGCTGGGACGGGAGTTCGTGCGCATCTCGCTTGGCGGCGTGCGGGACGAGGCCGAGATCCGCGGCCACCGCAGGACCTATGTGGGGGCGCTGCCGGGCAGGATCATCCAGAGCATCAAGACCGCGGGTTCGAACAATCCTTTATTCATGCTGGATGAGATCGACAAGATCGGCGCGGACTTCCGGGGCGACCCATCGGCGGCGCTCCTGGAGGTGCTGGACCCGGAGCAGAACAACTCGTTCAGCGACCACTACATCGGGATGCCCTTCGACCTGTCCAACGTGATGTTCATCACCACGGCGAACATGACGGACCCCATCCCGTCTCCGCTCAAGGACCGGATGGAGATCATCCGGTTGTCGGGGTATTCGGAGCATGAGAAACTGGGCATTGCGAAAAGCTATCTGGTCCCGCGACAGTTGAAGGAGCACGGGGTCACCGAAAAGAACATCGTCATTCCGGACAAGACGATACTCAAGATCATCGAGGAGTATACCCGGGAAGCGGGTGTGCGGAACGTCGAGCGGGAGATCGGACATCTGTGCCGCAAGGTGGCGCGAAAAATCGCCGAGGGTGAGACCGGCCAGTTCACGATCACGACGGCAAACCTGCACAAATACCTCGGTGTTCCCAAGTTCCTGCCAGAGGCGGAGCGGACGAAGGACGAGATCGGCGTGGTGACGGGCCTCGCCTGGACCGAGACCGGCGGCGACGTCCTTTATATAGAAGCGACCACGATGCGGGGCAAGGGCACGCTCACCCTCACCGGCCAGCTGGGCGACGTGATGAAGGAGTCCGCCCACGCGGCGCTCACCTATGTGCGTTCCCGGGCGACCGAACTGGGAATCAACATCGAACGTTTCGGCAAGACCGACGTGCACATCCATGTTCCAGCGGGGGCCATCCCGAAGGACGGCCCCTCTGCCGGCGTCACCATGGCCACTGCGCTGGCATCGGTCTTTACGAACGAGCCGGTGCGGAAGAACCTGGCCATGACCGGCGAGGTCACCTTGCGGGGCCGGGTCCTGCCGATCGGCGGCCTTAAGGAAAAGACGCTTGCAGCACGGCGGGCGGGGATCACGACCGTTATCATTCCCAAACTGAACGAGAAGGACCTTGACGACATCCCCAAGGAGATCCGGAAGGGCATGAATTTCGTCCTGGCCGAGACCATGGACGATGTGTTTCGGACCGCGCTGAATAAGAAAAAGCTGCCACGCCGCGTAGTTCGCGGGAAGAAGCCCGGCAGATCGCGGGCGACGCATTGATAAAGCAGGAGACAGAAGACAGGAGCCAGTAGTCAGAAGAAAGACAACAGACCGCAGGCAGAAGACGATAAACAAAAGCGTTAGCTTGCCACTAAGGCACTAAGACACGAAGGACGTTCCTGCTTCGAAAAACTTAGTGCCTTTGTGTCTTTGTGGTGATCATGAACATGAAAATATCCGACCTTGGTGAATTCGGACTGATCGACAGGATCGGGAAGACCACGCCCCGCAACGCGAAGCGAGCGCCGATCGGCATCGGAGACGATGCTGCGGCGCTTTTGCTTTCTCCTTCCTCCACGCTCCTTGCCACCACCGACATGCTGATCGAAGGCGTCCACTTCGACCTCACGACCACCGATCTGTACTCCCTGGGATGGAAGGCCGCGGCCGTGAACCTGAGCGATATCGCGGCCATGGGCGGCGTTCCCCGCTTCTGCCTGACGGCGCTGGGGATACCGCCATTTCTCACCGTCGAAGACATCGGCGAATTCTACCGGGGCGTCAACGCCTGCCTGAAGAAGTTCGGGGCAGTGCTCGTCGGCGGCGATACGTGCAGTTCGAGGAAAGGATTCGTCATCAACGTCACGGTCTTGGGTGAAGCGCTTCGGAAAGTGATCGTGGCCCGTTCGGGCGCCCGACCGGGAGACCTGATCTATGTGACCGGAACGTTGGGCGACTCGGGAGCGGGATTAGAGTTAGTGCGAAATGCGGAGTGCGGAGTGCGGAGTAAGACCCCCGCGGTCAGGAAGTTGATTGGAAAACATCTGAGGCCTGTACCGCGCGTCGCTGAGGGAAGGAAACTCGCGGCTGCGGGGATCGCATCGGCCATGATCGACGTGAGCGACGGCCTGTCATCGGACCTTGGTCATGTCTGCGAGCAGAGCGGAGTGGGGGCCGAGGTCTTCGCCGATCGAATACCGCTATCGAAGGAACTGAGAGCGGCAAAGGGATTGAAACTGCCGCCGATGAAGTATGCCCTGTCAGGCGGCGAGGACTATGAACTGCTGTTCACCGTTCCCCCGGACAAGATCAAAAAGCTCAGCGCACTGCGGATAGCGGCGACGGAGATCGGGACCATCACACGAGTTAGATCGATGCGGATGATCAATGAACGCGGGCAGGGCAGACCTCTCATGGTTTCGGGATACGATCACTTCCTTCGCCTGCGTCGCGGGCACGTCCGATGAAAACCTATATCCGTGAGCGCATACAGGAGGTCCTGAAGCTCGACGAACCGCCGCACAGGCTTTCTTTGGCGTTCAGCCTGGGGATATTCATTGCCTTCAGCCCCTGGCTCGGCCTCCATATCGTATCCGCGGTCTTTCTGGCGTGGATGTTCCGTCTGAACAAGGTCGTTGTTCTCACCGCGTCCTTCGTGAACAATCCCTGGACCATCGTCCCGATGTACGCATTCTGCCTCTGGTTCGGCGTGAAGATCACGCGCAGCAATGTGCAGGTCCCGGAGATCGCCTGGGGTTCGCTGGGCGTCCGGGAGCTTTACGATCTTCTCCTTCCGTTCCTCTGGCCCTACCTTGCGGGCACGCTCGCCGTAGGCGGCGTGGCCGCGGTGTTTTCCTATTTCGGTTTTCTTTGGACGTTGAAACGGTATCGGCGGGAGAAAGCGGAGGGCTGACCGTCCGAACCATGTTCTGGTTCTGCGGGAGGATGCCCCTGTACGTACGACTTGGCCGGTTCAGGGAGTTGCTCTTTGCTGGATCATGGAGAGCACCTTACGCGCAAAGACCGCTTCCTTGCTGTACGGCGCCTGTTCAATGATGATCGCATATTGCTGCGACGTCTCGCTCAACATTCCCCGCTCATAGAAGATGAGGGCCAGGTTGGACCGTGCCTGGATATGGCGTGGATCAAGGAGGAGAGCCCGCAAAATGAGCTCGAACGCTTCTTTTTTCCGTCCGGCGCTGTTGTAGATCGTTGCGAGATTATTGAGCGCGTCGGGGTAGTCGGGCTGGAGAGCGATCGCGCGTTCGAAGCGGGGCCCTGCCTCTTCGAACCTTCCGGCCTTTTTCAAAGCATCGCCGAGGTTGTTATGAGGACGGGCCTTGTTCGGGGACCGGGAGACTATATCGGTATACAGGGTCAACTCATCTTTGTAGATCGAGGACCGTGCAAAGCTCATCGCCACCAGCGTGACAAGCATGACCGTTGTGATGATCGACCGGATCTGGTCCATGGCGGTTATAAGTAGCACACTCCAGCCATAAATTCAACGAAAAGCCTCGAACCAGGGAACAATTATTATTGACAAGAACAGCTTGTTTTGTTAATCTCTGATACCATTTTCGAAACAGGAGGAAAATACCGTGTGTAAACGCGTTGCCGTGATCGTGTTGTCATTGCTGTTCAGTCTGCAGACGACCGCGCTGTACGCCGCTCAAACAAAGGCCCCGAATCCGGCGCCGGCCGCCAAAAAGGCCCCGGCCGAGAGAAAGGCCGCGGCAGGCGGGCGGGTATATACCAGCCTGAACCCTTCGGACGGCAGCTTCATCAATAATGCCAAGCCCACCATCTCTGCCGAATATACCGATGACGGCATAGGGATCAACCCTGCTGAAACGAAGCTCTTCATCGACGGCGTCGATGTTTCCGCCCAGGCACAGGCAACCCCGAACAAGGTGACCTACACACCGGCCGCTCCGCTCGCCGACGGTGTCCACAAGGTGAAGGTCGATATCGACGATAAGGCGGGCAATCCCGCGTCGGTGACCTGGACCTTCACGCTCCATACCCAGCCCCCGAAGATCAAGATCAACTCCCACAAGCCGAACCAGTATGTGAACCAGTCGCCCATCCTGGTCACCGGCAGCGTGGACAAGACCAATGTCCGTGTCATGGTGAACGGCGTCGTCGCTTCCCTGGAGCGGGGCGTATTCAGCGCCAAGGTGAATATCGTCGAGGGAAGCAACACCATTACCGCTGTTGCCACGGATCCCTTTGTGAACACCGGCATGGATTCGATCGCGGTCGTCCTTGACAGCAAGCCGCCGACGGTCGAGATCACCGGTCCCCGGGCCAACAGCCTCATGAACAGCAAAACGGTGACCGTGTCGGGTATCGCCGACGGCAAGGCTGCCGCCGTGACCATTGTGACCAGTCCGTCCAAGACCGGGGCGGTGGCAGCCGATCTTGCGCCGGGGACCTTCACGGCAAAAGAGGTCAGGCTCGAAGAAGGCGTCAATACCATCACGGCGAAGGCGGTGAGCAATGCGGGCAACAGCGCCACCTCGTCCATAAAGGTCACGGTTGACACGATCCCGCCCAAGGTCACTCTTACGGCTCCCAAGGACCAGACCCTGACGAACAAGAAAATGGTGACCGTTACCGGTACCATCGACGACCCCCTGGCCACGGTCAAGGTGAATAATACACCGGTCCAGGTATCAAAAGGGGTCTTTACCCTCTCCGGCGTTAACCTGGCAGAGGGCAGCAACACCATCACCGCCACCGCGACCGACCGGGCAGGGAACCAGGCCAAGGCGGCCGGCATCGTCGTCGTCCTGAAGACCATTCCTCCCGCGCCGCCCAAGCTCGGGGAACTGCCGTTCGTCACCCGGGACACCGTGATCACCGTCAAGGGGACCGCTGAGCCATCATCGGCGGTAGAACTTTACATGAACAGCGCCTCCAAGGGATCGATGAAGGCCGATGAGAAGGGCGCCTTCTCGTTCAAGGTAAACCTGCAGGAGGGCAACAACGCCTTCAGCGCGGTGACGTCCGATGCCGTGGGGAACGTGAGCGCGTCTTCGGCCGTTGTGAACGTGTTCCTGGACACGAAACCGCCGAAGATCCTTTAATAAGTTCTTGACATTGCGGACGTCTCAGCTTATTATGCATTTCTCATCGCGGGGTGGAGCAGTCCGGTAGCTCGTCGGGCTCATAACCCGAAGGTCGTCGGTTCAAATCCGGCCCCCGCTACCAA
>CAKKRC010000094.1 GCA_919902495.1 Nitrospiria bacterium
TGGAGGGGCGGGGACACTGTTTTCTCCTTGACAACTGTCAACCATATCAGGGTCACGTCTACTTTCCTGTCATTTTATCTTTACGCTCGTTTTGTCGTCGCGAGTTTCGCTCAGTTCGGCGCAGCGCCGCAAGATCGAGCGCCGCATCCCATGCCTCGCCTGCGCGTACAAAGCGGGCGGCGAACGCAGGGTCCTTCAATTGTTCTTCCAGGTAACGATCGAAATTGGTCTTCATCATCTAACGTCCTCGCAGGCAAATTAAATCGGCGCCCTATTTCCCCTTCAATAGCCTCCTCGCTATCTCGGCATACACCTCGAAATCTGCGCGCTTGCCGATGCCGACAACTTCGACAACAACCTCGTTCTCGATGATATGATAGACGATGCGTATGGATTTCCTGACTGCATAGAGTTTGTAGTACCCTGTCAGGTCGAAACCCAGTTTATTCCCGAGCGGTTGTCCAAGGTGGGGAGACTCTTCGAGCTTTACCAGCTGTTTTGCGACCAGCTTTTTGACCGAGCCGTCGAGCGCTTTGAAATCCGCCGATGCTTCCGGCGTAAGAAGGACCCTATAGCGCAATGCCTTCCTCCTTCAGCAGCTTCTCAAGGGGGACCCTCTTGCCGGCGCTCTTCTTCCTCCTGGTTACAATGTCATATATCTCGAGATGCTCCACGAACTCGACCACCTCGGCCATGTACTCATAATCCTCCACCGGCAAGATCACCGCGGTGATCTCATTATTCCTGACCACAGCGGTCTTTGACCGCTTGTGTTCCGCAAGGTCGGACATCACTTTGCCGAAGTTCTTCGCCGCCGCAGTGGCGCTGATCATCTCGTCTCGCTTGAACGTTGACTGCATAGATTACCCTCCTAATATTCCGTAATATTGTACGGAATATTACACCCTTTCTCCCGGATTGTCAATCCCTGGCTGTGGCAAGTCACTAATCGCCTTGTGCCTGACGCCCTTCCGGCCTTTCACTCCACACTCCGAATTCCGCATTCCGCACTACTCTTTCGACGCCCTCGGGTTCACCGCCACGTACACCACGCTCTGGAACAGGCTGCCCAGTCGAACGAACACCGCGGCGAGGATGGCAATGCCCATGATGACCGGAAAGTCGCGGTCCTGCGCCGCCTGCCATGCCATCCTGCCCATGCCCGGCCAGTTGAACACCTGCTCCACGATGACCGCGCCGCCGAGGATGAAGGGGATCTTTGCCGCGACGATCTCGGTCACCGGGATGAGCAGGCCTTCCTTGAAGGCATGCGCCATGACCGACGCGCCCTTGGCCCGGGCCGTGCGGATATAGTCCTCGTCCAGCACCCTTGCCATCTCCTCGCGGAGCGACCGGATGACCTCGCTGATGGTCCCGTTCCCGATGCCAAGCACGATGACAGGGAGAAGTGCATAGAGCCACTTTTTCCCTCCCGTCGCGAACCCGAAGGCCATGGGGAACAATCCCAGCTTATGAGTGAAAAAATAGATGACGATGTATCCCAGCCAGAAGACCGGAAGGGCCGAGATGATGTAGGAACCGATCGTGAAGGGCCAGGTGAGGCGGGTCATGCCGTGCCTGGCCGAATGGAGAGCGATGGGAACAGCGATGACGAGCGTAACAATAAGCGAACCCAGGGTTAGGACAAGCGTGTTGAGGCCCACACGCAGGACCTCGCCAAGGACCGGCAGGCCGGTACGGATGGAATTCCCGAAGTCCCCTTGGAGCATGTTCACCAGCCATGACAGGTACTGGCCATACCATGCCTTCTGGACGCCCATGGCCTCGCGGATGCCCTCACGCGCGGACTCGGTCGGCATCTGGCCTTCCAGCAGGACGCTGAAGGGATCGCCGGGAGAGAGATACAGAATGATGAACACCACGAAACTCACACCGAGGAGCAGAAGGCCGGTGATAAAAAGCTCCCGGGCAAGAACAAGGGCTATGGGCCGTATGGAGGTGAGCTTCATAAATTTATAAAAAATCTGCCACAGAGGACACAGAGGTCACAGAGTAGATGCTTTCTCGCTTCTTTTCTCTGAGTCCTCGGTGATCTCTGTGGCTAAGTGGTTTTGGTCTTTTCCCCGTGTCTCCCTGTCACCGCGTCCCCGCGTCAGGTTTATTTCTGGTCCTTCGCCTCCATGAACCACTCGTCGGCAAAAGAGAAGAACTTGTACGGATGGATCGCCACGCGCCGTACCTTGTCCCGGTAGGCCGCGTAGTTCGTGAGATTCCAGAGGAACGTGTAGGGGTTCTCCTCGGCCAGCAGCGCGTGCAGCTTCCGGTTGATGGTGCGCCGCTTCTCGTGGTCCAGCGTGAGCTTGCTCTCGTTGATCAGCCCGTCCACCTCGGGATTGGCATACCCGCCGAAGTTGTTCTTCCACGGTCCGATCTCGCCGGAATGGAAGAGCGAGGAAATGTCCGCCGAGTCGTCGAACACCCACGACGCGAAGATGATGTCGAAGTCGTGCTCCAGGAACACGTCCTCCTTCCAGGCCTGCCACTCCTTGAACTCCACCTTGATGTCGGCGCCGATGTTCTTGAGGTAGTTCTTGAAGGCAAGCACCACGCGTTTCACGGCCTCGCTCTCCTTCTCGATGGGGACCTTGAGCGAGAGCTTGAGCTTCTTGCCGTCCTTCTGCATGAATCCGTCGGCGCCCCTCGTGAATCCGGCTTCCTGCAGAAGGGCGATCGCCTTCGGTGCGTCGAAGGCCGCGGGCTGGACGTCCAGGTTATAGGCCCAGCTGCCGGGCGCGAACGGCCCGGAGATGATAGTGCCCTGGCCGCTGAAGAACGAGTCGAGCATCTCCTGACGGTTCACCGCCAGGGTAAAGGCCCGGCGAACGCGTTTGTCCGCAAGGAGGGGATTCCGGACGTTGTAGCCGAAGAACGAGTAGGACAAGGCGTTGTACGTCTTCAGCACGAACCGCTTGTCGCCCTGGATCTCGGGGATGTCCCGCGGATTCACGAGCACGATCATGTCGATGGCGTTGAACATCAGCGCCTGGGTCATGATGTTCTGGTCCGCAAAGGGCTTCTCGGCGATCTGGCTGAGGTGTGGCCTTCCCTTGAAGTAGTTGTCATTGGCGGCGAGAATGATCTCCCGCTCGGGCGTCACGGCCTTGAACATATACGGCCCCGTCCCGATGGGGCGCTGCACGAAGCGGTCGTCCCGCGTCAGGAACGGATTCGCCGGGCCATGCTTCGGGATGATCTTGAAGCTGAACTTGGCCAGGGCGTTCAGGACGGGCCGCTTTAAGGTGAATCGGACCGTATGATCGTCCACCTTCTCCACGGTATCGATGAACTCATACCGGACCTTGAGGGGGGTAATGGTCTTGGGGTGCATCATGATCTTGTAGGTGAAGACCACGTCGTCGGCGGTGAAGGGCTTCGGGGCCTCTCCCTCCAGGGGATGCCAGGTCACGTCCTTCCGGAGAAAGAACGTAAAGGTCCGGCCGTCCTTGGAGGCCTCCCATTTCTCTGCCAGTTCGGGCACGAGCTCCTGTTTCTCATTGATGCCCACGAGGCCGTTGAAGATGAGTTCGGTGATGCGGAGCGAGATCATCTCGTTGCTCGTGATGGGATCGAGCGTGGCCGGCCGGCCGTATTCCCCATAGCTCAGGGAACCGCCGTCTGGCTTGCCGTCCTTCTTGGGCGCCGCGTGCACAGCCCCTGCCATGACAACGACCGCCATCAGTATCATCATAATCATGCGCTTCATAGTTCCCTCCTCAAACGATTGCGGATTGCGAATTGTAGATTGCGGATTTTGGATCTGACCGGATTTGGATCTTAATCTGAAATCCGCATTCCGCAATCCGCAATAGATTCAGTTGATCTTCACGTCCCCGGCGCTCTTGTGCTCCATGGAATAGATGCCCTGGAGCGCCTCCTGGATCTGGCGCACCTGGGGGAATTGTTTGCTCATCTCGAAGTAGATCTCCAGGGCCTCGGAAAACTTCTTCGTCCGATAGTAGGCATCGGACAGGTTTACGAGCATCAGCGGATCATTGGACTCTATCTTGTTCTTGTTCCCCTTGTCCCGCCCGGTCTCAAGGTACGTTACGGCCTTTCCCAGGTCCTTCTTCCCGAGAGCGTACCTGCCCAGTCCAACGTTCAAGATGGCGAAGCGCTTCCCGTCGCCGCTCTCCACGGCCGCGGCAGATGTCTGGGCAACGCGGGGGCAATCGATCCTGAGCCAGCTGCAGGCGATCAGAATATCGGCCAGGAGCTCCGGTTCACCGGGTTGCTTCCGGATCAGATCATCCCACACGCCGATGGCCTCGGACTGTTTCCCCTTCTGGTGCTGGATGGCGCCCTGGCGCACCATGGCCCTGTTCTTGTATTGCGGCGGCATCTGGGGAGAGGCGAGGAACGTGGCCGTTGCCTTCGCGGCCTGGTCCGTGTTCCCCGCAAGGATGTGGGCCTCGCCGAGATAGTAGCTTGCAAATCCCTTGAGCTGCTGGTCCGCTGACGCCTTTTCGAGCGCGGCAAGGCTTGCCTGAAAATAAAACACCGAGAGGTTGGAAAGGAGCTGCACGTCATAGAATGTTAGCACCTTGCTCTTGCCGATGGCGTCACGGTAGAAATAGGATTTCAGGTCGGCACGCGAAAGCAGGTCAAAGCCCTTGTCCGGAGCTCCGGCGCGGCCGTACACGCCGATGCAGTTCTTGACGGCCATGATCGAAATGGCTTTACCGCTCTTCCTGCCGTCCGCCAACGCTGCATCGCACAGGCGGACAGGGTCCTTGTCCTGCAGACCGGCCCGGCTGTACGCGGCGGCAAGTTCGGTCTTCACCTCGGGATCGGAGCCGTTGATGCCGCTCCACAGTTCCTGTGCTTTCTGGCTGTCTCCGGCCAGGCTCGCCGCCGTGCCCATCGCGATCTTCGCAATGACCTTGTATTTAGCATCCTCGCTGGCGGCAAAAAATTTCTCGAGCGCTGACGTTGCCGCCTCCGCTTTCCCGCTCTCGATAAGGGCAAGACCCAGATACAGGTCGCTGTAGCGGCTCCTGTTCGCCCCGCGCTCCGCTGCAAGCCGCCGGAGATAGTCAGCGTTCACGGCGGCTGACACCTGGGCAAGTTCGCGATGCAGTTCAGCGTTCCGGAGATAGATCATGCCGAGCGTAAGCTGGGCAGGTGACTGTTTGCTCTGCTCGAGCAACGGCAGCGCGGCGCGGAGGTCGCGGCCGGCATCCTCATACCGGTGCTTCTCATAGGCCTTCATGGCCTTCTGGACCGGATCATCGGCCGCAGGGACCGGGGACGCGACAAGCATCATGATGCCGATGAGTAGGGAGAACCGCGTCATGAAATCTCCTTTAAACAATTCAAAACACAACATTCAAGATTCATATTTCTCGTTCACGGTCGTATGGTGCTTATACCTTGCCGTTGATTCTCAATCCGCATTCCGCATTCCGCAATCCGCGATCGGGCGGCCGCTCAGGGCCGCCCCTACTCTTTCATTTTTGCCACGAAGATCCGGTCCCACTGGTCCACCTGAGCGCGGAACGCAATGGTGCCGTCAACGGAACAGACCACATCGTGGTTCATCTTGGTGTCGGTCTTCAGCAGTTTGCCGACCTTGTCGGCGATGTTCACCACGTAGATCGGGTGGTACTCCTGACGATCGTTCTTCACGTACACGATGCGGCTGCCGTCCGGCATCCAGGCCGGACCACGCTCCACATCGGGCACCACATCGACGGCCACGGCCTTCGCCGCAAGGCCGTCGCCCGCTGCCGGGTCCGAACCATCGGCCGCCACCACCATGATCGACCAGATCCGCGGATCACCCTGCGGATTGTAGTTCGAGTAGAAGGCTATCTTCCTGCCATCGGGCGACCAGACCGGTCGAATGTCGTCATGCTCCCAGGCCGTAAGCGCCATGATCGATTCCGCCGGCCTGGTCACGTCATTGATGACCGCGATGTCATGGTTCTCGTTGTTCCCGTGCATGAACGCGATCCGTTTCCCCTCGGGCGACCACAGGGGGTACAGGTATTCCTTCCCGCCCTTGGTCAGCCTGGTGAGGACGCGGGTGACGCTATCGATGATGTACAGGTCGCCCTTGCCCGAACGGCCCGACACGAACACGACGGCGCTGCCCGACGGCGACCAGTCGGGCTGACCATCCTTTTCCTTGTGTTCCGTGAGCCGCGCGACCTCCTTGCCGCCCATGTCGCCCGCATAGAGGTCGTAGTTCCCTTCTCCGCCGTTGCTCATGAATACGAAGCGGTCCTCCCGGGGAGACCAGGAGATGCCCGCGTTGTAGCTGATATCCTCGACCACACCGGGAAAAAAGAACTTCAGTTCCCCCGCTGCGGCACGCAGGTGATAGAGGGTCTGGAATAGCAAACCGTCCGCAAGGCCGATGTGGATCTCCTTCTTGTCGCCGATGCTCCGCTCAAAGGAGATGAACATGCCCGACCGGGACCACAGGGGATTGCCGTCGTTCCTGCCGGGTCCGGCCGGGGTGAAAGGCCGGACGAAGAGCGGCTCGACCGTCTCGGGACTTTTCTCCTGCGCCGCGGTAACCGCCGGTGTCGTCGTAAGGGTCGGCGGCGTCTCCTCGGCTCCAGTGGGTCCTGCCCCCGCGATCAGCGCGATGAGGCACCACCACGCTGTCCTGATGCTGCTCCTCCCCGTTATCGCAAAGAACACAATGAGCTCCTACATCTTGCTCTTGATCTGGTCCCAGTACTTCTGACCTGCCTCACGGCTCTGTTCATAGGCGGCGTTCCCTTCGAGCTTCTGCGGAAAGAAGTCAAAGTACTCGCTCCATGCCAGGTTCGCGTCGTTCAGCATGGTGGATTTCTTCGTGATCAGATAGAGCTTGTGGAACGAGAGCGCCGTGTAAAAGAACGTGTCGTGCACCGCCTCATCATAGCGCATCGTCGGGAAGAATCGCGTGTTCTGCTTGGCCCGCTGGAGGTTCTTGATGGCCTTGGCGAAGTTCTGGGCCGCCGCTTCCTTGTCCTTTGCCACAAGCGCATTCCCTTTTTCATAGTACGCATGGCCGAGGTTGGTGAAGGCCACGGAGAACTGCTTGTAGACCAGCTGTTCGTTCTCGGGCAGTGACAGCACATTCTCGAATTCCCGGATGGCCGCGTCGTAGTCGCTCTTGTCGTCCAGGTAGATCTGTGCCAGCCGGTGATGGGTCTCGGAATAATCCGGGTGTCCTTTCTCCGTACTTCGGTACGCGATAATGGCGCCGTCCATGTCGCCTCGTTGCTCTGCGCGCTCTCCGATCTTTAAAAAGTTCTTGTGGAGAACGATGCTCCTGGCGCCGGTGCGGTCCTCGATCTTGGATGCGAACTCGACCACCTCTTCCCAATCGCGGTAATCGCCCCCCAGGGAGACCTTGACCGTGTGAAACCCGAGGGTCACGGGTTTGCCGTCGGTGATGGGTGTCCGGCCGAACTTCTCGCCGTCCACGGAGACATCGGCCGCGGAAGGCTGTGAATCGACCTTGAACAGCGCGTTGTTGACGGTCAGGGAATATTCCTTCACGTCCCGGTTCTTCTCGACACGCATCTTGTCGCTCACCTGCTGATAGCCATGGCGGTACAGTATGAGGTCATACTTCTTGCCGAGCTTGACGGGCACCTCGGCCTTGCCGTCGGACCCGGTGGTGCTGACCCACTCTTCGTTCAGGTAGATGTTCACGCCTGCAAGAGGCGACACGTCGGGCGGCAGCCCTCCCTTGGCGGAGACAATGACCGAGTTCTTTTCCTGTCCCTCGTCCTCGCGAATGACCAGACGGACCACCCGGTCCCCGGGGGAAACCTTTTCTCCCTTCTTCAGATTTTCCACTTCGGTGAGCGAGGAACTGTCTTCTGCCTTCCTGACCTTGAGCTTGCCGATCTCGCGATAGCCCGAGACCCTGCCGGTCTCGTCCACGCGCGGCGTCAGAAGACCGAACTCCATGCCCTTTGAGATCTTGTACCCCGACTTGCCGAGGTTGATGCGGGGACGGTCGTCCTCGCCGCCGATGACGGTCCCTTCAAAGGGGAACTTCGCCAGTACGGCCGAGGTGATGTCCCTGGTCACGCCGGCGATGCCACCCTCGCTTCTGGCCCGGGCCAGTTGGCTGTGGATGAGTTTCCCGCCGGATGAATAGAACTTGGTCTCGATCAGGAACCCCTGATCGTCCTTCGCGACGCTGCCCAGCACGATCATGTCCACGGTCTGCTTGAGCGGCGTCTCGCGCCATCCTTTCGTCGTGATCTTGTCAATGCCCAATTTCGCCTTCTTCATCTCCGCCTGAAGTGTTTTGGACGGCACTTTTTTGAAACAGTCAAACTTGAACAGCTGTCCTTCCAGTGCCTCTTCGGTCTGCGCGAGAACGGCTTTCAGGTCAACGTTGGGTGTATTGCCCACGAAGCGGTAGATGCCGGTGCGGATCGGCCTGGCCGTGGTGGGATAGAAATAGCGCTGGACCGCCATTTCACCTTCGAGGGTGAGCGTGGTCTTCCAGGTCGAGGGGATGTAGCCCGGCGCCGACAGGATGAGCGGGGCTTTCTTGCCCGGTTCGCCGTCGTAGACCCAGGTAAATACCCCTTTCGCATCGGTCTTACCGACCGTTTTTTTATCGATCGTGACCGAAATGCCGGGGATGCCTCCGGACTGGCCGTACTCCTCGGTAAGCGCCGTCACGGTCACCGTCACCCGCTTCGCAAGCTCCGCCTCGAGCCGCTGTCCCGGCTCAAGCCCGCCGCTCCGCTTCCAGGACGCATAGCCGGACTTCGTCACGGTAAGCTCGATGCCCTCCTTCGGGAGGGTCTGATACTCATACACGAACTCGCCGTTGGCGCCTGTCTTGCCGACCTCTTTGCCCGCGGCCTTGACCACGGCATCTGCGACGGGAGCCGCCTTTTCCCTGACAGCGATCGTAACGTACCGCGCAGCGGGAAGCTCTGCGTCAAAAGAGTACAGGTCAACGGCGCCGTCCTTCGGAAGCTTCATCAGGAAGGTGGTCTTCCAGGGGCTGGTCCGATACCCCGGCATCTCCTTGGTGACAACGACCAACACCTCGGCGCCGGGTTTCTTGGTGAGGGTCTTCGTGAAGGCGCCATCGGCCCCTGTCAGTCCCTCCTCCACACCGTCGACCGTGATCTTGGCCTGGGCAGCGGGCTGGCCATCGATCTTGGCCTTGACCGCAAGGTTCATCTTCTCGCCGGCACAGCCGGTGAACACGAATGATGCGGCCATGACGAGGATTAGAACGAGAGCACGCTTTACCATGGGAAGCCTCCTTGAATCTGCCTATTGCAAGATGCAAATTGTAAACGTGACATCACCTTTGCAATTTACAATTTCCAATCTGAAATTTTAAATCCGCGGGAACCGCGGTGCTACATCGTCGGCGGCTGAATGTTCACTTCGCCGGGATTCACGATCTTGTCCTCATCGGACCGGGACCCCTCGATGGATTTCCGCTTGCCCTCGGCGATCTTCTTGAGTTTGAACTCCACCTTCTTGCCGCCGAACTTGGTGATCTCCACGGTCTGGGTATCGGTCTGGTACCCGATCCTGCTTGCCTCGACCTTGTACATTCCGGGAGCGAGCTTTCCCTTCTCGGATTCGTACTTTCCCTCTGCATTCACGGTCACGGAATGAGAGGCCTGCTCAAGGCTGGACGTCGTGTTGATCATGTTAATGACCGTGCCCTCCGGGCTTTCTTTCGCGGGCGCGATGGGCTGCATAGTGGGGTCCAGGAGCTGGAGCGTGCCGTAGATCGTCGGTGAGCACGCGAACAGCATGTTCAGGCAGCAAATGAGCAAAACGGTCCTTGTGGTGCGCATGGTCGAAATCCTCCTCAATAAAGCATGTGCGATCTATCGCATGAACGATGGAAAAAACAGAAAGCCGCCAAAGTGTATATCCCCGGGAAGACAAGATACTGACTTTGGCGGCCCGACCGGCGTGTAAAACGCGCTCCCGGCAGCGAGCAGCGTTCTCTGTAGCCTCGAAGCTCTGCGTCCCCGGATTTCCCCGGGTTTGCTCTGAGCAAAGTTCTGTGAAGCTGGCCTTCAACGAATGGACCTATAACAGACTGTAGCATGCAGCCCTCTGGTTGTCAACTCAGAGCGGGACCGCGGTACGCGCTACGCCGTGCCTCCGGCGACCTTCCTGCGCATCTTCTCCTCATACATCCGCGCGTCGGCCTGATGGATCAGTTCGTCCACGGTGGCCGGTTTGGCCGGATCGAACACCGTGAGGCCCACGCTCACGGAGAGCCGGAACGATCCGTCCCGACGGGCATTGTATTCGACAAGGCGCTTTTCCAGGCGGTTCCGGACGGTTTCGATGCCCGCGTCCGGAGCGTTGCCCAGGAGGACGGCGAATTCGTCTCCGCCCATGCGGGCGATGATGTCCGAGTCGCGGAAGGTCTCCACGAAGATCCGGGCCGCATCGGACAAGGCGCGGTCCCCGGCCACATGACCAAAGGTATCGTTGATGATCTTGAGATCGTCGAGGTCCGCGAAGAACAGCACCATGCGCTCGCCATTTCTCTTCGCTTGCTTCATCTGCTGCTGGGCAAAGGCGAAGAATCCCCGCCGGTTCGAGAGGCCGGTAAGTTCGTCGGTGATCGAGAGCTCGCGCAGGTGGTCCTGCAGCTTGGCGTGCTTGATCCGGACGATCAGTTCCTGGACCGTGAACGGCTTTTTGATGAAATCCGCCGCGCCTGACCGGATGGCCTCGTCGTAGGAGAACTCCTCGACGAACCCGGTCATCACGATGGCGGTCATCGCCGGATGGATGCGTTTCGCCCTGCTGACCAGTTCGAGCCCCCGCATGCCCGGCATGACTATGTCCGTGAGCAGCACTTCGGCGGGCATCCGCTCGAGCGCCTCCAGGGCGTCCTCGCCGCGCGTGAATGCCTCGCAGGCATAACCTTCCAGGCTGAGCGACTGCCGCAGGATGTCCAGGATGGACACGTCGTCGTCGACGATCATGACAAAGGTCTTTGGATTTACCATAAGAAGGACCGGGGCTCCTGAAACCGAACTAATACTTCATTTTAACATACTTTGGGTCCGCCGGGCCAGGCAACCTCACCTCTCCCGTCGGTGTGCAGCCTGAGGGCTGCCGTCCCTTCCGGGGGAGGACCGTTTCCTCCACAAGAACGCGAAGGCGTTCAGGAGAGCGATCGCTCCAACGAACAAAAAAAAATACCCGGCCGTCGTGAACAGCAGGCCTGCGATGCTCCTGCCCGCGCCCGGCGCGGCGTCCATCCCGGCCAGAAGCCAGCCCAGCGCGCCGATGATGATGCCTGCGGCCAGTCCCACCACGGGACGTCGTGATACGATACCTGCCATCTTCCCTCTTCTCTCTCCCGGCCTCGTGGCCCGATGCGGTCAGGTTCCCCTGTTTCCCGTCCCGGCCCCGATCTGTTCAAGGATGAAATCACGGATCAACGCCCGCGCGTCGTCGCTGATCTTCGAGAACTTCATGCCCATCCCGGGCTCTTTGAACGGTCCCTCATCGAACTCGCAGGTGTACAGGACCACAGCCTCGACAGGGATCGAGCGGCCTTTGACCGTGATGTCCACGGGCACCTTCGCGTGCACCTCCCGGGGTTCCAGGGTCCTGAAGAACATGCCATACTCGGAGAGGACCGTCACATAACCGTCGCCACCCGCGGGATCATTGGCCAGCTTCGCGGGAAGATAGGTCACAACCCGGATGTTCTTGCGCGGGGTCTTTTCGACAGAGGCCTGGATGGCCCGATAGAACGCCTCGGCATCAACCGGCTTCCGGAGCACGGCGGCTATCTCCCCCCGCCGCGCGCGGTCCTCGAGGGCATGGTCCGGTGACGCTGTCAGCAGGATCACCGGAACGTCGGAGAAACGGCCGTCCTTTTTGATCCGCGCAAGAAGACCGGTGCCGAGCTGCCCGTCTTCCGAGACCACTGCCGCCGGAGGCGCGACCGTCAGGAACTCCATCGCCTCTTCGGCAGAGTGGGCGCTGCAGATGGTACAACCGAACCGTTGGAGCAGCATGCTCACCGTGAAGCGGTCGTCGACGTTCGTCTCCACCACCAGCACGTACCGCTTTGCCCTCTCAGCAGCGTCCATTACGCCCATGTCCTGTTCCCGGTCCCTTAGTAACTAAGAAATCAAATTCTACTCAACACGGCAAGAAATTTTCTCGCAAAGACGCCTTTTGCTTCTGCTTCTGTTTTTAGTTCCGGCTTATCCGGGTTAGGGAAATGCGAGCTCAACCTGAACTTCACGTGCCGGGCTGGAGGCGGCCCTTGACCGGAAGGATCGCTGATCCCTGTCAGGACCTGATAAAGACCGCCTTGCGGACGTGTTGCGACCCCAGCAGTTCGCCGAGGATCGCCGTGGCAAGGCTTCCCACCGTTGTTCTCGCAGCGGGGCCGATCACGAGATCAGGCCCCAACTGGGTCCCGGGCCGGTCCTTTCCATTCATAAGCCGCGGCGGCTTGAATACCGTCCAATCAAGTCCCGAGTTCATGACAATCGTCTCCTGCCCGTCCCGGTCAAGCATCAGGTGGGGGGCCTTCCGCACGAGCAACCTTCTCATTGCCCGGTAGAACAGCCCCCGGCTGGGATACTGCTCGCCCACCAGCGCACCGGTTACGCAGGCCAGGCGCCTGACCCCCCGCTCTTTCATGGCTGATACGATGAGCTGCGTCGCGTGGGCGCAGAAGACCTGGGGACCTCCCTTGCGCGGCCCGAATGCGATCACGACGGCATCGGCATGGCCGATCGCTCCGGCGATGCGGTCCGCGTCGTCAAGCCCCCCCTCGATGATCGTGATCCTCCCTGCCAGCTCCTGAAGGGCCGCGGACGTGCGGGCATAGGCGGTGACCTCCATGCCCTGTGTCAGGGCAAGCGAAATGACCGCCCTCCCCGTCCTTCCTGTCGCACCGAAAACCGTTATTTTGATCATGGCATCAACCGGTCCATCCTTTGCGGGATCAATTGCCAGATAGTATATAAGGAAGTAATGCGGTGTGCAATTAAAAAGACGCCCTGCCAAATGCGTAGTGCGAAATTCGGAGTTAAGAAGAAACAAACTCAGGAATGAGGACCGCGAGGGCGCACAGAGCGCAAAAGAAATAAAAGATCAAAAACAACGGGTACCGTCGACTGACCGACCCGTCCTTGAATCGACGGGAACTTTTTCCGGATTCTGCTTGTCCAATAGACCAAACCGGCGGAGATCATGAGCTCTCTCGCGGTTACCGATCCCTCAGAAAGGAGAAACACCATGCGTTACGTACTTTCGGCAGTTCTGGCAGTAGTCATGATGGCGGCGGCACCGGCATACCCCCACATCGGGGACAGATGGCAGGGCGAGGTCAGCGTTGAGGTCGTCTCGGCCCTGGGAACCACCCTGCTCGCCATCCCGCACAAGGATCTTTGGAAGGGCGACACCCGCATCATCAAGAAGTTCCTGGAAGCGAAAAAAGGCGAGAACTACGGCATCGTCATACGGAACATGACACCCGAGCGGATCGGCGTGGTCGTGTCCGTGGACGGCAGGAACATCATTTCCGGCAAGCGGTCCGAACTCAGGAGCACCGAGGACATGTACCTCGTGAACAGCTACGATCAGGGCCGGTATGACGGGTGGCGCACCGACAATGATACGGTCCATAAGTTCTATTTCACCGAGCCGGGCGACTCCTACAGCATCAGGACATTCAATGACGCGTCGGCCATGGGTGTGATCGCCGTGGCCGTCTATCGGGAAAAGGACCGGCCGCAGGCGCGTAACGAGATAACAAAGCGGGAAAGCGCACCCGCGGCACCATCGACGGGAAGCGCGGAACGAAGCAAATCCCTGTCCAGCCGGGACGAGGCAGCCGGCACAGGCTTCGGCGAGCGGCAGTATTCTCCTATTTTCCGGGTCGCCTTCGAACCCGAGCGCGTGCCGGCCCAGAATACGCTGGTCAAGTACGAATGGCGTGACGTCCTGTGCAGAAAAGGCATTTTGAACTGCGGCGTGGTGACGGGGAATCGATTGTGGGATGAGAACGGATACGCGCCCTACCCGCCGGAGCACCGGGGGAACTGACGCGATCAAAAAAGCCGGGCGCTGCATTAAGCAGCGGCCCGGCGTTGTTTATTGCATGACCGGTTCGGGACCGATCCACCTCAGGACGGGTCTACCGATACCTTCCTGTCCGCATACGTCCTTTCTTACCGCAGTTTGAGCTTCCCGCCGCCCGTGGCCCCTGCATCCTTGATCAACGCGTTCAGCCGGTCCTGCAGACCGTCGAGCTTGCCGCCCGTTGCGCCAAGCCCGCCCATCGATTCCTTCAGGCCGGCGAGCTTTGCCGCCGTCTTCTCCTGTATGGCCTTTTTCAGTTCCTTCTCGATCCGGTCGCGCTGCTCGCGCACCAGGGAACCTGCCGCGTCCTTCATTACTTTGTCGAGGTCCGATGAGATCTTCACCTGATAGTTATCCGGCGTGCCCGTGATGTCAGCCGTGAGCGTGAAGGCCGAGACCTTGGCCAGCGACGAGCGGATGGCCTTGGCGAAGACACCGCCGGATTCGTCGCTTCCTGTGTTCAGCTTCGCGCCCTTCACCCGTGCCACGCACCTTGCCGAGATCACCTTTGCGTCGCGCCTGCCCTTAAGCTCCAGGTCCATGGTCCCCTCCTGCAGGCTGACCGGCAGTGACGCAGCGGATGAGAGCGTCATACCAGCAGCCTTGTACCCGCGGACCGCGAACTCCAGGGAATCGTCAGGCAGGTCGGCCTTCCGATGATCAAGGGTGCCGGTGATGTTCGCGGCCTGGGCGTCCTTCAACCCGCTGCCGGCGAAGACAAACGTGAGCGGCTTGCCGAGCACATCCTGGTCGGGCGTGATGTTCCTGATGGTTCCGGTGAACGTGCCCGCCTCGGGTTGGAGCGATGCCTTGACTGTCCCGATCAGAAGATCGGGCAACGGCCGCTCCTCCTTGAACCTCACATCAACACCCCGTCCGCGCAGGGGCTTCACCACCTGCACGTTCCCCTTCTTTTCGCCCGACCGCTCGAACATCGGCTTGAGCCTTCCGTACCACAGCACGCCCTTGTCGATCCATCCCCGGACGTTCCCGCCGAAGAGCGTCTGGCTCAGGTTCGCGAGCCCCTCCGAGGAGATGCTGTACTTGTCCGCGATGCGCCGCACGTCATCGAGCGGCGACTTTTCCGCATTCTCGACGAGCGCCTTCGCGGCGGCAAGGTCGGTTCCGAAAGCGGCCTTCGCCTTCTTAACAGCGTCCAGATCGCGGTTCAGGTCCTTCGTCAGCGCCAGCGCATCAGCCCCCGCGCTTTTCAGGCCCTTAAGCCCGCCCTTCTGCGCCTCTTTTAATTTTTTGATCCTCTCCTGATAGGCATCGAGCGCGGCCTTGTCCGGCATCGAAGCGGCCGTCTTCTGCCAGGCTTCGTTCTTCTTCTTGAGGTCCGCCTGCGCCTGTTCGATCAGTTCCGGCGACTCGAGCTTCTCCTGCTGCAAGACCGTCTTGACGTCCGGCATGGTGAAGGACGGCAGGGCGGATTCCTTCTTCTTTTCCTCCGGCGGCTTCGGCGGCGGCACCACGACCTTCCCCGGCCGCTTGCGAGCCGTGCCGAAGCGCATGCCCTCTGCCGCCATCTCATCGATGATCACCTTTCGCCGGAACAGGTTCAGGCTGTCGAGCGTGAATGCGATGCGCCCGACCTCGATGCTATTGGTCGCCGGAGCCGCGGGGTCCGTCACCTGGAGCCCCGAGAGCGTGATGCCGAGCGGAACGAGCGTGACATGGGCCCGGGCCAGGTCCACTTCGGCCCCGACGATGGCCGTGCCGCCCTTCTCGACCATGCGCCGGACGATCCCGTCCAGGAAGATGAACCAGAGCGCGACGACGATACCGACGACAACGACAAATCCGATGAGCCCTGGCCAGCGTATCCATTTTTTCATGACAGGCCTCCCCATCCCCAGCCGGACACCTTCATATATATATCGTAGAACTTGCTCGCCGTGAAGGCCTGCATCAGGCGCGTTTTCCTGACCCACGCGAGCACATGTTCCCGATAGCGCCGGATCAGCGCGTTCGCCAGGAGCACGAGGGGAACGAAGCACAGGATGCCGAAGACCAGGCCGCCCAACACCACGGAATTATTGAACCTCTGGATCCGCCAGAGCGTCGAATTGTACAGCGTGGTCCAGAGCCCTTCGAGCGGCCCCGCTGTTAATATCGCGAGCCCGATGCGGTGGAGCAGCGGGTCCAGCAGGTAGGCGACGCCCGAAAAGAAGGCCGTGCCCAGAATGTACGCTGACAGGTTGACGCGCAGCAGAAAAACGATCAGCAGGATCAGCAGACTGACGGGAGAGAAGAAAGGCAGGAGGCCGGAGACCAGGGCGAATCCGAGCGCCAGGCTGATCTGCGACGGATCGGCATCGGAATTCAGGATCTTCAGCAGATTGGCGATCATTTTGATCATAAGCAACCTCCCTGTGAACAACGAGCGTGCGTAACAGAAGTGGTATCAGTTTATCAGACCAGGACCCTGCTGTCAAAGCGCTGAGGAGGTGGCTTGGATAGGATCGGGGGCGTCGGAAGATCGAAGTGGAAAGAGTAAAAAAAAAGCAGGCCCCGATGAACGGGACCTGCTGAATGGGTTGGTCGAAAGATTAGATCTTTACGACATTGGCTGCCTTGGGGCCTTTGGGCGATTCGACGATGTCGAACTGCACCTGCTGGCCTTCAGCAAGCGACTTGAAGCCGCTGTCCTGAATGTCGCCGAAGTGAACGAACACGTCTGCGCCATCTTCACGGGAAATGAAGCCAAAACCCTTGGCATCATTGAACCACTTCACGGTTCCTGTAATCATGGTGTGCTACCTCCTTCTGTGATATTGAAGATGACGGACGTTCCAAACAAAAAACCGCAAGGACGAAAAGTCTTTGCGGTTTCCCAACAAACAACTTCCGAAACTTCTGGGATGCATAATGCCACTTAGAAGCCGGGAAGTCAAGAGTTATTATAATTATTTTACATGGCCGGGGGAGTGTGTTGTCCCACCTTTCAAGGATCACCATGATGCACGCCCTTGACCCGACGCTTCTGCCCGCTACGCCTGGCCCGCCGAGCCCAGCACTTCCTTGTTCTTGTGGACGATCATCTTGATCAGCTCGTCGCGCGCCGGGCCGAGGTACTTCCGCGGATCGAACTCGGCCGGTTTTTCGGTCAGTGTCTTGCGGATCAAGGCGGTCATGGCCAGACGGCCGTCGCTGTCGATGTTGATCTTGCATACGGCGCTCCGCGCGGCCTTCCGGAGCTGCTCCGCCGGAATGCCCACGGCGTCCTTCAGTTTCCCGCCGTTGGCATTGATCATCTGTACGTATTCAGGCACCACCGACGATGCGCCGTGCAGCACGATGGGAAATCCGGGGATCCGCCTTTCGATCTCCTCAAGGATATCGAACCGGAGCGGCGGCGGTACGAGCACGCCGCGTTCGTCGCGGGTGCACTGCTCGGGTTTGAACTTCATGGCGCCGTGGGAGGTGCCGATAGAGATTGCCAGCGAGTCCACACCGGTCTTCTTGACGAAATCCTCGACCTGCTCAGGCTTCGTGTAGGTGGACTTGTCAGCGACCACGGCATCCTCGATGCCCGCCAGCACGCCAAGCTCGCCTTCCACCGTGACGTTATACTTGCGCGCATACTGCACCACCTTCTTCGTGAGCTTGATGTTGTCCTCGTAGGAGTGGTGGGACCCGTCGATCATGACCGACGAGAAGCCGGAATCGATGCAGGACTTGCAGAGTTCAAAGGTGTCTCCGTGGTCCAGGTGCAGGGCGAACTTGACCGGAGATTTTGCGTCCTTGATCATGGCTACCGCGCCCATGGCGAGGAACCGCAAGAGGGTCTGGTTCGCGTACTTCCGCGCCCCGCTCGAGACCTGCAGGATGAAGTGCGATCTCGATTCCACGCAGCCCATTACGATGGCCTGCAGCTGCTCCATGTTATTGAAGTTGTACGCGGGGATGGCATACTTCCCCTCCATGGCCTTCTTGAACATACTGCGGGTGTTCACCAGACCGATGTCCTTCCACGAGACCTTTTTCATGAGGTTTTCCTCCGGAAAATAGAGAGAGATGGATGTGACGTGAAAAACGGGATAATCATACCACGAGGAAATGAGGGACCGCAAGGGCCATTCGAAGTCTTCGTGCATTCACTTCTCAGTTGCACACATCCGCAACTTGGCGCACGGGACCGGGCTTCCCGACCCCTTCGGGCAAATGCCGTTCACCGGTTCCCCGCAATTGGACGGGCCATAATCCTTAGCGTCCTGAGACAGGATACAGCATCGGACCGGTGTCGCCACGTGAACAACGCAACACTCCTGCCTCGCTCCGCAGTCCTCAAAAGCGCCCGCCTCGGCCTTCTCGTTCCGTTCGCACACGTCCCGGCACATTCCGCCCATCATCGAACAGGACTCTGAGGCAGGGACGCTTGAAGGCACGATCAGCACCATTGAAACCAGGCACACTGTGATCAGCGACCGGATATGCTGCATTCAGGCCCTCCCCTTCTGTACGGACGGCCGGCGGCTCATCGCTACTCGATATGGAATGTCGCCACTTCCTTGATGCCCGGAGTGTATTGACCGACCGGGACCAGTTTCTTGTTGTCCTTCACGCAGTCAATGATGACGTTCCACAGCTGGCTCAATTCCTTTTTCTCCCGGTCGTTCTCCGGGACCATTTTCAAGAGCTTTCCTTCCAGTTCGATCTTCATGGGTTCCTCCTTCGGGATGCACAACACATGATCTGATTTTAGTGTATCAGATTCTTCGGTTATTTACAAAGGGGCGCGTTCTTTTCTCTGTCCGCATACCCGACTGTGCCGCGATGACTGAAGCCTCGGGAGTCGCCCGGTTCCGAAGCGAGTTCATTCTATCGGTTTGAGCATGCTGTTATGGCGCCGGGAACAGCCAAAAAAAAGCGGGACAGTGTATCCTGTCCCGCCGTTTCTGTTTTCCTGTTCCTTCGCTACTACTTGCCCGCATCCTTTTTGTCCTTTTTTGCCCTCGCCTCATTCTTCCGCTTTTTGCCGGCCAG
>CAKKRC010000095.1 GCA_919902495.1 Nitrospiria bacterium
CGCTGCCCGGAAGCACGCCTTCCTGTTCCATCTGCACCCTGCTGCCGTTCGCCATGTTCCAGTAGGTCCCCGCCTTTACCGTATGTCCGCCTTTGGTCAACATGTTCATTCCCTCCTTGTGGGTGGCTTTTTTGTTCTTGTTGATCATACGATACCTCGGGGAGGGAAAAAGGTAAATCGGGATAAGCTCGTACTGCGGAGGGCAATAGTTCTTAGGAAGAAGTTCTTAGAAAACATGAAGTTTATGCAACCATGTCCCGTGTCTGCTATAGGTCTAGGGGAGATAATCCTCTCTCACCGGGGAGAACACTTCTATTGCCACGGAATTCTCACGTGCGACCGCGTTGTGCGAAACATCGCCGGGAATGCACCAGCTGTCTCCAGGAACAACTTCATGCGTCACATCGGCGATCGTCAGGTCGATCCGTCCGGACACAAGATAGCCGGTCTGTTCATGCGGATGTTTGTGCCTCGGCAGGACCGCCCCCTGCTCGAGCCTGAACTCTGCCATCAGCGTCTTTGCGCCGTGGACCAGCGTCTTCAGCTTGACCCCTTCAAGTGCGTTCTTATAGCCGCTGATATCGTTCTTGGTGAACATGAAGAACCTCCTTGATCGCGATGGCTCGGATTGAGAAAAGTGTATCAGAATCCTAAATAAATTGTAAGAAGGGGTTCATGCCCGAGGTCGGACATAGTAAGGAAATCGTAGACAGGAGGTTTATCACAAAACACGATGCTGAGAGCATTCCCGGGAGCCCTGATGCCGATCCTCGCTGATTGCGGAGGCGGTGGTGGTGGCGGAAGGGAAGATCAGGGGATGTTATTATGCAGCGTGACCCAGAGGATCAAATCTCAATTCTTTAAATAAAGCGCGGGCCGCATACGTTGCCAGCCCGCAGCTCTCCACTGGCATGCTTATTCGATCAATGCATTCTCTCGTTTCAGGCGCAGCCGTTCTATGCAGCAGGTGACGGTGACGGCCCTGACGGTCCTGATGGCCGTGAACCTGACGGCCTCGGCCCCGAACCGGATGAACGCGCGCGCTTCAGGATCTTTCGCCTTCGTTTCTCCGCCTCCAGCCGCTTATTCTTTTTCTTCACCGAGGGCTTCTCGTAATGGCGCCGCTTCTTCAGCTCGCCGAAGAGTCCGTCGAGCTGAAGTTTCTTTTTCAGGTTGCGCAGCGCCTTTTCGATGTCCCTTGAGAGGACTCTTATCTCCAAGACCTTCCTCCCCCGCCGCCGCCGTATCCGCCGCGATCCCTGCCGCCGCCACCGCCGCCGCCCGAACGCTCGGTCTTCGGCTTGGCCTCGTTCACCGTGATCGTCCGGTCCATGAACATCGTGCCGTTCATCGCGGTGATCGCCTTGGCTGCATCCTCATCGGAGGCCATCTCCACGAAACCGAATCCCTTGGACCTGCCGCTTGACTGATCGACGATCAGCGTGGCGGATACGACCTCGCCGAGCTTCGAGAACGCTTCGCGCAGATCATCTTCCACCGTGTTATACGACAAATTCCCTACATACAATTTCTTCGCCATACTGCCTCCTTGTGCTGCCAGGTTCGCCGACGGTCGTTGCCGAACAGCGCGTTACGTCTTCTTCGCGGTCACCCGCGTGGGTGTCTGCAATAACACATCGTTCGCCAACAGGCATGCAGTCGCTTTTTTTCGGGGGAAAAGGTGAGAGCAGGGGAGTCGGTGATCGATGGTGAGGCCGGACGACATCTCGTTCCCAAACAAGAGGACCATACCTCGTTGCGTAGTCTATAGGTTAAATATACGCTTTTTGACGCCAATTGCAAGGGTATTCCTGAAATAAAACGACCGGGAGGGGGGGTCGCCCGGTGCCTTTTCTCTGTAAATAGCGGTAGTTATCATTTGGCATATTTGTGCCCGGTGAGGTAAAATGCATTGAAAGGGACAGGGCATGATCATCCATTACCCGAAAACCAGTGATCCTGGCAGACCAGGGAAAGACGAAAAGGCCGCAGAAGCACGTGCAGGGGACGACTGCAGGTGCAAAGAGGCCTCGAAAATGTCCCCTGGCCAGCTGTTAAAGCTCATGGTAAGCGACCTGGCGTTCTGGAAAAAGATAAAAACACCAAAGAATTAACATCTCTGACACGGATACGGGCGGATGACATCCTATGAAAAAGCATGATACGACCTTGGTGTATCCGCAATTATCATGGTCGTTTCAGGGTCTTCAGTGTTAAAAGAATTGCCAACGTCTGAACATCTTTGACACGGATAAGGGCGGATTTAAGAGCGGATAAAAGCGGATACAGCATTAGGTTTGATTTTAATACCAGGAAAAGCGTTTGATCCATCCGCATCTATCAGGGCTGTTCTCAATGTCTTCAGTGTCTAAAGAAAGGTCCCGGGTCTTATAACTATAAAAAGGAGTGATCAATGGGTGAAAAGCAGGTGTTCCAACCTCTTACGCGGGAAGACAAGATAACGGTCGTGCTCTACCGCGCCGGCATCGTGCTGTCGGCCATCATACTGAGCGGTCTGGCATATCTCTTCGTGACGGCAGCGTCAGCTCCCACTCCACCGGTCAGCAGCCGGTCAGCCGACTCCCTTGTCTGCGGCCTCTATGGAGCCGTCGGTCTGAGCGTGTTCTTCATTCATCTTTATATAAGGAAGTTCCATGTCTATCTGAAGAACCTTTTCTACATCAGCCTTGGCTGTCTTGCCGTGCTCTTTTTCATCGGGAACGGCTCCCTGTCCGGCGGCCTCGGCCAGGCCCCCTCCAGCGCGCTGCTCCTGCTTCCGCTTTCGGGATGCCTGGGATTTGTGACCGCGAAGGAGGCCTTCTGCTTCAAGCTTTTCGAGGGCTACCTCCTTGCCATGATCATGCCGTTCTATCTGCTGCTGGTAGCAAGCGGCAGCCTCACGGTCCGTGGAGCGTCCTACGGCCTGGCCCTGATCGCCGCCCTGCTGGTCGTCTTCACGCTCCGGAAGGTGTTCATGCCGATCGCTTATGACATCGGGGACAAGTCAGCCTATCGATGAGTTGGGCTAGCCGGAGCAAGATCATCTACCACGAAGGACAAAACCAAAAGCAGGCGCTTTCCAGCGAGAGGACGAAGAAAACAATAACTCTTGGCCGCAAAGAGGCACAAAAAGCACAAATAATTAAGACCATTTTACGTATCTTGCGCTTTTTTGCGGCACATAACCCCCACCCTCTTTTAAGTAGTCGATTTGTATCTGATCGAAGGAGCCGTGCCTTTTGAAACAGCACATCGAACATCGGATCCGGAAAGAGGCCAGCAAGGCGGAGCTTGTTCCCATAAAGACCGTGTGGGGAGAAGCAAAGGCGTGGGAGAACCTGGCGGAGCTCAGGCCGCAGGATGTTTGTTCCGGCGCCCGGGCAGTGTACGATGAAGCGGCCAGGGCCTATGCGATCACGGCCTATGGCATCGATTTCACCGTGGCGCCCGATGCCAGAACGATCACGAGCACGGATCCGAAGGCCGGTCTTTTCCTCGAACGGTACAAGGATTTTTTCAGGCTCGCGGTCCTGTGGTATATGACCAGCGCAAAGGACATTCCGGCAACCGGACGGCTCATCAGGCCGCTCGATGTCAAAGGCGGCCAGCGCTTCTTTTCGGGGACCCACGTGCTCCCGCTGGACCGCATCGAGGAGCGGTTTGGCCGGGACAAAGTAGCTTTCATCGAGCGGGGCCTGCAGTTCGGCGCCGAGATCGCCCGGTATGGCGATGCAGCGGTCCGCCTCTACCCGCTGCCGCGTGTACCGGTGACCATCATCCTGTGGCTTCAGGACGAGGAATATCCGGCACGGGTCACGCTCTTTTTCGATTCCACCGTCGACTTCCAGCTTTCCCTGTCGGACATCGTCTGGTCCGTTTCCATGATGTCGACGCTGGTGATGGGAGAGTAAGGAACCTGACAAGGGGACAAGGGGACAGAAAAACGAAATGGATATGAGCGAACAACAACAGAACGATCCTCTACACGGCATCGCACTGGAAATGATCCTGAACCAGCTGGTGGAGCATCACGGGTGGGAGAAGCTGGGGCAGATCATCAAGATCAAATGCTTTACGAACGACCCGAGCATCAAATCCAGCTTGCAGTTCCTGCGAAGGACTCCCTGGGCGAGAACAAAGGTCGAAGAGCTGTACATGAAGTACAGAAGGAATGCCTCGAAAGGCCGAAAAGCGGTCAAGGAGGGGGAATGAACAAAGCGAGGCGGCAGCATTGGATGCTGGTGGCGATGGCCTGCCTTCTCTCGGCGGGAACGCTGCCTGCCTCGGCGGCGACGGCAGACGCGCCGAGGATCACCAAGGAGGAAGCGAAGGCGCTGCTCGGCGCCCCGAAGGTGCTCTTCGTCGATGGCCGGACCGAGATGACCTGGTACAAGAGCGACAAGAAGATCAAGGGCGCGGTGCGGATCGACAAGTGGGACATCGAGATGTGGGCCAGTTCGTTTCCCAGCGATACAACGTTCATAGTCTACTGAACGTGAGCGAACGAAGAGACGAGCGCCCGTGCGGTGCTCAAGCTGAAGGCGCTGGGATACCCGAAGGCGTACGCGCTCAAGGGGGGCTGGTGGGAATGGGTCGGCGCAGATTATCCGGTGGAGCCGAAATGAAGGCCCGGGCGCTGCTTGCGTTGATGGTGCTGCTGCTTCCCGCGTCGCCGGTCCCTGCAGTGGAAGCGGTAGCAGTGCCGCCGCGGACGTACCTGGTCCACGTGAAGACGCTCCTGAACGGCGATACCGACCGTACGGTCCTGGTCCCGCAGGTTATCGCGGGTGCCCTCAAGAAGGGCCACAAGGTCGTTGTCCTGTTCGATGCCGAGGGAGTGCTGTCGCTCAAGATGGGCCGGTGGTTCGGAGGACACTCGACGCCCATCGACCGCGTCGAGATCGCCGCAAAGGAGCGGCTGCATCTGGCAGGCCTGCTGGGGACCACGGCGGAAGGCATCCCCGAGATCTACGGCAGCCTGCTCCATTTCCTGAAAGGCCGGGGCGTGTCGGTCTATGTGAACAAACAGGCGCTCTCGCTTCGCGGGATCGACGACGAGCATTTCGACCATGTCGCCGAGGCGGTGGAGGAGGAGCGTATCGCCGAACTGCTGGCCGCGGCAGGGACGTACGTTTCGTATTGATCCCACGGCAGCAGGCCTCGATGCCGGTAGTAATAATGCTGGACGTAGACGCAATTAACGCGTTAAGCCTGTGTGACACTGAGGATCTGCTCTGCATTCCTCCACCCCGTTTGTTCTCCCTGTACGGCCTTCCGCTGCCATCCATCCATGAATCGTCCAAAATCGACAGATCATGGGGCTCAGTGCATTACCGCTTCAGCAGGGGGCTCATGACCAGAAGGGCTGTGCCGTCGAGCAGGAGGACCAGGTTCAGTACGGCGCTCACGGCATGGAGTTTCCGGAATTCCTTGCGTTCGGGGGAATCAAGGGCAGAGCGTTCGAAGGAAGTGACCAGCTGCTTTACCTCGACCGTCCTCGGATGGAGCGAGAACAGGACATAGGTGTTGATGATGACGGCGAGGACGAGCAGGGAAAGGGAAGCGCGATACGGACGCGTTGTCTGCTCTGCGTCGAGCAGGAAGAACAGGACGAGCGCCGTCGACGAGACAGCGAGGCAGAAGAGGAAGAACCCGGGGAACAGCTTGCCCACGATCTCGCCCGCCTGGTCCCTCCCGAATGAGCGGAAGATGGCAGGCGTGACGACGAATGTGAAGAGGGCCATGCCGCCGGTCCAGAGCGCGAGGGACATCGTATATAAGGAAGCGAAGGCGAAGGTCATGGATCACTCCCGGAACGACATGGTGAGCTCGTAAGACCCGGCATCGAGCCGCTTCTCGATCGCGAACCCCATGCTTTCGAACAGATGGAGCATGGGCCTGTTCTCCTGCAGTACGGTCGCGGCAAAGCCCAAAAGCCCCTGCTTCTTTGCCAGGAAGGTGAGGTACGTGAGCAGCTCCAGCCCGATGCCCTTGCCTTGGTAGCTGTCCAGGGTCACAAAGGCCACTTCCGCCGTATGGCTCTTCTCATCGATGATGTATTGCCCCATGCCGACGACCCCTTCCTTTCCGTCCTGCTCGATCGTCGCGAGGATGACCACTTCCCGGTTGTAGTCGATCGCCACGAACTTCTGGAGCCGCTCGTGGGGCATGTCGGCCCGCGAGGAGATGAAGCGGCTGTACATGCAATCGGTCGACAGGTGGTAGAAGAAGTCCTTGAGCAGCGGTTCATCGTTCATTCGCACCGGCCGGAGGAACAGGGTGAACCCGGACTTGGTTGTCCGGTGGGCCTCCATGAACTCTGGGTACTCGCCGCCTCCTCCGGTGACGTAGGCCTGGTCCTTGTAGATGAGGTGC
>CAKKRC010000096.1:0-1402 GCA_919902495.1 Nitrospiria bacterium
CACAAAGCCGTCGCGGCCAGTGAGTTCAAGCCAGCTCTCGATCATTTTAAAGGCACCGGCATCGATCAGGACTATCTGGCTTGGATCGAATTCAAAGCCGGCGATGCGGAAAAAGCGATCAAGACCGCGTGGAGCGCCGGGATCATTTCGGGCGTGCTGACGCTCATCGTAACGCTCGTGGCCATGGCCGGCCATGACCTCTTGGGTATGTCAGCATGGAACCTGCTGGACGTCGCGGTGATCGCGGGCCTCACCTTCGGGATCTACCGGAAGAGCCGGACCTGCGCGGTCGTCATGCTCGTCTACTTCATCGGCAGCAAGCTCCTGATCTGGTCGGAGACGAAGTCGGTCTCGGGCCTTCCGATGGCGCTCATCTTCTGCTGGTTCTTCTACCAGGGGATGCGCGGCACCTTCGCCTGGCATGGCCTGAACGCCGGGGCTGACCGGCCGGCGCCGCAGACAGCCATCCCCGGCCCGGTCCCGCAGTTCAAGACCCGGGAAGAATATCAGGCATGGAAGGAGCAGCGCGGCCAGACAGAAAGCGCTGCGCCGCAGGGAAGCACCGGATCCGGAGCGACACAAGGCGGCGGTGTGGCGGCGTGGGTCGTAGCCATCCTGATGCTCGCCGGCGCCACATGGTTCATGATGAGTGACGCAGGACGGAGCCTTCTCTCGTCGACCACGGCACCGGCGGTCTGGCAGGAATTCTCCTCGACCGAGGGGAACTTCGCGATCCTCATGCC
Organism: Nitrospiria bacterium; assembly: GCA_919902495.1. Classification (GTDB taxonomy): domain Bacteria; phylum Nitrospirota; class UBA9217; order UBA9217; family UBA9217; genus JAAXXJ01. The sequence continues at coordinate 744 of CAKKRC010000096.1, forward strand.
GGGAACACCGTCCTATGAGAAGAAGAACAGCACCACCGTGCTCGGCCCCATCGACATGCACATGTTCACCCTGAACATCAAGCGGGACGCGGCATATCTGATCATGTACAGCGACTATCCCGAGATCGTCACCCGGGCGAAGCCGGACGACCTGCTCGACGGCGGCAGGGACGGCGCTCTCGCGAACACGAAAGGCAGGCTCATCAGCGAGCAGAACATGTCGCTCGACGGATTTCCTGGCAGGGAGATCGTCATCGAGGTGCCGGGAAAGGGGCTCATGAAGCTGCGGGCGTTCATGGTCCGGCGACGGCTGTTCCAGATCATCGCGGTGGGAACGAAGGAAATGGTCGAACACGAAGATGCGGGAAGGTACCTGACGTCCTTCCGGCTGCTGACGCGGTAGTAGCTTTCCCACAGAGCATAAAGAAAAGCGGAGGCCCGAAAGGACCTCCGCTTGTTAACGCTGTTCTTTGTTGGGTCTGTCCGGTCTGTGCCTTCAAAATCACGCCATTATGAGCAGGACAATAACGGCAACTCCATGATCTCTTTTTATTCCAGCATGTATACAATAGTTCTCAACGCCTCGGTTGCTGCCACCGAGCCCACGTTACGCACATCCACCCGCACATAATACGATCCCGCAGGGGCTGCGGCAGTGG
>CAKKRC010000096.1:1502-8569 GCA_919902495.1 Nitrospiria bacterium
CTTCCACCACCGAGCTCGACGTGAGGCGGCGAATGAACTGGTACTCGTATGACCCTGATCCGCCGCTGCCCATGGCCGTGAACGTGACCGTGGGGCCGGTCACCAGGGGGCTTGCAATGTTCGACACAAGCGTCACACCGGTGACGGGAGCGGTAGTCACTAGGGAGTATAAAGCAGTATTCGACGCCTCGGTTGCTGCCACCGAGCCTACGTTACGCACATCCACCCGCACATAATACGATCCCGCAGGGGCTGCGGCAGTGGGCCATGTCCAGGTATTCTTCGTTGAATAGCCTTGAACCACTTCCACCACCGAGCTCGACGTGAGGCGGCGAATGAACTGGTACTCGTATGACCCCGATCCGCCGCTGCCCATGGCCGTGAACGTGACCGTGGGGCCTGTCACCAGGGGGCTCGCAATGTTCGACACAAGCGTCACGCCGGTGGCGGGAGCACAGGTTCTCGAGCCGTTCAGTTTATAGATACCGGCCTGGCCATTGTACGACTGCTTAAATATGACCTCTCCACAGTTCGTGAGATCAGCATCATAGTAATGTCCTATTGCAGGGCATGCCGTGGCAAGCAGACCGCGTGTGCTCGAATAGAGCCGCTGCTCTGACCCCAGTTCCGCTTCGTTCCAGACCACCTCGCCTGAGTCATTGATCGCCGGAGAATCGTGCTGCGCAGTGCCTGAGGTGACGGCTACAGGCGTCGAGCTTCCGGCATCAAGACGATATATCTGACCGACGAGGCTGGCATTATAAGCGCTCCACACGATATCACCCCTCTTGTTCATGTCAAGATCGTAGATGCCATATGGAGAACGCTGAAAGAGAACTCCCCGGGTTGTGGAAAATATCTCCGAAAAATTATCCATCTGTTTGAACTGCGACCAGACGATCTCCCGATTGTCGTTGATCACCGGTGTGAAATGGCCGTCATAGCCGTCGCCTGAGGTTGTCAGGGCCTCCGGCGTCGTCGAACCGGCGTAGAGCACATAGATCTGGCTACGCGTCTGGTCATACTGTGCCCATACGACATCGCCGAGATTATTGATCGACGGAGATTGGTGGTAAGTTGCCCCGGACGTCAACTGCCCGCGCCAATTGGAATGGATCTGCGGATTCCCGGATGCGTCATCATATGCATATACCAATTCTCCCTGGTCATTTATGCTTTGGCCATTGGTCATCTGTGACCGGGGAGCGACCAGCTCCTGGGAGCAGGTCGGCATAGCTTGTCCGAAGGTTACCGTCACCTCCTTCGCTTGATCCATCAGGACCGTACAGTCCCCGGTCGAACCGCTGCATGCCCCGCTCCAGCCTGTAAACACCATCATCGGATCAGCCCAGGCATGTAGCGTAACCTGGGTACCGTAGTCGTAGGTTTGGCTGCAGTTTGGTCCGCAAAGATCACCAGGCGGATTGATCATAACCATACCAGTTCCCGACCCCGCTATCTGCACGGTAAGCGTGTGTTGGCTCACCATAAGCACCGGGAAACACGCCTTATCCGCGTCCATGGTCACCACGCCATCGAGACAGTCCTGATCACCCGCGAATCCAGCCAGCGCCCATCCTGTAGCCGGCGCAAAGGAAAGTGCCACCTGAGTCCCATGGGTATATGTTTCAGTACAATCGGAGCCGCAATTGATCCCTGGCGGCGAGCTTGTGATGGTGCCCCGCTCTGGATAATAGTTCTCCACAGTCAAGGTGCGGCCGACGAGTGAAAAGGTGATGGTGCAGTTCTTATTTCCATTCATGACGATGGGAAAGACATCGCACCCCGGATCACCCGATATGCTCGACGCATACGAGCCGGGAGATGGCGCGAATGATAAGAACACCTCGGCACCCGTCTGATACACCTCGCTGCAGTCAACACCACATGAGATGCCCGCGGGTATGCTCGTCACATCACCGCTGCCATTCCCGGATTTAGAAACGGTAAGTGTGGCTGGCTCCGCGAACACGATGCTGGCGCTGTGGGCGGGAGACCAGTTGCCGTCGCCGTACCTGAACTGGGCCGTGACGGTCTTGAGCCCGGAGCCGTTGCCAAGGGACCATGATTTCAAGCCCAGGAAGGGCTCCAAGGCCGACCAGCCGCCGGCGTCGTTGCTGAAGCGCATCGCGACGCATTCCCCAAACATACTATCGCAGGACAGGGAAAGCGCCACGGTCTGCGCATAGGTCGTGGCCACGCCGTTGTTGATCATGATCGGAGGCTGCGGGTCGTTCCATGCCCGGTACAGCCTCATGGTTATTCCCGCGAACCAGCTGGTATCCGCCCATAGGGACGCCCCGCCTCCATCGGTCAGGGGCTGGCCCGTTGACTGGTTGCATTGCTGCAGGCGCGCGTAATTGTAGTACGCTTTCGGCACGCCCCATCCGTCGTTCCATGAGCCCGGACCGGACTCTGCGACATAGTAGTACGTCCAATTGAGAAAGACATAGTTCCCGGGCGCGAGGGGGGCGTTCTGGCCCGCATACCAATCGATCCTTCCCTGCGCGGAAGGATCGCGGGCATGCACTTTCCAGCCCGCCGGAGGGGCGACCGGCCAGGTCGAGAAATGCTCGATCGTTCTGCCGACCATGTTCGTCAGGTCGGGATACGTGCCAAGCGGCTGACCGGTGATCTGGTCGCAGTTGCTCAGATGGACGGAGTTAAAGAAAAGAGCGGGCTCGCTCCAGGAACCAGAGGCGCATGCCTCGACGAGATAATAGGTCCCGCTGATCAGCACATAGGTATTCGGCGCCAGGACAGTATGCTGGCCCGCGTACCAATCGACGTTGGATGTTCCCCCCGCCATGACGCTGTGAACGTACCAACCCGCCAGGGGATCGATCGTGTAGGTCTGTTCCCTGATGGTCTCCTGCTGCAATACATTGTCGACCGAGTAGAAGCGTAAAACGTCAGAAGAAGAGAAGGTGATCGGAACAGAATAGGACGTGAACGATGAGCACCCCGCTCCGATGCAGAAATAGGTTTGTCCGCAGCCCGATCCGACGCTGTCATAGCAATACAGCGTTACCGTGACCGGCGCGATATAGGCCCCGCCGGGAGGCATTGCCGTGGTCACGGGGGGGGTCGTATCGGTCACCTCAACGACACGGACCCGGTTGTTGCCCGAATCGGCAACATGCATCCCGCCGTTTTGATCGGCCGCAACACCCCAGGGCATATCAAGCTTCGCCGCGGTCGCTGCCCCTCCATCGTCCGAGAAGCCCGCAGTGCCTGTGCCGGCGACGGACGTCAATGGTCCGCCGGGCGGCGATTTCATGATCTTGTTCTCCGACGGGCAGGCCATATACACCGTGTCGGTAAGCGGTGCGGACACGCCCCGCGCGCTGCTGCAAGAAGGTACCGAGACAAGTCCCGTCCCTCCGTCCTTGTACACACCGTAGTTCTGCGTCGAGACAAACAGCGTTCCCGAGGGATCGAGGGCCAGGCCATAGGGTTGTCCGATCGAGTAAGCCGTCGAGATGGCACCCGCAGCATCGATCTTTCTGATGGCGTTATTGGTCGCGTCGGCAATGAAAACCTCACCTGATGCGCTCACCACCACGCCGGTCGGAGCGTTGAGCAAGGCATCCGCAGCAGGACCGCCATCACCCAGATAGCCCGGCATGGAGTAACCCGTGACCGTCGAGATGATCCCGTTCGTGTCTATTTTCCGGACCCGGTCGTTCATCGTGTCGGCAATAAAGATGTTGCCCGCAGTATCGACGAAAATGCCGCTGGGATAGAACAGGCAGGCGTCTATCGCCGGACCGCCGTCACCACAGAAATCGCCGTATCCGTTCCCCGCGACGGTCGCGGTCACACCGGTGGCCAGGACCTTCAGGATCCGGTGGTTATAGGTATCGGCGACATACACCTCGCCAGCCGGCGTCATATGCACAGCCCGCGGCAGATACAGACCGTCAGGCATGTTCGTGCTGCCGCTGCCGGCAGCGGTATGGATATCGCCTGGCGCCGCCAACGCCGGTTGCACGAGCATGACGCCCATGAACAGCATCACACCCAAGAGAATGATAGTTCGTATAAGTCTAAATGATCTGCTCATGAATCCATTCCTCCAATGAAAAGAGCGTTTTCAAGATAAACGCGCTTAATACCGCATGTATCGCGAGACTACAGGGCCGTCCAAACAACGCTGGCCGGGGCCGTACCGAGGCAAGGAACCACCCCTCCCCTGCCGTCAATGTCGCTATAGCTGCTGGCAAGTGCCGCCGGTACGGCTGTACTAGCCATCGGAGCGCCAATCGGACCATTGATCCAGTAGACCTCGCGGGTATCGGAATCCATGGCGAAGCAGCGGTCGCCTGCAGCGTTCTTGCTGCCCATGGTGTAGCTGGCGCCCATCGCGGACGTATTGATAACTACGCCCACATTATTCGACACACTTAGGGTAAGCGTTGTGCTGGCGCTCGGCGCGGTCCCGTTTATCCAGCCCTGACCAATGGTGACCTGAGGAGTAGGAGTATTAGAGGTGATCACCGCACCGGTACCAGAAAATCCGAAAGGCATGGATGAAGCATACACCCCCCAATTGGCAAAGAACATTTTCTCCGCTGCCGCAGCGTTCCTTAAGTCAGCCGATGCGGTCGCATTGACCCCCTGCAGGTTGTAAGCCTGCAGCTGGGACCCTGTCACGACCACCAGGACAGCGATGAGGGCCACCACCACAAGGAGTTCGACGAGCGAAAAACCTTCATTATAATGCTTGAACATTGCAATACCTCCCGACATGGTCTATTGGAAAAGTGTTCGGCAAGCCCGGGGACAGAAATTGGGCAAAAGATGCGGAAAGTATAGACTTGAAGCGACGGAGAGTCAATCACCGTTTGACAAAATAGCGGGGTATTTTTAGGGTAGGAAGAATAGTGACAGAAGACCGACTATTGCAACTTAACGCAACTGTGCTCTGGCGTTATAAGGCCTTTATTTCAGGAGAACTCTTCTTGGTGCCTTCAACCTGCAGCTCCTCGAAGGCCGTCATGGCGGCCATGGAGCCGTGGGCGACGGCAACGACGATCTGCTTCGGCGCACCGGTAATGTCGCCGGCGGCGTAGACATGGGGCATGGATGTCCTCATCGTGGCGAGGTCGGTCTTGATGTAGCCCTGACTATCAAGGTCGAGTTTCAGCTGCATTGCTACCTCGTTGTTCGGAATGTAGCCGATGCCGACGAACACGCCGTCAATAGCCATCTCCTTGATCGTCTTCGTCGTCTTGTCCTCGATCTTGACCGCTCGCACGACCTTGTCCCCTGTGATCTCCCGCACCTCGCTGTTCCAGAGCACCGGGATGCCCGTCTGCTTAAGGCTCTCCTGGAGCCGCGCCTCGGCGCGGAGGCTGTCCCGCCAATGGACCAGCGTGACCTGCGCGCCGAGATTGTGCAGGTAGAGGGCATCGGTGACCGCCGTGTTCCCGCCTCCGACCACGACCACCTTCTTGCCGTCCTTGAAGAAGTAGCCGTCGCACGTGGCGCAGTAGCTCACTCCCCTGCCGTAGAACCTCTGGGCGCCCGGCGCGGCCAGGGCCCGGCTGCCCACGCCCGTCGCGAGGAGCAGCCCCCGGGAGATATAGATGGCGCGATTGGTCTTGAGGTAGATCCTGCCGTCATGCTTGTCCCGCGCCGCTTCGGTCACGTATTCCCCCACGTGGATATCGGCATACTGCGCCGCCTGCTGGGAAATGAGGTCCACGAGGCTCTTGCCGCCCACGCGCATGAACCCGGGATAGTTCTCCACCACCGGCGTGATCGCCACCTGGCCGCCCAGGTTCGACTTTTCGATGACGACGCAGGAAAGGCCGGCGCGCGCCGCGTAGATCGCGGCCGTGAGGCCCGCGGGCCCGCCGCCGATGATGACCAGGTCCTTTTCCTGGGGCTCCCCGGAGATCTGCACGGAGGCCGTCTGCGGCTCCTTGAGCGTGAGCAGGGACTCGATGAACTGCGGCTCGGGCTGGAGCCCGGCCCCGGTGAAGATCGTGTTCACGAAGGTCTGGGGCACGGTCAGGGAACCGAGGTTCTCGGCAAGATCGTGGTTCTCGTAGATCTCGATGACGTCGGCCGAGATGAGGTCCGGCCTCGCGACGGCGGAAGCGAACGCGGCAAGGACCTGCTGCGGACAGTAGGGGCAGGTGGGGCTGATAAAGACCTGGATATCGCGCTTCTCGTGGAGCTCGGATAGCCGGATGCGGGAATCCTCGGACAGCATGGTCGTCCCGCTCGATGCCATCTGCAAAGCGGCAAGCATGGACCGGCCTTCTTCTCCCATGGGCGCCCCGGTGAAGCGGATGCGGTACCGGTCGGGCGCGATAAGCACCGTCGGGGTCCGCGTCACCTTCCTCTTCATGGATTGCGCGTCGCCGATGGTATGATAGGTGACCTTCAGCCTGTCGGACAGACCGGCGAGGGACCGGACCAGGGAAATCGTGAAGTCGTTGAACTTGTCATTGATACCGGCAAGCGTGAAGACCTCGACGGACACATCATCCTTGAACTTATCGAAGACCATTTCTTTGATGGTCTGCTTCACATCCTCGGGAATAAGTTCCTGTTGTTCGGCCATGCAATGAACCTCGTTCAGAGTTCAGACAGCAGATGATCAGACTGCGGACAGAAGCACGTACGACAGAATATCATAGCGTTTCCTTCATACAGTCTGCTGTCTGTTGTCTGGGAGCTGGTGTCTGTTATTTTATCCGGTTCGATATCGCCTTGAATTCAGGCGTTCCCGCCACGCCGAGAAGCTGGAACAGGACCGTCTCGGTGTTGGTCAGGACGCCGCCTGCGTCGCGGATGAGTTCCACTCCCGACCTCCAGTTGGCCTTGGTCCTGGAGCACACGGCGTCCACCACGAGGTGCACATCGAAGCCGCCCTTGATGAGCCCCAGGCTGGTCTGCAGCACGCAGATATGGGTCTCCATGCCGGTCACGATGATCTGTTTCCTGCCCAACCGCTTGATATGCTCGTTGAAGGCCGCCTCACCGCAGCAATTGAACGAGACCTTCTCGATCGGCAGATACAACGGAAGAGAGGATTGGATCTCGGGCACGGT
>CAKKRC010000097.1 GCA_919902495.1 Nitrospiria bacterium
CTAACCCGGACAAGCCCCGACTAGTCGGGGCAGGCCGGCAGAGCCCCGCGTCCTAATTTCTTTATAAGGTGCGGGGAACCAAAATTTGCCACGAAGACTCGAAGTCACGAAGAATTACATAAACCGTTGAAGACACTGTTTTGGCTGATCAGATCATGGCCGTACTTCGTGTCTTCGTGGCAGAAGATTCTTGCCATGTTGAATTGAATTTGATTCCTTGGTTGCTAAGGGCATAGAGCCTCAGAACCCCCGGTACATGCCGACGCCGATGGAGAAACGCGGTCCCGCGTAGGGTGACCAGAGATGCAGTTCCTTTGCCGTCAGGACCGGATAGCGGTATTCGAGCTCGCCCAGCGGCTGGACCTTGGATCCGGCGACCTCGCCGATGATCGTGACACTCCTGCCGCGGTGATAGACCGCGCCATCGAGGAACTGCGACGTTACGATCAGGAACCGCCCGCCGGTCTCGTCGGTCATTGCGGGCCGTCCTTCGCCGTCGAGCGGCTTCTGGAGCACTTCGATCCGGGAGCCCTCTTTCAGGTTCTTCGTATCGACGATCGTCCCGCCGACCATCAGCAGTTTCCCCGTATACCTCTCCGGCTCTTTCTGAACGGCCGCGAAGGTAATGTTCTTTTCGAGCTTGTCGAGGAGCTCCTTTGAAAAAGGCGGAGCGCACCCGGCGGAGATGATGACGGCAACGGCAAGAAGGACCAGAACGATGATCGATGTCCGTTTCATAATGATAAGTATATCACGGATAGAGACGTGTGATAGGCGGAGCGGGCTCATTTGGACGGGAGGACGACGATGGCGATCAGTACCCGAACTTGCCCTGGGGCGCGTTGGGATCATAGAGCGGGTCGAGGAACTGGGGCTTGTCCCAGCCGGTCTTTTCGCGCGGCCAGAGCTTGACCTCCCGGGCGTTGATGAGGGGATACAGGACCGCTGACTCGGACTGGAACTTCTCCTCGGTCCCCGTTACCTCGCCCGCGACCGTGATCTCCCTGCCGGGCGCGAACACCAGCACATCGAGTGTCCGCGGTTGGTGGACGATGAACCGGCCGCCGGTCCGGTCCGTGCGGAGCGGCTTGCCCCAGTAGTCGAGTTCCTTCTGGACGACCTCGATGAGGGTCCCGTTCTTCGCATGGCGGACCTGGGCGATCTGGCCGCCGAAGATAACGGTCTTTCCCTTAAAGGACGACGGATCTGCCTGGAACTGTTCGAAGGTAACGGAGCGGTCTGCGGTGCGGGAGACAGCGGGTGAGATGGCGTAGGAGCAGCCCTGCAGCAGCAGGGCCATTCCCCCGATCAGAATGGCAAGGATGTTCATCGCGGACTCCCTCGGCTGGCTGTTCTTCATGAGGAAAGGCTGATGGAAACGAGGTTCGTCGTCACGCGGACAGCTTCAGGGTCTCAGCAGCCTGGTCCGATTCCTGCTGGATCTTTTTCCGCGCCGGATCGGACAGGTCCAGACTACGAAGGTCGAACCTTCCCAGCTCGCGGGCAAGGATGTTGATCTTTTCATTGGCGTGAAGATGCTTGTTGATGATGATCCGCCGGGTCTCCATGACCCTGCAGGAACCGCCCTTTGAGGTCTTGAGGTCCTCGTAGGTCACATTGACCTCCAGGGCCTTGGCGGCATCTTCCAGTTCCGTGAGCGTGACTTTCATAGGCAGAGTAGTGAGCAGCGGTCGCCGGTCCGGGGAGCTATTGCGACTCTTCCTTGTGGATCTCCATGATACTGACGACGTTGATGTTCGCGTCCTTGAGCGCCTTCTGGACGTCGGCCAGTTTTGAGTCCTGGACCTTGAGAATGAAGTTCGACTTTGTTGCCATGGATCACCCTCCTGGAAAAAGAACTGTCCCCGCTGGGACCTGATTGACGACAACCTATCATAAAGACGCACTAAAAGTCAACGGGAAACCCCCCGGCGCCGACCGCAGGCGACTTCGCGACGAGGCGGGACGCAAGCGGACCACGAGGCCGGTCTGCCGATGCCGAAACAATAAAAACTTTTTTCTACCCTGAAAATACCCTGCTTATTTTGATCCTATCAAAAATATTTCTTGCTATTTACTGGGACTGTGGCTATACTTTGAAACAATAAAAGCATACAAACTGCCTTGGCAGTGAGTACTTTTAATCTATTTCGCTTGAAGGAGGAGAAGTATGGCAAAAGCCATGACGAAGTCTCAGATTGCGGACCACATCGCGAAGAAGGCAGACCTGAAGAAGAAGGTAGCAGTACAGATCCTGGAAGATATCGCTGCATTGGCGTATAAGGAAGCGAAGAATTCCTTCACGCTGCCCGGCATCGGCAAGCTCGTGCTCGTGAATCGCAAGGCACGCATGGGCCGGAACCCCCAGACCGGCGAGGCCATCAAGATCCCGGC
>CAKKRC010000098.1 GCA_919902495.1 Nitrospiria bacterium
GCCAATGGGCCACTTCGGCGCTTATGTATGTAAATTAACCGGACACTTCTGATATGATATATTCATTAACGGTGATCGGAAATACACGGAGACTTCGGAGCGCAAAAAAATAATCGGCAGGACGAGAGGAGAGCTAAGTGAAAAAAAATATCGTTTTTGCGATAGTCTACGTATTGTTCGGTCTTACGTACGGCAGTGCAATTGCGGAAGAGACAAAAGAAGCGCACAAACCGCATCAGCACCGGCACGATCAATACGCGCACATGAAAAATCCCGTTCCCGGGACCGCGCAATCCATTGCGGAAGGGAAAAAACTGTATGAAAAACACTGCAGAGCCTGCCATGGCGAATCAGGCAAAGGAGGCGTGGGTCCCGACCTTACGGACGCGGTATGGGTCCATGGAAACACAGACGGCGAGATTTTCAATGCCATCACCGGGGGCGCACAAGGCACTGCCATGAGGGGCTTTAAAAAAGAGCTGCCGGACGAAGCACGGTGGCACCTGGTGAATTACCTCGTCAGCCTGAGAAGCGGGACGAAAGGGGGCCGTTAGATACTCTGATGCCGATCGTAACCCGAACAATCCACCGGAAGTTGATCGCGAGACTGGTCATCGGATGGCTTTTGCTCTCCATCCTCATGGGGGCGGTCGTCTACTTCATCGAGATCAGGAAGGTCGGCGATTTCGTGGTGAATCTTGCGATAGAAGAATCCGGATCGTTCCTGCATGACACCGTGGATTACCTCAACAGTCCGGACCCGGCCCATCATGCCCTCCTGCGAAAGAGAGGCGAAGAACATATCACGCATGGTCATTTTATCGCCCTGGCCCTCTTCACGAGAGACCGGCGGGAAATCCTGGTCGCGCTTCGTTCCGGATTGGATGCGAGCGTGTTGGAACCGCACAGGGAGGTCTTGCGCAAGGCGGACCGCGTGGAGTACAGGACCTTGTATATCGAGACGCGGTTCGCCGTGCACGTGTTCGTGCCGCTGAGGGACCGCGCAGGGGTTGCCACCGGATATTTCGAAGGGATCTACCAGGTCGACCGGAAAGCCATGTCGGACATCCAGGGGCGCATCGCGGCGTCCCTTGTTCAGGTGGTGCTCGTGGTCCTCGCAACGACGGTCATCCTGTATCCCGTGATCATCGCCCTGAACAGGGACTTGCTGCGACTCTCCGTGGACCTGTCCCATGCGAACATCGGGATACTCAAGGTCCTGGGAAGCGCCGTTGCGAAGAGGGACAGCGATACGAACAGCCACAACTACCGTGTTGCGCTCTACGCGGTCCGGCTGGCCGAAGCCGTCGGTCTCGGGGCGGCGGAGGTCAGGAGCCTCATCAAGGGGGCGTTCCTCCATGACGTGGGTAAGATCGGCATCAGTGATACGATCCTTCTTAAACCCGGCAAGTTGAGCGCCGATGAGTTCAGCGTCATGAAAACGCATCCCGGGCACGGCGCCGATATCATCGGCAAATATGCCTGGCTGGGTGATGCCCTGGATGTTGTGAAGTATCATCAGGAGAAATTCGACGGCACCGGCTACAGTGAGGGGCTCAGGGGCGAGGACATCCCTCTGAATGCGCGGATATTCGCAGTCGTCGACGTCTTTGACGCCCTGACCTCGCGAAGACCGTACAAGGATGCGATGACGTTCGATGCCGCGATGGCCGTCATGGAAAGGAATAGGGAAACCCATTTTGATCCGAAACTATTCGACGCATTCAGCAGGATCGCGCGAAAGCATCATGAGACAATAGGCCTTGCAGATACTGCGAAATTAGAGGAAATGCTCGACGATATTCTTCGAAAACATTTTAACAAAACGTAAACCGGACGTTCACTCACGAAGGACAGGAGGAAGCAATGAACAAGAGGATGGTTGTGGCAGCGGCGGTAATTGGATTGACGGCGTCAACGGCATTTGCTCAGATGGGCGGCGGAATGACGGGCGGTGACCAGCATCAGCATCCGGGCGGGACGATGGGCTCCCAGCAGTCCCATCAGATGATGGGCGGCCAGATGATGAACCAGGACATGATGCGGGATATGGCCGGGATGATGAAGCAGATGAACGAGATGATGCAGAAGATGTCCGGGACCATGGAGCAGAAGATGTCGAAGGACCCAGGGAAGACGGCGGACACAGCGCAGATCATGCACAAGATGGCGTCGCAGATGCATGACATGGCCGGGCAGATGGAGAAAGGGACCATGGACCCGGCGATGATGAAGACGATGCAGGAACGGATGAAGGCGATGAATGAAATGATGGAAAAAATGCAGAAGGGGAGCAAGTAATAAACAGGGCAGGGTGTGAACCAGGGATTTTCTGTAGCGTGCTGCAGAGAGATTCAATGGCAATCCTTAACAGTGGACAACTCATATGAGATTTCAAAGAACACGCCGGGAAAGGTTTCGCGGTTTCCTTGCGCAAAGTTTGCGATATCTGGCATTTCACACCCTGCTTCTTATTTCGTTAAGCGCGATCGCGGCCCCGTCCACAGCTTCGGGTGATACGGGCCGTGGTTATCTGGAACTCGGCGGTGGTTACAAAACAGGTGCTTTCGGCACCCCGACGAGATCCAGCCTGTATTATCTCTCCTCGACCATCGGGTATGTCGCGCCGAGATACGACGCCAGCGTCACCGTGCCGTACCTGTTTATCGAGAGCAGGACCGGCAGCCAAAGCCAGACCGAAAGCGGCGTCGGCGACATGATCCTGCGCGTCGGCAGGGTGCTCGTTCCCGGAGGGGATAGCGGTCTCTCCCTCGATGGGGCCCTGGCGGTCAAGGTCCCTACGGCTGATGAAATGAAAGGCCTCGGCACGGGCGAGACGGACTACGGCTCATTCATGGGCCTTCACCAGCGGCTGGGCAGGTTCAAGGTTTCCTTTAACGGAGGATATATCAAGGTCGGCGATCCCCCGCGTATCAATTATAACGATATCTATCTTTATGCCGTCGGGATTTCGAGGATATTCGGCGACACCGACCTTTATACATCGTTCGAAGGCAGACGGGCGGTAGTCCCTGGCACAAAAAATCCACAGGAGATCAATGTCGGGTTCTTTCATGTGATGAATGCGGACTATGCGATTAAAGGCGGCGCTTTTTCGGGCCTGAATAACGGCGGCCCTGATTTTGGTATCAATCTTGGAATTGTGAGATGGTTCTGATCCCGCAATATCCCCATAATCCCCGCTCCCCTTTTTATGCTATCCTCTACTGTATGATATACTACATTGCATTGAGCAAGAGACCCAGTCTCGGGGAATATTCCATACGGCATATTTCCTAACACGCTGATATTATGGATGATTACCACGATTCCCTTGCTGGCCCGTGTATTGCGATACTGTATTGCGATACAGCGCATAAGCGCATTTCATGAGCAAGGAGAAAATACCATGGGAAACCAGAAGGGTGAAGTTGTAACGGGTGTTATGGTCGTGATGATGGTGGTGATGATGTTTTTTGTTATGCCTTTTATGCACGGAGGACATAAGGATCACGGGGACCGTAAAGATCCTGTGAAAGACGAGCAGAAGCATGAGCATGGCGCCATGGGGCCGAAGCACATGCAAAACGATCACGGAGATCCAGGGAACGCCACCAAGTCCGCGACCACGGGGACGAAATGACAATATCGGATGCTATAATAAAAAAGAAAGAGGAGGGAAGATCCATGAAGAAGTTCATTGCAGTTGCGGTTGTTGTGTTTCTTGCGGCAGGTGTCGCGTATGCAAAAAACTATGAGGTTTCGAAGAAGGCCGGTGAGTTCGACGTGGTCGTCACGATCGACAAAAACCCGCCGGTGACCGGCGACAACGGAGTGACCGTATCGGTGAAGGACGCGCGTGGCGCGGTCGTGAAGGACGCGAAGGTGGTCGTTGATTATTCCATGCCCGCCATGCCCGGCATGCCGGCCATGAACTATAAGGCCGACGCGGTGCAGAAGGGGGACGAGTATAAAGCGGTCATGAACCTGTCCATGGCGGGATCCTGGAACATCGCGGTCAAGATAAACGCAGGCGGCAAGAATGGCAACATGAAGTTCACGGTCGACGCGAAGTAATTTCAGTGCGAAATGCGGAGTTCACAGTGTGGAATGCGGAGTGCGGAGTGCGGAATAGATTCATAACACGAGCGGCAGTGCTCATGGCCGTCATAGTGATTGGATTGCACCTGCACACATCGATTGCCGTCGCTACCGAGGCCACGCTGGAGCTGCAGCCGCTCATCAGCGAGGCCTTGCAGAACAACCACGACGTCTGGGTCGCCGGGGAGAAGTGGAAAGCCTCCTCGTCCAGGATCAAACTGGCCGGCAGCCTTCCGGACCCCATGGTCATGGTCGGCTACCAGAACGAAGGGTGGAACCAGTATACCTTCGGCAAGATGGAGGGAGCCCAGTGGATGTACTCCCTCTCCCAGATGTTCCCGTTCCCGGGCAAGCGCGCGCTGAAGGAGGAAATGGCCGGCCGGGACGCGGATACGGCGGCGGCCATGCACCGTGCCGCCCGGCTCGGGGCGGTGGCGCAGGTGAAGGAGCTCTATTACGACCTGTTCCTGACGTACAAGGACCTTGACCTGGTCCGGGAGCGGACCGCCTTGTTCGGCAGGATCGAGGAGGCGGCGCTGGCACGGTACGCAACGGGCATGGCGCAGCAGCAGGAAGTGCTGATGGCCCAGACCGAGAAGTATATGCTGCTCGAACGGGAGGTCATGCTGGACCAGAAGCGCAGGACCCTCGAGGCCATGTTGACCGCGGCCGTGGGACGGGACCAGAGCGCGCCGCTCGGCAGGCCCGTGGAACTCGTGGCCACGCCGGTCCCCGCGTCGGAGGAGGAACTCGTACGGCAGGCCCTCGAGCGCTCGCCGGAAGTTGCCTCGCGGGAAAAAATGCTCAAGGCTTCGGAGGCCGGGGTACATATGGCCCAGAAGGAGTACTATCCCGACGTGACCCTGGCCGGCACGGTAGCCAAGCGGAGCGGGGAATTTCAGGACATGTGGAGCCTTACCGCAACCTTCAATATTCCGCTGTACTACAAGTCCCGCCAGGGAGCGGCGCTGGCTTCTGCCCGCGCCATGTCATCGGCCGCGGTCCATGATCTCGCGGGGATCAAGGCAATGCTCGCGTCGAGCGTTCGGGAGAACTATTCGATGGTCCGGTCAGCGGACCAGTTGATGGAGCTGTACCGCACGGGCCTGATCCCCAAGACCAGGCAGGATTTCGATCTGTCGCTGTCCGGCTACCGCACCGGCAAGGTCGAGGGCATCACCGTGGTGAGCAGGCTGAAGGCGCTGCTTGACCTCGAAACATCCTATTGGACGCAGTTCGCGGCGCGGGAGAAAGCGATCGCCCGGCTCGAGGCGCTGACCGGGACCGGAGACGTAGCGGGGAACAAAAATGAGAACTAATATGAACGACCAGGGCAAAAGCTGTTTCTCGCAGAGTCGCAGAGTTCGCAGAGAAAAGCCTTTTATTCAAAACTCTGCGGCCTCAGCGTGCTCCGCGAGAGATGCCGTAGGGTTTCGGTTTGCGCGGGTCAGGTCCAGCCTTTTCACGATGTCTCTCGTGTTCCTTATACTGACAGGAGCTGCCTCCTTGGCCATTGCACAGCACGAGGGACACACGGCTCCCGCGGCGGGCCAGAAGCAGGCCGCTCCCGCGCCTGCAGCGGCTCCAGCCGAGGCGCCGACGGTGGAGATACCGCTGGACAAACAGAAAATGATGGGCGTCAAGACCGTCACGGTCGCTCCGCGCCAGATCGGCAGGACGATCAGGACCGTGGGGCGGGTGGAGTATGACGAGCGGACGCTCGCCACGGTCAACATGAAGTATGAAGCCTGGATCGAGAAGCTCCACGCCGATTACACGGGCAAGCAGGTCAAAAAGGGAGAGCCCCTCGCTGAAGTGTACAGCCCGGAATTGCTTGCCACGCAGCAGGAGTTCCTGAACACCCTCCGCTGGGCAAAGTCTTCCGGCGAGGCGAAGGAAGGGGCCGTTGTAAGCATGCTTACGCGGGACGCCGATGCGATCATCGCGGCCGCGCGCCAGCGGCTGCGGCTCTGGGACATTACCGATGAGCAGATCCGCGTCATTGAAGAGACCGGGAAGACGGTGCGCACCGTTACGCTGGTGAGCCCCCTGGACGGCACGGTGGTCCAGAAGAGCGCGATCCAGGGCATGCGGGTGATGCCCGGCGAGAAGCTTTTCGACATCGCCGACCTTTCAGAGGTCTGGATCACCGCGGACCTCTACGAACAGGACCTGGCGCTGATCCATCCGGGCGAGACCGCGCGGATCAGCCTGAGCGTTCTGCCGGGGAAAGAGCTTTCCGCGAAGATCGAGTTCGTCTATCCCACGCTGACCGGAGACGCCCGGACCGTGAAGGTCCGGATGACGGTCCCCAATCCCGGCGGCAGGCTCAAGCCGCAGATGTTCGCCAATGTGGACATCAAGGTCGGCATGGGCAACCGCCTCGCCGTGCCCGACGACGCGGTGCTCGACACGGGCACGCGCCAGCTCGTGTACGTGGACAAGGGCGAGGGGTATTTCGAGCCGCGGGAAGTGAAGCTCGGCGGCCGCGCCGACGGCTACCGCGAGGTCCTGTCGGGCCTCAGGAGCGGCGAGAAGGTGGCGCGGTCCGCGACGTTCCTCATCGATTCGGAAGCGCAGCTGAAAGGTGTGAGATAAAACAAATTGCGGATTTCGGATTGCGGATTGCGGAATGAACTGCAAACGTCAAGATCCTTATCAAGATCTGGAACGCATTGTATTTTGCCCTCCAGGTTTTGTTGCATCTTCCCGGAGCGCTTGATTTTGATTTTAAATCCGCAATCCGAAATCCGCAATCCGCAATAACGGGGTTTTCATGATATCCAAGATCATCGAATACAGCGGCAGGAACCGGTTCTTCGTGTTCCTCGTGGTCCTTTTCCTGTCGCTCTGGGGCATCTGGTCGCTCAAGCACATCCCGCTGGACGCCATCCCGGACCTGTCGGACACGCAGGTGATCGTTTACACCGACTGGCCCGGCCGGAGCCCGAATCTCGTCGAGGACCAGGTGACCTATCCCATCTCCTCGACGCTGCTGGCCGCGCCCAAGGTCCAGGCGGTCCGCGGCTTCTCGTTCCTCGGCAGTTCCTTCATTTACGTCATCTTCGAGGAAGGCACGGACATCTACTGGGCCCGGAGCCGTGTGCTGGAATACCTCCAGTCGGTACGGAGCAAGATCCCGGCGGACGTGAACCCGGTGCTCGGGCCTGACGCCACGAGCCTCGGCTGGGGGTTTTCCTACGCCCTGGTGGACGAGACCGGCGGCCACGACCTCTCCCAGCTCAGGTCGCTCCAGGACTGGAATATCAAGCTTGCGCTCGAGAGCGTGCCCGGCGTGTCGCAGGTGGCGAGCGTCGGCGGCTTCGTGCGGCAGTACCAGATCACCGTGGAGCCCAACCGGCTCGCGTCCTACGGCATCTCGCTCATGAAGGTCATGGACGCCGTCCGGAAGAGCAATATCGACGTGGAAGGCCGGGTCATGGAGCTGTCCGGCACGGAGTACATGGTCCGCGGCCGGGGATACATCACGGGCGTGAAGGACCTGCAGGAGATCGCCGTGGGAGGGGGGCCGGGCGGCACGCCGGTGTTCCTGCGCGACGTGGCCAATATCGAGGTGGGCCCGGAGATCCGGCGCGGCCTGGTGGACCTGGACGGCAAAGGCGAAGTCGCCGCCGGCATCGTGGTGGTCCGCTTCGGCGAGAATGTGCTGGACGTGATCGACCGGGTGAAGGCAAAGATCGCCCGGGACGTCGTGCCCTCCCTGCCTGCCGGCGTCAAGCTCGTGACGACCTACGACCGGAGCGACCTTATCCGGCGGTCCATCCGCACGCTGACCGAGGAGATCATAAAGCTCACCATCGCGGTGAGCGCGGTCTGCATCATCTTCCTGTTCCACCTGCCCAGCGCCCTGGTCGTCATCCTGACGCTCCCCGTCGCCATCATCATCTCATTCATCTGCATGTACTACATCGGGGTGACCTCGAACATCATGAGCCTGGGCGGCATTGCCATTGCCATCGGCGCCATGGTGGACGCATCGATCATCATGGTCGAGAATGCCCATGCGAAGCTCGAAGAGTGGGAGCATACCCCCCCGTCGCCCCCCCTTGGCAAGGTGGGGAAGGGGGGGGTGACCCGCGTCGACGTCATCATCCACGCGGCGCAGGAGGTCGGGCCGTCGCTCTTCTTCGCACTCCTGGTCATTACCGTAGGATTTCTGCCGGTATTCACGCTCCAGGCCCAGGCAGGCAGGCTGTTCAAACCCCTGGCCTATACCAAGACCTTCGGCATGCTCTTCGCTTCCTTTCTGGCCATCACGCTCACGCCGGTGCTCATGACGATCTTTCTGCGCGGCAAGATGAAATCGGAGGACGAGAACCCGATCATCCGCGCGATCAACAAGGTCTACAAGCCCCGCGTGGCCTTCTCGCTCCGCTTCAGCCGCGCGGTCATCATCGCGGCGGTCGCCATCGTCGTCGTGACGGGGCTCATCTTCCTGCCGCCCATGTTCGGGGTGAACGTCATTCCCGGCATCAAGCTCGGCTCTGAGTTCATGCCGCCTCTGGACGAAGGCACGCTCTTCTACATGCCCGTGACCGTGCCGGCCTTAGGCATTTCCGAGGCGTCGCGGCTGCTCCAGATCCAGGACAAGCTCCTGATGACCGTGCCGGAAGTTGCCCAGGTGTTCGGCAAGGCGGGCCGCGCGGAGACCGCCACGGACCCGGCGCCGGTCGAGATGTTCGAGACCATCGTGACCCTCAAGCCCGAGTCCCAGTGGCGGAAGGGCATGGACACCGACAAGATCAAGAACGAATTGAACGACGCGGTCCAGATCCCCGGCGTGTCGAACTCCTTCACCATGCCGATCAAGGCCAGGACCGACATGCTGGCAACGGGCATCCGCACCCCCGTGGGCGTCAAGGTGCTGGGTCCCCGGCTCGAGGTGCTGGACACGGTCTCGCGCGAGGTGGAGACCGCGGTCAAATCGGTACAGGGCACGCGCAGCGCCTACGCCGAGCGGTTGATGACGGGCTACTTCCTGGACATCCGGCCGAAGCGCGAAGAGATCGCCCGATACGGCCTCTCGATGGACGACGTCCAGACCGTGGTGGCGAGCGCCCTGGGCGGCATGACGCTCACCACGACCGTCGAAGGACGGGAGCGCTACTCCGTGAACGTGCGGTACCCGCGGGAGTACCGGAGCGACATCGACCGGATCAAACGCATCCTCGTTCCCATTGAACGGGCGGCATCTTCGTCAGCAGGCGGCATGGGGGCTGCCCCGTCAGCGGGTGGCATCTCCTATGTTCCGCTGGGCACGCTTGCCGACATTTCCATCGTCCAGGGCCCGACGCAGATCAAGAGCGAAGAGGGCCTGCTCGCCAATTACGTATATATCGATTTCACCGGCCGCGACGTGGGCAGTTACGTTCAGGAACTGCAGAAGAAGGTCGCGACGTCGGTGAAGCTCCCGGCGGGCTACCGGCTCCAGTGGAGCGGCGAGTACGAATATCTCGTGAAAACTCATGAGCGGCTGAAGCTCGTTATCCCGCTCACGCTGCTCATCATCTTCGTGCTGCTCTACCTCAACACGCGGTCAACGGTCAAGACCGTCATCGTGCTGCTGGCAGTGCCGTTCTCGCTTGTCGGTTCCTTCTGGTTCCTCTGGATGCTGGGGTACAACATGAGCATCGCGGTCTGGGTGGGCCTCATCGCCCTGGCGGGCCTGGACGCCGAGACCGGTGTGGTGATGCTGCTTTATCTCGATTTGGCCCACGACAAATGGAAGAAGGAAGGCCGTATGAACAACGAGCATGACCTTAAGGAGGCTATCATGGAGGGCGCGGTGAAGCGTATCCGGCCAAAGCTCATGACCGTGGCCGTCATCCTGGCCGGCCTCGTACCGATCATGTTCAGCCACGGCGCCGGCGCCGACGTGATGAAGCGCATCGCGGCGCCCATGATCGGCGGCGTCATCACCTCGGAGATCCTGGAGCTGACGGTCTATCCGGCGATCTATTTCCTGTGGAAGAAGAGGGAGCTGAAAGAGGCTCGTGAGGCGTAAGGCGTCAGGCGTAAAGACTGACACGGAGGTGCGGGGATTAAGGCGGACAAGGAGACAAGGGGACGGGGAAGGAGATGCCGACAAGGTGACGCGGGGACGGGGCGACACGGGGAAAAGGATATCGAATAGAGATAACTTACGGCTACGGACAAATGACGACGGACATCAAAAAGGCAGCCAATGAGGCTGCCTTTTGTTTTTCAATAGGTCATCGAAGCGGATTGTCGAGGAGATCATCGAAGCTGTCAGGCAAGATCATCCCTGTCGGTACGAACGTGCCGCAGTGGAGAGAATAATAAAAGCAGGACGTAACAAGGAAGATGGTGGGAATATTCCCATTCCGGCATACCCGTTAAATACCCCGTTACGTACCTTGCGCTTTTAATAGTTATGCGATAGACTTATCACTTACAGGGTACTATGTTCTGTCCCATCAGGCCTGATACTTCAAATAGTATAAACAATGATTATATTAGCCCGGCATGGGGTCCGAAACTCTGTCGCAGCAAACGTGCCTGCTGTATTTTTCACCAATTAAACTCACTGCACATGACAGCAGTATCAAATCTCAAAAGTGCGTATTAGAAGACTTGACGTTCGTGTGTGACGGAAAACGATACGATCTATAAAAAGGAGGATGCTATGAAAAAGAGATCATGGGTAGTACGTATTGCAGTGCTGTTGGCAATGTTGGCTCTGACCGCGGCGTGCGGCGGTGGTGGCGGCGGCGGAGGTGGAGGAGGAGGATCGACTGCGCTTCCTGCCGGGACGTTTATCAAAACAACCAACGCTACTAACGATATAGGTGGGGGGTTTTTCAAAAATGACGCGTATTATCACTTGCAGTACCTTCATACTGCCAATACGATCAGTGCTTCTGGGATGATCACCGGGATGGCGATGCACTACCGGTCGGACCTGGCATCCACGGTGACGTGTACGGGAGTGACGTATAAACTGGGGGGCACCAATCTCACGGCCTTTACCAATACCTATGCCAACAATATCAATACGGGGCAGGGCGGGCAAACGACTGTGCTGTCAAACGGCATCGTGACGTTCCCGACCGGTTCTGCAGGCGCATGGGCCACCATCACGTTCACGACCCCATTTTACTACAACGGCGTGGACCACCTGGTTGTCGAGATGGAGCGGACCGCTGCCTGCTCATCGGCTGCTTTTACTGAGGCGTGGCTGAATGAAGGTTATAACGGGGTTGTTTATTCAGCCACACCCGGTTCTTTGACAGGACTTGCAGGTCCTTACAGCCAGAACGCGAAATTCATATTCTCCGGCGGGGATAACACGGTAATTGCCAAAGATTCGGCCGGGGACAACAGCAATAACATTGCTCCTGGGACGGCGGGTAGGACTCAGATGCTTATTCTTGCGTCGGATATCACGGGAACGGGAGCGATAACCGGAATGGCCATACAGCCGGATACAATCACGGGCGGTACGGCGATCGGAGTCACCGTCGTAATGGCGAATTCATCCCCGACCATCACGAACCTCGTGGCGGATTTTGCAACGAACCGCATAAACAGCACGTCAACGACAACCGTCGTGAGCAATCTGACATACACGCATCCTAATGGTATGGCAACTCCGGTATGGATCCCCTTCAATAATGGGACGTTCAACTACAATGGCTCCAGCAACATCCTGGTAGACATCATTGTAACTGCTTGGTCGGGAACCACTCATGCCGTTGATTATGAAAATGTGACGCCCGTTCGCCTTGTAACGAGCGGAGATCCTGCGGCGGCAACAGGTACGGTGCGAAACCGTTCAATGCAGCCGGTGTTCCGCTTTAACGGTAGTACGATGGACACGGTCACCGCAGGCAGCTCGAGCGACTCTTATCCGTTCAGCGGTTCGGCAAGCCCCAAGAGGCAGTATCTCTACCCCGCAACCATGCTCGGGACACAGGGGAGCATCAGTAAGATCGCCTTCCGCCTCAAGAACGCCTCGAATGCGGGCGCGTACGGCAACGTCGAGGTGATCATGGGACACACGGTCCTGTCCAGCCTGACGACGACCTTTGCAAGCAATATGGTAGGGCCGAGCACCGTCTACAGTGGATCGGTCACGATCCCCGCGGGCATGAAGGCGGGGGATTGGATCGAGATCCCCCTGTCAAGCGCATTTGCGTACGATGGGGTCAGCAACCTTGTGGTGCAGGTGGCGGCTGACACCGGAGGCGTGCAGAACAGCATTGTCGCCGATGGAGCGAGCAGTCAGTACACCGGATACCACCTCTTCACAGGCGGTCGGGCGAGTGCAACGGGGCTCATGAACAACTTTATCGTCGATCAGCGACTTTGGTATAGCAAGTAAGTCCGGAACCTAAACAGGTCGTTAGAACCTAAACGGTCAGGCCGTTTACACTTAACAATGTTGATATAGACTACAAAAGGCAGCCAATGCGGCTGCCTTTTCGTTTTTCTCCTGACTTCCGGCTCCTGTCTCCTGTCTCCCATTCACTCACTTCTTCGGCGGATTCATCGCCGTATCATACCGCTTCATATAATCGTTCACGATGCGGTCCGACTCGTAGCCGATGGCCTTGGCGTAGAGGACGAGGAAGCCGCGGAGGTAGGGCCGGGCGGGAAGCTTCTTGTAGTTCTCTTCTTCGATCCCATCGATATAGCGCGTGCTCAGCTTGGTTGTGTCCGCCACGTTCCGGGAGGTGAGTCCGCGCTGCTCCCGCATCATCTTGAGGACCGGCCCCGTGAACTCGGTGATGTCCGCGGGAACGGCTTGGGCTGTTACCGGCGCAGGCGGCTGCGCCGGGGCCTGCTGGCGCTGAGGTTCCGCGGCACGGGATTCCGAGGCGAAAGCCGTGGGCTCGGCCATTCTCTGAACGCGTGCCGGCGCCGCGTGGGATTGCGGCTGGTATCGCAGTTCCGGCTGCGGCGGCTCCGGGGGAAGGGGGATGTCGCGCAGCGTCCGGTCGTAGTCCCGCCGGTTCTCATCGTAGATCAGGGTGCGGTAGGCGTCCTCGACGCGCTGCCGGATCTTCTCTGTCTCCTCGGGGGAGAAGAGCGAGTAGAGGGCGATGGAGTTCGGGTCGTAGATCTTCCGGACGCGCTCGTAGGCCTTGTGGATCTCCTGCGCCGTCGCCCGGTAGCTCACTTCCAGGAGCTCGTAGTAGTTCATGTCGTCGATCTTCTTGAGCATGGCTTCGCCGCTCCTCGACTAACGTTGACAACTTCGACAAAATCAAGGTCTGCCACAGAGAACACAGAGGGAAAAACGAAACGCAAACACCGGTTCCAACCTTCAAAGTTAACCCTTGGGATTCTGTCCAGCGGTGCCTAAATATTCCGTTTTCATGCCGTTCTCTGCGTCCTCGGTGATCTCTGTGGCAAAGAGCAGTTATTCTAATACAGCATGCTCAGCGTCATCTGCTCTTTGCGGAGCAGGTTGTGGACGATGCGTTCGATGCACCGCGACGGCCGCGAATAGGGGTATTCGATGACGAGGGGCCGCTTGCTGCGGATGGACTGCCAGACGCAGTCGTCGTACTCCACGTAACCCAGGTACTCCAGGTTGATGCCGAAGTACTTCTGACAGGCGCTCTTCATGGAAAATCCGATCTGTACGTCGTTCTTGGTCCGCACCTGGTTCACGATCAGTTTTGGACGGAACTTGAGCACTTCGAGCTCCAGGATCTCGCCCACCTCCCGCTCCATGCTCTTGACGCGTTCGATGAGGTCGAAGGGCGTCCGGATGCCCATGGTGTTCTTCTGGTCCATGGCGGCGTCGATGAGGTCCTTGATGTTCTGGTTGGCAACGACCTTCTTGAACCGGCGGTAGAAGGCGCTCTTGATGAACCGGTAGGCGTTCTCGATGGCCGTGGGCTCGGGCAGGACGACGAGGATGCCGTGGTCGGAGAAGAGGAAGAAGTCCAGGATGTTGAAGGACGTTCCGGCGCCGAGGTC
>CAKKRC010000099.1 GCA_919902495.1 Nitrospiria bacterium
CTCGGGACCATCAAGAACTACAAGGTGCGGTTCCACCTGTACACCGTGCCCGGCCAGGTGTTCTACAATGCTACGCGGAAACTGGTGCTGAAGGGCGCCGACGGCGTGATCTTCGTGGCTGATTCGCAGCGGACCATGCTCGATGCGAATCTCGAGAGCCTCCGGAACCTGCACGACAACTTCTCCGAGATGGGTATTGACCTGTCCGATTTCCCCGTCGTCCTGCAATATAACAAACGCGACCTTCCCGACGTGATGACCCTGGAGGAACTGAACGCCAAGCTGAACCCGCTCAACGGTCCTTTCTACGAGGCGGTGGCCCCCCGGGGGGACGGCGTGCTCAAGACCTTTGCGGCGATCTCAAAACTGGTGCTTCAGGACATGCAGAAGAATCCCGAGCGCCATAACTTTTCCGTCGGCGACATCGTCGCGAAGACCGAGGCGGAGCCCCGGGTGTCTCCCGCGATACTCAGGGCGCCGGTGCCCGAGCCGGAACCCGCCCTGCCGGACGCGCCGCTGGTCGATGCAAAACCCGCGATGGCGGCCCTTGAGAAGAAGGTGGACGAAGGGGTCAAGGTCGACCTTGGAAAACCATCCTTAGAGAA
This sequence comes from Nitrospiria bacterium, assembly GCA_919902495.1. Classification (GTDB taxonomy): domain Bacteria; phylum Nitrospirota; class UBA9217; order UBA9217; family UBA9217; genus JAAXXJ01. The sequence continues at coordinate 606 of CAKKRC010000099.1, forward strand.
CGGCGTGATCGTGCTTCCCTTCGACGTGCAGAGCAAGAACGCGAAAGAACAATACCAGCTTCGTGTCACCATCAATACGAACGAGCCGGCTGCGAAACGGTTTAAGGTTATGGTAAAGGGATTCAAGTAGACCATGTGGTCCTGGCCGCGGACCATCGGCGCGGCATGAGGCATCCATGTCCAAGGTAACGGTATTGGTCCCCGCGGCGGGGATGGGCAAGAGAATGGGGAAGGCGGTGGCGAAGCAGTTCCTCCCCCTCGGCGACAGACCCATGCTTGCCCACACGCTCCTGGCCTTCCAGCGTTCCTCCGAGATCGACGAGATCATCCCCATCCTCTCCGAAGAAGACATGGAAACCTGTCTCAAGGACGTGATCGAGGCCTTTCATATCACCAAGGTAAGGACCCTCGTGGTGGGCGGGAAGGAACGGCAGGATTCGGTCTACAACGGCCTGAAGAAGACCGACAAGGACGCCTCGGTGATCCTGGTCCACGACGGTGTGCGTCCGTTCGTGACCCCGGACCTGATCCATGCGTGCGTTGAGGCTGCCCGGAAGGGCGAATGCGTGGCCGTCGGTGTGCCGCTCAAGGACACGATCAAAGAGGTCGACGGCAAGGGCATCGTGCGTCAGACCCTGGAGCGGGGCAGGCTCTGGGCGATCCAGACCCCCCAGGCCTTCCCGGCGAAGGTCCTCCGGAAGGCATACGACGAGTCCTATAAGAAAAAGGTATACGGAACGGACGATGCGACCCTTGTCGAGCGCGCGGGGGGCAAGATCCGGGTGATCATGGGGAGCTACGAGAACATCAAGATCACAACGCCCGAAGACCTCATCCTTGCCGAGGAGATCCTCAAGAGACGATAGATGATAAGAATCGGTAACGGTTACGATGTGCACCGCCTCGTGGACGGCAGAAAGCTCATTCTCGGCGGGATCGATATCCCCTTTGAAAAGGGGCTTCTGGGACATTCCGACGCGGACGTGCTGCTCCACGCGGTCTGCGATGCGCTTCTCGGCGCGGCGGGGCTCGGCGACATCGGGCGGCACTTCCCCGACACAGATCCGCGGTACAACGGGATCGCGAGCCTCAAACTCCTTGCCGAGGTGGGCCGTCTCCTGGAGGAGAAGGGATTCCGGGTGAACAATATCGACTCTACGATCGTCGCCGAGCGGCCGAAGTTGGCGCCGCACATCCCGGCCATGATCACGAACATTGCTGCCGCTGTCGGCGTCGATACCGCCGCAGTGAACGTGAAGGCGACGACGACCGAGGGCCTGGGATTCGCGGGCAAAGGCGAGGGCATGGCCGCGTATGCGGTCTGCTCGCTCGTGCGCACTTCGTAGACCATCTGCGAAGGTCGTCGCTGAACATAAGGTGACCATGTGCTTCACGTGCTTCAATAAAAGGATGCTTTTGACCGCGCTCTGGCTGCTGCTGTCCGGCCATGACGTTCAGGCTGCTGACGACCTGCGCTATCTGTACCAGTGGAAGGATGACCGGGGTGTCGTGAACATGACCGACAGCCTGGACAAGGTGCCGCCGAAGTATCGCTCCCGGGCGACGCAGCTGCTGCAGCCTGGCGCCGGCAAGGAAGAACAGCGCCGCGAGGAAACGAGCGAGAGGGAACGGTCGCAGGACCTTGATGCTGAAACCCCACAGGACCAGGAAGAGATCATAAAGGCCGAATGGCAGCTGCGCGTGCAGGATGCCAAGCGCCGGCTTGTGGACGCCGAGGAACGGTGCAGCCGGATCGAGCTGCGCATGAAAGAGCTGGCGTCCCAAATGGGATCCTCCGGAGCGGCACTACCGACACAGGAAATTCTTAGCGAGATGACCAGGCTCGAAGGGGAACTGGTGAGGGCCAAGATGGATGCCGAGAAGGCGAGGAACGAGGTCGAGGTGACCATCCCCGATGAGGCGCGGCGCGCGGGCATCCCGCCCGGCTGGCTTCGGGAAGTGCGGTAGAGGAGACAGGAGCAAATATACGGTTACGTCATACGGTGACGACGCCCGTTTTGTCGTTCGGTAATGGTGACGTCCTGAAAATACGAATGCGAACCACGTGGCCGAAACGGGTCTCGTAACCATGACCTTTTGACGAGCTTTTCAGTCGAAATATGAGCGAAACGCTTCGAAAAATAAAGAACGATTTTAACGCTGCCCTGTCAATGGATCCGGCTGCCACGAGCAAGATCGAGGTCGCTCTGACCTATGCCGGTTTCCACGCGCTGTTGTTCTATCGCATGGCGCACTGGCTTGTGAAGCGCCGCATACCGTTCCTTCCCCGTGCCCTGTCCCAGTTCGCGCGGTTCCTCACGGGGATCGAGATCCACCCCGGCGCTACGATCGGGTCAGGACTGTTCATTGACCATGGGATGGGTGTTGTCATCGGTGAAACAAGCGAGATCGGCGATAATGTAACTCTGTTTCAGGGGGTGACGCTCGGCGGGACCGGAAAACAGCGGGGAAAGCGGCATCCTACCATCGGGAGCCATGTCGTCGTGGGCGCGGGCGCCAAGGTCCTCGGCCCCATAACGGTCGGCGACTATGTCAAGATCGGCGCAAACTCGGTTGTGCTTCAGGACGTCCCGGACCATTCCACCGTCGTCGGCATCCCAGGCAGGATCGTGCGGATCAAGGATGAACGCGTGGCAGACGATGCGCTCATGGACCATATCCACATCCCGGACCCGATCGCGGACAAGCTCATAGAACTCCAGGTCCAGATCGATACGCTGAAGAAAGATATGGAGAACATCAAAAAAACGGAAAGGTAGGAAGGTAGGAAGGTAGGGTGCTCTTATACTTTCCTACGATCTTACCCACTGATCTCATCAATCCTCAATTATCCTGTAGCTGTGTGTGATCTTACCCGCCTTGGCAAGCGTTGCGCCAACGGAACAGTACTTTTCCAGGGACAGGTTGACGGCTCGTTCGACGGCCTCTTTTTCCACGCCCTTTCCTTTCACCACATATTCGATGTGCACTTCCTTATAGACATGGGGATATGAATCGGCTTTCTCGCCCTTCACGTTCATCTCCAGACCGGTTATGTTCTGGCGTTTTTTTCGAAGAATGGATATCACATCCATACCGGAACACCCTCCAAACCCCACGAGCAACAGTTCCATAGGCCTGAACCCTTTATTCTGACCGCCTGAACCATCATCTGCATCCATTGCCAGCATGTGACCGGACGAAGAACTCCCCGAAAAATGCATATTGGCTACCAGCGTTACCTTGGCCTCAACCATAGTTGCCTCCCCTCGACTTCATGAATATATTTTGCTGACATCACAAGGATGATACATTCTATCATAAATGTTGTTGGTAAGAATGCCAAAAATGTATTCTTCCACACAGAGCAATAATAACGAAATAATAACAATATGATAGCAATGTTTATTGCTGAAATTTGGCATTAAAGCCAAAATAATCATCGTTGCTGACAGTTGTAATTATTTGTAAATTTATGATTATTATAGGTTATCTAAATTATTTTTACATAGTAATATGGCAATTGATTTGCACATAATGATTGTTTCCGTGCCTGTTTATAAACTATCGGTCGATAATACAATAAGTTGCGATGTTCAACATGCGTTTATAAAAAGATAAATTTTTCTTATTTGACAAAAAAGACGGTTTGCTGAATACTGCACTACTCCGAAAATACCTGAAGCCATTCTGATCCAAAGAGTCATCATCACGGTCCTTATTTTTCTGTTCTCGTTTCCCCGTTCCTCGACAGAGGCGGGTAAAATCTCATGATCACTCATTAGTCAGGAAAGGGGGGTTCGGCAACTCACTACAGTATAACTGAAGAAACATGACCTGTCGTTCGTCCGTCACGGCCGAACGTGCGGTGGTGCGGTTCTGATGTGCGTCGCGAATTCTGATACCAGTTTAAGTGCAAGAACAATTTCCTAAGGAGGGTTCCCTATGAGCAAGGATGTGAAGACACCAATGCTTGACGACCTGGAAAAAGGAACATGGCCGAGTTTCGTAAAAGAGATCAAGAAGGCCGCAAAGAAGAGCAACACCGCGCAGGACCTGCTCGGTATCCTTGAGAGATCGTATCGGGATAAGATTACCCACTGGAAGCACGGCGGCATTGTGGGCGTCCTCGGCTACGGCGGGGGCGTGATCGGCCGTTACTGTGATCTCCCCGAAGAATTCCCCGGCGTGGCCCATTTCCACACGGTCCGCGTCAATCCGCCGTCAGGATTCTTTTACACTTCCAAGGCAATGAAAGAGCTGTGCGACATATGGGATAAGTACGGCAGCGGCATGACGAACATGCACGGTTCAACGGGCGACATCATCTGGCTCGGGACCCAGACCGACAAGCTTGAGCCCATCTTTGCCGAGCTCACGGCAAAGGGCTGGGACCTCGGCGGCTCAGGCTCCTGTCTTCGTACGCCAAGCTCCTGCGTGGGCATGGCCCGCTGCGAGTTTTCGAACATCGATACCATGAACATCTGTCACACCCTCACCCAGAAGTTCCAGGATGAGCTTCATCGTCCTGCTTTCCCCTACAAGTTCAAGATCAAGGTTTCCGGCTGCGCCAACGACTGCACTGCTGCGGTGGCCCGCGCCGACATGTCCATCATCGGCACCTGGAGAGACTCCATCCGCGTCGACCAAGCCGAGGTAAAGAATTACGCTTCCAAGATGAACATCAAGGAAGAGATCGTGGAGATGTGCCCGACCAAGTGCATGAGCTTCGACGGCAGCGCCTTGAAGATCAACGACAAGGACTGCAATCGCTGCATGCATTGCATCAACCAGATGCCGAAGGCGCTCCGTCCCGGCAAGGAACAGGGCGCGACCATCATGCTCGGCGGCAAGGCCCCGATCGTGACCGGCGCTCTCATGAGCTGGGTC
>CAKKRC010000100.1 GCA_919902495.1 Nitrospiria bacterium
CTTTTTCCCTCTCCCACAATGGGGAGAGGGGCAGGGGTGAGGGTCTTGTGCAGGACGGAAGGAGAGGGTGAGTCTCTATCAACGGGCAGGGGTGAGGGGCGGTTATGATCTGGAAACTCGCCCTTCGGGCTCAGACAGTCCGAAATGCTTAACCCTCGTCCTTGGTCGCCTGCCTGGATTTTCGCACGGGACTGCAGGGTCGCCAGAGTCAGGAACAAGGCTTTAAGTCTTTGACGTACCCAAGCGCAGGGTAGTCTGGTGCGAAACTGTGCGTATGCATGCCCCGACGAGCACTGGGATAACCACCGACTCGAAAGCAGCGCGGCCGCAGGGGAAGCGCTGCCGGACAAGGGACAATGAACAGGAGAATGTGACATCTCTTCCTGCATGCTTAGCACAGCGAGCCACCGGGCTGCCCAAAAAAAAGAATCATGATTCCCCATAAACCCAGGTCCATTATTTTTCACCCCAGCTCCCTTTCGCCGCACGGACATTCCAGAGAATCTAAATAAAAAAGGCCGGGAGTGTATCCCGGCCTTTCGTGTTTTTTGTGCTTTTAGGTTCGAGCGATCATTTACCCGCGGCGATGATCTTCCTGACATAGAGCTGCTGCACGATGGACAGCACGTTGGAAAGCGTGATATAGAGCAGGAGGCCGGCCGGCAGCCACGCGAACAGGAAGATGAAGGCGACGTTCATGAACATCATGATCTTCTGCTGCTGCGGATCGACGGACGTGGAGGTCATCTTCATGGTGAATACCATGCTGACGCCCATGAGCACCGGCAGGATGTAGAAGGGATCGTAGACCGACAGGTCCTTGATCCAGAAGGGGATGAACGACGCCTGCCGCAGTTCGATGGAAACGCTCAGCACATTGTAGAGCGCCACGAAGAACGGAAGCTGCAGGAGCATGGGAAGACACCCTCCCATGGGATTCACCTTGTGCTCCTTGTACAGCCGCATCATCTCCTGGTTCAGCTTCTGGGGGTCCTTCTTGTGCTTCTCCCGAAGCGCGGCCATCTCCGGCTGGATCGCTTTCATCTCTTCCATGGCCGTGGCGCTCTTGAGCGAGGGGTAGAACAGGATGATGCGGACCACGATGGTCAGCAGGATGATGGCGATGCCGTAGTTCCCGGTGAACACGTAGAACTGCTGCATCAGCCAGAACATCGGCTTGGCCAGGAGTCCGAACCAGCCGTAGTCCACCATCGTCTCGAGCCCTTTGCCGTAGGCCGCGAGGGCGGTGAAGCTTTTGGGTCCGGCATAGAGCGTGAGCGTCCGCGATTCCGGCTTATCCTTGACGAGGAGCTCGGTGTTCAGGAGGTCCCCGATCTCCTTGGGGGCGGACGTCTTTTTCGTGGTGAAGATGCCCTGCCCGCCGTACAGCACGGTGGCGGTGAAGTACTTGTCCTCCTGCCCGACCCAGTCGATGGCGCCGGCAAACTGCTTCTCGCCCTTGATGTCATCGCTCTTTTCCCGCACGGTCTTGCCGTCCACGATCGCCACGATGCCGACGCGGCCGGCTGCGTCGGAGCTGATCTTGTCCGAGATGCCGAAGTCCGTGCCCAACGCGACCGTGTAGCCATCCACACCCCTGGTGGCGATGGCGACATCGACCTTGAACTCAGTATTATGGAAGGTCAGCTTTTTCTCGATGGCGATGCCCGCCGGTCCGGTATAGCTCAGGACCAGCGTCTGGGACTTCTTGTCCTTGTCCAGCCGGATGGATTCCGTGCTCGGATGGAACTCGACGGCCGACAGGTTGCGAAGCGCCTTGTCGGTAGGCGTGATGGTCAGGGGGGCGACGAGGTCCTCGCGGTTCATCCGGTCATAAAGGGTAAAGAGCTGCACGTTCCCCAGGACCGGTTTCGGCTTCGCGACCTGCGCCGGGCCGGTGAGCTTGTGCCAGAGCACCATGACGCCAACCTCTTCCTTGTTCGCGTCGCGGTACTGCTTGAGCTCCCACTTGGTGATCACTCCGCCGGCCGTGTTCACGACCGCCTTGAGCACGTCGGTCTCGATCACGATGTCCCTGCCCTTGGTGGCAACGGGAATGACCGTGGCGACGCCTGCGGGTCTCACCTTGGCCTTGGCCGCCGGCGCTTTTTCCTCAACCGTTTCCCTGGTGGCGGTCTGCGGTTCCGGCGGCGCCTGTTCGATGGGCGGAGCGAAGAAACGGAAATACGTCATCAGTACGAGCATGGACAGGCCAATGGCCAGGATATATCTGCGAGTTTCCATGAAACCTCCGGATAACTAATTAAAACAAGTATTACCACAGAGACACTGAGGCACAGAGGACGGCAACGTAATAATCAATTTTTGGGTTTTAATACCGGAATCAAGCCGTTGTCTTTTGACTTTCTCTGTGTCTCAGTGCCTCCGTGGTGAAAAGAATATCTTATCTTTCGTTTTGGATCACTTCACCGGGTCGTACCCGCCGGGATGGAAAGGATGGCATTTCGCGATACGAACCACGGTCATCCCGATGGCAGTTAGTGTCTTTTTTTTCTCAAATGCTTCGATTGCGTATTCGGAACAGGTGGGAACAAAACGGCAGGCCGGCGGGCACAGGGGAGAAATGTACCGCTTATACAGTCGAAGGAAGAAAAGGATCAGCGTCTTCACTGCCGGTTGCCTTCTGCTCTCTGGTCGATGACGGCGGACCGCTGAAGCGCCCGGGTCACCGCCTTCAGGACCTGGTCGTACGGGAGGTCCGCGAGACCCTGTCGGGCCACGAAGACCAGATCATAGCCGGCCGCGTATTCGCCAAGGACCTTCGTGATGCAGCTCCGGACCTGTCTCCGGAGGCGGTTCCTGACGACCGCGTTCCCCAATTTCTTGCCGACGGAGATCCCGACGCGAAAATTAGCGCCGTCGTTCTTCTTATAAAAAAGAGAAAGACCGTCGATTGACAGCCTTTTCCCCTTCATGGTCGCTACGAATTCTGTGTTTTTCCGTATCCGCTCGCTTTTCCTGTATGCGTACGGCATTGAGCTCCCGCCGCGCGGTTAGACCGAGAGGCGCGCTCTTCCCTTGGCTCTCCGGCGGTTGATGGCCTTTCTTCCGCCTGCCGTGCTCATCCGCTTCCGGAAGCCCTGCGACCGCTTCTGCTTGAGATTGCTTTTTTGTGCTGTAGTTTCAGACATTTCCCTGCTCCTTGGCTGATTTTGAGTAGGGGCGTATTATAATCGAAACGGTAAATAAGTCAAGGGAAAAACAGGGCATTACCTGTTGTTGCACGGTCGCGGCACCGGCAGGGCGATAGGGCCTGCCCCATGCTGATTTCTTCCTTATATAGCACCCTATATAGCACCCTGCAGCAGGGGAACGGGGGAGGTGAAAGGCGAAAGGGGGAAGGAGTCCTAATGGAACGATCTTTTTCCCCATCTCTCCATCTTTCTCTTCCTTTCTCCTTAACAGGCTGTTGAAAAACCTTTTTGGGGGTCTTTGCGAGCGAAGCGAAGCAATCTCGTCGTTCATTAAATCAAGAACTTATAGATTGCTTCGTCGCTTTCGCTCCTCGCAATGACGGCGAACGTTGACTTTTTCAACACCCTGTTAAAGGTTTGACCGCCTTTCTTTTGCATTTTATCCAAAGCTCAAGCCGGATTCGCATGGTTGCAAGCGAATATCCGTATGGGTGTTATACAAATTCAACGACTTACGCTTTGGCACGGTCTCTGCAATATACAGGGCAGAAGCGCAATGAGAAACACTAAGGA
>CAKKRC010000101.1 GCA_919902495.1 Nitrospiria bacterium
GCTCGTACGCCTTGATGATCTGCTGCACCATCTTGTGGCGCACAACGTCCTTGTTCGTGAAATAGGTAAAGTGGATGCCTTCGATGCCTTCTATGATCTTTTGCGCCTGGATGAGCCCCGAACTCCTGCCGCCCGGCAGGTCGATCTGGGTAATGTCGCCGGTGATGACGGTCTTTGAGTTGAACCCCAGGCGGGTAAGGAACATCTTCATCTGCTCGGAGGTCGTGTTCTGCGCCTCGTCGAGGATGATGAAAGAATCGTTCAGGGTCCGCCCCCGCATGAACGCCAGGGGCGCGATCTCGATGTCTCCCCGCTCCACCAGTTTATTGGCCTTCTCGGTCTCGATCATGTCATAGAGCGCGTCGTACAGAGGCCGGAGATAGGGATTGATCTTCTCATAGAGATCGCCCGGAAGGAATCCCAGTTTTTCACCCGCTTCCACCGCCGGCCTGACCAGGATGATTCGGCTCACTTCGCGCCGGAGGAGGGATGAGACCGCCATGGCCATGGCAAGATACGTCTTTCCGGTCCCGGCAGGTCCTATGCCGAAGACGATGTCGTGCGTCTTGATGGCCTCGATGTACTTTCGCTGGGATTCGTTCTTTGCCGCTACCTGGCGTTTCCTGCTGGATACGGGGATCGTTTCACGGAATATCTCCTTGAGGGAGGCTGAAGGAGCGGCGGAAAAGGCCCGGATGGCCGAGCTCACATCCTCTTTGTGCGTGATGACACCCTGGGAGATCATATCGGAGAGCTGACTGAAGAGCCGTTCCACCTTGTTGACCGATTTTTCGTCGCCCTCGATCTGCACCTTGCTGCCGCGGGCGCTCAGGTGGACACCATAGATATCTTCGATGAGCCGGAGATTCTTGTCAAGGTCTCCAAAAAGGCTGGGGATCGTTTCAACGTTTTGAACTATGAAGGATGATGCGGTTGTTTTCATCAGGGGGCCTGGAGAAATTCGATTTCTCCATAAGTTTCAATGCAATATTAACACTTGACCGGGGTAAAGTCAATAAAACCCCAATGGTACTTCAGGGTCTTTCGTTGCACTTCGTCCTATTCAGCCGTCCGTGCAAGGGTCAGTACCGTGACCGATGCCGCGCCGGCGTCCTTCAGCACCTTCGCGCATTCGTTCATGGTCGCTCCCGTGGTGAAGACGTCATCGATAAGCAGTATTCTCTTATCACTGACCTCCGCAGGACGAACGAGGTTGAACGCGCCCCGGACGTTCTCCGCGCGCTCCCTGCCCGACAGCTCCACCTGGGGACGGGTGTACCGGACCCGGACGAGGTTGTCATAGTTCAACGGCATCGCGAACCGTTCACTGACGCCATGGGCGAGCAGCAGCGCCTGGTTGAAACCGCGATGCCTCAGACGTTTCTTGTGGAGCGGTACCGGCATCGCAATGTCCAGCGGTACGGTCATCCTGACCTGCCCGGCCATCCAGCGAGCAAGAGGTTCTCCCAGCGAGCGCAGCGGCCGGTATTTATAGACATGGATCGCTTCCCGCAAGGGACCTTCGAACAGTCCTGCCGCAAGCGCCTGATCGTAGTGAGGGGGCGTCATTCGGCAGCTCAGGCATTCGTGCTCCGGGCTGTCGGTCAGAGACACGGGCGATCCGAAGGGCCTGCCGCAGGAGGTGCAGACCGGACCGTGCAGGGGGGAAAAATCCGACCAGCATGCTTCGCAAAAATGCGGGATGCCGGAATCTCCGACGGGAGAGCGGCAATAGGAACAGGTTGCGGGAAGAATGAAGTCGAGAAGCGTATGAATGATATATCTATATTTCATAACCTGTCTTCGTACAATGCATCATTAGCGTCCCAAAATAGAAATGTTTCGTACGCTGATCGCTGACTGCTGATAGCTGAGTGCTGACAGTAGCCTTGCTGACGGCTGTGTGCTGACAGCTGTATCCCCTAATGCTCCAGTCTGAATCCCATCGGGATCTTGATCCGCAGCGTTTCGGTCTCCACGATGATGTATGACTTACCCATCTCGACAACCTTCCCGCGCTCCCGCCCGACGCTGTCCCCTACTTCCACTT
>CAKKRC010000102.1 GCA_919902495.1 Nitrospiria bacterium
GTTAACGGGCCGTTAGCTCAGTTGGTAGAGCAGCTGACTCTTAATCAGCGGGTCGAAGGTTCAACTCCTTCACGGCTCACCATAATCACACCGAGAGCAGTGAGCAGCAAGCAGCCGGTCGGGAAGCGCTGCTTGCAGCGCACTGCTCTCTTTGTTCGTGCTGGTAGTGCACAAACATCGGGTGCATTCTCCATAGCAGTGAGTTCCTAATATCGCTGCGAGAGTGGCGGAACTGGCAGACGCGCCAGACTTAGGATCTGGTGGGCAACCATGGGGGTTCAAGTCCCCCCTCTCGCACCAAACTTCTGAAAGATCAAAAACCGACGCGGGGACACGGAGCCAGAAGTAGGCGCTTCTAAGCGACACGGAGAAAGAAAAACCTCATGCAGGTTCTCTCTGTGAACGCTGCACCTATGTGGCGGAGGTCATGAATAGAATATTCGTAAAGGGGAATGAGTATGAAAGTTACCGTTGAAGACGTCAGCACAGTTAAGAAGAAACTGCATATCCAGGTATTGCCGGACGCGATCGCCATCGAAAGGAAGAAGGCCCTTGCCGATGTGGCGAAGAAGGCCAAGATCCCCGGCTTCCGGCCCGGCAAGGCGCCGAAGAACGTCGTGGAGCGTCACTACGCAACGGAGATCGACTCCGAGGTGATGAACAAGCTCATTTCCGATTCCTATCTCCAGGCGCTCAAGGAGAGCGACCTGAGCCCCGTGGACATGCCGAACATCACCAATATCTCCCCGCTCGAGACGAATGCGCCTCTAAACTTCACCGCAGGCGTCGAGGTGCGGCCCAAGATCGACCTCGGCTCGTACGAGGGTGGCGAGGTGCAAGATTCGCCCGGCACTGCCACCGACGATGAGCTGAGCCAGACCATCGAACGTCTCCGGGAGATGTATGCGAACCTTGCCCCGGTCGAAGGGCAGGCCCTGGACAAGGGCCATACGGCCATTATCGATTTCGAAGGATTCCAGGACGGAAAGTCCATCGAGGGCGCGAAGGCCCAGGACCATCACCTCGCGATTGGAGAGGGGACGTTGATCCCCGGTTTCGAGGAGCAGATCGCCGGGATGAACAAGGGAGAGACCCGGGAGATCAGCGTGACCTTCCCGGAGGACTACAACAACAAGGACCTTGCCGGCAAGGACGCGAAGTTCACGGTCACGCTGAAGGAGATCAAGAAAAAGGTCCTCCCCGAGCTGAACGATGAGTTCGCCAAGGACATCGGCAACCACGCTACCGTCGACGAGCTCAAGACGCGCATCAAGGAGGACATCGAGATCCGCAAGAAGAACGAGCAGTCCTCGGCCCAGCGCGAGGAGCTCCTCGGCAAGCTTGTCGATGCCCACACGTTCGATGTCCCCCAGGGGATGGTGGACCGCGAACTGACCGCCATGGCCCGGCATCAGCTCACCCGCATGGCGCGCCAGGGCATCGATGTGCAGAAGGCCTTCGACATGGCGAAGTTCAAGCAGGAACACCTCGATCTGGCCGTGAAGCGAGTGAAGGGGACGCTCATCCTGGACCTCATAGCCGACAAGGAAAAGATCGAGGTCTCCGATGCCGAGGTGAATGCCGCGATGGCGGCCATGGCACGAAGCGCGGGGAAGAAGCTTGAAGAGGTGAAGCAGTATTATGCGTCCCAGGAAGGCGGTATGGACAACCTCCGGGCATCTCTTGTCGAGGAAAAGACCCTGTCCCTCTTGCTTTCCAAAGCGAAGAAGGTATAGAATACATCCTACAGAGAATCGAACTTCAGGAGAACCAAATGTCCCTCATACCCATGGTGATCGAACAGACCAGCCGCGGCGAGCGCGCCTACGATATCTACTCGCGGCTGCTGAAGGACCGCATCATCTTTCTCGGAACGGCGATCGACGACAACGTCGCCAACACGGTGATCGCCCAGCTTCTGTTCCTGGAGGCGGATGACCCGGACAAGGACATCTATCTGTACGTCAATTCACCCGGTGGCATCGTCACCGCGGGGCTTGCCATCTATGATACGATCAACTATATCAAGTGCCCGGTCTCGACCATCTGCATCGGACAGGCTGCGAGCATGGGTGCGCTGCTGCTTGGATCGGGCACGAAAGGCAAACGGTTCTCACTGCCGCACGCCCGCATCATGATCCACCAGCCCATGGGCGGGTTTCAGGGACAGGCCACGGACATCGAGATCCACGCACGGGAGATCCTGAAGATGAAGGAGACCCTCAACAAGATCCTGGCGAACCACACGGGCCAGCCCATCGAGAAGATCCAGAACGACACAGACCGTGATTTTTTCATGTCCGGCGATGACGCGAAAGCCTACGGCCTCGTCGACGAGGTCATCACCAAGAAACTGCCGCGTTCCATCAAGGAGAAGTAGCACCATGACGGAAAAAAAGGACCAGAAGGACCACACGACGCCCCTCAAATGCTCATTCTGCGGCAAGGGCCAGGACGAGGTAAAGAAGCTTATCGCCGGTCCGTCGGTCTTCATTTGCAATGAGTGCGTGGACCTCTGCAATGAGATCATCGCCGAAGAGTGGGAAGAGGCCAAGGAGTCGAAGACCCCGCAGCTTCCCAAACCGGCCGAGATCAAGCGCATTCTCGACGAGTATGTGATCGGGCAGGACCGCGCCAAGAAGATCCTGTCCGTGGCGGTGCACAATCACTACAAACGCATCGGCGTACAGCACGAGATCGGCGAGGAGGTGGAACTCCAGAAGAGCAACATCCTTCTCATCGGCCCCACCGGGACCGGTAAGACCCTGCTTGCCCAGACCCTGGCCAGGATCCTCGATGTGCCGTTCACTATCGCCGACGCCACCACGCTGACCGAGGCGGGCTATGTGGGCGAGGACGTCGAGAACATCATCCTGAAGCTTCTGCAGAACGCCAACTATGACGTCGAACGGGCCCAACGCGGCATCGTCTATATCGACGAGATAGACAAAATCAGCCGCAAGTCGGAGAATCCTTCGATCACCCGGGACGTCTCCGGCGAAGGCGTCCAGCAGGCGCTCCTGAAGCTCATTGAAGGCACGGTTGCCGCGGTCCCGCCCCAGGGCGGCCGCAAGCATCCCCACCAGGAATTCATCCAGGTGGACACGACGAACATCCTGTTCATCTGCGGCGGCGCCTTTGTCGGCATCGATTCCATCATCGAACAGCGCGTCGGCAAGAAGACCATGGGGTTCGGCGCTGATATTCAGAGCAAACATGAGCGGAAGTTCAGCGAGATCCTGACGAGCCTCCAGCCCGAGGACCTGCTGAAGTACGGGCTTATCCCGGAATTCGTGGGGCGCATGCCGGTGGTGGCCACGCTCGTCGAACTTGACGAACATGCCCTCATTGACATCCTGACACGGCCCAAGAACGCTCTCATCAAGCAGTATCAGAAACTGCTCGCGCTGGAAGGCTGCAAGCTCCGCTTTACCGAAAGCGCGCTTCAGGCCATATCGAAGAAGGCGATCACCCGAAAGACCGGCGCCCGGGGCCTTCGCGCGATACTTGAAGACGTCATGCTGAACGTGATGTACGATATCCCGTCCCAGCCCGGAATCCGCGAATGCATCATCAGCCATGAGGTCATCACGGAAGGCGCCGAGCCGCTCCTTATCTACGAAAAAATCGCTTAAAACAGTTATTCAGCGATTCAGTTATTAAGAGATTGAGGATGCTATTCAATCTCTTAATTTTTTTCACTGATCACTCAATCACAATTTATATAATCACTGATTCCCATGAAGATCCTTTCCGCCAAATTCATGACAAGCGCCGCGAAACCACATCAATTCCCTGACGATGGCAAGCCCCAGGTGGCCTTTGCCGGCCGCTCGAACGTCGGCAAGTCGTCCCTCATCAACGCCATCCTGAACAGGAAGAGCCTGGTCAAAACGAGCGCGACCCCGGGGAAGACCCAGCTCATCAATTTTTTCCTTATAAACCAGCAATTCTACTGCGTCGACCTCCCCGGCTACGGATATGCCAAGGCGCCCCGGAGCGTGGTTGATGCGTGGGCGCCGATGATCGAGGGCTACATCAGGGACTCCCCGCAGATCTGCGTCGTCGTGGTCCTGCTTGACATCCGGCGGGAGCCCGACGAGCGCGACGCGCGGCTGATCGCGTGGCTCGCCCATTACGGCGTCCCTGCGCTCTATGTGCTCACGAAGGCGGACAAGCTGAAGCGCGGTGAAACGGCCAGGGCCCTGCAGTTGATCACGAAGAAACTCGGGCTCGACAAGCCTCCGCTCCTCACCTCGGTCTTGACCGGGCAGGGGATTGTAGAGCTCAAGGCAGAGATCGCGAAACGGCTGAACCGGGGGCCGGCTATAACTGCACAGGGTCCGGAATAATTATTCTTGCCGGACCATCCATTCTCCTGTATCCTGTTTCTGGCCATTGATATCGTTCTTCCGGAGGCTTTCATGGAACTCGTTCAGGTGTTGACCGGCTCGCTCCTCTGGGCGACCCTTTTCAGCATCGCCCTCTTTGTGGGGGGCAGCATCGCCACCAATTTTCTGGCGAAGAAGTCCAAACTCCTCAAACCCATCGCCTCGGGCCTCAAACTCATCGCTCTCTTCGTCGCCATCCAGGCATTTCTCTTCCTGGGCGGGAGAGAACAGTATGCCCGGTTCTCGCTCCACCTCAACTTTTACTCCTGGGTCATCGTCATTGTCGCCTTCCTTCGCCTGGTCCTGTACATGTACGGCGACCTGTTCGTGGTCCGGTGGAAAAAGGGGAGCTTCCCGGCGGCGTTCAAGAACATCATCACGGCCGTCGTCACGGTCGTCGTGGTCCTGATCCTCCTAAAAGAACTTCTGGACATCAACGTCACGTCCCTGATCGCAACGACCACGGTGCTGACCGCCACCATCGGTCTGGCGTTCCAGAGCACCCTTGCCAACATGCTGGCGGGGCTCACCATACATCTCGAAAAGCCGCTCAAACAGGGCGACTGGATATCGGCCGGCGGCCATGAAGGATTCGTTCTGGACATCACGCTCCGCTCCACCCGGATCAAGACGATCGAGAACAATGAGGTGTTCATCCCGAACAGCAAGGTCCTCTCCGAGGCCGTGGTCAATTACAGTCTTCCCGACGGAGCGACGGTCAGAAAGCTGGCGATCGGCGTGAGCTACCATGTGGCGCCCAACACGGTCCGAAAGACGATCCTGGACATCCTTGCCGCCGTCCCCGACGTGCACCGTCATCCCGAGCCGCTGGTACGGATCGAGAACTACGGCGACTTTTCGGTGAACTATGAGGTCCGCTATACGATCCACGACTACCTGCGCCATCTGGACATCGAAGCCGAGATCATGAACCTGCTCTGGTATCGCTTCAAGCGCGACGGGATCGAGATACCCTTCCCGATCCAGACGGTGCACCTCAAGGAGATCACGGCGGAAAGCCGCCGTACCGAGCAGGAACACGCCGTCGCCGGGACCCTCGCTCTGATCGGCAAGGTCGACTTCCTGTCGCCGCTCTCGCAGGACGAGCGGCGGAAACTGGTGGAGACCGTCGGTGTGAAGGACTACGCCGCAGGCGAACTGCCGGTCCGCCAGGGGGACGCAGGCGACTCCTTCTATATCATCAAGAAGGGCTCAGTGGATGTCCTCGTTGAGAAAGAGCATGGCCAAGGCGTCGTCGTAGCCACGCTGGGTCCCGGGAACTTCTTCGGAGAGATGAGCCTCCTCACCGGCGCCGTGCGAACCGCCAGCATCCGCGTAAAAGAGGACGCCGAGTTCGTGGTGATCGACCGGGAAAGCTTCCGGAGCACACTGGTGCACAATCCGTCCATCGCAGAATCACTCAGCCGCATCCTGGCCGAACGCCAGGCAGCCTTGACGGCGCAGCGGGAGAAGCTCGATTCGGCGACGCTGGAGCGCCGCAAGCGGGACGAGTCGGGAAAACTGCTCCACAACATCCGGGAATTCTTCGGTCTGCATGACTGACGGTAATTTCCTGTTTCGCCAGAATAAATCAGGTTGCCCCCGCCTGTGTTAACCAGTATAATACCGACTTATGAGGGAACTATCACGAGGAGAGGATTTCTATGATGGGAACGCCCTGCTGGGCGATCCCGTGCACGGTTACATTTCCTTCACCACGCCGCGTCCGTCCGTTGCCGAGAGGACGGAGAAGGACCTGATCGACACTGCCTGGATGCAGCGGCTGCGCCAGATCTATCAGCTCCAGAGCGCCCGGTGGGTCTATCCTTCAGCGGAACACAGCAGGTTCCAGCACTCCCTTGGAGCCATGCATCTCGCCGGCAGGTTCGCCCGCCATCTCTATCCGTCGCTCAAGGCCGCAGTTCCCGACTGCCCGTCCGTCAATTTCATCGAAGAACTTCTGCGCGTTGCCGCGCTTCTCCACGATATCGGCCACGGACCCTTCGGTCATTTCTTCGACGATAACTACCTCGAACAGTTCGACCTGACGCACGAAAAGCTCGGTCAGCACATCATCAGGACGCAGCTGGCGGACATCATCAGGGACATCCACCGGAGCCCTTCGGGTGAGTTCGCGAAGCGGGAGCGGCTGGAACCGGACCAGGTCGCTTTTCTCATCGGCAAAGGCAGCACGGCTGCGTCCAAGCAGCCGCGCTGGCTCGTATTCCTCCAACCCATGCTCTCGGGCATCTATACGGTCGACAACCTCGATTATGTCCTGCGTGACGCCTATATGTGCGGTGTGGCTGTGGGGCCCGTGGACATCGACCGCCTCATGTACTACACCTTCTTCACCGACAAGGGGCTTACGCTCCACAAGTCGGGGCTCTCGGCGCTCAATATGTTCCTGAACGCCCGTCTGTACATGTATACCAATGTGTATTATCACCGCACGACGCGCGCAATCGACCAGCACCTGAAGGAGCTGTTCAAGGACACCATGGCGGCCCTGTTCCCGTATAATCCCGTTGAGAACCTGCCGGCCTATGCCGATCTTACCGACTGGTCGCTCCTGGAGTCAGTGCGGAAATGGGGCCGCGAAGGTGACGCGTCTACGAAGGACCTCGGACAAGAGTGGGCCACGATCCTGGCGCGGGAAGTGAAGTGGAAGATGGCATACGACGTCACATTGTCGATGCGGTATTTTGCCAAAGGCAATACGCTTATAGAAGCGCCCGAACTGGTCAAGCGCGTGCGCAAGAAACTTCCCGAGAAGATCAAGGACCTGCAGTTCTGCGTGGACATGGCGAGCCAGGACCCGCGGCCCATCAACCCCCTCATGATGGGCGAGCGGCAGATCTATGTCTTCAACCCTTCGACGCGAAAGGTGGAAAAGGAGCCCCTGAAGGACTTCTTTGACTACATCCCGGCGCGGGTCGTCCAGTGCCGGGTCTTCACCCTGAACCACGACCACGACCTGCTGCTTGCGGACATCGTTGAACAGGTGCTCGGGATCCAGGAGGACAGCATCAAGACGAACGTATGATCCGGACCGGCGCAGATCAAGCAGCTGCCCGCAGATGCGGAATGACATTCATATTGGCGCAACAGGTTGACGGTCGGCCGGAGCAGTGAAGACCCTGGAGACGTTCAGTATCAATGAAGATAATCCGTAACTTGGAACGTAATATCGTCGTTGTTGTTATCATTATCGCCGGCCTCGTGTGGATCGCCGACGCGGCGATAGACGCCTTTGTGTTCGGCAGCGGGTCGTTCCTCGATCTCGCCTTTTTCGAAGTAACCCCTCACGAGCTTTATTTCCGCTTCTTCTTCATCGTCGTGTACTCTTTAACGACCGTCCTCCTCGTTAAAAATACGGGAAAGAGTAAAAGGGCACAGACCGAGCTGCAGAAACATCTTGCAGCCATCGAGAGCTCAATGGACGGCATCGCGATCTTCGATGCCGGCCATATCTACCAGTACGCCAACGAGGCCTATGCCCGGATCACGGGATTCGGAAAGCCTGAGGCGCTGCTGGGAAGGTCGTTCTCCATGATCTACGACGATCAGCAGATCGCCTGGATAACGCAGAATGTGTTTCCCGCCCTCGAGCGGGAAGGAAGATGGCACGGGGAACTTACCGCCCATCGGAAGGACGGGTCGCTCCTGGAGCAGGACGCGTCCATCACCCGGCTTGAGGACGGAAGCTGCACTTGTGTGATGCACGACATCACGGGACTCCGGGAGCGGGAAAAATCGATCAGCCGTTCAGAGCGATTTCTGAGCAACATCTTTGACAGCATTCGCGATCCTTTCTGCATCATCGATCGCAACTACACCATCGTGCGGGCCAACGAGGCCTACGCGCAGCTCAAGAACAAGTCCGTCGATGAGCTGGTCGACCGGACCTGCTTCCAAGCGATGTATGGAAAGGATGAAGTCTGCGACGGGTGCATCGTCCGGAAGACCCTGCAGTCGTCTGACCCCTGCGCAAAGGAGAAGAAGATCACCCTCACGAACGGTGAAACGACCTGGGTCGAGATCTACACCTATCCGCTTTTCGATGAGA
>CAKKRC010000103.1 GCA_919902495.1 Nitrospiria bacterium
CGGTTTCGTCCTCTCAAATTTTGCCTTTGCCATGTTCCCGCCTCCTATTGGGAAAATGTGATCATTTCCGCGAAACTACTTCTTGACCGTTTCGCCCTTTACCTTTGCGATGATCTGTTCCGAAATATTCTTGGGGACCTCTTCATAGTGAGCGAACTGCATCGTGTACGTGGCCCGACCCTGTGTCTTGGACCGGATGTCTGTGGCATAACCGAACATCTCGGAAAGCGGCGCCTGCGCCGTGATGACACGTCCCGCCCCTCTCATATTCATGCCCTGAACGCGGCCGCGGCGAGAACTGAGGTCACCAATGATGTCGCCCATGTACTCCTCAGCGCAGACAACCTCGACTGCCATGATCGGCTCAAGCAACGTCGGCGAAGCCTTGTTTGCGCCCTCTTTGAACGCCATGGAGCCGGCGATCTTGAAGGCCATTTCCGATGAGTCCACGTCATGGTAGGAACCATCAATAAGAGTGATCTTGATGTCAACCATGGGATATCCGGCGATCACACCGTTTTCCATGGCCTCTACTATGCCCTTCTGTACCGGCATAACATATTCCTTCGGAATCGATCCGCCAACCGTCTTGTTTTCGAACTCAAATCCTTTGCCGGGTTCTTGCGGCGCAAGCTCTATCACAGCATGTCCATATTGACCGCGGCCTCCGGTCTGGCGTATGTACTTGCCTTCTGCCGTGACTTTCTTGCGGATCGTTTCGCGATAGGCCACCTGCGGCTTGCCGACGTTGGCGTCGACCTTGAATTCACGCAACAGACGGTCGACAATGATCTCCAGATGAAGCTCTCCCATGCCCGAAATGATGACCTGTCCGGTCTCCTGGTCGGTCATCACGCGGAACGAGGGATCTTCCTGCATCAGCTTCTGAAGCGAGAAACCCAGTTTTTCCTGGTCTGCCTTGGTCTTCGGCTCAATGGCAACGGAGATCACCGGCTCCGGAAATACCATGGCTTCCAGAATGACGGATTTGTTCTCATCACACAGGGTATGCCCCGTCAGCGTGCTCTTGAGGCCCACGGCCGCACAGATATCTCCGGCATAGATCTGCTCGATCTCTTCCCGCTTGTTCGCATGCATTTTGAGCAGTCTGCCGACACGCTCCCGGGTCCCCTTGGTCGAGTTGTACACATACGACCCGGAGGTCAGCGTCCCGGAATAGACCCGGATGAACGTGAGCTGCCCCACGAACGGGTCGGTCATGATCTTGAAAGCGATGCCCGAAAAGGGCTCGCTATCAGAAGCGGTACGAACTACTTCCTCTCCCTTGGGGCCAATGCCGGTCACCGGAGGAATGTCCAGCGGTGACGGGAGATAGTCAACCACCGCATCAAGGATAAGCTGAACACCTTTGTTCTTGAACGCCGAGCCGCAGATGACCGGGAATATTTTCATGGAGATCGTGCCCTTGCGGATCGCGGACATGATCTCAGCCTCGGTCGGCTGCTGATCGTTCAGGAACTTATCCGCGACGATATCGTCGACGTCAGCGAGTTTCTCGATCATTGAGGTGCGGTATTCCTGCGCCTTCGGCAACAGGTCCGCAGGAATATCCTCCACAGCGTACTTCGCGCCGAGTGTCTCGTCGTCGAACAGGACGGCCTTCATCTTCACGAGATCGATGCATCCGCGGAATTTATCCTCGGCGCCGATAGGAAGCTGGATGGGTACCGCATTCGCGCCAAGCCGGTCAACCATGCTTTGAACGCTCATGTAGAAGTCGGCCCCAATACGGTCCATCTTGTTCATGAACGCGAGGCGCGGGACCTGATACTTGTCCGCCTGGCGCCAGACCGTCTCCGACTGAGGCTCCACTCCGCTCACGGAATCAAAAGCCGCGACCGCGCCGTCAAGCACGCGAAGCGAGCGTTCTACCTCAATGGTAAAGTCCACATGGCCGGGGGTGTCGATGATATTGATGCGTTTATCGCGCCAGAAACAGGTCGTTGCGGCCGACGTGATCGTGATGCCGCGCTCCTGCTCCTGCACCATCCAGTCCATGACAGCGGTTCCGTCATGCACTTCGCCGATCTTATAGGAGACGCCGGTATAATACAGGATCCGCTCGGTCGTCGTCGTTTTACCGGCGTCGATGTGGGCCATGATCCCGATGTTCCGTGTATTTTCCAGTGAATACTGCCTAGCCAAAACTGCCTCCGCTTCCCGGTGAATGCCTTACCAGCGATAATGGGCAAATGCCTTGTTCGCATCGGCCATACGATGAACATCTTCCCGTTTCTTTACCGCAGCGCCGGTGTTGTTCGACGCATCGAGGATCTCGCCGGCAAGCTTGTCCACCATGGACTTTTCCGGCCGCAACTCCGCATATTGCCTGAGCCAGCGGAACGCCAGAGAGAGTCTGCGCGGTTGCTTGACCTCGATCGGGACCTGGTAGGAAGCGCCGCCCACCCTGCGGGATTTTACTTCGAGCGTCGGCTTTACGTTCTCTACGGCCTTCTTGAAAATGGCGATCGGATCGCCGTTCGTCTTTTGCTGAATGCGGTCAAGCGCCTTATAGCAGATGGCCTCGGCCGTGCTCTTCTTGCCCTTGCGCATCAGCACGTTCACGAACTTCGCAAGCATCTTGCTGTTGAATTTCGGGTCCGGAAGGATCTCCCGCTTTACGACAACCTGTTTTCTCGGCATAGTTATGATTTCCTATTGTATTCGGTTACGTTCGTTCCTGACATTACTTCGGTCTCTTTGCCCCATATTTGGATCGTCCCTGCTTGCGGTTGGCAACACCCACGGTATCCAGCGTGCCACGGACGATGTGGTAGCGGACACCGGGAAGGTCCTTCACCCTGCCGCCACGGATTAATACGATCGAATGCTCCTGAAGATTGTGCCCCACACCGGGGATGTAGGTGGTGACCTCCATGCCATTCGTGAGCCGCACCCTTGCAACCTTACGGAGAGCTGAGTTCGGCTTCTTCGGCGTCGTGGTGTATACCCTGATGCAGACACCCCGCTTCTGCGGGCAGGATTTGAGCGCAGGGCTCTTGGTTTTGCTTGATGCGAGGGTTCTGCCCTTTCTTACCAGCTGGCTGATCGTAGGCACGTCAATAACTCCTTAAATTACAAAAGGATGGCCGTCCTTAAAAAACGGACATACATTGAGTCAAAACCCGATGATTATACTGAGCATTTGAGGTATTGTCAAGGCTTTTTTCAGCCTTCTTGAAAATAGTTACCGTTATATTGCTCACTAAAAAATTGGGCGGGAACGATCCGACGACCATTCCCGCCTGTCCTGTTCGCTCTATTCCTCGGAGACGGCTTCCGTTTCCACTTCAACAAAGGTATTCCGGTATTCTGCCATACTGGTACCAGCCGGAATGAGCCGCCCCATGATCACATTCTCTTTGAGGCCGACGAGATCGTCGATCGCACCGGTGATCGCCGCTTCAGTCAGTACCCGGGTCGTCTCCTGGAACGATGCCGCCGAGATGAAACTGTCGGTGGTAAGCGACGCCTTGGTGATGCCGAGGAGGATCGGCCGCGCCGTCGCCGGCCTGCCGCTCCGCCCGATGACCGCCTCGTTCTCCCGGGCAAAGGTAAATCGGTCCACTTGCTCGCCGATGAGGAACGGCGTATCACCGGCCTCCTCGACCCTGACCTTTCGAAGCATCTGGCGCACGATGACCTCAATGTGCTTATCATTGATGCTCACACCCTGGAGGCGGTAGACCTGCTGTACTTCGTCCACCAGGTACTTCTGCAGCTCCTTGGGTCCCAGCACGTTCAGGATGTCATGCGGGTCCACCGGGCCGTCCATGAGCGGTTCCCCTGCGGTGACCCAGTCGCCCTCGTGGACGTTCACGTGCTTGCCCTTGGGAATGAGGTATTCCTTTTCGTTCCCCATGCCGTCCTTTACCAGGATCCGTCGCATACCTTTCACGAACCCGCCGAATTCAACGGTACCGTCGATCTCGCTGATGATGGCCTGTTCCTTGGGTTTCCTGGCCTCGAAGAGCTCGGCGACCCTGGGAAGACCGCCGGTGATGTCCTTGGTCTTCGTGGTTTCCC
This sequence comes from Nitrospiria bacterium, assembly GCA_919902495.1. GTDB lineage: Bacteria > Nitrospirota > UBA9217 > UBA9217 > UBA9217 > JAAXXJ01. The sequence goes on from CAKKRC010000103.1 coordinate 4,048, forward strand.
GCGGGATCTTAACAAGAATATCTCCCGGGAATATCTCGTCGTGCTTATCTACCAGGATGTGCGCACCTGCAGGCAGGAGATAACGCGCAACAGCGTTCGTGCCGGGAAGACGGGCCGTCTTGCCATGCTGGTCCTTGATCGAGATGCGCGGCCGGAGGTTCTGATCGGGGTAGTCGATGATCACCTTGCGTGACAGGCCGGTGACCTCGTCGACCTCTTCCCGCATCGTGACGCCCTCGATGATATCGCCAAAGGCGATCTTGCCGCCGATCTCCGTGAGAATGGGAAGAGAATAGGGGTCCCATTCCACCAGTTTCTGCCCCACCTCTACCTTATGGCCGTCCTGTATCTTGATGCGCGCGCCGTAGATGACCGCATACTTCTCTTTTTCGCGTCCCGACTCGTCATAGATGGCGATACTGCCATTCCGGGACATGGCAACGTAATCACCTTCCTTGTTCTTGACCGTGCTCAGGTTGAGATACTTCATGTTTCCCGCGTTCTTCGCTTCGAGGACGGTTTGCTCCACGACCTTGCTTGCCGTACCGCCGATATGGAACGTCCGCATCGTAAGCTGCGTGCCCGGCTCGCCGATGGACTGCGCCGCAATGATGCCGACCGCCTCGCCGATGTCCACCAGTTTACCGCGGGAAAGGTCCCGCCCATAGCACATTTTGCAAACACCACGACCGGACTGGCAGGTGAGCACCGACCGGATCTTTATCTTGTCGATGCCGGCCTCTTCGATCTTCTTCACGAGCTCTTCATTGATCTCACGCTTCCCGGTAATGATCACTTCTTTCGTCAAGGGATCCTTGACGTCCTCCGAAGCAACCCGGCCGAGGATACGTTCGGACATCGGCTCGATGATCTCTCCACCCTCCACCAGCGCCCCCACAATGATACCGTCGGTCGTCCCGCAGTCATCCTGCGTGATAATGACGTCCTGCGACACGTCCACGAGCCTGCGAGTGAGGTAACCCGAATTCGCGGTCTTGAGGGCCGTATCGGCAAGACCCTTGCGGGCGCCGTGAGTCGAGATAAAGTATTGCAGCACGGTGAGACCTTCGCGAAAGTTGGCGGTGATCGGCGTCGCGATGATCTCGCCCGACGGCTTTGCCATAAGACCGCGCATACCGGCCAGCTGCCGGATCTGCTGCGTGCTGCCGCGGGCTCCGGAATCTGCCATCATGAAGATGTTGTTGAACGACCGGGCCTCCTGAAGCTCGGACTTCTTCGAGTTGCCCTGTTCGACAGCTTCGAGGCCGAGTTCTGCCATCATTTCGTCGGCGATCTTGTCGGTCACGTTGGCCCAGATGTCGATCTCCTTGTTGTATCGCTCACCATTGGTGATAAGACCTTCCTGATGCTGATGATGGATCTCCATGACCTCTTTCTGCGCAGACTCGATGAATTTCTGCTTCTTGCTCGGGACGTGCATGTCCGCTATACAGATGGACACGCCTGAACGGGTCGCATAGGTGAACCCCGTCTCCTTCAGTTCGTCGAGCAGGATAACGGTCCTCCGAAGGCCGAACTTCCGGTAACATTCATCGATAAGCTTCGCAAGTTCCTTCTTGCTCATTTCCTTGTTGATGAAGGAGAAAGGGATCCCGTCGGGCAGGATCTCGCTGAACAGGACGCGACCTACCGTCGTTTCCTCGAGCTTGCCTCTGATCCGGGCCCGTACTCGTGCGTGGATATCCACCTCTCCCTGGTCGAAGGCCACCCGGACCTCGTGGGGACCCGAGAAGACCATGCCCATGCCCTTGGCGTTGGAACGGGATTTAGTGAGATAGTAGCAGCCCAGCACGATATCCTGGGACGGGACGGCAATGGGCCGCCCATTGGCCGGCGAGAGAACGTTGTTCACGGACAGCATCAGCACCCGCGCCTCGAGCTGCGCTTCGATCGAAAGCGGGATATGGACCGCCATCTGGTCGCCGTCGAAGTCCGCGTTGAATGCGGCGCACACGAGCGGATGGAGACGGATCGCCTTCCCTTCGACGAGGATGGGATCGAACGCCTGGATGCCCAGCCGGTGAAGCGTAGGGGCCCGGTTCAGGAGCACCGGATGTTCCTGGATCACTTCTTCGAGAACGTCCCACACCTCTGGCCGTTCTCGCTCGATCATTTTTTTGGCGCTCTTGATGGTCGTGGCATAGCCCTTTTCTTCAAGCTTGTTGAAGATGAACGGTTTGAAGAGCTCCAGGGCCATCTTCTTGGGCAGACCGCACTGATGAAGCTTGAGGTCCGGACCGACCACGATGACGGAACGGCCGGAATAGTCGACGCGCTTGCCGAGCAGGTTCTGACGGAACCGGCCCTGTTTTCCTTTCAGCATGTCGGAAAGGGATTTGAGCGGACGCTTGTTGGGACCGCGAAGGACCCGTCCCCTTCTGCCATTGTCGAACAGTGCGTCAACCGCCTCCTGGAGCATCCGCTTCTCGTTCCGAATGATGACCGAAGGCGCTTTCAGCTCTTCAAGCCTCCGGAGCCGGTTGTTCCGGTTGATCACGCGGCGGTAGAGGTCGTTCAAATCCGAGGTCGCGAAACGGCCTCCCTCGAGGGGGACCAGGGGGCGAAGCTCCGGCGGAATGACCGGGACCACGTCCAGGATCATCCAGTCGGGGCTGTTGCCTGACTTGCGGAAGGCCTCGATGACCTTGAGCCGCTTCGTCAGTTTCTTCTTGGTGGCCATGGACGTTGCGGTATCTATCTTTTTCCGGATGTCCTCGGACTCCCGTTCGAGGTCCAGGGCCCGGAGCATTTCGCGGATGATCTCGGCTCCCATGCCGGCCTTGAAGCTGCCGGGGCCGTACTCGATCTGCGCCTTCCGGTACCGCTCCTCGGTCAGAAGTTCTTTCTCCTTGAGCGGCGTGTCTCCGGGATCGAGCACGACAAATGACTCAAAGTACAGGACCTTCTCGAGCTGCCGAAGTGTCATGTCGAGCAGGGTCCCAATGCGGCTCGGCAGGCCCTTCAAAAACCAGATATGGGCGACCGGCGACGCCAGCTCGATATGTCCCATGCGCTCGCGGCGGACCTTGGACTGGATCACCTCGACGCCGCATTTATCGCATACGATGCCGCGATGCTTCATCCGTTTGTATTTGCCGCAGAGACATTCCCAGTCCTTGATGGGACCAAATATCTTGGCACAGAAAAGGCCGTCCCGCTCCGGTTTGAATGACCGGTAGTTAATAGTCTCCGGTTTCTTCACTTCGCCGAAGGACCACTCCTTGATGCGCTCCGGTGAAGCGACCCGGATCCGGATCGAATCGAAGTTAATATCCTTCGGCTTCTCGAACAGGCTCAGGACATCCATTCTCGCCTTATTGTCGATCACCCGTTTGTCTTCCACAGTCAACCTCCTGAAAGGGGCCGTTCCGCCCCGCTCACGTTTCTTTCAATGAACTGCTTGTTGTCCCGTTCGCAATTGCCTGCCCGGCGTTTACCGAGCTGACGAGATTTTCTCGAGCCCGATCAACCGCTCTTTGCCGTTCTTTCGTTCGATCAGCTCAACATCGAGACAGAGGCTCTGAAGCTCCTTGATGAGCACGTAGAACGATTCCGGGAGCCCGGGCTCCAGGGAATGTTCGCCCTTGACGATGGCCTCGTAAATCTTGGCCCGTCCCGACACATCGTCGGACTTGACCGTGAGGAACTCCTGGAGACAATATGCCGCTCCGTAGGCCTGGAGCGCCCAGACCTCCATTTCTCCAAGGCGCTGTCCGCCGAACTGGGCCTTACCGCCGAGAGGCTGCTGGGTCACGAGCGAATAGGGGCCAATGGACCTCGCGTGGAGCTTGTCATCCACCAGGTGATGCAGTTTCAGCATGTACATATAGCCAACGGTTACCGGTTTGTCATAGGGTTCTCCGGTCCTGCCGTCGTACAGGATGGACTGGCCTGTTTTCGGCAACTTGGCTTCCTTAAGCAGGCTGCGGATCTGGTCCTCCGTTGCTCCGTCAAACACCGGTGTGGCAACATGGAGGTCCAGGGCCTTTGCGGCCCAACCGAGATGGGTCTCGAGGATCTGACCGACGTTCATACGGGAGGGGACGCCCAATGGGTTCAGAACGATCTCCACGGGAGTGCCATCGGGAAGGCACGGCATATCCTCCTCGGGAACGATGCGGGACACCACGCCCTTGTTGCCGTGGCGGCCGGCCATCTTGTCGCCGACGGAAAGCTTGCGCTTCATGGCAACATAGGCCTTCACGAGCTTGACCACGCCCGGAGGCAGGTCGTCGCCCCGCTTGAGACGTCCGATCTTCTCGTCGTACACGGACTCAAGGATGCCAAGCTGGTTCTCGGCGTTGTCCAGGACCTCCTGCAGCTTAACCGGGTAATCCTCGGACTCCACCTTGATCTTGGCAAGGTCCTTCTCCGGGACCTTGTCCAGCATGTCCGCGGCGATCTTCTTGCCCTTGGCGATCTCGGTCTTGCCGGTCTTGGAGTTCACGACCTTGTCGGCAGTCGTCTTTCCGATCAGCAGCCGGCGGATGCGTTTGTACTTATCCTCCTGGATCGCCTTCTTTTCCTCGCTGTATTCCTTCTGGAGGCGGGATATCTCTTCGCTTTCCTGGGTCTTGAGCCGCTCGTTCTTATCCTCGCCTTTGCGGGAGAAGACCTTTACGTCAATGACCGTTCCCTCGATCCCCGGCGGTGCGTAGAGGGACGCATCGCGTACGTCACCGGCCTTCTCTCCGAAGATCGCCCTCAGAAGCTTCTCTTCCGGCGTGAGCTGGGTCTCTCCCTTGGGCGTCACCTTGCCTACCAGGATATCGCCGGGCATCACCTCGGCGCCGATGCGGATAATGCCGTTCTCATCGAGGTTCCGGAGCGTTTCCTCGCCGAGGTTGGGGATGTCGCGGGTGATCTCTTCCTTGCCGAGCTTGGTGTCCCGTGCCTCGATCTCGAACTCCTCGATATGTATCGAGGTATACCGGTCCTCCTTCACCAGTTTTTCGCTGATGATGATGGCGTCTTCAAAGTTATAACCGCTCCAGGGCATGAAGGCCACAAGCACATTCTGTCCCAGGGCGAGTTCCCCCAGGTCCGTGGCCGGACCGTCGGCAATGACCTGGCCCTTCTTGATCTTGTCGCCGACCCGCACGATGGACTTCTGGTTCATGCAGGTGTTCTGGTTCGAGCGGTGGAACTTCGTGAGCGGATAGTTATCGACAACGGTCCGACCCCGGGCGTCCTCACCCTTCACCATGATCGCCGTCGAGTCAACGGCCTCGACGATGCCGTCACGCTTTGCCGAGACGATAGCGCCGGAATCCCGGGCAGCGACGCGCTCCATTCCGGTCCCGACCGTAGGCGCCTGGGGTCTGAGCAGCGGTACGGCCTGCCGCTGCATGTTGGATCCCATGAGGGCGCGGTTCGCATCGTCGTTCTCGAGGAACGGGATGAGGGCCGCCGAAACCGAAACGATCTGCTTCGGCGAGACGTCCATGTATTGCACTTCCTCGGCGGTCACCAGCATGAACTCGCCGCCCACGCGGGCCGAGACGCTGTCAACTGCCATCTTTCCGCGGCTGTCGATGGGGGTGTTCGCCTGGGCAATGACATAGCCTTCGCCATCCACGGCGGAAAGGTATTCGATATCTTCGGACACTCTCCCGTTCTTGACCTTCCGGTAAGGCGCCTCAATGAAACCGTAATCGTTCACGCGGGCATAGGTTGCCAGGGATACAATGAGGCCGATGTTCGGACCTTCCGGCGTCTCGATGGGGCAGATGCGGCCGTAGTG
>CAKKRC010000104.1 GCA_919902495.1 Nitrospiria bacterium
CAGTCTCCTGATGAGCTCTGCCCGCGGGTCCGCACCGTCCTCGTCGTCGTCGGGGTTCTCGGGCGGCGGCAGGAGCATCTTGGACTTGATATGGGTGAGCGTGGAGGCCATGACGAGGAAATCTCCGGCGATCTCCATGTCGAGGCTTTTCATGAGCTCAAGATATTCGAGGTATTGCCGGGTGATGGGTGCGATGGGGATGTCGTAGATGTCAAGTTCGTGCTTCTTGATGAGGTGAAGGAGAAGGTCCATGGGACCTTCGAAGATCTCGAGTTTTACATGATACGACATGGGTTCCTTCCCCCGCGGCGCATCCGGGGTGATAAGATGATAAGATAACGAAAATTAGCGTTATTTCCCTGAAAAGTCAAGAGAAAACGTTTCAATTGCGGATTGCGGATTGCGGAATGAACATCAAATGCACAGAACCGTCCCTGCTGCCTTCTCCCTCTGTCTTCCCGTGCGCACTGGTGGACAATTCCATGAATAAATCCGCAATCCGCAATCCGAAATCCGCAATGGTTTACTCTGGTATAATGATACTGGAAGGAGTGCTGCGCATGTCTTCGGGAAGCAACGGATACACCGAAAAGGACCTCCGCGGCATGGTCCGGAGATGGGTGTCCGCGGACCGTGTCCCGAAGAGGGTCCGGGTGAAGGACACCTCGGACTTTTTCCGGGTGGACTACGACGACGTGGTCATCCTGGGAGGGACGCCGTACTTCGTCCGGAACAACGAGCGCGAGGGCAGGTTCGGGCTCGAGGACGAGCCGAAATTCTGGGTCAAGCGCGCGATCGACCTCCTGACCGGCGAGACGAAGGTCCTGAAGTGGGTCTTCCGGGAGCGTTTCGAGGCCCGCATCGGGAACCTCGTGTTCGATTGCGTGCGGAGCCCCCAGAAGGAGGCCCGGATCCTGGAACTGGTCCGGGGGAGGGGGGACTTCATGCAGGGGACGACGGAGCAGGACTCCGCCGGCCACCCGCTTCGCATCCTCGACTACATCCGCGGCAGGACGCTCTCCCAGATCACGCCCTTGCTCGGATCGGACCACGAGAGCTTCTTCTATGATCACTTCCCCATCGTGCTCGATGAGTATATCGGCGTCGTGGAGGCGATCCGCTTCCTTCACCAGAGCGGCGAGAAGCACGGCGACATCAGGCGCGACCACCTCATCAAGGACGAGACGACGGGGCGGTACCGGTGGATCGATTACGACTTCAACTATCGCCACGGCGAGAGCCGGTTCGCCTACGACCTCTTCGGCCTGGGGAACATCCTTGTGTTCATCACCGGCCGGGGCGACGTGACCACGAACCGCCTGCTTACGGAAGCGCCCGGCATCCTGGACCGGCTGAGTCCGGACGATGTGAACATCGTGTTCCACAACCGTGTCGCGAACCTCAAAAAGGTCTACCCCTATATACCCAAATCCCTGAACCGGGTGCTGCTGCATTTTTCCGCGGGCAGCCAGGTGTATTACGAGACGACCGAGGAACTGCTCGAGGACCTCGGCGAGGCCCGGGAGGAACTGGAACGGAGGTAAGTTCAGACGCGGAGACGCGGGGAAGCGGGGACACGGTGACAAGGAGAAAGGGCAACATCAGACAAGGAGACAAGGGGTAACGTCAAGACGCGGGGACGCGGGGACACGGGGACGGGGTAATTTGCGGAGTGCGGAATAAGAACTGGACGGATCTTGAATTTTCAGCGTAAATCATCATTACGATCTGCGATCATCTGCGTTGAAGACTTTCGTTGTTTTTGAAGCAGTTTATAGGAGGAACGACACAATGGAAACCAAGAACAGCAGCCAGCCGAAGGACAAGCATTTTCTCATCGCCGTGGACGGATCTGAGAGCTCGAAGCGTGCCGTGCTGTACGTGGCGGACATCGTCGGCGGGTTCCCGGGTTTCGCCGTGACGCTGCTTTCCATCATACCGGAGCCCGAGGAGGACTTCTTCGATTCCGAGGAGGAGCAGATCGCCTGGACAAAGGAGAAGTTTGAAGCGGCGAACCGCATGCTCGAGAACTACCGCCAGGTCCTGATCCACGCGGGGTTCCTGCCGGAGAAGGTGCGCATCCGGTCCTGTGTGGGCGAGGAAAGGTCTTTCTCCGAGGCGATCCTCGATATGCGATGCGATCTCTCGTGCTGCACCGTTGTCGTCGGCCGCCACCATAAATCAAAGACGGAGGAGTTCCTTTTCGGCAGCACTTCGACCAAGCTCATTCGTGAGGCCAAGAACTGCGCGGTGTGGGTGATTGAGTAGAAAAGGAACACTGCTCCGATAAAACTACAGCTTTGCGTTCTCGCAAGTTCTACTCTCTGTTTGACACCGGACCACCCTCCGTTTATCATCGTTTAATATTGATGGTCTCGTAAGAAGTCCGCACTGCTGTCATTGCGAGGAGCGGAGCGACGCGGCAATCTCGATTTATCAGGCAGATACAAACTACGAGATTGCTTCGCTACGCTCGCAAAGACGGCATTCTCGACTTTTCACCGTTCAGAGACCGTTAAGGGGAGGGAATAATGAGGAATCGTTTGATGACAGCGGACAGGTCCTGCGATCGCGTCGTCATCGCGTCGCTGATCGTCCCCGCCGTGCTTGTTCCCTCGCAGGCGCTTGCCGCCCAGGTGGGATGCTTCGTAACGGCGATGTTCCTGGGCATGATGTTCCTGGTCGGCCTCGGCATTACCGCGTTCGCGAAGCACCTCCTCGCTAAGTACGTCTGGAAGGTCCCGAAAACACCGTGGCTCAGGTTCTTCGGGATCACCTGGCTGGAACTTCTTCTCGGCATCCTGGTCTTCGCCCTCGTCAGGACGAACTTCTGGCTGACCGTCGCGATCTACCTTCCCTTCGCCATGCTCGTGAACCGCGTGCTCCTCGCCAGGTTCCGAAAGCCTGCAGAAGAAACCGTTCCGCTCCTGCAGCGATACGGTATTTTCCTGCTCCTTCCCGTAGCGCTTCCCCTGTCCATCCAGGCGGCGGGCGTGCTTTGGAGCGCCATCACGAACCTCATCACCTTCTCTGATCTGCAGATGTAAAAGGGGCCGGATCGTTGCGGTCCATGGTACGTCGGTAACGCGCTATGCATTTCTTTCCTGCCTCGTAGAACCCCGAACTTTCGTATTCCAAACGTTCAAATACCTCTACCTCGACCTGATACACATAATAATCGTTCAAAACAATTATTTATTGACAGTGGGCGGTTCCCGCTGTATAGTGTCCCATTCGTTCAAATATCCGTTGCTGCCTATGAGCCCGCTTACCGACAAGAAAATATCGTCACCTGACCATCGCCTTGAAGCGCGTCTCGCGCCCGCCGCCGGCTCGGTCTGGGACCTGTCCCACTCCTCGTTGGCCTTGCGCGACCTGTCCTTCGAGGCACGCATCTTCGGATGGAACGGCGTCTGGTCGTCCTGTTCCCGCTATTTTGCCATCACCGAGTGGCTTCGCATCGATTCAGCTCACTGCCCGGACATGCAGCTTGTCGTCATCGACGTTCAGAACGGCAGTGAGTGCGTCGTGGAGCATGTGTCGTGCGGTTTTGTCGAGCCCATGTACTTCCATGACGATGCGGTCAAGTACAACAAAATAGCGAAAGGCATGAAGGAGCGAGCGGTGATACTACGCCGGATCGGCGAACTGGCCGGCTGGCGACCCGTGCCGTCCCATCCGACTGACCGGGGTGCAAAGGGGTAACGCAGCATCGGCACGGCCTCCCTGGTATTTCAGAGTTCTCTTGGATGTCGACGCACTCACGGCCCGAGGCGGTATACCCCTCGGGCCGCTGTATTTTGAAAATAGATAAGAGACCGGATCGCTCCAAATCAATCGCGACCGCATTCGGTGCGGGGTTTATGAACTCTCGTTCCAGCGAACTTTTTTCAGCCTTGTCTGATGCCCTTCCGAAGGTCCTCTCTGCATGAAACATGCATGGAAACAGACTAAATATGGTGTCAGTTTGGCCTTGACTCCACTATATGTTGTGGTATATATTTGCTTCGTTATTTCCGAATTATACACGATCCATCTGCAGATCTTCAAAAGCGTATCCCTCTTCATATATCAAACCAGGTGAGATGCAGCGTATGATCGACGGTAAGCCAGCGCTTCACGCGAAAATCGCTCAAATCGTGTTCTATCGCATCGTCCAGTAATCAGCCGGGACGGTCACCATCGACCGTCCCGCATTTATTTTGAATTTCATGCAAGGGGGCTTCATCATTATGAAAAGTGCGGTGTCCGCGGGAACGGCAACCGGTGCAGGACTTCAGCTGAACGAGAACAGCCTGAAGGTGCTGGAAAAACGCTACCTCAAGCGCAACGAGGACGGCACCGTCGTGGAGACGGCCGTGGACATGTTCCAGCGGGTCGCCCGGACCATCGCCGCCGCCGACGCCACCTACGGCAAGAAGGCCGATGAGGTCGAGCGGACCAGCCAGGAATTCTACCGGCTGATGACCTCACTTGAGTTCCTGCCGAACAGCCCGACCCTGATGAACGCCGGGCGCGAACTGGGACAGCTGTCCGCCTGTTTCGTCCTGCCGGTGGGGGACTCCATGGACGAGATCTTCGAGTCCGTGAAGCACGCGGCCCTCATCCACAAGTCCGGCGGCGGCACGGGCTTCTCCTTCTCCCGCATCCGGCCGAAGAACGACGTGGTGAAATCCACCAAGGGCGTTTCGTCCGGCCCCATCTCCTTTATGACCGTGTTCGACGCGGCCACGGAGACGGTAAAACAGGGCGGTACGCGCCGCGGCGCCAACATGGGCATCCTCTCGGTGGACCACCCCGACATCCTGGACTTCGTCACCTGCAAGCAGCAGAGCGACCGGTTGAACAACTTCAACATCTCCGTGGCCTTCACCGATCCCTTCATGCAGGCAGTGGAAAAGGATGAGGAGTACGACCTGGTCTCGCCGCGGAGCAAGGCCACGGTCAAGCGGCTCAAGGCCCGGAAGGTCTTCGATACCATCGTGAACATGGCATGGAAGAACGGCGAGCCCGGCATCGTCTTCCTGGACCGCATCAACCAGTACAATCCCACGCCCCAGGTGGGCAGGATGGAGTCCACGAACCCCTGCGGCGAGCAGCCGCTCCTCCCGTACGAGTCCTGCAACCTGGGCTCCGTCAATCTGGCCAGGATGGTCACGACGAAGGACGGAAAGCCCATGGTGGACTACGACAAGTTCCGCCACACCGTGCGCGAGGGCGTGCATTTCCTCGACAACGTCATCGACGTGAACAAGTATCCCCTCGAGAAGATCTCCGAGAACACCCGTGCCAACCGCAAGATCGGCCTGGGCGTCATGGGCTTCTCGGACATGCTGCTCGAATTGGGCATTCCTTACAACTCCGATGAGGCGGTCCGCATCGGAGGATCGATTATGCAGTTCCTGACCGAGGAAGGCCGGAAAATGAGCGAGGAACTTGCCGCCGAGCGCGGCACGTTCCCGAACTTCAAAGGGAGCATCTATGACCGTCCCGGCCGGAAACCGGTGCGGAACGCGACGGTATCGACCATCGCCCCCACCGGCACGCTTTCCATCATCGCGGGCTGCTCCAGCGGCGTCGAACCCCTCTTCGGCCTCACGTTCGTGCGGAGGGTCATGGACGGCGCCGAGCTGATCGAGGTGAACCCGGTGTTCGAACGGACGGCGAAGGAGCGGGGGATCTATTCCGACACCCTTATGAAGGAGATCGCCGAGCATGGCGGCTGCACGGGCATCGAGTCGGTGTCCGCCGACATCCAGCGGGTCTTCGTCACGGCCCACGACATCAGCCCCGAATGGCATATCCGCATGCAGGCCGCTTTCCAGCAGTACACGGACAATGCGGTGTCCAAGACCGTGAACTTCCCCCACAGCGCGACGGCGAAGGACGTGGAAAAGGTGTACATGCTCGCGTACCAGCTCGGGTGCAAGGGAGTGACCATTTACCGCGACGGGTCCCGCGACGAGCAGGTGCTTTCCACCGGCGCGACCGACAAGGCCCGGAAGGCGGCCCAGCTGGCGGCCCTGGCCGCGGCCTCGCCGGAACTCGCCGAGGAAAAGAAGCCGAGAAAGCGCCCAACCATGACCCACGGCGTCACCCAGAAGATCCCCACGGGCTGCGGCAACCTCTACATCACCATCAACGAGGACGAGGAAGGCATCTGCGAGGTCTTCTCGACCATGGGCAAGTCCGGCGGCTGCGCCTCCAGCCAGTCCGAGGCCGTGTCCCGCATGGTATCCCTGGCGCTCCGGTCCGGCGTGTCGATCGATTCCATCATCAGGCAGGTGAAGGGCATCCGCTGCCCGTCGCCGGGATGGGGCGAAATGGGGCGCCAGATCCTGTCCTGTCCCGACGCCATCGGGCTGGCCCTGGAGCGCTATAACAAGGACAACATGGGTCCCCGGCACGGGAAGCAGAAAGAGAAATCGGCGACCGCCGAGGCGCCGACGGTCTCCTATGTCTCCTCCGACTGTGCCACGGAGGCAAATACGAACCATCTCGGCCTCTGTCCCGAATGCCCTGATTGCGGGGGTCTCCTGGAGTTTGGTGAGGGGTGCGCGGTCTGCCGGGGATGCGGATTCTCGAAGTGCGGGTAGAGAACGATTCCGGGAAGTGATGAGAAAGGCGGGATTGCCGTGATCTTGAACATCATTACGCGGGCAGGTGACACCAAGCCGTGAACAACAAGCCGGGAGTTTCTGCTCCCGGCTTTTTTTATGATGGTCCGGAAACAGGACCGGCATGGATATTCTGCAGGACACTGATCTTACAGGGAACAGGGAGGGCCTAATGACGCTTGACGATGTTATCCTGGAGCTGTACCGGCTGGCGGAGACCAAGGAGTGGGATGGCAAGAGATCCGATGAGGCCCTGGCCATGGCGATCGAGGGTATGGAGCAGATATGGAGCCTCCGGCAGGCGGATATGCGGAGAAACGCCCGGGTACAGGCCCTGAAAAAACAGCCGCGCATATGGTCCTAAGGGGTTTTTTCCCCGGTCAAGCATTGAAAACCCTTGACATTTGATGGTTCTAATCCTACATTATCAGTATTGATGCTCCTCCCGGGTTGCCAGAGGACCTGTCTGGGGCCCCGGCGAAAGCGACGGAAACGAATCCCGCGGGAGCGGGTTATCCGGTAAAGGAGGGTATGGGGATGGCTATCGAGAAGGTCGTGCAATATGAATGCAAGGTTTGCGGCAGACGGCTTGATGTAACGAGGACCGGCGATGTCTATGAAGAGCCGATTCTCTGCTGCGGGGTAGAGGCGGCATCCGTTGGCGCGCCGGCAGAGATGCCTGCAATGCCTGCCGTGAAGAAGCCGGCGAAGAAGAAAGCGAAGAAGAAGGCCGCAAAGAAGCCGGCGAAGAAGGCTGCCAGAAAAGCAAAGAAGAAACCGGCCAAGAAAAAGACGGCAAAGAAAAAAGCCGTAAAGAGACCGGCGAAAAAGAAGGCCGCAAAGAAAAAGGCAGCTAAGAAGAAGACCGCAAAGAAGAAAACAGCGAAGAAGAAAAAACGGTAAGTTCCTGATCCTCTGCAAAGCCCCCGGATATGCATGCTCCGGGGGCTTTTTTGTCCATGCTGTGGACTGTGGAACAGGATCCTTGACATGGAAGAGGCGGATTGGTAAGACGATAGAGGAGGATACATCCTAGACAGTATGGACATTGTCTTGGTCCTGCAGTATCCGCTGTTATCAGGCCTTTTATCTGTGGTAATCCGTGTCAAAGGTTTTGGTGAAGACTGCTATAGGACCGATTGACGTTCCCTGCAGCAAGCTACAAGGAATCTTCGATCCTCGAGATTCTATTTTTCAGTGTTCAAATGCATTTTCTGGGTATCAGGGTGCGGCATGCAGGACCAGGCATCACGAGAACATCATATCCGGCGTCTCACAGGCCAGGCGATCGGCACGTTCGGGTTGATCGAGGAAGGCGACCGGATCCTCGTGGCCCTCTCCGGCGGCAAGGACAGCTGGACGCTTCTGACGGTTCTTGAGAACCTCCGGCGCCGGGCGCCGGTGAGCTTTTCCCTGACCGTCGTCACGGTACACCCGGGTTTTCCGGGGTTCCGCACCGAGGGCATCGAATCCTATCTCCGTGAACAGGGTTATGAGTATCGTATCGTCCATGCCCCGGTCCATGACCTTGTGCTCGAAAAGCTCGCGCCCGACGATATCCCCTGCCCGCTCTGTGCCAGGATCAAGCGCGGCGTACTCTACACCCAGGCAACGGAACTCGGGTGCACCAAGATCGCCCTCGGCCACCATCGCGACGACTTTATCGAGACCCTTCTGATGAACCAGTTCTTCAACGGCAGGATCAAGGCCATGGCCCCGTTCCTGCGTGCTGACGACGGCAGGAACGTGGTTATCCGCCCCCTTGTCTATGTTCCCGAGGATGACATCATCGCCTACGCGTCGGAAGCCGGCTTTCCCGTTACCTGCTGCGCCTGTCCCGCATGTGGTGATCCGGACCACAAGCGGGTGAAGATAAAAAAGCTCCTGGCCGACCTGGAAAAGGGGCATCCCGGCATCAAGGCGAGCCTTCTTGCCGCCCTCGAGGACGTGGACCTTCGCCATCTCCTGGTCCGGGAGCGGGAACAGGAGACGAATGGATGACGCGAAACGAACGGGGAAAAAGAACCGGAAGAGACCATAGTGATGGAAATTACTAAACTGTTTGACATCGGCGGTCTGAGTGGAATATAATCACGCTATCCTGTATCGGCTGGGAGTTTCGGGGCAAAGGGGACCGTATGGCGGAGCGAAAAAAACTTGGTGACCTGTTGAAGGAAGCGGGGCTGATCGATGATTTTCAGCTCGAGGCGGCACTTTCCCATCAGCGGAACTGGGGAGGGAAGCTCGGGTCCATCATCGTGGAGCTGGAATTTGCCCGTGAAGAGGACATCGCACGGGTGATCTCCGAAAAGATGGGCGTTCCCTACATCAACCTCTTCGAACCGGAGCTGTCGCCGGACATATTCAAGGTCCTGAAGGCAGAAATGGCGAAAAAGTTCGGTGTGGTCCCGGTGCGGAAGGAGGCCAACTCGCTGGTCCTCGCCATGTCGGACCCGATGGACATCGAAACGATGGATAATATCCGATTTATCACGGGCCTTTCCATCAAACCGGTCCTCTCCATGGCCTCGGAGATCAAGGACGCGATCCGGAAGTACTATGACGGAGAGCCGGTCACCCGGGTGAGCAAGGCCTTGTTCCGGGAGTCTGCGACACAGGCATCAAAGCTGGAACTGGTGCGCGAGATGCCGGACATCTCCACGACGGAGTGGAGCCAGCAGAATCAGCCGCAGCAGGACGTCCAGACGATCCGTCAGGACCTTATCACGCAGAAGATCGTCCTCGAGGCCCTTACGACGCTCCTGATCGAGAAGCAGTTCTTTACCCGCGACGAACTGGTCAAGCTCATCGAGCAGAAGAAGCTGGGCCTGTAGTCAGGTATAAATGAACTTCCTGCCAAAATGGCGGAATATTTTGGTAACGTCTTATGGTTACGAAGCCCGTATCGTCAAACGTCTTTCGGGTAACGGTAATGCAAAAA
>CAKKRC010000105.1 GCA_919902495.1 Nitrospiria bacterium
TGCTCGGGTCCTCGTAGTTGAACTCGAAGTCCGTAAAGGGCAACTCAACGGCGTCGATGGTGAGCGTGCCCACGCGGGAGGAGAGCGGCGCGCCCAGCTCCGTGCCCGCCGGCAGCCAGGGCGTGATGGCCGCGGCGTTCAGGTGGGCGGCCACGGCAGAGGAGTTGTAGCCTCGCTTGAGCTTGATCTTGCCGGCGCTTCCGCCGGCGGTCCCTTCCCAAAATGTCCCGGTCACCTGCATCTGCTCCGTGTCGATGAGCACATGGGACCCCGTGCAGAACCGCTTGTTGTCGTCCACGGTAAACCACTCTTCCGTGCCCGGCGCCGGCGTCGTGACGATCGCCTCGCCCAGCGCGCCCGTGCCGGTCCAGATGCTCTTCATGGCCTGGCCGTCCTCGTTCGCCTCGAGGATCCCCTTGTTGTCCTTCTTGAGAGAGATCTTGTTTCCCGCGCATCCCGCAGCCGCGAACACCGTGTGCCCCTTTTTAACATAGAGGGAAAAGCTCGGCTTGGCCGCGAGCGGATCGTAGGCCACGGACGTGCCGCCGACGATCGTCTTTTTCCCCTTGACGCATTCGAGCACGTCGCTCGCCTCCGGCGCGGTGCCCGCCGTGCCCGAGGGCCGGAGATAGTGCGAGAGCTTCCACGGAGTAGGGGGCGTGTTGCCCTGGAACCGCCCGTAGGTGGACCGGTTGGCGCGGAGGCTCTTGTCCTCCTCGTAGGCCGGGTTGGGAACGTCGATCTCCCCGCCCGTCACGAGGATCAGGTTCGTGTTGCCGGGGATCTCCAGGACCCCGAGGACCGTTTCCTTGATCGCGAATACTTTTGTGTCGCGGCCGAGCGCGATGGTGGTCAGAGTGCTCATGACTTATCACGTCCTTTCTTCACCGCAGAGGACGCAGAGGTCTCAGGGGGTGAATCAAATTGGACTTCAAAATCTTTTTCTTTTTCAAACTCCCGCGCGATCGCCTCGGAGCAGGGGACAAACTCCGGACCGACGATGCCGACGCCTTCGATGCGCAGGGGATTGACGGGTCCTGTGTATTTGATCTTTGCCATTTTAAAACCTCCTCACATCTCGAATATTGTCTTTACGTCGAAACTGTAGATGCTGAAAAGCTTGGTAACGCGCACCGGGCGGATCCGCACGGGGACCAGCGGGGAGATCTCCAGGCCGAGCGTCTTGTCGATGAGCGCTGTTTTGCAGATCTCCAGCAGGCTGTTCATCGATTGCTTCAGATCGCTGCCGCCGCGCAGGTCCTTGACCACCAGCGCCACGCCGAAGAACTGGCCGTCCAGATAGGGGTTGCTGCCCTCCCCGGAAAATTCCGAGCCCAGGTAGAGGACGAAAGCCGAGGGCTTCACCACCGGCATCTGCTCGATCTTCTGCACCAGATCGTCGATCGACCCGTTGTAGTGGTCCATCTCGCCGCAGAGGCCCTTCAGGTCCGACACCTTGAGCGCGGACAGCAGCGCGTTCTGAACTTGTTCAATGGTATATGTCATATAAGTCCTATAGGTCCGATAGGACCTATTAAAATCCTTCGAGCTTTGATCTTGTGAACACCCGGTCGTTAGTCGTCTTGTTGCTCTCCGGCGCGCCCTGGGTCGGCTGCGCCGGCGCGGGGTCGATGCCGAGAGATGCTATTTCCTTTGAAACATCGGTGAGCAGCTTGATCGCGTTGTCCCGCCGCTCCTTGACCGCCGGGGGAAATTCCTGTACCTTGCGCGCATAGAGCTCATACTCCGCAATGTCGTCCACCAGGTCCTCGACGATCGCCGGGACCGGAAAGGCGAACGGCACGGAGTACTTCACGCCGCAGAGCATGTCCGTGATCGAGGACGCCTTGGTCAGTGCCGTGGTGATCCGGCTGTCGTTCACCGAGCCGAGGCCCTCGTCGTCGGTGAGCTGGAGCAGGACCTCATTGGTCAATTTTGCCTTGATGCGGACTATAGAGCTATACATCGAGGATATCCTCCTTCAGGGTAAACGCCACGCCGCCGCGATCGGCGATCGGGGCCTTGTTGCCGCCGCCGTCGTAGATGGCCGCGGAGTAGAGCCCGCCGAAAGCAGCGAGACCCGTTGTCGCCGCCGGCAGGATCGTGAACGTGAGGATGGACTTGACCCCGAGCGCATTGTTGCTGAAAACTCCGTCGAGCAGACCGATCTTGTATGTGGTATCCGTCAATTTTTCCTTGACGCCAAACTTGGCCGTGAAACCCGTGCAGTCCTTGGCCACGCCGCCTTCGAGGACCTCAACCTGGATGATCAGCTTTTCTCCCTTTTCCATGACGATCGGCAGGAGCGCCGAGGAGATCTCCGCGCCGATGTCCACGAGCGCGGTGATCACGCCGCCGACGGTTTGCAGGGTAGCCAGGGCCGCGATGATCGCCGTGATCTCCGTGTCGATGTACGAGGCGACAGTTGCGAGCGCCGCCTCGCTCGGATACTGGATAAAAGCGTTGCTCTCCACCCGCTTCGTGACCAGCGCTATTGCCTCGTCCACGGCCGGGTCCTGTGCCGCGTTGAGGCGCTTGTATATCATGCCGGTATACCAGCCGTTGTTCAGCGCCGACACGGTCAGGGTATACCGCCCCTTTTTCACCGCGTCTTCCGTGAGCGACGGCCAGGAGGCGGGTGCTGCGGCCTGGCACGCCCCGGCGGCATCGACGACGTAGTATCCGTCGGCGTCCCGGGTCAGGATGATATACAGCGTGGCGAGGCCGGACTGGCCATAGGGCACGGCAAACGGCATGGGCATCGTCTACTCCTTCTTTCCCTCGATCATCTCGCAGGCCTCGGCATACAGCAGCGG
>CAKKRC010000106.1 GCA_919902495.1 Nitrospiria bacterium
GTGGACTTGGAGAAGAACTCGATCTCCCCGTCCGTGATCCGCGGATTCTCCAGCACCGCTGCCGACACCTGTTTGTTCGAGTCGCGGATCAAAAGGCCCCGGGCCTCCTTCCCGCCCGATAACCCGAGTTTTATCTTCTGGGGACTCGTCATCTTCCCCACCACTTGCATGACATTGAACTTTTTCTTCCCGGCCGCCTTGCCCTGCTGGCCGGTCACCGGCTGCCCCGGGATGGCCGCTGCCGTCGCTGTTTCATCATACACGACGAGGTCCAGGACGCGCGTTCCCGAGATGAAGTTCTTGATCTCATCGGAGGCCGTCAGGGCAATGAAGGCCAGCGTCGTCTCGGAGAGGTTCGGGCAGCGGACGAGGTCGCGCAGAAGGTATTCATCGTCGCTGTTGACCTGCGCGATCTGATCAAGGACTTCCGGCGAGGTGTGGACATCAAGGATGATGTTTCGGAGCGTGATGGGAGAACAGTGCTCGATATCGAGCACCAGTTGTTTCCTCTTCCGTTTCTTGGAGAGGATGTATTTCCACAGTTCCTGAACGTCCATAGACCTCACTCCGCCGGACTGCCGGGTATGCGTTCGATCAAACCGCTTCCCTGAACAGACCGCTGTGTCCTGCTTCGCGGCTCCGCCGACCCCCGGTCGGTGACTTCATGCGAATTGCCTGGAAAAACAGAAGAAAGTATACTGACACAAGACGTTATTGTCAAGCAATGGTGCCACATGAGGGAAAGAGATTCACCCGACGATGATCACCCGATCTTATACCCTGCTTCCGCGACCGCCGCGGTAAGTTTTTCCGGAGCGACCTTGGCATCGTCATAGGTAACAACCGCCTGGGCCTTCTGCAGATCTACCTGTGCGTCCTGTACTCCGGGAAGTGACTTGAGCGCCTTAGCGACCCGCATAACGCAGTGGTTGCAGGTCATCCCCTGAACCTTGAATGTCGTTGTTGCCATGTTTTTTCCTCCTGACGTGTAGTAAGACAGGTGTATTGCAGACATCATACCGTAATCGCCAAGGAAGATGAAGTATTTTCCTCAAACGCAGAACGGGCTTCATCCGTGGTTCTATTTCAATCCGTACTTCTCCATCCGGTAGATGAGCGTGGGACGGGTAATGCGCAGGTACTCGGCGGCCCGGGTCTGGTTTCCCTTGTGTTTTTCCAGTGCCTTGATAATGAGGTCCTTTTCAAGTTCTTCGAGTGACACTCCATCGTCGGGCAAGTTGAGCAGGATCCCTGTGGCCCCTGCCGCCTTCCTGCCGAGTTTGTCCGGCAGGTCCGCCGTCGTGATGGTGTCGCCCCGTTTGAGGATAGATGCCCGTTCCATGACATTCTCCAGTTCGCGCACGTTCCCCGGCCACCCGTAGGAGGCAAGGAGGGCAAGGGCGTCCGGCGCCAGCTGTACGTCCGGACCTTGGGGG
>CAKKRC010000107.1 GCA_919902495.1 Nitrospiria bacterium
ATACGATAGGCTATTTATCGTGTTTATTAGGGAGAGTTATCTCGGCGCTTTAGTATCCCGATGACCGGCCGACCGTGCTCCAGCGCCGCCGGGACAGGCTGGCCGGCATGGAGGTCGACACGAACTACGCGTTCCGGATCTTCCACAAGAGCGGAGCGGTCCTCTGGGTGGAGGTCACCGTGGTCATCATCACCTGGGAGGGCAAGCAGGCGACGCTCAATTTCATCCGCGACGTCACGGAACGGAAGCGGTCCGAAGCGGAAAAGGCGCAGTTGGAAGCGCAGCTCCGGGAGGCCCAGAAGATGCAGGTCATCGGGAACCTGGCCGGCGGCGTGGCCCACGAGGTGCGAAATCCCCTGAACGCCATCATGGCGCTGACCGACGCGCTGGACCAGGAGATCGGCGGCAATCCGGAGTACGGCGCCTTCATGATGCACATGCGGACCCAGGTGGACCGGCTGACCGCGCTCATGAACGACCTCCTGGAACTGGGGAGGCCCGTGGAGCGGTCCCTGCTGCGGCAGGAGCCCCTTGCCGAGATCTGCGCGCTGTCCATCGACGCCTGGAAGCAGTCGAAGTGGGGCAAAGGACGGGAGGTGGTCCTGTCCCGTCCTCCGAACGGGAAGGACGTCGTGCTCCTGGCCGATTCCAAGAAGCTCCAGCAGGTCTTTATCAACCTGCTCGACAACGCCGCCCAGCACAGTCCCGACGGAGGGCCGATCACGATCGAGGTCCTGGCGGGCCGGGGGAGCGAGACGGAGGTCCGCGTGACCGACCGCGGGGAAGGGATATCCGCAGCGGTCCTTCCCCACATCTTCGACACGTTCTTCACGACCCGCCGCGGCGGCACCGGCCTCGGTCTGAACATCGTCAAGCATATCGTGGAGACGCACGGCGGCCGCATCAGCCTGTCCAACAACGAACCGCCGCCGGGATGCACGGCATCCCTTATTTTTCCCCTCCAGGAGAACCCCGTTCCATGAAGATCACGATCCTGATGGTTGACGACGAACCGGCGGTGCTGTTCGGCTATGGCCGGTATTTCGCGAAGGCCGGCTACGAGACCGTGGATGCGTTGAGCCTCGCCGAAGCCCGGAAGGCGTTCCAGTCCCGGCGGTTCGACGCCGTCCTGCTCGACCTGAACCTCCCGGACGGGAACGGTCTGGACTGGATCCGGTCGCTCCGGGAAGAATATCCCGATACCTCCGTCATCGTTATCAGCGGCCAGGGCGATATTCCCACTGCCGTCGAGGCCATGCGTCTGGGGGCCGACAACTTCCTGGTAAAGCCGGTGGACATGGACGGGCTGCATGTGTTCCTGCGCAAGAGCCTGGAGCTTTCCGCGCTCCGGCGCGCCGACCGGCTGACGCAGCGCATGAAGAAGCGGGACGAAGAACCCTGCTTCGGCTGGAGCCCCGCCATGGCGAAGGTAAAAGAGTCCTCGATCCTCATGACGGAGAACGATTCACCGGTGCTCCTCCAGGGAGAGACCGGCACCGGAAAGGGGGTCTGCGCGCGCTGGATCCACTCGCACAGCGGCCGCAAAGCTGGGCCGCTGCTCGAACTTAACTGCTCCATGCTGCAGGGAGACCTGATGGCCAGTGAACTGTTCGGCCATGCCAAGGGCGCCTTCACCTCGGCGCACCAGAGCAAGCAGGGGCTGATCGAGGTCGCCGACGGCGGGACCCTGTTCCTCGATGAGATCGCCGATATGGACCTGCCGGTCCAGGCCCAGCTTTTAAAGATCATCGAGGAGAAGACCTACCGCCGGGTCGGGGAGACCCATACGCGCCAGAGCGATTTCCGGCTCATCTGCGCCACGAACCGCGATCTGTCCGGGGAGGTGCAGAAGGGCAGGTTCCGGAGCGACCTCTTCTTCCGCATCAACTTGTTTCCCATCACGCTCCCTCCGCTCCGGGAGCGGCCCGAGGACATCCCGCAGCTGGTGGAGCGCTTTCTCCGCCAGGCGGGATGCGCGGAACAGCAGGTCCCTCCCGAGGTTATGGACCTGCTGCGGTCCTACGGCTGGCCCGGCAACATTCGCGAGCTCCGGAACGTGGTGGAACGGGCCATGCTCCTTGCGCGCCGCGGGAAGTTCACGCTCGAGCATTTCCCCGGGCTCTGCGCCGGTCCGGCTGCGAGCGTCCCCGGCCCGAAGAAGCCGCAGGGGCTCAAGGAGATCGAAAAGGAGTATCTGCAGACCCTTATCGCGGCGGCAGGAGGCGACATGAAGAAGGTCGCCGAAGCGCTCGATGTCTCCCGCGCCACGCTCTACCGGAAGCTCAAGGACCATCGGGAAGATAAATAGCCCGTTCCCCATAAGAACACTAAATTCATTGCGCCACCGAGGTCGCCGAGGACACCGAGAAAAACAAAAAAATTTGATCATGGCATTTCTCTGTGAACTCTGTGTGCTCTGTGGCAGATCTTGAACCTTTTCCGAATACCCACTCTTCCTTACCTGCTTCTCTCCGTTAAATCTCACGCCTGAGACCGCCATCATGCAGGAATGAGACTCCCCTGCGAACCTTTATAGTGATAACCCGCTGATAAACAAGCCGTTTCCCGGCTCCTGCCATCTGGCACAACCCTTGCTCTTAGAGGGTCAGTGGCAAAGTGTACTAAGAGAGGAGCATCCATGCACCGGAACATCCTGATCGTCGATGACGAGGTCGCTTTTCTGCATCCCATGAAAAAGATGCTGAATGGACCGAGGCTCCATGTGGACACCGCCGACACCTACGAGCAGGCGATGCTGCTGGTAAGGACCGTGCGCTATGACGCGGTGATCGCCGATGTCCGGCTGGGAGGGGCGCTGTCCCGGGAGGGGCTGGCGATCCTCGACTTCATCAAGGCCCGTGACAACGATACCAAGGTCATCATCATGACGGGCTATGGCG
>CAKKRC010000108.1 GCA_919902495.1 Nitrospiria bacterium
GGAGTGTCACCCTATTTTCTTAAAAAGCCGGTATCATAAACTGGTCGCTAGGACACCCCGTCGCGAACCGATCCAAGCCCGATAGTCTGCACAGGAGGGGTGAACCTGAGCGGCACCGCGGTCCCTTCTGCTACGGTCACTATTCTTCCGACATGTGAAGGGAGTAATGTTGGCTCGGTCAATCTGGATGTAGTTGTCAACGGGGTGAACGGGGAGGCCTCGACCATAACCTACGTCATCAATTAAGGTCCATTCAAGCGTACTGTAAAACAGGCCCGCAGGGAACTGCGGGCCTGTTCTTTTGAGGTTGGATTAAGGAAATGGAAACCCAGGTATGCGGTCAGGATAATTGGCGGGTGAGCATGCGATGCAAAAGATTTGATTGACGCTATTCTTTCTTGAGGATAAAATACCTGCACTAATTAATTTGGGAGGCCAGTATGGCGGCGAAGCGGAGAAAATTCAGGGTGGAGATCATTCCCGAGGAAGACGGCATAGGATACTATGCCGTTGTCCCGTCCCTTCCCGGTTGCTTTTCACAAGGACGTACGATCGAAGAGACGAAAAGAAACATCCAGAAGGCAATGGCTCTCCATATCAAATCGCTCAAGAAGGCGGGCGAGCAGGTCCCCGCTGAGCCCGAGGAATCCTATCATATCGTCATCGAGGTAGCTGCTTGAGCCCCAAACTACCGCGATTGACAGCGAAACAGCTCATCAAGAAACTCCAGGAGCATGGCTACGTTCTGTCCAGCTCAGAGGGGAGCCACCGGCATTTCAGCCATCCTGAAAAACCCGGCAAGTTCACGATCCCCGTCCATGCAGGTAAAATCATCGGTCCCGGCTTGCTCAAGGCAATTCTGCGGCAGGCGAGGCTGAAACCCGAGGATATCTTGTGATGCCTCGCGGCAAGTAAACAGTTGACGGAAGAAAAGCCCTTGGGGGTAATTCCCCAAGGGCTTTTCTTGTTATTGGCGGGAGAGCATGCGAATCGAACGCACCATTCCTGACCAAGGCCAGGAACCACCGGATTTGAAGTCCGGGACGGGCACCAGCTCCATAACCTCTCCCCTGATTTGAATTGTAAAATGCAAATTGTAAGTTGGAAATGGAAAATTGTTTGTGTTTGGAAGGATTATACCCAAGGCCATCAGTGTTCGCAACTACATTCTATCGTTCCGCCTGTAATTGGTTTTTCCGTGTCTTCTGTCGTTCCTCCGCGTCCCCGTGTCCCCCCGTCTCCGTGTCTGCCGTATTCGCGTCTCCGCGTCACCCTGTCCCCGCGTCCGACGTCCCCGTGTCCCCGTGTCCCCCCATCCCCGTGTCAGTCTTCTCCTCTCCCCTTTTCAAGAGATCAACCGCCATATCCAGCTCCTTGTGCGCGCCGAGCAGGACGAGGATATCATCTACGTGAAGCATGAACTCCGGGCCGGGGTTCGTGGCGGCCTCACCGTTCCGAACAATGGCGATCACCGTGGCTCCCGACGCCCGCCTGATATCCAACTCCTTCAGTGTCTTTCCGACGCAGGCGCATTCCGGCTGGACCTGCATATTGTCCACAGTAGCAGCGGCAAATAGCGCGGCGAGCTTTCCGATCTTCTCCTGGTCCAGGGAGATGCCCCGCAGCATCTTGTACCCGTCGAACCGCACGAGGCTGATCTGGCTGGCGATGATGTTCCCCGGGACATGGTACTGGTGAAGGACGCGGGAGAATATCTCGATGGAGGTCTCGAACTCCTCGGCGATCACCTGGTCGGCGCCGAGCGCCTGGAGCTCATCGACCTCGGCCGCGTACCGCGTCCGGACAAGAATGAAGATCGAAGGATTCAGCCTGCGCACGATGCGGATGGCAAGACGGGTCGCGGAAAAATCGGATATGGCGAACACGATGATCCGCGCGCACGGGACGCCAGCCCTCGCAAGCACGTCTTCCCGCGTGATGTCTCCGTAAATGATCGGCTCTCCCTCGTCCCGCGCTTTCCGGATGGTGTCGGCATTCACTTCCAGCACGCTGTAGGGGATCCGCGTGGCGCGCAGCGTCCTCGCCAAATTTTGTCCATTCAGACCGTATCCCGCGATGATCGTGTGTCCCGTGAGGGCGCAGACTGCTGGCTGCTCAGTGGAATCGGGCCGGAGCATGCTGAGCCGGTCCGCGAACCACGGCGCCGCTTGTATGATGAACGGCGTCGCCACCATGGTGAGGATCGAGGTGTTGATGAATGCCTGGAACGTCTCGCCGGCAATGAGGCCGAACCGCGCCCCCTGGTCCGCCAGGAGAAAGGAGAATTCGCCGACCTGGGCGAGGGCGAGGCCTGCCAGAAGCGATGAGCGGACGGGATACCGGAGGACCGCGGCGGTGACGGTCACGAGGCCGGTCTTGAGCAGGGCAAGGCCGGTCGTCAGGCCGAGCAGGAGCGGCCAGTGCGCCAGGAAATAGTCCGTCCTGAGCAGCATCCCGATGGAAATGAAGAAGATGCTCGCGAAATAGTCCCTGAAGGGAAGGATGTCGGCCACGATGTGGTGACTGTACTCCGACTCTGCGATGATCAGCCCGGCGAGGAACGCGCCAAGGGCGAGGGAGAGCCCGAGGCTGAACGTGATCCAGGCGGTGCCGAGGCACAGAAGGACCACGAGGAGGAACAGCATTTCCCGGTTCCTCAGACGGACCACCTGGTGAAGCAGGAGCGGTACGACCTGCCGGGCAGCCAGGAACACGACGACCAGCCCCAGGACCGCCTTCCCCAGGCTCATGAGCACGGAAAGCGGGGTAATGACGCCGGCGGCCCCTGCTTCGCCCAGGACAGGCAGCAGGAGCATCATCGGTACAACGGCCATGTCCTGGAACAGGAGGATCCCGGTGGAGAGCCTGCCGTGGGCCGTGTCCAGCTCGGCCCGGTCCGAGTACATCTTGAGCACGATGGCGGTGCTGCTCAAGGAAGCGAGAAAACCGAAGAATACGGCCTGAGCAAGGGTGTACTGGAACAGGATCGCGATCCCCGCGACCGCGCCGGTCGTCAGGACGACCTGGAACCCGCCGCCGAGGAGGAACCGGCGACCGGAACGGATGATATCCTCGAGGGAGAACTCGAGCCCCACGGTGAAGAGGAGCAGAACGACCCCGACATCGGCCAGCCGCTCCACGACCTGGGTCTCGGTGATGACCGCCGCCCCGTGAGGGCCGATGAGCACGCCGGTAATGAGGAATCCGACGAGCGCCGGCAGCTTAGCCTTATGGAAGAGAAAGGTGATCGGGAGCGATACGGCAAGGAGGATGATGAGCTCCCGGAGGATGGTGATCTCGCTGTCATGCATAGGGCACTATCATACCATATTTTGGCGAAATAAAAAAACCCTCACGGGGATTCCCGTGAGGGTTTTTGCTGCCGGATAATGACATACTTACTTCTTGTGGCACTTTGCGCAATCCTTTGCTGCGAAGGCCTTGCCGCCGTCCTTGTGGCAGGTGCCGCAAAGCTTGCCGGCATTGATGTCCGCCATGGTGATCGCTGCGCCCTTCTTCATCGCAAAAACGGCCGGATGACAATCAGCGCACTTCAGGCCCTTGTCCGCATGAGCCTTTCCGTCGAACACGACCTTGCCGCCCTTTGCGTACTCCACGGTCTTGCCGGCCGGAACTGCGAAGGCCGTCATGGCCAGCGCGAACGAAACAACAACTACGATCGCAAATACGAAAAATTTCTTCATCTGTGTTTCACCTCCTTTCGCTGTAAAATGGAATTCCGCTTGATGCCTATAGAGCTGAGACACCGTAAATCACAAAAGGTCTAGAAGAAAGCCTTGGGGCTTCGATATTCATGGCACTGCACACAGTCCTTCTTGGCGGAAGCTTCGGTGACCCGCCAGAGGTGCGGCTTATGACAGTCCTTGCACTGCATGTCCATGGCAAGATGGACGGCGTGTTTGCCGACCTTGGGCACATTGGAATGACAGCCGAGACAGTGGCCGCTCCCCGGTTTGCTTTTTCCCTGAGTATGCGGCTTATGACACTCATAGCAGTAGAACTGCATGGGCGCCTTATCGTCGAAGGTGATCTTGATGGCCTTCTTGATCGTGGCGGCCTCGGGCTTGAAGAACCGCACATCCATGGTCGCGTCGTCATTCAAACGCTTCTTGATGTTCTCGTCCGTGCTGTGACAATAGAGGCACTTCATGCGCCCCGGTTTCAGGTCCTTGGTGCGATCCGTATGGCAGTTGAGACACGCGAGACCGCCCATGCCCTCGCCGTGCACCGCTTTGCCCGTGTGGCACTTGGTGCAGAATTTCTCCGTGGGCAGGAAATGATGGAGCCCCGACTTGTCGGCCTTCACCTCGCCGTGGCACTCGGTGCACTCGATCTGTTCCATGTAGACGTGCTTGGCGTGGAACAACGATTTGTTTATCTGCTTTGCTTTCTTGGAGGTATGGCATTCGTTGCAGGTCTTAGAGCTGACGATGACCGCGCCTTTGTGCCGCTCGGGGACCTTGGTGGGCCGGTGCATCACGAAGCTGATGAGCAGCTGGTTCTGCTCCGGGATGGTCAGGTGGTGGCAATCATGGCAGTTGAGCTTCGAATGTTCGCTCGCGGCCCAGGTATCATAGGCCTCCTGCATAAGGTGGCAGCCGACGCAGAACTTGGGATTGTTCTGCGTGAAGTCATAGAACTTGTATGCGACGAATCCGCCTCCACCGACGATGATGAGGAACAGCGAAACGATCAATACCTTTGCCTTGATTGACAACGGCTCCTTAAGCCGTTCTATCGCCCATTGAATCTTTTCCTTGGACCAATCGAAAACCTTCATTGCCCCCCCTGCCTATTCAAGCACTTCATGACTAAGCCCGAGTTTATATCATGAAGGACCGGCGATGTCAATAGCTTTTCATGGCGCCGCGGGACCGAATCTTTTACGTCCACCAACTTTTCTGGGGCCTTCAGAAGACCACGGGAACAACGGGCAAATGATGAACGGCATAACGTTCTGGCGGCCAGAGCTATAACGACAGGAGAAGGATCGAAAATTCCTTCCCACGTCTTCTCAAATCCTGACTATCAATCTTGCATAAGCATAACAACCGTCTGCAGACGTGCTGAAAACCATTTTTCGCTTGACAATAAACACTCCGCATCATACCATGACATCAGCATTCTTCATGAGTGTTTTTCCGGAGCATTGTCGCACCATCCACCTGTTTTCCAAATCCTTCTTCCATGACGGGGAGGTCTGATGAAGAGGCGCAACTTTCTTAAAGGAGTACTGGCGTTTCTGGGAGCCACAAGCGTTGTTTCCTTCATCTACTCCCTCTCCCGGTATCTTGCCCCGCCGGCCAGCACGGAACAGTCCAAGACCCTCGTCATTGCAAAGCGTGAGATCCCCCTGGGCGATGCCCGGGAGATCGTTTTCAACGGCGTCCCCGCAGTCATCCTGAACAGGCCCGGCAAGGGTCTTATCGCCGTATCCCGGGTCTGTACCCACCTGGGATGCCTGGTCCAGTACGACAAGGAGAACAAGAGACTGCTCTGTCCCTGCCACGCAGGCGTTTATGACCTTGAAGGGAACATCGTCTCAGGACCGCCGCCCAAGCCCCTGCCGAAACTGCCGCTCAGGGTCGAAGGCGAAACTATTGTGATCGGGTGAGGGCGAGGACTATGTGGGAACGTGTTAAATACTGGATGGAAACACGGATCGGGCTCGACGACCTCGTCAGGTCGCAGGTCACCGACTACCGGGTCCCCAAGAACATCAACATATTCTACACGCTTGGATTCGTAGCCGCCGCCGGTTACCTGATCCAGGTCCTTTCCGGGATACTGCTGCTCATCTACTATGTTCCCCATCCCGACCATGCGTTCAAGAGCGTACAGTTCATCATGCACAAGGTACCCTTCGGCTGGCTCTTCCGGCAGATGCACGTGGTCGGCAGCAACCTCATGATCGCCGCGATCGGTCTCCATATGCTCACGGTCTTCGCCATGGGGAACTATAAGCGGCCTCGGGAACTTACCTGGATCGGCGGGGCGCTCCTGCTTTTCGTGACCATCGCATTCGGGTTCAGCGGGTACCTGCTCCCCTGGACTCAGCTCAGCTACTGGGCAACGACCGTGGTGACCTCCATCCCGACCGCCGTCCCCGTTGTCGGCGATTTCGTGGCGGGGATACTGCGCGGAGGCGATCAGGTCACCGGGGCGACGCTGAGCAGGTTCTTTGCCTTTCATGTGTCCATCCTGCCGCCCCTGTTCATGCTCCTGGTGGGGATCCATCTCTTCCTGATCAAGCGTATCGGCATCTCGGCGACACCCTTCGGTCTGCACGCCGAGGAAAAACGTCCATGGACCGAATATCACAAGAAAAGCCATGCCGACGGTTATCCCTACTATCCACGGTTCTTCCAGATGGACATGCTCATGGTCATGGTGTATCTGGCGGTCATGTTCGCGCTGATCACCATTACGCCGAACCTCTTCTTCCCCGAGGAGGCCACGATCCCTGCGAATCCCTTCAAGACACCGGTCACCGTCCGGCCTGAGTGGTACCTGCTCGCGCCCTACCAGATGCTCAAGATCATCCCCAACAAGTTCCTGGGGATCATCATCCAGCTGGCACTGTTCCTTGTGTTCCTCCTGTGGCCGTTCTTCGACACGGAAAAGGAAAAGAACATCATGAAACGGCCCCTGCTGCGCGGCCTCTTCCTCTTTTCCTTCGTCTTGTGGCTCATCCTCATGTTCTGGGGGAGGTCGTGATGCGCTACCTTGTTCTTTCCGTGATGATGATCATGAGCCTCCCCTCGTTCTCGGCGGCGGGGTATCGTGAGGATTTCGCGCAGGAGTTCCTGTCCAAGACCTGGGCCGGTGAACGGATCGAGGAAAATGCCTGTATCGACTGCCACTCCTCAGAGCAGATGAAGCCGGCGTTCCAGGACATTGTCGACGAGTGGAAGAAGAGCTGGCATGCCCAGAATACCATTTACTGCCAGGACTGCCACGGCGGGGACCCGAAGGACCCCTCGGTGTCCATGACGCACCAGCGTGGCTTTGTCGGTTCTCCTTCGGCGCGCCAGGTCCCCGAGTTCTGCGGGAAGTGCCACATCGGCATCCTGAAGAACTACCTCGAAAGCGGCCACGGCAAGGCGCTCCGCGCCACGGGCAAAGGCCCCCACTGCACGGTCTGTCACGGTTCACACAACGTCCAGCGGGCGAACATCGACATCATCAACGAGCAGCGGTGCGCCAAATGCCATTCCTACGAACGGGCGAAGGTCATGAAGCAGGCCCTCTTCCTCGTGGAAAAAAAGGCGGGAGAGATCGAGGACGGGATCAAGGCGCTCCGCAGGGCGGGGGTCTACCCGGATGAGCAGGAACGGGCACTGTTCAACACCCAGGCCGAGTTCAGGACCCTCTTCCATACTGTTGACGTATCCCTGGTCAATGAGCGTACCGACGAGTTCACCCGGAAACTGGGCGCCATCGAGAAGGACATCCAGGGCACATTCATCGAGCTGCGCTCCCGGAAGAATTTCTCGGCCTTCCTCATGGCGCTCTTCAGCGGCATGGGTATCGTGATCTTCCTGATCACCAAGACACCGGACAAGTAAGGAATCCTTTTCCAATAAAGAACAACGAAGGAGCGGCGATCATCGCCGCTCCTTCGTTGTTCCTGCTCGCTATCTTCCTCCGGCCGTCCAGCACAAATCCTATCCGCAATACCACCGATCCCCCTACCCTGGCCGCAGGGAAACGACAATCTTGATCGCTCCTCCCTACTGTTCTTTCGTCGCGAAGCGCAGTTTCCCCGTGTAGATGGGGATCGCGAATTTGAGAAGTACTGTATAGAGCAACGCGCCTGCCGCCCAGATGCCCATGGCGGTGATGATCTCGGGCGTCGTGGGCGTGTACTCGTAGATCTCTCCGAGCGTGTCGGGAATGAATCCTGGGACGATAAGCCCCATACCCTTTTCAATGTAGACGCCGATGATCACGAAGATGCACCCCATATTAAGCGTGGTGAAATTCTCCCGCGTCCGGGGAAAGAGGAACAGGAAGAAGGCCGAAATATTGAGCACGC
This sequence comes from Nitrospiria bacterium, assembly GCA_919902495.1. Classification (GTDB taxonomy): domain Bacteria; phylum Nitrospirota; class UBA9217; order UBA9217; family UBA9217; genus JAAXXJ01. The sequence goes on from CAKKRC010000108.1 coordinate 8,060, forward strand.
TCGCGAACCACATCCAGGGTACCAGCGCATGCTTGCCGTGAAGGCCGAAATAGAGATACTGCATGGGATAGGAGTGAATACTGCCGGAATAGAACTCCTTGAACGCCTCGGCGCCGAGAAGAAAGAGGTTCACTCCCATGGCATAGGCAATGAGTTCGGCGATCTTGAAGATAGCCCGGTCGTCGATCTCCACCTCCGACCTTTTCCGGATGATCTGGAACAGGACGATCATGATGGCCGGGCCGGAGCAGAAGGCCGACGCAAGGAAACGCGGCGCGAGGATCGAGGCGTTCCAGAAGGGCCTGGCCGACAGGCCGTTATAGAGGAACGCCGTCACGGTATGGATGCTCACGGCCCAGGGAATGGACAGGATGATGAGCGGCCCGATGACCGACATCTTGTACTCCTTGCCGATGGAGAGGCGATAGAGCACGTAGAACGCGATGACCATATTGATCGCCAGGTAACCGTTCAGAGCCACGACGTCCCAGGCAAGAAGGGACGAAGGAAAGTTCATGGACCCCAGGACCGGCAGGATATGCCAGACCCGCATCGGCTGGCCCATGTCCACCATGATGAACAGAATGCACATGGTGATCGCCGTAATGGCCAGGAGCTCTCCGAAAAGCACGATCTCTTTGATCGGTTTAAAGTTGTAGAGGTACGCGGGGATCACGAGCAGCACGGCAGCTGCCGCGACTCCCACAAGGAAGGTGAAGTTCGAGATGAAGAAGCCCCAGGACACCTGGTCCCGCATGGCCGTCGTGATCAGGCCCCGGTCCAGCTGCTCGATATAGGTGCTGAGACCGAGCAGGATGAAGATCGACAGAAAAGCGATCCAAAGATAATAAGCGGTATTTCCGACGAACACCTGCCGGGCGGCGATAAAGAAATTTTGTATGAGGCTTTTCATGGCCGTTCCCCCTTACCGTTCATAACCGTTGTCCCCGCACAGAGCTCAGACTCCGTAGGCAAAGAAGTAATAGAATTTGGGATAGGTGTTCAGGTCCTCTTTCAGCCGGAAGACCCGCTTGTGCTCGATGAGATAACGGATCTCGCTGTCGGGATCGAGCAGGTTCCCGAACTTCCTGGCACCCACGGGGCAGGCCTCGACGCAAGCCGGATACCGTCCCGGCTCCTTGCGCACCCGCTGGACGCAGAACGTGCATTTTTCCACCACGCCCTTGTACCGCGGCCGATTGCCGAGATAATGGGTGTTGGGATTGAGCTCCTCGGGCTTGCGGTTCGGCTCCGCCCAGTTGAACCTTCTCGCACCGTAGGGACAAGCTGCCATGCAGTACCGGCAGCCGATGCACCAATTGTAGTCTATCACCACGATGCCGTCGGGGTCCTTCCACGTCGCCTTGGTCGGGCATACCCTCACGCACGGCGGGTTCTCGCACTGCTGGCACTGGACCGGCATGTAGAAGTATTCTTTTTCCGGGACCTCAGCGGGATTATAGTATTTTTCCGATTCTTCAAGATCCACCCATTTCTCGCCCTTTTTGAATCTGAGCACCGTGATCCAGTGGATCTGAGGGTCCTTGGACTGGTTGTTCTCGTCCACGCAGGCATAGACGCACCGCCTGCAGCCGATGCACCGCGAAAGGTCGAGACCGTAGCCGTAGAGCACGCCCGGCAGGGGCTTCTCGTTGCTCACCGTGATCCGCTTCTTGTATTTCTCCTCGTATTCCCGCTCAAGGCGCTCAAGGACCTTCCTGATCTCGGCCTCGTTCATTTCCTTGAAATGCTTCTGGAAGAATGCATCCCAGAGCGAAGCATCGGCATCGGCAGCGGGGAGCGCCGCGGCGGCGAGACCGAGTGCGGCTCCTTTTAAGAAGGTCCTGCGATGGACGCCGCGTTCCTGTTTGTTCTCTGAGCTCATGGGGCACCTCACTGTCAGCGCAGATTATTTTATGTCCGAAGGCTTGACCGGCGGCGGCAGCGGCTTGATCGGCTTGAACCGCGGGTCGTGGGGCCAGTGGCAGTGAACGCAGAGCCTGTATTGCTTCTCGCCGTTCCACATTCCTGTTCGCTTGCCGTGCAGCCCCGCCTTCCATTCGCGGAGGATGGTGCCGTGACACTGGCCGCAGAGATTGTACGATTCCTCGAAGCGCACGATCTTTCCGTTCGCAAGACGCAGGGTATTCCGGTTGTTCGCATTGTGGCAATCAAAGCACCAGCCGCCCGGCATGTGGTTAAGCTCGATGTTCTGATGCATTCCTTCGAGTTTCCGCGGTGTACGGTTCACCGGCATCCCCTCGTGGCACTGCGAACAGGGGAATATGCCTTCCGAGAAAGGCGGAGGGGGCACGAGGAACTTCTTCGGGACATCCCGCTCCGGCGATCCTGCGGAGATCGCCGCGCACGGAAGGAAGAGTGCGACGCAGAACGCCGCACATGCCGAGACAATGATCTTGGTGGTGTTCATATCAACGTCCTCCTTCGCTGACCGGCCTCTGCATCCGAAAAGGCACGGGCAGTCACCAGCCGGTCATCAATGGGATTCCTTGGCAGAGAAGACCGGGAAGACCTTTGCAATGAAATAGAACAGCACGAAGGGCATGAGAAAGATGCTGAGCGCGCCCCCCAGCCCTTCCTTGAACGTTTCCCAATCGTGGGGAATGATCGGCAGATGGTAGTGCATGAAACCGGCGAAGGTGAGCGAGAACGCCTGGCCGCCGATCACCACGTTCCACCGCATCATGAACACGCCGAACAGCACGAGCAGGACGCCGAGGACCGCACGGCGGATCGTCAGTCCGGGAGACAGGAACAGGATCAGCGGAATGAGGTTGCCGATGCCGTACTGCATGATGAAGATATCGTAGAAATCCCGCTCATAGATGATCGTGCGGAGCATATCCCAGGACTTGACCGCCGTGTATCCCCGGAAGATCAGGTCCAGAAGCTCGAGGCTGATGGCGAAGATCAGGAAGAACACAAGGTATTTCGCCGTCATCGTCACGACATGAAGCTCGGCGCCCTTCACCTCTTCCAGGGACGTCTCCCACCGCTTACGCGCCCGTTTGATCATGAACTTCCGGTACTCCATCACGACGATATAGGTGATCATGCAGAGGGCTATGCCCGACACGATCGCCGACATGATGAAGATGACCGGCATGAGCGGCGTCATCCAGAGGGCGTTGGCCTTTACCGATCCGAAGATGAATCCGGCGTAGCCGTGCAGGAAGCAGGCCACGGGGATACCGATGCCGGCAAGCACCTTGATCGCCTTCTCGTCGCGGTGCAGCGCCTGTTCGCTGATGTCGAACGCGCCCAGGGTGAGTCCTGTGTACATAAGATACTCCATCCACTGGAGCATGGTCTTGTCCTGCACATCCCGCAGGGCGTTCGCCTTGACGACGAAGTGCTTGCGGTACAGGAACCAGAGCTCCGACGCCACGATGGCCCCGTAGGTGAAGAACACGATGCCGAAGGCCGCGATGGCCGACGTGAAATGCGATGTCATCATCACATTGATCCCCCGGAAGGGGAACTGGAGATGGAGCATGATCGGCATGGGAGCGACGAACAGGAGGGCGAAGGAGAACACCAGGGCGAACCGGGCGATGTCCTTGAGCTCCTTGATGCCGAAAACATGGTACAGGGACGACAGCACGAAGGCGCCGGCCACCAGCCCCGTCATGAACGGGTACATCACGATCTGCACGCTCCAGTAGATGTATTCATTGGGCGTCACGAACAGCTCTTTGATCGTCCAAATCTCTCCGTGTACCATGGCTAACGCACCTCCTCATCCAGGCCGATGTAGAAGGCCTGGGGTTTCGTGCCGAATTCGCTCTTCAGGACCCCCACCCGTTCGGTCCGGATGATCTTTGTCACCGGGTCGTTGGGATCCTTGATGTTCCCGATCTTCCGCGCGCCGAACGCGCAGGCCTCGACGCAGGCGGTCTTCATCCCCTTGGTGATGCGGTGATAGCAGAAATTGCATTTCTCCGCCGTGTGATGCACGGGGTGGAAGAACCGGACGCCGTAGGGGCAGGCCATGATGCAGTAGCCACATCCGATGCACCACGTACGGTCCACGAGCACGACACCATCAGGGGCCTGGTAGGTGGCCCCCACGGGGCAGACCTGGACGCAGGGAGGGTTCTCGCACTGGTTGCAGAGCTTGGGAACGAAATAGGCCTTTTCGATATTGTCCTTCTTGATGTCCTGATACTTGCCGAGCCCCAGGTCGATCCTGGTTGTCGCAAATCCGTCCCGGGCCCCCTTGGGAGTGTCCGCGAAGAGCCTGCCGTCCTTCGTCAGGACGTACCGCTCGACCCAGGTCCTTGTGACATTTGCGTCGTAAGGGACCTCGTTCTCGTTCTTGCAGGCCTTTACGCAGAAGCCGCATCCCACGCATTTATAGGTATCGACGAGGAACACCCAGCGCACCTTCGTCTTTTCCGCCGCCACCTGGGCGAAGAGTTTTTCGGGGTCGATGATCTCAAACGCCGCAAGGGGTACGGCAACCCCGGCGATCGTCACTGTTTTCTTCAGGAAGTCCCTTCGCGTAATCATCTCATTCCCTCCAGGTTCGGATGGTGGGGATTATGACACATGGAGCATTCGATGTCCGGATTATGCTTGTCCGGATCAATGCCCTTGATCTTCGAGCGCCCGCTCGAGGGATAAGGCAGCGGATAATGACAGCGGAGACACTGCTGCCTGCTCTTGTCGACCGTCAGTTTGGGCAACTTGTCCGAATCGAAGTGGACGATCCCTTCCGCCGTGCCGGCAGGGCCGTGGCAGTTCTCGCACTGGATGTTCTGGTGAGGGGATTTTTTTATTGCGCCATAGTTCTTGTCATGGCAGTCCTTGCAGTATTCGGCGCCCTGGTATTTTACCTGGACCTTTTTCCAATCCTCGATATTCGCCTTGCGGTACCAGCCGTACATGTAGCCCCGTTCATGGACACCGAAGTCCTTAGGCACATAGAAGATTCTGGCCGCGAGGACAAGCACGATGATGCCGATGACGGCGAACAGCGGCCTGAGCACGTGATTCTTCATACACTACCTCCCCTTTCTCAATTCTCGTCTTGATCTTTGATGATGACGGATAGATCTGCAGCGGCATACGGACCGCCTGATTCCCTGGACCGTTCGTCGTGATTCCTTTCTCCCCCTTGGCCGTCCCCGGCCACCGGTCTATTGTTCGCTACCCGTCCGCCCCCGGTCTTCCTTCAGGTCCGTCATCAACCCAAAACCCTGCCACAGGATCGCGCCAAAGCAACACGTCAGTCCGAGAACAAGCCCCACGATATGGACCCACCGGTTCTTGATAACGACGAACAGAACGATGAAGATCGCCGAGAGCTTCAGGACATTAACGACTGCGGCGGCGACGTTGGCGAGCAAGCTCGATGCCCCCTGCCGGAGATAGACCCGCTCTACGGCATAGGCAAGCCACCGGAAATTGAGCACCCCCAGTACGCCGCCGATGAGCACCCCGGCGGGAACGGTCCACGGGGAAAGCCCCGGCCACGCGGTCATCTGGACGGCAACGGCGGCTGCGGTGCCGAACCCGGTCAGGACCGCGGTCTTCTTCGCGACGCCTGTTGCCACAGCGGACGCCGAATGTTCGACCGTATTGGCCTTATCGGTCATGGTCCCCCTTGTCGTCCGGCTTGTCCAGGTCCATGAGCCTCCGGGTCTGGTCGTACAGGTTCTTGAAGCCAGCAGCGATGCCGAGCAGCAGAAAGGCGAGCGTGAGCCACGGTGTCGTGTTGAAACGGCCGTCGAGATAATGCCCGGCATAGTACCCGATGACCGTGGCAACCACCAAGGTGATGCCGACCGTGCTCAGCGCGCCAAGCATACGGAGGAGCTTTCGGTCCTTTTCTTCCATGATGAATCCGAAGTTGGGATGTTGGGAAGATGGGAAGTTACGATATCGCACGCCACTTTCCCGGTGTTTCTCAACTTCTCAACTTCTCAACTTCCCAATTTCCCGCTTTCATACCTTCTCACGTTCTCACCTTCAGCCGTTATAATCCCCTCAGGCTCTTCCGCGCCGCCTCGACGGTCCTGTTGATGTCCGACTTCGAATGCGCCAGGGACAGGAACGCGGCCTCGAACTGCGACGGGGCCAGGTTCACGCCGTTCGCGAGCATCGAGCGAAAGAACTTGCCGAACCGCGTCGTGTCCGAGGTCTTGGCGCTGGCGAAGTCCTTCACCTTCCGGTCCGTGAAGAACGTGGTGAACATGGAGCCGACGCGGTTGATGGTCGCGGGGATGCCGGCTTCGTTCGCGGCGACCCGGAGCCCCTTCTCGAGATCGGCGGACATCTTTTCGAGGGTCTTATACACGCCCGGTCTTGAAAGAAGCTTCAAGGTCTCGATGCCGGCGGTCATGGCGAGGGGGTTCCCCGACAGTGTGCCGGCCTGGTAAATGGGCCCGAGGGGCGAGATCTTCTCCATGATCTCCCGTTTGCCGCCGTAGGCGCCCACCGGCAGGCCGCCGCCGATCACCTTTCCCAGCGTGGTAAGGTCGGGTTTGATCTTGTAGAGCTGCTGGGCGCCGCCATACGCAACGCGGAATCCCGTCATCACTTCGTCGAAGATGAGCACGATCCCGTACTGGTCGCAGACCTGCCTGAGCCCTGCGAGAAATCCCGGCTCGGGCGGCACGCAGCCCATGTTCCCCACCACCGGCTCCACGATGATACAAGCGATACGCTCGCCTTCCCTGCCGCAGATGTCCCGGACCGCGGCTAAATCATTAAACGCCACGGTCAGGGTGAGCTTCGCCAGGTCTGCGGGTACGCCGGGGCTGTCCGGCAGGCCGAAGGTCGCCACGCCGCTGCCGGCCTTCACGAGCAGGCTGTCGCCGTGTCCATGATAGCAGCCGTCGAACTTGAGTATCTTGTCCCGGCCCGTGAACCCTCGGGCCGCGCGGATGGCGCTCATGGTGGCCTCGGTCCCTGAACTGACCATGCGCACCAGTTCGATGGAGGGGACCGCTTTTTTCACCATCTTCGCCAGGGTGATCTCCAGTTCCGTCGGCGCGCCGAAGCTCGTGCCGTTTGTGATTGCCTTTTTCAGCGCAGCGGTCACCTTCGGGTGGGCATGCCCAAGGATCGCGGGACCCCAGGAGAGGACGTAATCGATGTAAGCCTTGCCGTCTGCGTCGTAGATCTTCGAACCCTTCGCCCGTTTGATGAAGACCGGGTCGCCGCCCACCGAACGGAACGCCCGCACGGGGCTGTTCACGCCTCCGGGGATGTGTTTC
>CAKKRC010000109.1 GCA_919902495.1 Nitrospiria bacterium
GACAGCAGACGAAAGACCTTGATCCACTATGAACTCTGACGGACTGATGTCTGTCATCTGATCAACCCTCCCGTCGCAATCCGCTTTATCCCCATCCCCCGAAAATACCCTGACCGGGCGATTCCGTTCCCGTCGGAAATACTGTAATCTTCTGCATCAATATGAACGCATGGGCAGGAGGCCGGCTGTACGGAACGGAATGAAACATTCTCCCCAAGATACGCTCTATCCCTGGCTTGAGTCACGAGAGGAACTGCTCTGGTCCGGACGTCCTGACCCGCTTCGCATGGCAAGGGCACGGATAGGGATCTCCCTGGCCGGGCTGGCAGTCGTGCTTCTTCTTTCTCTTACCCCCCTGCGGCAGTATTTCACGCCCATCTCACCCACTACCAGCGAGGCATTGTCGTACAGCCAGAGTGATATCCATTTTGTAGAGGCCATACCCTTTTCTTTGTTCCTGACCGGTCTTCTCCTTTTTTTACAGCCTTTCGCGGCATATTACTATGCCGGCCGGACGACCTATGCGGTGACCGGAAAGCGGTTGCTCATGGTCAGGAAGGACCTGCTGGGGATCCTGGTAAAGACCGCCCGGTATGATGCCATTGAGGACCCGATCCTGAACCAGCGCGTGGGCGGGACCGGTGATATCTTCTTTTTTCGCAAAGCGAGCATCCCCGAGAATGGACGCGGACCATCGCCTCTGACAAAGTTCCAGGGGATACGGGATGCCGAGCAGGTCCTTCAACTGATCCGCGGCCGGCTCCCCGTTCCCAGCGACAGACTGGCGCCGGCCGAACCGGTGCAGGATTATCTGCAACTCCTGGTCCGGGGGGAGAGACGACTTGATGACATTCATGACCGGTAGCCGGATCCGGGATCGAGAGCATTCCCTCTGGCCTGCTCCGGGTACGCATAGGCATTTCGATCTTTCCCTTGCTGCTTGCTGACTTCCTTAGTACGGTCTGCACCGACACCGCCCGCGTAATTCCGCCTTGACTCCTGTTGCAACAAGATGCATACTATATTCCCTTAGGATGCATGCCGGGAGCCTGCGGCAGGAGCGGCGGAAATGGCAAAGTTCAATTCTCATGAAGAATACGATGACTGGCGGTCCCGGCAGGCGCTCAAGCGGCAGGGGGCAAAAGATCTGAAAAAGATGGACGCGGAGCGCCCCGCGTACGTTGCTGACACAAAACGCGCGGGCATCGGTATCACAGGATACCTGGTCCTTGCCGTGGCCGGCATCGTCTGCGCTCTGTACCTTACCGCGTCCGGCAGGGAATTTCTGGGAAGGATCGCGACCTTCATGTCGCGGATCATGCGCTGATATGCACGACCCGCTTATTTCATGACAGCGAAGCAGTATTTTGAAATGCATGTCCATACCCAATAAAGAACAGTACATCAAAGAGAACCGGGAGCGCCTTTTCAAGCTCTGGCTGGTGCGGTCGTGCTTCTACGGTTCTTTCCTGTTCCTCATGTTGAGCGGCCTCGATTACCTCGCTACACCGGAGAACTTCAGGACCTTCTTCTTCTACCGCGTCTTTATCGCTCTCCTGCTGGCGGCGATCGCGTTCGTTGCCAAAGAGACCGATCTCTGGGGAATACGGTTCCATCAGGCGATCGGCGCCTTCGGCGTCGCCGCGTCCGCCGGGACCATCGAGCTCATGATCCTGCAGTTCGGCGGACACAACTCACCCTATGCCGCGGGACAGATCCTTCTCGGTGTTTGCGTCCTGGGTTTCCTTCCTGCATGGATGTCCTTCCATACGGTCAGCGCCCTCCTCATTTACGGCATCTATTTCGTACCGATCATGCTTTTCGATCATGCGGGTCGGTCCGCAACGTTCGTGAGCGCCAATGGTTTTCTCATCGCGGCGCTTGCCTCCTCACTGGTCCTCCGGTTCCTGAGCGAACGCACCCTCGAAGGGGAGCTGACCCTCCAGTACGACCTTGTGCAGTCCGAGCAGAAGTACCGCGACCTCTTCGAGCATGCCATCGATCCCATCTTTGTGGTCGATCAGGACCTGCGGTATGTCGACGCCAACCGGAAGGCCGTGGAGATGAGCGGCTATTCTAAGGAAGAACTTAAACGGAGGACCATCCTGGACATGGTCCCGCCCGAGCAGGTTCCCCGGTCCAGCGCCGAGATCGAAAAGCTCCGGCAGCGCGGCGCCTACGAGAAGTTCGAGGGCAAGATGGTCAGAAAGGACGGCAGCCTGCTCGATATCGAGGTGAGCTCAGCGGCGGTCATCAGGGACGGGAAGATCGTCGGCTCCCATGATTTCGTGCGGGAGATCACGGACCGGAAACGCTTCCACGATGAGTTAAAGCGGTCGAATGAGGAGTTGGACCAGCACGTGCGGGAGCGGACCGCGGCCCTCACCGAGATGAACCGGGTGATGGAGCGCGAGATCGCGGAGCGCCGGAAGGCGGAGCAGAGGATCGGCGAACAGCTCGAGCGTCAGCGGGCGCTCTCCGCCGTCGAGAGCGCGATCGCATCGAGCCTCGACCTGAGCCTTACCCTGAATGTGTTCATCGAACAGGTCATGTCCCAGCTTCGGACGGACGCTGCGGCGGTCCTGCTCTATGATCCCGAGCTCCAGGAGCTGACCTTCGCGGCCGAACGCGGCTTCCGGTCGAACCGCATCAAGAAGGTCACCGTGCGCTCCGGCCAGAGCCTCGCCGGCAGGGTGATCGCGCTGCGCGAGAAGATCATCATACCGGATTTCGAGCGCGAGGACAGCCGCTACCCCATGCCGGAAGGATATTCGTTCAAGAATGCCTTCATGGTGCGGGAAGAGGGCTTCCGCTCCTATGTGGGTGTGCCGCTTCTCGTGAAAGGGCAGGTGAAAGGGATCATCGAGATCTTCCACAGACATGCTCAGGAGCCTGCGGGCGAGTGGCTCGAGTTCCTCGAGGCGCTCGCCCGCCAGGCGGCCATCGCCATCGACAACGCGACCATGTTCGAACAGCTCCAGCGGTCCCACGGGGAGATCATCCACGCCTATGATATGACCATCGAAGGGTGGTCACGGGCCCTTGATATCCGCGACAACGAGACCCACGGCCACTCCCAGCGGGTCGCGGCCCTGACGATCATGACCGCCGAGATCCTGGGGATCAACGGAAAGGAGCTGATCAACGTCCGGCGCGGCGCGCTGCTCCATGACATCGGCAAGCTCGGCGTGCCCGACAGCATCCTGTTGAAGCCCGGCAAGCTGACCGATGAGGAGATGGCCATCATGAAGCGCCATCCGACGATCGCCTATGACATCCTCTCGCCGATCCCGTTCCTCCGGGAGGCGCTTGATATTCCCTACCTGCACCACGAGAAATGGGACGGCAACGGCTACCCGAAGGGCCTGCTGGGGGAGGCGATCCCCGTGCCGTCGCGCATCTTCGCCGTCATCGATGTCTGGGACGCGCTCCGTTCGGACCGGCCGTACCGTGCGGCGTGGAGCGAGGAACGGATCGTTGAATATCTCAAGGCGGAGCGGGGGAGGCATTTCGATCCCGAGATCGTCGATGTGTTCCTCGCAAAGATCCTTCCCGTCGCGGCTTATTGATCCCTCCATAACTGACGGCAGCGTCTCGCTGACTGTTCGATCTTATCGTTTGGTCGGTTCGGAAACAGATTCAGGTATGATACATACAAGCTCTGTAAAGTGCCCGAGACTGCAGGTGGACGAAGGCGCATGTTTTACGGTGAAGAACGTCGGAAAGCCGTGTGAGGATGTCCCTTGGACTGCCTTTCATCGATCGGTACGGAGAGGCCGGCGAGTTTCAGCTTACAGCAGCGGTGAGAAGCGGGGCGTCGAGTAAAGTCCATTCTGTAATCGAATACTGTTAGGAAAAATGTTTACGTCTTCCTGTTGTCTCCGATCGCAAACATTGCCGCGGATGTTCGGTTATCAACTCCCAATTTCTGATAGATCCTTTCCAGATGAATCTTGACCGTTCCCGGGGCAATATTCAATATCCTGGCCACATCCGCATTGGTTTTCCCCCGGCTTACCCAGTAGAGAACGTCTTCCTCCCGGTACGTCAGGCCATGGGTCTTCATTGACGTGCTTGAATGCTCCAAAGCAGCAAAAGCCTGTTGTGCCTTTGCAAAGGATTCCGCATTTTTGTGTGCTTGAACGATGTGAGGCCGGATAAGGCTTAAGAAGAGCCGCTCTTCTTCAGAAAAGTCTCGCTTGTCCCGGTTAAAGGAAAGGGTTGCGTACCCATCCCGGTCCGGCAAAAGAGCTATCACCAGCTGATATTCAACCCCGTTTGGACGGAAAAATTCATTAAATACCGTAAGCGACCGGAATTGACGGTCTGTAAGAACATCCGATATCCTGGCTGTAGTAGTTTGCGGAGACTGTTTAAAATCGGGGTAGCGCTTCTGCACTGCTTTCTCTATATCTTCTCTGAATCGATGCGGTCCGAGCTGTTCAGCGTGCATGAAGTTGGTAAGCGGGTGTTCGTGCATGAAGCTGCCAAAGGCCTCCAACTTATCCCATTTCCTGCAGGACGCTATCCCTTTATACGCTATTTTTTGTTTCTTCCGGCTGATCCTGGCGTATGAGGTCACGCACGAAGGAATCATTTTTGACGTTGTCGATACGATATGGGCCGGAAGGGCAGCGCTGTCCAGGTTGGAGTACATTTCCTGAATGCAGTCGAGTAACTTTTGAACGTTGTCCGATGTCAATTGAACCATAGGTTGCTCCCTTCGCGCTCTATGCCGAACAGCATATAGCAATTTAATCCATTCTGTAGTTTAATGTCAACTGCATTGAATCAACCCAAAGAATCTCCGGTTTTTAGCGCAAAAACGCATCCGGACCATGCTTGCTCCCGGTAGCAGATCATCTAACGTTACAATTATGTACCCCGAAAATACCCATTCGGAAATATTGACTTCATGTTTCGTTTGGCTTACAGTACAGCAACGTTACAGAGTATTGCAGATTGTAAACTTGTTCCGGACGTACAGCAACGCACTACGCAGCACGGTATAACGGTATAGCAGAAAACACCCTTTTTACGATCTACCAACATTGACCAAGGGGTAATCATTCTGGAACGCTTTCGCTTTAATGATGGACCAGCAACGAAAGTAGTGTGGCCGGGCATGCGAGTGACTGCAACCACCAACGTTAAATCGTTCTTCCGATTGATGCTGCGTATCTGCGCCCTTGCCTTGTTCATTCAGACCGGGTCCGCTTCTCCTGCGTTCGGTGCATCCCTTACCATAGGAAATGATGTTGTCGTCGAGGGCGGGGCATCAAGCCGGCTCGTCGTGCGGGACACGCTTGTTGCGGGACGGTCCTTGTTCACCAGCGTCACCGCCACACCCGCGCCCGGGGATTGGCTTGGCATACAGGTCTTCGGCTCATCGTTCGGGACGCAGTTCAACAACAGTATCATCGAGTACGCGGCTGACGCGGGCCTTGAGATCCACGGAGCAGGACCGTTCTTCAATGGATTTTCGAGCAGGAAGAACAGCGGCGCAGGCATCAAATTGGTGTCGGGAGCTTCATCGACCATAGACGGCGCCGTTATTGTGGACAACAGTGTCGGGATCCTGACCGACGGCAAGGCGCGTCCCACCGTTCAGAACTCGTTCATTTCCGGAAACAGCCTTGGATTTTTCAACAACGACCCGACCACGATCATAACCTCCATCAACAACTGGTGGGGGCATCCTACCGGTCCGCTTGACGCATCCAACGACACATCCACCGGCGGGTTCTTCAATCCCGCCGGTCTCGGCAATCCCGTATCAGACGCGGTCAACTACACCCCCTGGCTCCTGACCATCCCGATCCGAAGCACGGCGTTCAGCATCGTGCAGGGCCCGGTAACGGAATCCCGGGACATCACGCTCCAGCTCACCTGTTCGACCTGCGCGGAATACAAGGCAAGCGAGAACCCCTCGTTTGCCGGCTCCTCGTTCCAGCCCTTTACCGGCCAACCACCGTTCACGCTCTCCAGCGGGGACGGGGTCAAGACCGTGTATGTCCAGTACCGGGCCGCCACCGGCAACACCGGCGGCGATGCATCCGCTTCCATCACGCTGGACACCGCCGGTCCGTCCCTTGCTGTAACGAATCCTGCCGCCGGCAGCACCATCACCCGGCCGATCTCCATCGACGTCACCGCAAGCGATCCATCGGGAGTGGCGACCGTGGAATATTATATCGACAGTCTTCTCGTTGCCACGAGGACGACGGGCAGCAGCAGCTACGCCTGGGATGTGACCGCGGCAGCCGATGGCGGGCATGAGCTTGCAGTACTGGCAACTGATACACGCGGCCATACCACCGCGGATGTTCGCACGGTGACGGTGAGCAAGGCCCCGCCGGGCGCGCCGGTCATAACCTCCCCGGCCGGCGGAACGCAGAGCGGGGGAACCGTCGGCGTAGCGGGAAATGCGGAGGCACTGATATCCGTATCGCTGTTCAAAAATGGTCTGCTGGTCGGTCAGACAACCGCCGACAGCAGCGGGGTGTTTTCCTTCCCAACCGTGACCCTGACGGAAGGGACGAATCTTCTCACCACCACGGCATCGGACAGGTCCGGTTCCAGCGCCCCATCAACGCCGGTCCTGGTCACCCTCGATACCGGACCGCCGGCAGCTCCGCAGCTTTACTCGATCACCGCGTCAGCGGGCGGAAATTTGCAGCTCAACTGGGTTCCCGCATCGGGCGAAGTGCCGGCCTCCTACAAACTCTATCGGTCCGCGTCCTCCTTCACCGCTCCGGCTGAAGCAGCGCAGGTCGGCGGAACGCTTGTCTCGACGGTGTACACCGACCTTCCGGCGGCCGATGGCGTCTATTATTACGGCGTGACGGCCGTCGATGCCGCCGGGAACGAAAGCGGCTTGTCGCCTCGCATGAACGCGGCCTCGGACCGTACCGCGCCCACGGCAACGGCAGCGCTTGCACCCCTGCCGCCGGCAGGTCCCGGTTCTTTTGCAGTCACGCTTCTCCTGTCCGAGCCCACCGCATCACCGCCGTATCTCGGGATCGCTCCCGCGGGAGAGGTCGCCGCGGCAGTGGACCTGGCAAAAGTGACCGATACGGTGTGGACAGGGACCTATGAGGTGACCAGTGCCACTCCCCACGGAACGGCTTCGGTCGTTTTCTCGGGCAAGGACCTGGTCGGCAACAGGGGATCGCAGATCACCGCGGGTTCCTCGTTCGCGATCGATACGAGAGGCCCCGCCGGCACGCTGCAATTCACTCCTTTGCGGGCGGTCTATAGACCGGGCAGCGTGACGGTCTCGTTGACGCTCGACGAACCGGCTCCCCTGGCGCCGACGCTGCTGTTCACGTCGCCGTCAGGGTCGATCGCGGGGATCGCGCTTACCGGCAGCAGCGCCGCATGGAGCGGTACCTTGACCATCACGTCCGCCATGGGAGACGGCACCGGGACCTTCGCCCTGTCAGCAGTGGACGGATCGGGCAATCTCAGCACCCGCCTGACGGGCAGCGCGATGACACTCGACGTGACCCCGCCTGCACTACCTGCGAACATGGCGGCAGCATCAGCGCCTGCGGGGCAGGTCAGGCTCACCTGGAATCCCGTCTCCGGTGCAGCTTCGTATACTGTGTACCGGTCCGCCACGACCATCAGTCTGCCTGCAACGCCCCTGGTGACCGGACTTGCAGCCGCGAGCTACACGGACCTTCCCGCCGGAGACGGCGGCTACCACTACGGGGCAACCGCCGTCGACCCTGCTGGGAATGAAAGCGACCTGTCTTCCGATGTCACCGGCACCTCGGACCGGACCGCACCGGGAGCGCCGTCGGGTCTTGGGATCAACCTGGCTGACACGGTCGTGCAGCTGGACTGGACCGCTCCGGGGGGAGAGGCGGCAGCGGGCTACAATCTCTACCGGGATACGAGCGCGATCACGAGCACGGCCGGGCTCACGCCGGTCAAAACCGGCATCCTGTCGCCCGCGACGACCGATGTCCCCACGGCGGATGCGACCTATCACTACGCGACCACCGCGCTGGATGCCGCGGGAAATGAAGGCCTCACGTCGAACGACAGCAGTGTCGTGTACAGCATGTCGCCGCCCGTCATCATCGTGACCGGGATTACGAACAGTCAATACAGTTCCTCGGCACTGACGCCGCTGATCAGCATCCAAAGCGCCGGCTCCGTTACACAGACCATCCTGCTGGACGGCCTGCCCTACGTGAGCGCCACACCGGTCACGACGGAAGGGACCCATCTGCTCCATATCGAGGCGACGGACACCCATGTCCCGCCGCGCACGACCCTACGGGACATCACGTTCACCATCGACCTGACCGATCCGTCGGTCATGGTCTCGAATGTAACGGAGGGGACGCTGTATGAAACAGCGGTGAGCCCCGCCGTAACCGTAAACGACGCTAACCTGGACACGACGCTGATCACCCTGAACGGCGCTCCCTATGGTGCAGGCACACCGATAACGACCGATGGTGCAAAGGCCCTCCGCGTGGAGGCGACCGACCTCGCCGGCAGGAAAACGATCGTTACCGTGAACTTTACCCTCAACACCGCTCCGCAGCTCGTGAGCAGTTTCACGGTGACGGCAACGCAGGGCGGCAGCGCCATCCTGTCCTGGAGCGCGTCACCTGCCGCGGACATTGCCGGGTACCATGTGTACAAGAACAGCACCAGGCTCACGACCACGCCCACCAGCTCGCTCACCTATACCGACACCTCATTTGACGGGAATGTCCTGCAGTCCTATGAGGTGAGCGCGGTGGACACCGCCGTCCATGAAAGCGCCCGTCTGGCGGCGAATGTGCCGCCTGTGCGGATCGCCTTGCAGAGCTACGGACGCGTGATCGGGGCCGATCGCATCCTGAGCAAGCAGTTCATCGAAAGTATTGCGACCACTATCGGCAACACATACGTCTCTGCCGTAACGATCAGCGCGATCTCCTACGAGCTGCGCGATCACCTCGACCGTGTTGCCGAGATCGTCCAGAACGGGCCGGTGAACCTGGTCTCCGGCGGCACGATCACCTACGAAAAGATCATGCCCGTGGGGAACGGCATCGTCGACTATCGGACCTACAACGTCACCCTGACGCTGCCGGCCGATCCGACGGTGACCGTCAAGCGCATCGCGAACTTCAACCTGAATGCCTATGATCCGGGCCGCAAGGTCGAGGTGTTCAACGCCCCCATCATCAAGGGCGGCATGGCCAGCATCCGTCTCAAGATCTACAACCACGGTTCGGTGCCCATCGAACTGCTCACTTCGTCGGGCAGCCAGCCCACGCCCGATATCTACGTCCTGCTGAAGGACCAGGACGGGAACGTCCTGGCAAAGGGAAACCTCAACCAGACAGGCGCCGGCGTCCTCAATTACGGCAGCCATGCCCTGGCTCAGGTCGGCGCGGGGGGCTCCTTCCTGAGCGCCCCGGTGCAATTCGTGGTGCCGAGCTCCGCGCCCGATACGGTCTATATCGAAGGATATGTCTCGAAGATCTACTATCATTACCAGCAGGCCGACCAGATCGTGGCCGGCGACTTCAGCGGCTTTACCACTGCTTCCCTGAACCAGCCGGCGTACACGGTCACGGTAGGGTCCGATCTCTCCGTCTACGATCAGAACACGCCGGTGGTCCTGTCCGGTTCGGCGTACGACGCGATCAGCACCAGCCTAAAGGTCCCCGATGTCACGGTCAAGATCGGCATCGGCGTGAAAGGGTTCGACCGGTATCTGTCGGCGACGACCGACAGTTCCGGAAATTACACCATCACCTTCACGCCGCTCGCCGGTGAAGCGGGCAACTATTCGCTCTGGGCATCCCACCCGGTGGTCTACGACAAGCCGATACAGGCGCTCTTTACCATCCACGGCCTCGCATTCGATCCGTCCGCCGTCAATCTCCGGATGTCGAAGAACGCGAGCTTCACCATGCCGGTCTCGATCAAGAACCAGGGCGAATCGGCCCTGAACGCCCTGCAGTTCGACATCGCCCTGGGAAGCGGCATGACCGGCACCGTGGACACCGCCGGAAGCGCATCGTCCCTGGCGGGCGGCAAAGCGACGACGGTCCAGTTGACCCTGAACGCCGCAGTCGACGCGCCGGATGCAAGCTCCGCCACTGTGACCGTCACGAATGCCGAGGGGATCAGCCGCACCCTGCCGGTGAGCATCGCGCTGCTCCCGGCGGTGCCGACCATCAGCACGGACCCGAGCTACATCGACATCGGCGTGAGCCGCAACAGTCCGAGAGTGGTCACCTTCAAGCTCAAGAACGTCGGGAACGCGCCGCTCCGGAACATCGTGATCCAGCCGCCCACGCTTCCGTGGATCGGCCTGGTCACCGACACCATCCTGCCGGACATTGCCCCCGGCGCAAGCGTTGACATCGGGGTGAACTTCCGCCCCGGCGACAGTGTCGCCCAGGGACCGCAGGCCGACCGGCTCATTATCACCAGCGGGAACCACGTTCCCTATACCCTCAATCTTTTTGCGACCGTGAGCTCCACCCATAAGGGGAGCGTCGCGGTCCAGGCCACGGATTCGCTGAACAAGAAGGTCGGTGCGGCCAGCGTGATGATCGCCCATCAGCTTCTCGACAGCGCTGTCCTGTCCGGCGTGACCGATACGAACGGCGTGATCGCGTTCAATGACATCACCGAGGGCATGTACAACTACAAGGTGCAGGCGCCGGGCCACGAGGTCGTGGTCGGGACCTTCGAGGTCGTCCCGGATGTCGTGACCCCGCTCAATGTGTTCATGAACAATGTCTTTGTCACCTTTGACTGGAGCGTCACACCCATGTCGGTGACGGACAAGTACACCATCAAGCTGAACGCGACCTTCGAGACCCAGGTGCCGGCGCCGGTGCTGACGATCGAACCGGCGTACGAAAAACTGGAGCTTGAGATCGGGTCCACCTATGTGGGCGAGTACCGCGTGACCAACCACGGCCTGGTGGCGCTGGACGATGTGAAGATCAATATGGCCGGAGCGCCGGGTCTGCGGGTGGAGGTCCTGGTGACGGAACTCCCCCGGATCGGCGCCATGGAAACGGTCATCATCCCGTACCGGATCACGGTGAATCCCTACAAATCGCCGGAGCCCGTCGATGCCTGCAGCGCCCTGCCCATGACGGTCAACGTGGGGGGCACCTATACCTGCGCCGCGGGCGTACCGACCTGGGGAGGCGTGACCGGCACCAGGACGATCATCCCGAGAAATACCTACGATCCGCTCGGTCTGTGCGACGTGGGATGCGACTGGTGCAAGTGCGTCCCTGAAGCGGCCCAAGGGATGTGTGAATGCGTCAAGACAAAGGATCCCTGTACCTGTGCCGGCCTGGTGGGCGGGGAAGCCGCGACGGCCGCATGCACATGCCTGAGCGCTGATGATCCTGCCGCCTGCGCCGCAACTGCGGCGGCGAATGCAGCGGAACAAGCCGTGAAAGACGCCATCATCAGCCTGGTGCCGCCGTTAAAAGCCGCGTCCGAAGCGCTTGAACTCGGGAAAAATATCGCGAGCTGCCTCCTGTGCGTGCTTGAAGCGCTTCCCGCGCTGCCTTCGTCGTCGGTAAGCGCGCCTCCTCCGGGCGGCGGCGGATACAGCTATGGCGGCATGGGGAGCATCCATGGCGGCGGCCAAGGTTTCTCGAGCGTGAGGGTGTGCAGATGATGCCTTCTCTACGGAACCTATATAAAAGCGTCCTTCTCGCGCTGCTCCTGACGGGGGCGGTATTCTCAGCGCTGCCCGCGCAGGCGGCGCCGGTATGCGCGCGCGTCAAGATCGAGATCCTTCAGGAGCTCGCGCTCGAGCGGATCGCCTTCGACGCCAGGCTCGTTGTCTCGAACGATACGCCCGACCAGAACCTGGAGAACTTCAGCGTTACCGTGAACATCAAGGACGAGACGGGAGCCGACGCGGGCCAGCTCTTTTTCGTCAAGGTGATGAGCCTGAACAACATTACCGCGGTCGACGGCACCGGGTCCATCCCGCCGCAGGTCTCCGCCGAGGTCCACTGGATGCTGATCCCGTCCCCCGGCGCCGGCGGCATCATACCGGCCGGCAAGAGGTACTTTATCGGCGGGGACGTGAGCTTTTCCGTGGCCGGCGCCGTCCAGAACATGACGCTCATGCCCGCCATGATCACGGTGCGGCCCCAGCCGGAGCTGGTGCTTGATTATTTCCTTCCCCGCGAGGTGTGGGCCGACGATCCCTTCACTCCCGCGGTCGAGGCGCCGATCCCGTTCCCCCTCGGCGTCAGGACGCAGAACGCCGGGTACGGGCAGGCCGTGAACCTGGCCATCAGTTCCGGCCAGCCGAAGATCGTGGAGAACAAGCAGGGCCTCCTGATCGATTTCAGGCTGCTGGGAAGCTCGGTCAATGACGCG
>CAKKRC010000110.1 GCA_919902495.1 Nitrospiria bacterium
AGGAGACTGCTGGAGTACAAACGGTTCAAGGACGCCGCCGCATCGCTGGAGCAGCGGGAGAGCGACTGGGCCAAGGTCTATACCCGCGAGACAGAGGTGACGCCCGAGCTCCCGCCCGACGACCAGCCGCTCCTGTTCGATTTCCACCTCTTCGACCTGCTCGCCGCGCTCAAGGACGTCCTGAACCGCGCGCCCGATGCCGGCATCGAGATCACGGCCGAGGCCGTTTCCATCACCGACAAGATCGCCACCATCCTTGCCCGCCTCGAATCGGTGGACAGTCTGCTCTTCGCGGACCTCTTCGACGTGAGCACCACCCGGGCGCACATCATCGCCACCTTCCTGGCGCTCCTCGAGCTCATGAAGAACCGGATCGTGCGGGCGGTCCAGATCGAGCAGTTCGGCGCCATCCGGCTCATGAAGGCCGTTACGGACGAGGCGACGCCGACATCCGGCGAGCTGTTCGCGTAAACATCAACAGCAAGACGTTTTGCCACAGAGGACACCGAGGCCACCGAGAACTGCGAAACGAACCACCATGGCTTTACCTCTGTGTGCTCTGTGACCTCGGTGGCGAAGGAATCTGTATGAGCATTGACATCAAAGCCCTGGCCCGTGAAAAGAAGTTCGGAGAAATGGAAACGGCGGTCTACGCGGACCGGTCCCTCGTCGGACAGCTTGTTGAACTGCTGGCAGAGAAGGACGGCGACGTGCGCACCGGCGTCCTGAACGTCCTGTCCCGCGTCGGGTTCGATTACCCCAAGGACACGCGGCCCTACATCGACCGGCTCATCGCCCTCATGGACGAGGCCGATCCCTTCGTGAAGATCGACGCGGCGAACGCCGTGGGGAACCTCGCCTACCGGTACGAGGACGCGTCGTCGAAGGCCGTGCCGAAGCTGGCTTCGCTGCTGGACCACGATATCAGCCTGGTAAGGCAGGAGGCGGCCTACGCCCTGGGGAACATCGGGTTCTCCTTCATCCACCTGGTAAAGGACATGACACCCCGGCTGATCACCATGCTGGAGTCGGGCGACGACGACGAGCGGGAGGCCGCGGCCCACGCCCTGGGCAAGCTCGGCATCATCGAGCCGCAGATGATCCGCGGCATCCTGCCCAAGCTGATCGAGGTCCTGGAGTTCTCGAAGGAAGCGTCCTGCGGCGGCGTGCTCTTCGCCCTGGGCGCCATCGGCCTCCACTACCCGAAGGAAGTGGCGGACCTGGTGCCCCGGCTGATCAAGTACCTGGACAGCGGCCATCCCAACGCCGTAAAGAACGCCATCGCGGCACTGGGGAACATCGGCAGCTCGAATCCCGCAGCCGTGAAGGACGCCCTCCCGTTGATCCGGAAGCACCTGGACAGCACGGACCTCGACGTGAAGATGAACGCCAAGGTGGCGCTGGGCAGGATGGGCGATCCGGCGGGAATGTAATACGACCCGACGCGGAGACGGGGTGACAGGGAGACAAGGCTTGAGGCTTTTTCCCCGCGTCCCCCCTTCCCCGTGTCCCCGTGTCGAATTTGACTTATTCACGAGGTGTTAGTTTGGACGATAAGCAATTGAAGTCAGCGATCGAAGCGCTCCTGTTCATCGGCGGGGGCCCACTGTCCGTGGAACGGCTCAAAGGCATCTTCGAGGACGCATCAAAGGAACAGATCGAGGCGCAGCTCCAGGCGCTCAAAGCGGACTATGACGGCCGCGGCGCCGGCGTCATGCTGGCGGAGGTGGCCAACGGCTACCAGCTTGCAACCTGCCCCGAGCAGGCGCCCTGGGTGAGGAAGTTCAAGACCGTCAAGGTCACAACGCGGCTGTCGCGGCCGGCGCTCGAGACCCTTGCCATCATCGCCTACAAGCAGCCGGTCACCCGGCCGGAGATCGAGGCCATCCGGGGCGTGAACATCGGCGGCATCGTGCGGAACCTCATGGAGCGCCGGCTCGTCAAGATCGTCGGAAAGAAGGACGTCGCCGGAAGGCCCATGCTCTACGGCACCTCCGTCGAATTTTTACAATACTTCGGCTTGAAGGACCTCGCTGCCCTGCCCACGCTGAAGGAGTTCCAGGAACTCGACGCGGGCGAGAATTCCATGGTGGAGGACCTTCCGGAGCGAGACGGCGGCGAGAGCGAACCGCTGCAGGAAGAGGCGGTCGAGGCCCTGGATGCCGCGGGTACGGCGCAGGCCGAAGACGAGGGATCGGCGGACGAAACGATCGCATCGGAGGCATCGAGGCAAGGATGATCGAACTCCAGGAAGCCCTGCGGAAAAAGGAGATCTGGGCCATCGGCGGCGGCAAGGGCGGGATCGGCAAAAGCCTGATCACCGGCAACATCGGCATAACCCTCGCCCGCCTCAAGAAGAAGGTCCTGCTCGTGGATGCGGACCTGGGCGGCGCCAACCTCCACACCACGCTCGGCATCGGCGTCCCGGAGATGACCCTGTCGGACTTCCTGAACCGCCGCGTCGAGAACATCAACGACGTCATCATCAAGACGTCCATTCCCAACCTGAACCTCATCAGCGGCGCCCAG